>JAIRVF010000033.1 GCA_031254035.1 Paenibacillus sp.
ACGAGCGGATAAAGAAATGCCAAGCACATCCATGGATACCCGCAGAACAGCGGTAATATAAAAATAATTGTATGAACAATTTTTGTGTATACCACCCATCGATGGTTTTTCCGTTCCCGAAAGACGGATTTGACGAAAAATACGGTACTCATAAAATACAGAAAATTGAACAAAATCACACCGGCAAGTCTGCCGTCGAACCCACCGCCTCCAAGCATATAAGCAGCTGCGCCTCCGGTACAAAATAACAAAATTGCACATACATCGTTTAGAAGGGCACGTTCATCTTTTTGACGGACATGCTGAATGTTGACCAGAATCAGTAAAATAAGGACAGGTGCGAAACCGAACAACCAAGGCTTTAACAGTAGCACCGGAACTAAGCACATCAATGCAAAGACAGCATATCCGATTCCCCAGGAAAGCAACATTTTTCGTTTCGTTGTCTTTTTCAGGGATTGGAGCAGCGGATAAGATGATAAGTACAAAAACAGCCACGCCAAAAACAGCGGGAGATGCAGAAATACCGGTTTGGCAGCCATCATGCCGATTGTATAAGGCAAAACAACCATCGCCCAGCCACCATGCTCCCGAGGAATGACCACGCTGGTCTTTTTCAATTGAACTCCCTCCCCCTTAGAAACTCATGTTCCATTAACCGCCGATATAGGACATCCCGATTTTCTTGCGGTTTTTTGCAGTATACTCCGTACGCTCTTCCGAGTACCTGTCCTCTCTTTGTTCCCACGTCTTACGAATTGCTGCAAGAAGCTCCTCATCCGAAGCGCCGCCTCGCAGCAGTGCCCGGAGATCAAAACCTTTTGATGCAAACAGGCAATTGTAAATCTTCCCGTCCGAAGACAAACGCACCCTAGTACAGGATGAACAAAACGCGTCCGATACGGACGATATAAATCCGACCTCTGCCTGACCATCTTTATAGCGGAATCTCTGGGCAACTTCACCCGGATAACGAGGCGGGACCGGTACAAGCACATTGGCGCCGCCCAAACGTTCAAAAATGTCCTGTTTCGTTACACCCCGCTCAAGACTCCAGTCATTGGAATTTCCCGCATCCATAAATTCAATAAAACAGAGCGTGATTCCCATCTTCTTAAAATAATCCGCCATAGGGAGAATTTCCTGCTCGTTAATGCCTTTTTGCACGACCATATTCACTTTGACCTGAAAACCGATCTCGTCAGCAAGTTCGATATTGCGGAGAATTGTAGAAGACGTTATGCCTCTGCCGTTGATTTTCCCGAATAGATCCGGATCAAGGGCGTCCAGACTGACATTCATTCTCCGGAGCCCCGCATCGTACAAGTTTTGGGCCTGCTGCCCAAGCAGCAGCCCATTTGTCGTACAGCCGATATCCTCAATACCCCGGATGGAAGACAGCATTTTGACTAATTCAGGAAGTCCCCTTCGTAGCAGTGGTTCACCGCCAGTCAGTCGGATTTTTCGTATGCCTAGCGATGCATATAATTCAGCCAAGCGAGTGATTTCCTCCAATGACAGAAGCTGATCTTTGGACATAAACGCATAATCGTCCCCGAAAAACTCTTTGGGCATACAATAAGTGCAGCGGAAATTACAGCGGTCCGTCACCGAAATCCGCAGATCACGCATCGGTCTTGCCAACTGGTCTATGATAGGATTCATCGGCTTCACCGCCATTTCACCGCTTCCTTTCATACCGCTTCCGGTTCAGTTTTATCCCTGTAGACCTGGAGCGGAGTTCAACTTGTTGTTCCCTTTGCCAAATCGTGTAAGTTGCGTATGAGAAGTAATATCGCTAAAAGAACCTACGTAATTGATGATGTCTCCTGCATCGTCTTTTGCCGCATTGATCGTTAACAGCTCCAGATACTCCTCGCCACTTTTTCTGCGGTTCCAGATTTCTCCCTGCCAACAGCCATGTTCTTGAATTGCGCTCCACATATTGTTATAAAATTCTCGGGATTGTCTGCCAGACTTTAATACGTTTGGATTCTTGCCAATAACTTCTTCTTCCGCGTAACCCGTCAACTTGGTGAATGCAGGATTCACCGCGGTAATTTTCCCTTTCAGATCCGTTACCAAAATACCTTGACCCGTAGAATTAAAGACCTCAGAAGACACGGAAAGCTTATCCTGGTAATACATCCATACCACAATGACGAGACTGGCAAGCGCAATCTGCGACAAAGCCATAAATCCAATAGAATATTGACCAGTAATCGAATGGATTAAAGAAAGCATAAGCGGCGGGAAGAATCCGCCAAGCCCTCCCATCATGGATACGATCCCGTTCACAATACCGGCCTGTTTGTTGAAATAATACGGGACGAGCTTGAAGATAATTCCATTGCCAAGGCCGGCACAGACGGCAATCGTCAGGCATCCGGCTGTATATAAGCCAATGGATGGTGAAAAAGCAAGCAAAATTGCGGCAATGGTGAGTCCGACGAAAACGCCCATCAACAAAAACAACGGTTTGAATTTATCCGCAAGCCAGCCACCTATAGGACGCAAGAAAGTCGCCACCACGATGAATCCTGCGGTACGCATACCCGCATCGACTTTCGCAAGCTCAAAATGCGACACCAGGAAGTTCGGAAGATATACGGTAAACGCTACAAACGAACCGAATGTAATAAAGTAAAACAGCGAGAAAAACCATAATTTCTCGTTTTTGTATACGCCTTTGACCTGTTCCATAATTGGTGTTTTGACCTTTGTTTCCTTGCGGTCGCCTAAAAAGACATTGAGCACAATGAAAGCCAGCAGCAGGATCAGATATAACTGAATGGTTTTTGACCAGCCGATTTGGTTAGCAATCACAGGCGCGGCAAAGGTGGTAATGGCTGTACCTATATTCCCCATGCCGTAAATTCCGTTCACCAGTCCCAGCTTTTCTTTGGCATAATATTTTGGCAGCGAGGTTACACCTACCGAAAATACGGCACCGCCAACCCCGAGGAACAAACCTCCGATAACCAGATGAGTAAAGGATGCAGCTGTACTGATAAAATATACCGGGAAAAGCAGCAAAATAAAGCTTGCAATAAAAACGATCCGTGCGCCGATTACATTTGCGTAATACCCTAGCGGAATCCGAAGAATCGAGCCCAACACGACCGGTATCGCAGTCAGAATTGCGAGCTTGTCTGCCGGTATGGAGATATCCTCCTTTATAAACGGCAAGAGCGCAGAGATGATAACCCATACCATAAAACCAAGTACAAGATTCATTGTTTGCAGCGGCAGCTGCACCTTCTTCTTCATTCCAATCACCTTCACCTTTTCTGTGCGTAATGAATGGCTGTTTATTTGATTCCCCTATCTCCTATTCTAAGTGCACATATTCACAAAGGTAATAGGGAAGTTCCCTGAACCTTATCAGGGAACTTCCCTATATCAAATACCCCTGCTTCCCTCAAATCCATTAAGGGTGGGAATTAGTTAGAAATCCAGAAGCTTTTTCTTCAATGCATATTCAACAAGATCCGGGCGGCTCTTCAGATTTAGCTTCTCCATAATCTTGGCCTTATGCGCCTCTACCGTTTTGACCGAAACAAACAATTTCTCCGCAATTTCTTTGTTGCCATATCCCTTGGCGATCAGCGGCAAAATTTCAATCTCTCGTTTGGACAGGCTGTTAAATGGGTCATTCTCCGCGCTTTCGCTGTCTTTCTTAATAAATTCACGTACCAGCGAGGTGGCCATTTGCGGATGGATATAAGTACCTCCTTTATACACCATGCGGATTGCCGAAAGGAGTTCTTCATCAGGCGCATTTTTGAGCACATAGCCGGATGCGCCATTTTTGAGTACATGGAATAGGTACTCGTCATCGTCGTACATCGTAAGAATAAGGATTTTTGTCTCCGGGAAATCGCTGCTAATCTTGCCTGTCGCAATAAGTCCGCTCTCGCCAGGCGGCATGCTTAAATCCATCAGCAGCAAATCCGGACGGTGTTTGGCCACCATCGTGTAGGCTTCGATGCCATCAGCCGCCGTGGCTACGACCTCCATGTCTTCCTGATAATTTAAAATCATCGAAAACCCGCTTCTGACGACGGCATGATCATCTGCAATCACAATTTTCATGACTCATTCACCTCTTCTTGATGGAGAGGAATCCGGATCTGAATCGTAGTACCCGCTCCAGGAGCGGAACGTAGAATAAACTGCCCGCCGACAAGCTCGGCACGCTCTCTCATACCGTATAGCCCCAGTCCGGTGCCTTTGGCTTCCCCTGAGTTCATGTTAAATCCGACACCATCGTCCTTAACCGTTAGTTGAAGATTCCCGTCTTCCTCACATAATCGTACATGGACTTCATCTGTGCCGGAATATTTCAAGGCATTCAACACCGCTTCCTGGCAGACCCGGTATACTACGGTCTCAACCTCGCTATTGTAGCGGGCAGCGGCCAACTCGGCCGAAAAATCGACCAGCATGCCGTAATTTTTCTCCATCCATTTGAAATGCGAACGGAAAGCGGCCTCGATACCCAAGTCATCGAGCGCAGCAGGCCTGAGTTCGACTGACAAATGCCTGATATCGTCGAGCAGCCGAGTTAAGGATGCTTCAGTCTGCTGCAGCTTCTTGAGCACGTCTTCCCCAACATTCATATATTTAACGACGCGCAGATCAACGAGCGAGCTTAAGAGCTCTTGGGCTACACTATCGTGCAACTCTCGCGAGATTCGTTTGCGTTCGTCTTCCTGCGCTTTGATGATGTATTTCAACATATTCGTGCGCTGCAATATTTCCTGAGTCTTCTGCTGCTTTGTCAGGTTGAGAAGCATTAATACTCGGATCCCCTGTGTTTCATCTATGGTATGATAGCTGGCTGCGTAGGGAACGATCCCTTCCCCACGGGTTTTAAGATAGACCTGAAATGAAGAGAAGTCACCCTTGGGATAATCCAGATAACACTTGGTACAGGACATAAGCTCTTGTTCATCCGTATATCCGATGCAAGTCTGACAAAAAGAACCATTGGCGCCGGACTGGATTCGCTCGATCACTTCAATGTCTAGAACATTCTCTGCAGCCGGATTCATAGCGACGATGCCGCCCTTCTCATTAATAAAGAAGATCGCCTCCACACTGTGCAGATACATTTTTTTCAGCAGCTCGCCTAATCGGTCATCCGTCATCCGGATCAAGGCTGCGTCACCTCCTTGGCTACAAAGGTCCCAAAATCCGTTCCAAGCACTTCTTGGAAATGATCAAAAGCAGCACCATCAAGCCGATTCTCTTTACGGTATCCTACGAGCAATACCCCCATCACCCGCGTACCTTCCCATAGAGGCACGGCGCCGATACTCTTTAGCTGCTCGGCAACGATAATCGGATAATTAAACAAGTCTGAAGATGCAATTTCATTATTTACATCTTGAACGAGCATGGGCTTGCCAGTTTTAAATACCATCCCAGCGATCCCTTTACCGGAATGCAGGACAATTCGTTTATATCGCTCATTCATATTTCCCGAAACATATTGCCAGGTTAATACAAATCGGTCCTCAGCCGGCTGCACCAATGCCATGGACACGAAGTCGTATTGAAACCGAGCCCGAAGCTTATCAATGTCATCTTGGTAATTATAGTTCGGCTGATCCTTCATTTTCATAACTCCTCTGATGTAGAAAAGAAGGCCTAAGCCTTCTCTTTTACGATTCATATTTACGGTGCTTTCTATATAGAATATATCTTCTACCCACATAATTCAATGGAACGCTCCACACATGCACAAGCCGGGTAAACGGCCATAAGGCAAAAATACCAAAGCCCGCAAGGATGTGGATTTTAAAGGACAACGGCACATGAATCATCAACGAGGCGTCTGGACGCAGAAGAAACAGGTTCCGGAACCAAACCGAAATCGTTTCCCGATAATTGAAGTCCGGTTGCACTGCATTCGTGACCAGCGTACTGTACATCCCCATGAAGACAATGAACAACAGAAGGACATTAACAATCATATCTGACGCGGAACTGAGTTGACGGACATTCTTCATGGTGAAACGGCGGGATGTCAGCAAGATCATGCCAACCAACGTTACAACCCCGAACAAGCTGCCAATATACACAGCTCCGATATGGTACATATGATCGCTGACTCCAAGTGTTTCCATCCATGATTGAGGGATGGTTAGTCCTACCACATGGCCTCCTATGACCGGGATAATGCCCAAATGGAACATCATACTTCCCGCCTTGAGCTTTTTTTTCTCGATAAACTCACTGGATTTTGCAGTCCAATTAAACTGGTCTACCCGGTAACGATAAATATGCCCGACGATAAAAATGACCATACAAATATACGGGAAAATAACCCACAGAAATTGATCAATCATGCCCATTCGCTTCAGCCTCCTGAATGATGCATGTTTTAAACGTATTGCGAAGCCCTTGGATCAGATAAAAGTAAGGACTACGAAACTTCTCTAAAGCCTTCAATAGATGATAAGTCCCATCTTCCATGACGGCAACCATCAGATCCAGACTTTCCGCCGCTTCCTTCTCATGACCTTGCCAATCTGCCGCATACAAGAACTCGCACATGAGCGGCAAATAATCCGACAGCTCCGAACTTGTAATTTCGAGACCAAACATCTGATACGTTTCTTTAAGTCTGGCCAACATCTGTCCGCGTTCTCTGCCTTCCTCAAATTTGTAATAAGTCATATATAAGGTGCTTTTTTTCTGAAAATCGAAGGTTTGAACGTACATCTCTTCAATCTGTTCCATGCTGTATTCATGCATCGCATTCCAATATGTCTTCATAGATTCATAGGCAGGATGGGAAGAGCTCAGAGCTCCCTCAAAGGCAGACGGATGAAAATCCAGTTTTTCCGGATAGGTAAGCTGCCGGGCGAAAAAGCCAAACACATCTTTATAATCATGCAGCTTTTCTAGATTAATCACGCCAGATCCCCCCATAGAAGTTTTCCTCGTATAGTTCCTTGCCTGTTTTGCCCTGCGGACTAGCTGGACCGCATCCGCTGCAGCTTGTGCCGAACCCTTCCAATCCTTGCGAGCGGTAAACGTCCATATGGCTTTCCTTATGCGAGGTCGGGATAACAAACCGATCATCATATTTCGCAATGGCTAGCAGACGGTACATTTGCTTCATCTGTTGAGAATTCAGACCTACGCGTGCCAGATGTTCCTCAATGAATTCGGTACCTGTCGACTGGGAGCGCATATAAGAACGCATCATCGCCATTTTTTGCAAAGCTTCTTTCACTGTAACGGTATCTCCCGCCGTCAGCAGATTGGCCAAATACTGAATCGGTGTGCGCATCTCTTCTATGGCCGGGAAGATCATGTCCGGGTTCGCGATAGAATCCTTGCCTTCAAAATAGTTCATGATCGGGCTAAGCGGCGGCACATACCATACCATCGGCAGAGTTCGGTACTCTGGATGAAGCGGGAAGGCAAGCTTATATTCAATCGCGAGTTTGTATACCGGCGAGTTTTGGGCTGCTTCAATCCACTCTTCGGTTAAACCGTCTTTACGCGCTTGTTCGACTACCGCCGGGTCATGCGGATCCAGGAATAAACTGCATTGTGCCGCGTATAGATCTTTTTCGTCCGGCGTCGATGCTGCTTCGTGTACCCGGTCCGCATCGTACAGTAAGACGCCTAGATATCGAATGCGCCCTGTGCAGGTTTCGGAGCATACGGTCGGCAGACCCGCTTCGATTCTCGGAAAACAGAAGGTGCATTTTTCCGCTTTGTTCGTTTTCCAGTTGAAATATACCTTTTTGAAAGGACAGCCAGTCATGCAATACCGCCAGCCGCGGCAAGCTTCCTGATCCACCAGGACGATCCCATCTTCGTCACGCTTGTACATGGCGCCGGAGGGACAGGAGGCCACGCAGCTTGGGTTCAGGCAATGCTCGCAAAGACGAGGCAAATACATCATAAACGCTTGCTCGAAGTTAAACTTGATCTCTTCTTCAATCTTTTCAATATTCGGATCTTTGGGACCCGTCACATGCGCACCTGCAAGATCATCCTCCCAGTTTGGACCCCATTCCAGATTCATCGTTTCACCGGTTACGGCGGATTTTGGACGAGCTACCGGCTGATGTTTTTTCTCTCCAGAATTCGTCAGATGCTCATAGTTATAGGTCCACGGCTCATAATAATCCTTCATTTCAGGCATATCGGGATTATAGAAAATTTTGCCGAGCGCGATTTTGGACAGCTTGCTGCCGGATTTCAGCTGCAGCTTTCCTTTTTTCAACGTCCAGCCTCCTTTGTATTTCTCCTGATCTTCCCACCGTACGGGATAACCGATCCCTGGCTTTGTTTCCACGTTGTTGAACCACATGTATTCTGCTCCGGGACGATTCGTCCAAGTACTCTTGCAGGTTACGCTGCATGTATGACAGCCGATACATTTGTCCAAATTCATGACCATGGCGACTTGCGCTTTAATCTTCAAGCCAATCCACCTCTTTCATTTTGCGGACAGCCACGTATACATCCCGTTGGTTGCCGATCGGTCCGTAGTAGTTAAATCCATAGCTGAGCTGCGCATATCCTCCGACCATTTGCGTCGGCTTCACATGTATTCTCGTCGGCGCATTGTGACTACCGCCGCGGTCCTTCGTAATTTCTGAACCCGGTACATTGATGTGCTTGTCTTGGGCGTGATACATGTACATCGTCCCTTTGGGCATCTTGTGGCTGACGACGGCGCGGGCGGTGACAACCCCATTGCGGTTGTAAACCTCTAGCCAGTCATTATCCTGTATATCGTTTGCCGCCGCATCATCATTGTTGAGCCAAACGGTTGGCCCTCCACGGAACAAAGTCAGCATGTGCAGGTTATCCTGGTATGTGCTGTGAATGTTCCATTTGCCATGTGGTGTAAGGTATCGAAGCACTAGCGTATCCTTGCCTCCGGTAATTTGCTTGTCACGTGGTCCGAATACCATTGGCGGTAGGGTTGGTTTGTATACTGGGAGAGCTTCGCCAAACTGCAGGAAAATTTCATGATCGATATAGAAATGCTGTCTCCCGGTCAATGTGCGGAAAGGCACAAGCCGCTCGATGTTCGTCGTAAACGGCGAGTATCTTCTTCCCTTTTTATTAGAGCCGCTGAACACTGGCGTTGGAATAACCTCCCTCGGCTGTGCCGTAATGCTCTGGAATGTAATGCGCTCTGCCGCGCGGTCTGCGGAAATGTCCTTCAGTTCTACTCCGGTATCCTGCTCCGCAGATTCCCATGCCCGCTGCGATACTTTGCCATTCGTTGCTGAAGAGATATTCAAAATAGCATCTGCCGCATTTCTGGCGGTTCGAAGCTTGGGCAGCCCATTTTTGATTGTGTCATCTTCGTAGGTCCCATTGATATGTTTCAGTTCTTCATATTCTTCAGCAACCGAAAAGCTGACGCCATGCGCCCCGACTTTCCCCGTAGCTAAATTTGGGCCAAGCGTGATGAATTTATCATAGATTTTCGTATAGTCGCGCTCAACAACTGTCAGATTTGGCATCGTTTTGCCGGGAATGGCTGCTATTTCACCTTTACGCCAATCCTTTACCTCACCAAAAGGCTGTGCAATTTCGTTGACCGAATCATGGGCAAGCGGTGTGCTCACAAGGTCTTTATACACCCCAGGCAGATAGGTTTTTGCCATTTCCGAGAAGGTCAGAGCAATTGTTCTATAGATATCCCAGTCCGAGCGAGATTCCCAAAGTGGATCCACCGCTGGATTAAACGGATGAACGAATGGGTGCATATCTGTCGAAGACAGATCCGTCTTTTCATACCAAGTTGCTGCCGGTAAAACCACATCGGCATACATCGGAGTCGCCGTCATCCGGAAGTCCAGGGCAACGAGCAAATCCAGTTTACCTTCCACATCTTCGCGCCAGACCATTTCCTCCGGCTTTTCATCTTCATTGGGTGTCGAAAGCAGACTATCCGCTGCACCCAGCAAATGCTTCATAAAGTATTCCTGTCCCTTAGCCGAGCTCGAAATCAGGTTCGAACGCCATACAAAAAGCGAACGCGGATAGTTCTCCGGCGCATCCGGATCTTCCGCTGCAAATTTGGTTTCTCCGGAGATGATTTGTTCCAGTGAATGCTTCACGATGTCTTCATTCGTCGTTTTGCCCTGTTTCGCTGCTTCCTCCGCAAACGTCAAACTATTTTTGTTAAACTGCGGATAGGATGGGAGCCAGCCAAGTCTGGCAGCAAGCACGTTATAATCAGCAGGATGCTTGTAGCGGATATCCCCACTCGTGGGCGATTTCAAAGAATCAGCACCCATTTCTTCATATTTCCACTGATCGGTAGCGAAGTAGAAGAATGACGTCGCGTTTTGCTGGCGAGGCGGTCCCTGCCAATCCTTAGCGAAGGCGACCGTAGACCAGCCCTCGATTGGGCGGCATTTTTCCTGTCCCACGTAGTGCGCCCAGCCTCCACCGTTTACACCTTGTGAAGCCGTCAGAATGACCAGATTCAAAATGGACCGATAGATGGTATCGCTATTAAACCAGTGATTAATCCCTGCGCCCATAATAATCATGGAACGTCCACCGGTATCTATAGAATTTTGAGCAAATTCACGGGCAATTTGAATTACGACAGATGCTTTCACACCTGTTATTGGTTCCTGCCAAGCAGGCGTGTAATGGGAGTCGGCGTCCTCATATCCTGCTGTAGACTCGCTTCCAACGCGCCCGATTCCATACTGGCTTAACATCAAATCATAGACGGTTACCGCTAAGCGTTCCGTTCCATCGGACAGTTTAATCTTTTTCGCAGGAATTTTGCGTTCAAACGTACCGTTGGCGTTGTTATCAAAAAATGGGAAGCAAATCGTCTGCCATTCGGCTGCATGAGTTTCCACAGACAATGCAGGGTCGATCCGGGAACCGTCCTCACGTTCGAGAATTAGATTCCACTTCTGATCCTGCTCCCAGCGCTGGCCCATCGTCCCGTTTGGAGCGAGGATCTCTTTAGTCGTTTCATCGATAATTACCGGCTTCCACTCGGCATGCTGCGAAGTATCTCCAAGATCGCTTGCCCGCAGGAAACGGCCTGCCTTATACACTCCCTCATGCTTATCAAGCAAGAGAAGGAAAGGCATGTCGGTATATTGTTTGGCGTAGTTCAGGAACAATGGCTCCTGACGCTCCTGATAGAATTCTTTTAAAATAACATGTGTCATGGCCTGGGCAATTGCCGCATCCGAACCCGGATTCGGAGCCAACCAGTTGTCGGCGAATTTCACATTTTCCGCATAGTCCGGTGCGACTGACACAACTTTGGTACCCTTGTACCGCACTTCCGTCATAAAATGAGCATCGGGTGTCCGAGTTAAAGGAACATTCGAACCCCACATAATGAGGTAACTGGCATTGTACCAATCGCTTGATTCCGGAACATCGGTTTGCTCACCCCAAATTTGTGGAGATGCAGGCGGCAAATCAGCATACCAATCGTAAAAGCTGAGCATTTCGCCCCCAAGCAGGGAAATGAATCTTGCCCCCGAGGCATAGCTGATCATCGACATGGCTGGAATCGGCGTGAATCCGGCAATTCGGTCGGGTCCATATTTGCGAATCGTATATATTAACTGGGCGGAGATCAGCTTTGTGGCATCTTGCCAGGTCACGCGTACATGGCCGCCTTTCCCACGCGCTTGTTTATAAGATTTGGATTTCTCAGGGTCTTCGACAATGCTGGTCCAGGCAGCGACCGGGTCGCTATGTTCGCTTAACGCCTGATTCCACATTTTCCACAAACGGCCGCGCATATAAGGATATTTCACACGGAGCGGGCTGTACTCGTACCAGGAAAACGAAGCTCCCCGCGGACAACCGCGCGGTTCGAATTCCGGCATGTCCGGTCCGCATGAAGGGTAATCAATCTGTTGATTTTCCCAGGTGATGATTCCGTTTTTGACGAATACCTTCCAGCTGCAAGAGCCTGTGCAATTCACGCCATGTGTAGTTCGCACGACCTTGTCATGAGACCAGCGTTTGCGGTACATATCTTCCCATTCCCGGCTTTTTTCCTCGAGTACGGACCAGTTGCCTGAATAACTCTCCAATCTTTTAAAGAACTGTAGTCCTGATTTTCGTTTCATTGGACACTTCAACTCCTTTTGCGAGAACAACAATGATTGGGGAATCAATGTGTCTACCATTCGTATACCTTTATTATGAATACCGCGTTCATCCGTTCCTATTAGGGAAACTCCTATATCCCCGCGAAAATTCCCTTGGTTCACATATCAGAAAGTATAAAATCACTGCCCTGTTTCATAAGTTTATTGGGGTTCCCGCAAAGTATTTGGAATAAACATCGAAGCAAAGGCTCCACTCCGTACTTTTGCTCCGCAAAAGTGCCCCCTCTTTGAGCGGCGTCGGACTTCTTTCCGATACTCTCCGTACTTTTGCTCCGCAAAAGTGCCCCCTCTTTGAGCGGCGTCGGACTTCTTTCCGATACTCTCAGTACTTTTGCTCCGCAAAAGCGCCCCTCTTTGAGCGGCACCCGGACTTCTTTCCGATACTCTCAGTACTTTTGCTCCGCAAAAGCGCCCCTCTTTGAGCGGCGTCGGACTTCTTTCCGATACTCTTTGTCGGGGTGTTTTATAAGTCTGGAACACAAAAAAGCCCCTATTTCGTCTAAACGAAAAGGGGCTGATGCACTTATTACAGGCCGGTTCGGAATGGTTTGAACAATATGTTGTTTTCCAAGTGAATATGTTCAAAGGTGTCTTTTTCAAGATGCGCCAAACGCTGATACACAAGACGATAGGTGCCGCAGGCATCCACCGGTATTTCAAAGTCAGATGTAATGTCCCGAAGCTCTTTCAACAGGTTTCCTGCATGCTCATGCTCATCTACAAGCTCGGCGATTTGCTGTTTCAACGAGGCAGCATGATCCGGGCCGTTTCCTGTAAAATATTGAGCCATGAGCGGAAATACATTTTGTTCCTCATCCGCCGTATGCTCCAGCAATTCCTGTTTCAATTCCTCGAAGATTTCTTCTACCCGCAAAAGCTCGGGACGATGTCCTCCGTGAACACGGGCCAGTTTCGTGACATAAGGCGTCATCGCTGGCAGTTCATCGCGCAAAAAGGCATGATGCTTATGCTGGATATAATCGATCATCTCCAGTTCGGTAAGTGCCGACGGACGACTTTCCTGATAATTTATGAACTCGGACTCGATATGTTCCAGCTGCTTTAGCACCGTTTCTGGATCG
The DNA here is from genome assembly GCA_031254035.1 of Paenibacillus sp. Taxonomy (GTDB): domain Bacteria; phylum Bacillota; class Bacilli; order Paenibacillales; family Paenibacillaceae; genus Paenibacillus_AQ. Next base: position 13,241 of record JAIRVF010000033.1, read on the forward strand.
AGATTTCTTTTTAAAGTCGCTTCCTCCAAAGGAACCTTGCCGCCGCAGCAATAATCGATCCGGAGCGTGCGGAATAAATCAGCGGTCTGGGGGATGGCTGTTACGATATCGGATACCTGGGTTTGAAGCGTAAATTGACTCATAATTGGACCTCCAATAATAGCTTTTAATTTGGTCTCAAAATTGAAATAGTTCTTGGCATTTTCAAGCACTAATCAGATGTTGAGCCCTAATCTCTTGGTAGCAACTCTCACTTATTAGTGCCAGTATATGAAAATCTCGCCCCCATTAGAGTGATTGTGGTCATACAGAAATACAACAATCTGTGAATTATTTCTCATTCTCATGTCTCTTTGCTTGTCGGCGTTTGGAAAATTCTAAATGGCCTTCCATTTGATATGAATAATTTTAACTATTCAGTAAACCATATGAACTAATCAAAACGATGCAAGGGAGAAAATCAACTTGATGTATACAATATTGATCGGTATTGCAGTAATCGCCACCATTTTCTCGTTATACATGACCGTGTCCATCATGCGAAAACAACAACATAAAGAAGTCGATCATATTCACCCTACGGTCGCCAAGCATCCGTTACTTGCTAATCCCATCGTTATTCTCTACATAGCCTTCCCTGTACTCGTCCTTATAGGAGGCCTGGTTTGGTGGTATCTATCATGAAAGGGTTAACTTAAATCGTTAGGTTAGGAGTGTTTTCTATGGATAAAAGAAGATATTATGTATCCGTTCAATCCAAGACAATCATGGAAAATCAAGGCGATGCCGCGTATGAACTGGAGATTGATGCAACCCCGGATGAGGTGAACCAGCTGCGCAATCTATTTGATTCCATGTATCATTTTGATATGGAAACCTACTTCCGCATGCATTATCCCGGTATCCCCGAACACTATAACAATGATGATGTCTTATTCGAACGGGACCTAAAAAATATTTATCGGCTGCTGCATGAACTCGGAACGGGTGAAACAAAAGAGCATATCGTTTCGATGAATATTTTGGACTGACTTTGAAGCAAAAAAAGATCTACTCCCTAACTCTATTAAGGAACAGATCTTTTTCATTTTAGCTATATATGTTGCTATTTTGTTTGAACGGTATCCGGTGCATATTGATTCATAAACTCATTCAATTCGATTGCCTGCCCACCATTTAGACGTGAGGTTTCCGCTGCAAAAGCGATCATATGGCTACGAACGGAAGCGGCAGCAGAGGTCAAGCTTTCCTGGCCGTTATATCCGCGAACCTGATTCAGGAAATCTCGGACAATGCCGCTGTCACCGCCGCCATGTCCACTCGACTGAGTAGGAATCTCGATCGTCGTTTTCTGATGGGTAAGAAAATCGTACAACGTGATTTGATCTCCTTCACCCCTCAGCTCACCTTGCGTCCCCATGATCTGGATTCTCCGCTCTTGCTCGAACGTAAATCCGCACATGCTGAACATCGCTGTTGCCCCGCCTTCAAATTCCATATTTACGACCTGGTGATCGACGACATTATTGTCGCTTCTGAATACGCATCGTCCGTAATCCGTCTCCTGCATTCCCTTAATGATATTAGGTTTTGTCAACTCGGTTGTAAAATGACCTGCCCAACCGCGGAATTCATCACTTAAATAAAAACGAGGTGCAGAGTACGCGCAGGTCGGTTCGACGTCGCAACTCAAACAGCGGTCAGCAGATTCAGCAGGCGCATTTCCTTCATGGAAATATTTTAGGGAGCCAAACGAGCTGACCCGAAGGCATGGGCGGTCCATCAGCCAGGAGAGAACGTCCATGTCATGACAGGATTTGGCCAAAATCATCGGACTGGAAGTGTCGGAATTATTCCAGTTGCCCCGTACGAAGCTGTGGGCGATATGCCAGTAACCGACATTTTCATTGAGTTGAATGGAGACGATTTCGCCAATCCGTCCTTCCTGGATCACTTTTTTGATCGCGCTCCAAAACGGCGTGTATCTAAGCACATGACAGATCGTAAGCAGGCGATTCTGTTCCCGCGCCATTCCCTCCATCTCCAAACATTCCACAGGCGACGGTGACATCGGCTTCTCCAGGATGACATGATAATTTTGTTTCAACGCCTGCATGGTTGGACCATGATGCATTTGATCCTGCGTACAAACGATGGCGATCTCTGCCAACCGTGGCTCATTCAGCAGTGGTTCCCAGGATTCATAACAGCGTTCTGGCGGAATGTTGTGCATTTCAGCAAATCTTGCCCGGCGATCCGGATCAGCCTCAGCCACGGCAACAATTTCAAGCTCATGCGGATAATCTAAAGCATGTCTGGCGTAACTTCTGCCTCTTGCACCCGCTCCGATTAAAACTGCCTTAAGTTGATTCATGTTTGATTTCTCCTACCTTTATTGTGTTTGCAATTCTTTTATTTGGCATAACGTTCTGCGGCAGATTGATAGATGGCCACATAACGGTCCACGCCCATTTTTTCAATCGCAGCAACGTATTTATCCCAATTGTCGAATGATTCATTGCCGGTGATGAACTTGTCTTTCATTTCCGTAACATAGGTGTCAATATCTGTTTTAATGGTCGTTAGCTCACTTTGCTCATCCTGTGTGAAGTTAAACGGCGGCCAGACCTTTTCCTGCGGCAGTACGTAAGGCTCGGCTTTCTTTGCATTTTCGACGGAAGTTGGCAGCCCTTCAGCGCCTTTGAAATATTGCTGCTTCACAAAACCAGGGTAATATCCTCCAGGCCAAATCAAATATTGCCCAATCGCCTGGTCCAAATTCATGCCATTCGGGTTCTTTTTGATTTCATCCGTATAGTCGACGTTACCGCTAGCATCTTCTTTGTAGGTTTCATCCTTCCAGCCCATAAAGAACAGCTTGATCCCTTCTTCGCTGTAGAAATAATCCATCCATCGGATCATCGCTTCTGGATTTTTAGCCTTATCCGTGAGCACGAACATACCGATGTTACCGAGCGGCGAACCCAAGTAGGTAAATTGCTGGTCACCATGCGGCCCCTTTAATACGTTCAGTCCGACATAACCTTGCTGATTGTAAATCGCCACTGGATCGACATTGTCGACCACGCCGATTAAACCCTGCGTCCCTTTAGCATCAACTTCAGTACTCTTCACCGAGACGATATCTTGTTCCAGCAGCCCGTCTTTATAAAGCTTATTCACGAACTGTAGAAGCTCTTTGTAGCGGGGATCCGTTGGGATAAACCGTACCTTGCCGGTCGCGGGATCTGTATCCACGTTTATATTCGAATTACCGTGATTATTCAGCCCAAACGAACCTCTCAAATAGGCGACGATCCCATCCGTACCCACAGCTCCCCAGGCGATTTCATCCTTCTGGCCATTCCCGTTCGGATCTTTTTCTTTAAATGCCTTCAGCATGTTGTAAAGGTCATCAAGTGTCTCCGGCTGTTTCAGTCCGAGCTTATCCAGCCATTCCTGCTTCACCCAAGGTGTTCCGTACAAAACGGATTTGAATTCCGGATCGTAGATGGTCGGCAGGCCGTATATATTGCCATCCGGCATCGTGATGCCTTTTTTGATAATCGGGTATTTATCCATGAGTGCCTTGAAGTTGGGAGCATACTTATCGATAAGATCATTCAGCGGAATAAAAGCTCCCTGTTTGCCATACTTCAGCAGATCCGTCCGTGAAAAAGCTGATGCGTAAAAAAATTCCGGATAATCATTTCCGGCGAGAAGCAGATTCCGTTTTTCTTTTAACGTATCTTTCTGTACCGTATCCCAATTGATGTGGATATTGGTCTTTTTCTCGTAGTCATTCCACAGTCTAATGTTGTTCCAATCTGCGTTGGCAAAAAATTTGGCGGCAAAAGCTGACACTGTAATTTTGTCATTCACGATCGGATATCCGCTTTGATTGATTTTGGCTTGCTCGGCATCCGGAGCTTTGTTGCCTTCTGAATCTGCCGATTTGCCAGAGCTGCATCCTGCAAGAACGGTAATGGATACCATGCAGGCCAGCAGCATTTTCCCCCTTTTATTTCCCTTCATCTTTCTTTCCTCCCTTTTGAATCATCATCATTTATCCATTCAAGGGCTTACCCTTTGATGGCACCAATCATGACACCTTTGACAAAATATCTTTGCAAAAACGGATAGAGAATCAGCATTGGAATATTAGCGACGACCAGCACCGCGTATTTAATTCCTTCCACATCGCGCTGCTGCTTGATCGCCGACTCGGTAGACATTTTGACCATATCGTTCGTTTGACCCTGGATCAGGATTTCCCGCAGGATCAGTTGAAGCGGGTACTTGTTTTTGTCCGAGAGATACAGAAGCGCACTGAAGAATGAGTTCCAATGTCCAACTGCATAAAAGAGGATCATCACCGCGATAATCGGCATCGACAGCGGCAAAATGATGCGGGTCAAAATCTGGATATTGGAACAGCCGTCGATCGTCGCCGCTTCCTGCAGCTCATAAGGAATGGACTGCTGAAAGAAGGTGCGCATAATGATAATGTTCCAGATCGATACCGCCCCCGGGATAATCATGACCCAAAACGTATTCAGCATCCCCAAGTTTTTGATCAACAGATAAGTCGGAATCAAGCCGCCTCCGAAAAACATCGTGAATACGAAAAGCGCCATAATCCAGTTCCGCCCCACCAAATCCTTCCTCGATAGCGGATACGCCGCCATTACGGTCATGACCAGATTAAGGAGGGTACCGACGGCGGTGTACAAAATCGTGTTGGCGAAGCCGGTCAAAATATCGTGGTTTTGAAAAATTTTCGCGTAGGAGTTCAGGTTGATTCCTTTTGGCCATAACAGCATTTCCCCGCGTAAAACCGTCTGCGGGTCGCTAAAAGAAGCGCTGAACACAAATACGAGCGGGTACAACACAATCACAGTAACTAAACTAAGAATGATATAAATCATGACATTGAAAATACGGTCTCCACGGGATTCCAATAGCATGCCCTTACCTCCTCACCATAGACTTGTATCGCTCATACGTTTTGCAACCCGGTTGACGACGATCAGCAATACGAAGTTAATGACGGAATTAAACAAGCCAATCGCGGCCGAGAAACTGTACTCTGCACCTTCAATACCCGCGCGATATACGTAGGTGTCGATGATATCCGAGGTTTCCATGTTCAGGTTATTTTGCATCAGGAGTACCTTCTCGAAGCCGATGCCCATAATGCTGCCAATATTCAGGATAAGCAGAATGATAATTGTCGGACGAATGCCAGGCAGGTTAATATGCCATATCCGCCGCAATCTGTTGGCTCCGTCCACGCGGGCCGCTTCATGCAGTTGATGATCCACCCCTGCAAGCGCAGCCAGATAGATAATCGAGCTCCAACCCATCGTCTGCCATACATCGGATAATACATAAAGGGATTTAAACCAGGCAGGCTCCGCCATAAAGTTGATCGGATTGCCGCCGAACATGGTGATCAAATGGTTCACTACCCCGTAACGCGGCGACAAGAAAATCATCATCATGCCGACTACGACGACCGTTGACAGGAAGTGCGGCGCATAAGTAACGGTCTGGACGAATTTTTTGAATTTGGCTGATTTGGCTTCATTCATGAGCAGCGCCAAGATAATCGGGATTGGAAAACCGAGTGCAAGGCTGTAGAGGCCTAGTCCCAACGTATTTTTAATAAGCCGCCAAAAAAAATAACTGTGGAAGAAACGTTCGAAATGCTCAGTACCCACCCAAGGACTGCCCGTGATCCCTTTGGTCGCGATAAAATCCTTGAAAGCAATTTGAATACCGTACATCGGCACATAGTGAAAAAGTATGTAATATACGATAACCGGAAAAATGAGTAGATATAGCTGCCAGTTACGAGCAATGCGGCTCCATTTTCGTTTGAAGTCTCGCTTCGCTTCCGGTACCGTGCCGGCTAGCGCTGATACTTCGGCTTCGGCCACGTGATCCCCCTCCTTAGTTTTGAACATTGATGCAAATTCACTTTTGTATCATCTGACAAGTTAGTCTCGATTTATCACCACCTCATAGTAAATTAAAGTGTTAACGTTGTAATCTAATAAAGTTTTAATTTAAAAAATGTCCTGAAGCCGTTAAACAAATCTATATAAAGGTTCACGACAGCAAGGTAAAAAAATCTGATGTTGTCATTCGGCAAAACATATTATTTTTTTGGATATATTTTGGATGTTTAAACTCATGATGAGCGAGCTATGGATGGTATACAAGTTGATCAGAATAGAGGTTAAATTAGTCAGAGTGCAAAGGCTGAAGAGTTAAAGAGAATCCAATAATCACAGGAAAAACCAATTTGTAAGCGCAACCAAATTTAATCTAAGAAAATATAAAGGTCCCCCTTTATACGCCAAACATTTGGATATATACGCCAAATCATTTTGATTTTTTTCATCATAATATAGAGTTATTTGGATTGTCAAATATTATTTTTGGAGTATTTTGGATTTGCATAAGGCGATATTACAAATTCGAACAGAAAAAAAGCCTGACATCTGGTATTGTTGTCGGGCTCCTTGTCATACTTTCATAAGTAATATATGAGAACATATGTAACACAAAGTGCTTTAGTGAACCTTCTGTTTTGTTATAGATCTAACATAGTTTGAAGACTCCCTGATAATTAATTGGCATGGCAGTAGGATCTTAGGAAGTGCTGGATAATCCCCGTTCAAATAATCGATCATAAATTGGGCAGCAACTCTTCCAATCTCGTATTTAGGCACATGCACCGAAGTCAGCGGGGGGTTCGTATATTGCGCAAATGAGATATCATCCATTCCGACAAAAGCGATATCTTGGGGAATATGTCCATTTTGCTCCACAACGGCGCGCATGGCCGGAATGGCAAGCATGTCGCTGGCGCAGAAAATGGCTGTTGGCCATTCGCTTTTTGGCTTGCTGGCAAGGAGTTCGGTCAGCAAGCTGTAACTGAGATCCACAGTCCAGTTGGTATCAATAAGCCAGCCTTCAGGTAAACTGAGTCCAGCTTCTGTCAAGGCGAATTTGTATCCGACAAACCGTTCATCATTATCCATTTTACGGGAGTATGCTGGCCCTCCGATAAAACCGATTCGGCGGTGGCCCTGCTCGATCAGATGACGGACAGCCGTTCTCGCGGAGAAAATCCGGTCGCAGTCGACGACAGGCACGGTTAACCTTTCATCGTTTAAGCTTACCCCCAAAATGGCAACGCCTTCTTTTTCAAGCATCTCGACTAGTTCCTGCTCATACCAGCTGATGATGACAACACCCTGTATACCCGACTCCCTGATCAGCGTTTTGATCCGGTCGGAATCGCTCACCTCATCCAAAGTGCGGACGATAGCCGGAGGATGTCCAAGTTCATTCATTCGCTCGTGAAATCCTGCGAGCAGCTCGCTGAAATAGGGATGGTTTTCGATCAGCTGCTGCGGTATGACGCAGGCTATATGCTTAGCGGAAGTGTCTGCTTCCGTTTTCACTCCCCCCTGAATACGATACCCGAGTTCCTGAGCCGCCTCCTTGATTTTTCGCTTCGTTTCTTCATTTACCGGCCGGTTGGTATCATTGCTGAATGCACGTGAAACGGTCGATATGGACACGCCTACCCGCTCCGCAATATCCTTTAGTTTCGCCAATTCTTCCGCTCTCCTCTCTCTTGGATTGTTTGGCGCCAAAAAAATAATCTCCGCCTGATCATATCATAATATGTATATTTTTGGCATGCGTATTTGTTGATAGAACACATTTGTATAACCCCACAAAGAGTATCGGAAAGAAGTGCGGGTGCCTCTCAAAGAGAGGCGCTTTGGCAGAGCAAAAGTACGGAGTGGAGTCAATGCTTCGATATTTATTCCAAATACTTTGCAGGATCTAAAAAACAAGGCCTGTCCCAATGAAACACCGGAACAGGCCTTGTTTTCGATTCAAATTCTATTCGTATTCTATTCCTCGTCGAATTCGACATTATGATACACATGCTGGACGTCTTCCAAGTCTTCAAGTACATCGATCATTTTCTCGAACTGTGGCAGGGCATCCGCTGGAAGCGATAGATAGTTTTGCGCAAGCATCGTCAGTTCCGCAATGTTAAATTCCGTTACGCCTGCGGATTTGAAAGCATCCTGAACGGCTTGGAATTGATCAGGCTCAGCGTATACGATAACAGATTCGTCTTCCTCCACGATATCGCGCACATCCACGTCCGCTTCCATCATCAGTTCAAGCACTTCATCCGCTGTCTTGCCTTCAATACCGATGACAGCAGTTTGATCGAACATATAAGCGACGGAACCGCTGACGCCAAGATTTCCGCTATTTTTACTAAATGCGGCACGGACTTCGGAAGCCGTACGGTTGACGTTATTGGTCAATGCATCCACGATAACCATCGAACCGTTAGGTCCGAAACCTTCGTAACGAAGCTCGTCATAAACTTCATCGGAATTGCCTCTCGCTTTTTCCAATGCACGGTCGATAATAGCTTTCGGCACATTGTAAGTTTTCGCGCGTTCCAGGACAACCTTCAGCGCACGGTTGGATTCAGGATCCGGCTCGCCTTGCTTGGCGACCACATAGATCTCACGGCCAAATTTGGCATAAACTCGGCTTGTATTCGCATCTTTCGAAGCTTTCTTTTCCTTGATATTATTCCACTTACGCCCCATACTTTTCCGCTCTCTTTCGCTATTGATTCTTGACTTCGTTCTTATAGGCGCGATCAAGAAAATGGCAGTTCGAATGGGTCTATTATTTTCTTGATCGCGCCTAAATGCACTGATATATTATATCTTGAAATAAGCAGATGAACAAGTTCCGCCGAAGTATGTCACAAAATGACCATTGCCTGCCCGCGAATCAGTCCACTAACAGTGGGCTACTACTTTCCTCTTTCAATTGAAAAAAGCGGTTGCCGGCTGCAGAAAACGATTTGACAATCAATACTCGTCAGTGAACCTACACCCGTCAAGCTCAGTATATTGCCATAATCTTTTTCAGAAAGTTTCAAATGCATTTTTATGTACGTAGCTTCCTGTGAATCGATCGAAAAACCAATAAACATGCCCACCTGTGTTAGAACAAAAACGCTAGTAAAGAAAGTTGATGCTTTGACAAAGCGGAGCACGACCTTCCAGTCCTCCACCAGCATACGGAAACGAACCCGTTCATGGCTCTCTTTTTGGTCAACATGCACAGTTGGGAGCAAATAGATGAAAAATGCGAATACAAAGAAACTTCCTGCGTTAAAAAGAATACTGAAGCTCGTGTTTGTCAGATTAATGAGCAGTCCCGAAATGGCCGGTCCAAGCAAAAATGCACCCGAGCCCGTCATGCTCATGATGGAATTAAAACGTTAGTTTACATAATTTAATTACTGTTGACCAATTGATCATGGTGTTAAACGAATAGCTGTATACGAATTTCGACTTTTTAGTTGTTTTCTATAATAAATCGTTGTTTTGTACCATTGTAGAACCCCATAATATGGTTTATTTTAATTATACACATACTATTTATCTCAATAATAGATTTAATTATATCAATTATTAGCATTTTCCATTTATTCCATCTCAGTTTTTATTTCATTCTCCTTCCCCATTCGGACTTCATTTACTCAACTGATCTGTATAGATTGTTTGCAAGCGCTTTATTAAAGATTGATATAGACTCTTATGTTGAGTTTATATAGATCATCATTCCGAGAAGGACTCCACAGCAAATCGGAGTGCAGTTCACGGAGATTTTCTCCCCTGAGCAATAAGAAGTACCCAGGGATCACGGACCGGAAATTTTACCGTTAAGGAGGTGATGCTTTCAGTTCTGTCATCATGCTTTTTTGCAGTCTAAATTTAAAAACATTGGAGGAGATTTAGGATGACAACGCTACGTTTACCAAACCTCAAGCTTACGAAATGGTTAGTTGCTGGCGGCACGCTTTTGTTTATGATGGCTCTGATGTTGTTGATTGCCGATCGGGCTTCCGCCCATGGTTATGTACAATCGCCAGGCAGTCGCGCCTATCTGTGTAAAACGGGCGACAATACGAATTGCGGCCCTATTATGTATGAACCTCAAAGTCTTGAAGCACCCAAAGGTTTCCCTGCTGCCGGACCCGCTGACGGTAAAATTGCCAGTGCAAACGGAGCATTCCCTGAACTTGACGCACAATCTGCAACCCGCTGGACGAAAGTAAGCATGTCTCCCGGTACCAACAACTTCACCTGGACTCTTACAGCTAGACATTCCACAACAAATTGGAAATATTATATAACTAAACAAAACTGGGATCCGAATGCCCCGCTCACGCGTGATTCCTTCGATCTTACTCCATTCTGCACCGTGAATTACAATGGCGCTCAGCCACCCGCAACCTACTCAGATACTTGTACTGTTCCAAACCGGACAGGCTACCAAGTGATTCTCGCAGTCTGGGAAATCGCGGATACGCCTAATGCCTTTTATAACGTGATTGATGTTGATTTTGGCGGTGGTTCGCCTGGAGATCCAAAACCTCCGGTTGACACAGTACCTCCAACCGCTCCAACCGGTCTTCAAGTCAGCGGCACGCCTGCCTCTTCTGCGATTTCTTTGGCCTGGAACGCATCTACAGATAATGTAGGCGTCGCAGGATACCGCATTTACAAAGGAACAACGCTTGCAGGTACCGTATCCGGAACGACACTGAGTTATACCGTTTCCGGTCTGACAGCAAACACAGCTTACACGTTTACCGTTCGGGCTTTTGATGCCGCAGGAAATGAATCATCAAACAGCAATGCTGTAACCGCGACTACAGCTAACGGTTCAGCAGCCACTCCGTGGGCACCTAATGTTTCATATACAGCAGGTACCCTTGTATCTTACAATGGTGCGACTTACGAATGCCTACAGGCGCATACGTCTCTCACTGGTTGGGAGCCATCGAACGTCCCTTCGCTCTGGCTTTTGAAGTAAAGTAAAACTATTTCTCGTCAAACAGTTTAAAAACTACTAATCCAATGTTTCTATATTGATGAATTCCATGAACAAAGCGGCAGTGCTCTCCGTAATTGGAGCGGCTGCCGCTTTGCTTTTTTCGATGGATTATTCTTCGGGTCTTTTCCCTGCATCCAGACCCGATTCGGACACGGTCATCACCGGCTTTACCTTGAGGTCATTATGTACGCGAATTTGGCAGGACAATCGAATATTGGGCTCCGAAATTCCCTTCTTCTCCAAAAGCTCGGCTTCCGGTGCCTCCATAGATCCAGCATCGCCTTCGAGAATTTCAACACGGCAAGTTGTACATCTTACATTGCCGCCGCAGCGGTGCAAAATATCTACTCCGTTATCCTCCAATGCAAGCACCAGTTTCGTTCCTTCTTCCACTTCGATTGGTCCACGGCCATCTACCAAAATCGTTGGCATTATATTCCCTCCTTTTTTCCGGCCCGAGTCCCTGCTAAATATCGGCAAAGCTCCACCGGCAATAATTCATTATTACCTGTGACAGCCAAAAGTTCAAGTCAATCATGAAGATCAGATTAAGATGCGGACAAGTTGGAACTCTGCGGTTTTTCCTTAGGCAGATAACGTCCGGAAACCGCAACCGCGAGGCATAGCAGACAGCAAATTCCGAATAGTACGCGCAAAGGCGTTCCGAAGCTGTCAGGAACCTGCGTTTGACTCCCCATAGAACCAACCAGCAGCGTTGCAAGTCCAATGCCGACAATTTGGCCAAGATAACGAACAAGCGCGAGAAGGCTGCCAGCCAAACTGCTTTTTTCGACAGGTGCAGCACTCATCACCTCGGCGTTGTTCGTCGCATGGAAAAGTCCCGTGCCGATGCCGAATACAGCCAGATGTAATCCGATGCTCCAAGCCGAGATCGACGGCATGAAAACCACGAAGAGCATGGATAATGAGCACAGTACCGCTCCGGCATTGATTGGAAATGTCCCGCCGTACTTGTCCCTGAACCATCCAGCGAAAGGAGCAACAATCCCCATTAGCAACGGCTGCAGCATCAGCATGGCTCCTGTCCACCAGGCGGAAAATCCAAGTTCGCTTTGCAAATAAAAAGTAATCGGGATCAGCGTAGCCGTTTGGGCCAGGTTAATGATTAACGAGCCTGTATTGCCTAGCCATACTTTGCGGTGTTTAAATAGTTCGCGGTCTATGATGCCATAGTCAATCTTTAGCGCTTGGACCACCAACGCGCATAAAAGCAGGATGCCGATACCGCCTTCGAGCCATACTTTGAGCGAATAAGTCCCATCCTTTACCGCTTCTGCAGCCAGCATCAACAGGCATACGCCAGCCCCAAGCAAGAAGGTTCCTACATAATCAAAAGGAGTTTTAGCAACCACTCTGCCTCCCCGCGGAAACCAGCGGAAACCGAGCCAGCAGGCTGCGAATGAAATCGGCACATTGATCCAGAAAAGCCAGGTCCAATCCATCACTTCCATCAGCAGCCCGCCAAGCGCAGGCCCCGACAATGTGCCCACAGAGATGACAATCGCATTGTAACCTAATGCTCTTCCTCGTTCATGATCCGGAAATGCCTGTCTGACCATAGCTTGGCTGTTAGCCATAATCATGGTTGCACCGATGCCTTGAAGGCAGCGAGAAAGCATGAGCAGCATGAAGCTGTGCGAAAGCGCGATACATAACGAGCCAATGCCAAAGATCAGAAAACCAAAGCCATACACCTTTCTGCGCTCCATCCGATCCGACATTTTCCCCATAAAAGGCAGTAAGATGACCAGGGTCAACAAATAAACCGTAGCCACCCATTGGATTTGTGCAAGTGATACCGAGAATTGGCGCGCCATTACTGGCAAGGACACGTTAACAATCCCTACATCGAGGGTTGATATGAGCGTACCCATGTTGACAACCTGCAATATTCCCCACTTATTACGCGAATCCGACATAAGTTCACTCCTTTCTAGACCAAAGAGGCTAGCCGCATATTCCGCTTATGTCATTGTTTTCTCCAAATAGCTTGCCTTTTCCATTTTGTTCTTATATTTGTTCTTATTGTACTTTTCTCTACCCAACTTGAAAAGCATTCATTTCCACAATAAGTAATACAATGCTATACACCCGTCCCCGATTCCATTATAGTTAAGAAAAGGGATTCTATTTATTTCCATTTCATAGACCAAGGGGGACTTTCGTATGGAGCCATTTTCAAGCGATTTGCTAAAGGATAAAGTGGTGTTGATAACCGGGGGAGCAACCGGGCTGGGCCGTGCCATGGGAGAAAAATTTCTAAAACTTGGTGCAAAGCTGGCCATTACCGGACGACGGGAAGAAGTTCTGCGTCAAACATCCGATGAGTTATCTGCAAACGGTTACAATGTATTTTACAAGCCCTGCGATGTACGCGATCCTGATCAAATCAGCGAGCTTGTGGATGCTGTGGAGTCGCATTTCGGCGGATTGGATATTCTGGTCAACAATGCGGCGGGCAACTTTATCAGTCCGACTGAAAGACTGTCTACACGAGCGGTCGATGCTGTGCTGGGCATTGTGCTGCACGGCACCTTTTATACTACGCTTGAAGTCGGTAAACGCTGGATTGAGCAAGGACGATCTGGCACCATGCTGAACATCACGACGACATATGCTGCCAGCGGCTCAGGATACGTCGTGCCTTCCGCAGCTGCCAAGGCTGGCGTCCTTGCCCTCACCCGCTCGCTTGCGGTCGAATGGGCCAAATACGGCATCCGTCAGGTTGCCATTGCCCCGGGACCTTTTCCAACCGAAGGTGCTTGGTCACGGCTTTCTCCTACTCCGGAGCTAGAGGAAAAAATGCTGGACCGCATCCCGATGAAACGAGTTGGTGACAAAGATGAGCTTGCGAATTTGGCGGCCTTCCTGATCTCCGATTATGCAGCTTACATCAATGGTGAGGTTGTCACAATTGACGGCGGCGAATGGCTTCAGGGTGCGGGACAATTCAACGATTTACGCCAAGTGACCACCGAACAATGGGACATCCTCGCCCAAATGACCCGGAAAGGAAAGTAAGTGAGAGCCTATCAGGAAATGATGGATTTAATTCTGAACGTTGCCAATCAAGACGAACGGATTCGCGCGGTGCTCGACTAGGACCAAAGTTTACCTTACCCGATAGCGCGCCGCCAACCGATGAATATTATTGGGTGCAGCGCCCCTCTGCTGCCTTTTTTTGCCGACTGCTGTGATGAATTCTGGTGGTAAAAAAGGTGAGCCCCTTTCCTCTCGATGCAGCAGAGTTTTTTTAGCATAGAACAATTAAATAATATCATTAATGTTTAATTCAATTAAATAAATACTCAATACTGAATACTGAATTTATTTCTTGACATTATGCGAGGTGGCCGCTGCGGTTTCGGATCGCGAACGCTGTCGCTTCTTCAGAACGATTCCGTCCCCTCAGCTACTTCAACTTATTATCAAGCACTACTCATAATGTTGAGCATAAATAAATCCCATTAATATTTCATGCGATTAATTATATGGACTGTAGAGAAACTTGTGTTCATTAATAACAGATCACGAATGAACAGGCAATAATCGCGCGGTAGGTCCACTAGTTCTGAACACCAATTAAGCCCGATTCCTCAGACATCTTCTGAGAAATCGGGCTATTTTCAAATGTAAGAATTCCAGTTATCTATACTGCTTCAGTATTTCCTGCAGCTTAAGTGCGAGTCCTATTTTGCCGTCGACCTTAAGCGACCCCGTCATAAATGCCATTGTCGTATTCAAGTCGTCTTCGAGCAGCTTACGGAAATTCTTTTCCGAAAGCGTCAATGTGCAATCTGCATTGTCTGCGGGTTCTTCCGAAACCGTTGCTCCGCCATTCTCGAAAACAACCTGGTACATGCCGTTTTCTCCAAGATTGAATCGGTAGACGGCATGGACAGATTCAATCGCCTTCGGATTTGCGTTCATAAGGTCCACGAGCTGGTGCAGTTCCTCTTTAATGGACATGCATTTTCTCCTCTTTTCAAGTAATGAAAAAAAATCACTTCATTGTATTCAACACGCGAAATGTTCCCGTTCCGAACGCCAGCAGATCCCCATTTTCCTTACGGGCATAAGCCTGCGTGGTCATCAGCTTGCGGGAGCTGTGAACCATCTGCGCCGATACGAGCACCCTTCCTTCCGACACCGGAGCCACGTAGTTCATGTTCAAACCGACCGTAACCACGTTTACGTCAGGACGGGACAGCATTGCGATGATTCCCATCGCTGAATCCATGGCCGAAGCATGCATCCCACCGTGCAGGATTCCAATTGGATTGAGGTGATGCGGCAAAATATCAAATCCGACGACAACTTCCTTTTCATTAACCTCGATGATCTCACAGCCGATATAGTCCCAGAAGGAGTCTTTCGCCGCCTCTACCATACGTTCCAGATCGGAAAGGATACTGCCGGATGCGTATTCCATATGCTAAACCTCCTTTGCTAGACACGATCCGACGGCCTTTACATATCCACCTTGGATTGGTTCACAAGCTTTTCGTTCTCTTCATCAATAAGCTTGCGGCGAAGCACCTTGCCAACTAGAGTCTTGGGCAAAGATTCCCGGAATTCATAGATCTTAGGCACCTTGTAGACAGCCAAACGCTCCTTGCACCAGCTTTTAAGCTCTTTTTCCGTTATGGAGGAGCCTTTGCGCAGCACAATGTAAGCCTTTACATTTTCGCCCCGGTAAGGATCATTGATGCCGGCGACTACCGCCTCCTCGACATCAGGATGCTCGAAGAGCACTTCTTCCACTTCACGCGGATAAATGTTGTAGCCTCCGGCAATGATCAAATCTTTGCGCCGGTCAAGGATATAAAAGAAACCCTCGTCATCCATACGCGCCAGATCACCTGTGTACAGCCAGCCGTCACGCAGTGCCCTCTCTGTCTCCTCCGGACGGTTCCAATACCCCTTCATCACCTGCGGTCCCTTAACCACCAGTTCACCGATTTCACCCAGCGGCATCTCTTCGCTCGTCTCCGGATGAACGATCTTGGCAAACGTATCCGGAAACGGAACACCAATGGAGCCCGCCTTACGTTTGCCCCAAATGTTGTTCGCATGCGTTACCGGTGCTGCTTCCGTTAATCCATATCCCTCAATCAGCTTTCCGCCCGTAATCTTCTCGAAACGCTCCTGTACCTCGACAGGCAGCGGAGCCGCGCCGCTGATACAAACTTTGATTGAAGAAAGATCATAGCTGCTTACCTCCGGATGATGAATGACGGCAATGTACATGGTAGGAGCCCCCGGAAATAAGGTCGGCTTTTTCTTTTGGATTGTTTTAAGCACGTCATCAATCTGGAAACGCGGAATCAATATTAACGTACCCGAGGTATACATCGCTTTATTTAAGAGCACAGTCAGACCAAACACATGAAAAAATGGCAGTGCGGCGAGATATCTTTCCATGGCTTTTTGAGTTTGATAAAACCAAAGACTGGATTGAATCGTGTTGGATATCAAGTTCATATGCGTCAGCATGACGCCTTTGGCAAACCCGGTCGTTCCGCCGGTATATTGAATCAGTGCCATATCATTTTCGGGATCAACGAGAACCTCAAGCGGTGTATCGGTAGAGTTTTTAAGAAATTGGACAAATGACAATATTCGCTCGTTATATTCGATTTTAACGAACATGCCGTCTTTTTTGGCCTTAATGGGATAGAGCATATTTTTCGGGAAAGGGAGGTAATCCTTCATTGAAGTAACGATGATATGCTGCAGTGGATGACGCTCCATCGCCTTATTGACCCGTCCCACTAGCGCATCCATCGTCACGATGATTTTCGCGCCCGAGTCTGTCAGCTGATGTTCGATTTCGCGCGGGACATAAAGCGGGTTGGTCATGACCACAATACCGCCAATAAGGAGTGTGCCATAATAGGCAATCACTCCTTGCGGACAATTCGGCAGCATGATGGCGACCCGGTCTCCTTTGCGAACGCCCAAATGATGCAGGGCGTTCGCAAACCGGTATACCGATTGAAGCAAACTGGAATAGGTGATGTTTTTCCCGAGAAACTCAAGGGCAATATGTTCCGGATATGATGCAGCGGAATCGATCAAGAACTTTGCCAAGTTTTGCCTGGGATAATCGTAAGTGTGCGGGACCTCCTCAGGATATTGATCTAACCATGGATTATTTGGCATCCTGGCCACCCCATCTCACAAAATTACAAAACGTATGCTTCCGAGTCGATGACCTTTTCAGCAATTTCGCGTTTGATGCCAAGCGAATCGATCGGCGCTTTACGGGCCAGTTTTTTGAGGACCGACAGTTGCGTCCGGAGAGTATCTCCCGATTCCATTGCTGCCAGTACTTCCTTGGCCCAATTTTCGATTTTTACGAATTCTTCATGAATAAACACCGTTGTCATTTGAATGGCAAGTTTCGCTTTGTCTTCGCCGGAGCGGTCGATTAATTTTTGCGTACGCAGCAGCGCACTCTCCATTGCAAATACGGAAATCATGATGTCGGCCAGATTGCCCAAAATTTCCTGCTGCGCTTCCAATTTCATTTGGTATTTCTGAACAGCCCCAGCGCCACACATCAAGAAGATCTTTTTCGACATTTTCAAGAGGTGAGATTCCTGTTCAAGTGTTCCTTCAAACACCTGGCTCGGAATCGGCGCCATCAATTCATTTTGCAGCGCCATCGCTTTTTGCATCAGAGGCAGCTCGCCTTTCATTGCTTTTTTAACCAAAGATCCTGGAATAAGCAGGCGGTTAATTTCGTTCGTGCCTTCGAAAATCCGATTGATCCGTGAATCACGGTAAATGCGCTCCACACGATACTCTTGAGTAAAACCGTATCCACCATGAATTTGCACGCCTTCATCCGCGATAAAATCCAATACCTCGGAGCCAAATACCTTATTAATGGAACATTCAAGCTGGTATTCAGCAATCGCTTTGGCGGATTGATAGCCTACCTGTGGACTGCTGTGATCCACTTCGGACAAACCTACGTCAAACAGACCGGCTGTACGGTAAACCATACTTTCGAGTACATACGTTTTCATGTTCATGTCGGCAAGCTTTTTGCCAATCAGCGGGAAAGATGAAATTTGGCGTCCGAACTGCGTACGTTCGTTGGCGTATTCAGCAGCAAGAGCAATCGTGTCTTTGGATGCGCCCACACAGCCTGCAGCCAGCTTGAAGCGTCCGATGTTCAGAATGTTAAACGCGATCAGATGGCCTTTGCCGACTTCCCAAAGCAGATTTTCAGCAGGAACCTTCACGTCCTCTAGAATCAGCTGACAGGTCGAGGAGCCTTTAATGCCCATCTTCTTCTCTTCTGTACCGATGCTTACGCCTTCCATCGTGCGTTCGACGATAAAGGTACTGAAATCTTTGCCGTCCACTTTGGCGTACACAATGAATACATCTGCAAAACCAGCATTGGTGATGAACTGCTTTGTTCCGTTCAAAATATAATATTCGCCGTCATCCGTTAATGTTGCTGTTGCTTTAGCGCCTTGCGCATCCGAACCGGAAGATGGTTCTGTCAGGCAGTATGCCGCGATTTTTTCGCCGGTGGACAGGAGAGGCAAATATTTTTGCTTCTGTTCCTCGGTCCCGAAATAAACAATCGGGAGGGTTCCAATGCCGACATGAGCTCCAATCGAGAGTGCAAATGAGGAAGCTTTCGTCAGATTTTCATTGATCAGAGTGGAACTGACCTTATCCAGGCCAAGCCCGCCGTAGGCTTCGGGTACGTCCGCGCCCAATAGGCCAAGCTCGCCGGCTTTGCGCATTTTTTCGACGGTCAGTTCATAGTTCAGCTTCTCTATTTCTTCATCATGAGGGACGATTTCTCCTGCTACGAAGTCTGCCGTCGTCTGCCCAATCATGCGATGTTCTTCGGTAAAATCCTCCGGCGTTACGATTTGACTGAAATCGGTATCCTCAATAATAAAACTGCCGCCAATCACTTTGTTCATTGTTGTGCTCATGCTTACCTCTCCTTTTCACTAATTTTCAGGATGAACTTCAAACACACCTGCAGCGCCCATGCCTCCGCCAATACACATCGATACGACACCATATCCTCCACCCTGGCGTCTCAGCTCATTAATGAGCGTCGTCGTCAGCTTGGTTCCTGTGCAGCCGAGTGGATGACCAAGTGCAATCGCACCGCCATTAACATTCACTTTCTCCTCATCGAGGCCCAGTTCCCGGATAATATGAACGCATTGGGAAGCAAAAGCTTCATTGATTTCAAAAAGCTTCACATCTTCTTGCGTAATTCCCGCCATTTTCAGTGCTTTCGGAATCGCCTTCACAGGACCTACGCCCATAATTTCCGGCTCCACGCCGCTGAGTGCGAAGGAACGGAAAGTAGCCAACGGCTTCAGTCCGAGCTCCTCTGCTTTTTCCCGGCTCATGACGACCACAGCGGCGGCACCGTCGCTGGTCTGAGAGGAATTACCCGCGGTTACGGTACCGTTCAGTTTAAAGGAAGGTTTCAGCTTGCCAAGGATTTCAGCGGTCGTATCTGCGCGGACACCTTCATCGGTATCGAATGTTATAGATTTGGTTTGAACTTTTCCTTTATCATCCACGTTTTTCAATTCAATCTGCACGGGAATGATTTCGTCTTTGAATTTCCCCTCGGAAATAGCTTTAGCCGCCTTCTCATGGGAGCGGGCCGCGAAGTGGTCCTGATCCTCACGGGAAATACCGAAACGCTCCGCCACTTCTTCTGCGGTATGGCCCATACCCATGTACACTTCAGGCATATCAGCCACTAGCTTCGGATTTGGCGAAATTTTAAAACCTGTCATCGGCACATGGCTCATGCTTTCTACACCGCCGGCAATCAGCACATCCGCAGACCCAAGCATGACGCGCTCCGCTGCGAAAGCGATAGCCTGCAGGCCTGATGAACAAAATCGGTTGATCGTGAGCGCCGGAACAGTTACTGGAAAACCAGCATACAGCGACATGATGCGGGCAAAGTTGAGTCCTTGCTCCCCTTCCGGCATAGCGCAGCCGATAATGATATCTTCCACATCCTCCTTACTTAGACCTGGAGCACGCTCTACAACTGCTTCCAATACAGCTTTCCCGAGATCATCTGCCCTGGTTTGGGCCAAACTGCCTTTTTTGGCTTTCCCGATTGCGGTACGGGCCATGGATACGATTACTGCTTCTCTCATTCGATTTCACCCTCCCCTGGTATGTTAGTTTCGGAGTGCCTTACCTTTAGTCAACATATGGTGCATTCGCTGCTGCGTTTTTGCTTCGCCACAAAGACTCAGGAATGCTTCGCGTTCTAGATCCAGCATATATTGCTCGGTCACGAGCGACCCAGCCGGAACGTCGCCACCTGCAAGAACATGCGCCAATTTCTTGGCAATGAGCAGGTCATGATCGCTGATATATCCGCCGCGTTTCATTTCAATGGCACCAAGCTGCAGCACCGCTTTACCTTCCGAACCCACGACGCGGATTTTCTCTTGCGGAACCTGCTTGTAATCCGTATTCGCAAGACCCAGTACCGCTTGTTTGGCTTCATAGATGGAAAAGTCTTGATTCGCCACAACCCGGTCGGTAGGACGCAAGTATCCAATCTTTCTCGCGTCATATCCACTGCTGGACACGGTCGCTGTTCCAATCGTTTGGAACGCATGATTGATAAACGGCTGTAGATCGACGCCCTCTACTTTTGCCTGTTGGCTCGAACGTAGTGCAAATTCCTTCAAGCCACCCCCTGCTGGGATCAAGCCTACCCCGACTTCCACCAGACCGTAGTAGGTCTCGGCCGAAGCCACCACCTGATCCGCAGGCATACAAGCTTCAACGCCTCCGCCGAGGCACATGCGGTGAGGAGCAGCCAAGACCGGTTTTTCAAAATGTTTAACCTTATACATCGTGTTCTGGAACATATAAATGATGTCGTTGATTTCATCCCACTCTTCGTCTTGGGCTTCCATGAGGAGGAGCATGATGTTGGCGCCTACGCAGAAGTTGCGTCCTTGGTTAGCAATAACCATACCTTTATAATTTTTTCTGACTTCATCCAAACTCTGGGTAATCATGCTCAGAATGTCCCCGCCGATAGCATTATTTGGCGAATGGAACTCCAGACATGTGACGTCGTCTCCTAAATCGATCAGGCTCGCCCCGCTGTTTCCTTTGATGACTTTGTTTCTCTCTTTCAGGCTGCGCAAATTGATCACTTCAGGCGCAAATTCCACTTCCTTATACTCGGAAGAGCCAACATGGAAGGAGTAGAGTTTGCCTTCTTCTTGTTTATAGAAGGAAGTATTGCCTGCCGCGATCCAATCCTTCACCCAAGCCGGAACGGTTAATCCTTCCGCTTCCATTCGTTCTACCGAGCGCTGAAGCCCTATAGCATCCCAAGCCTCAAACGGCCCGATCTCCCAAGAAAAGCCCCACTTCATGGCATCGTCGATCTCTTGAATCGAATCCGATATTTCGCCGAACTTTTCAGCGGAGTAGACTAATACTTGTTTCAGGATGTTCCAAGCTAGTTCTGAGTAACGGTCTTTCGCGGCGATGAGAGCTTTGGTTTTCTCCCTTGCCCCTTTGGCGAGCTTGGCGGCTTCCAGCGAAGCTGACTTCGGTTTCTTTTGCGGTACGTATTCCATCGATGTCATATCAAGCGAAAAAATCTCGCTGCCGCCCGACACTTTTTTCTTCACATAAAAACCTTGGCCAGACTTCTCACCAAGCCAGCCTTTCTCGACCATGGTTTGAAGCATAGGAGGAACCGCAAAAATCGACTTCTCGGATTCATTCAACACATGATTATAGACGTTGTCCGCCACATGCACGAATGTATCCAGTCCCACCAAATCCAGCGTGCGGAAGGTTGCGCTCTTCGGACGTCCCATCGCTGGTCCTGTAACTGCATCGACTTCTTCCACCGTAAACCCGTTTTCGGTCATCTCTCTTAGAGTCACTAGAAGGCCGTAGGTCCCAATGCGGTTAGCGATGAAGTTAGGCGTATCCTTAGCCATTACAACGCCTTTGCCGAGCACCTTTTCACAGAATCCCTTCATGAAGGTAACAAACTCAGGATCGGTTTGCTCACCTGGAATGATTTCAAGCAGCTTCATATAACGCGGCGGGTTAAAGAAATGAGTACCCATAAAGTGCTTTTTGAAATCTTCCCCACAAGCTGCCACCATGTCATTGATGGAGATGCCCGACGTATTGGAGCTGACGATCGTTCCCGGCGTCCAGACGCCTTCGATTTTTTGCAGAAGCCCTTTTTTCACCTCGAGATTTTCCACTACAACCTCAATAATCCAGTCCACCTGAGCCAGCTGGGACAAATGATCTTCCAGATTCCCTGGCGTGATGCGCTCTGCGAACGAATTATCAAAAAGCGGGGCTGGCTTAGTTTTAGTGAGCCTCGTAATCGCAGATAACGCAAGCTTGTTCCTTACTGCTGGATTCTCGAGAGTCAAGCCTTTTGCCGCTTCTTCTTCCGTCAGCTGCTTAGGTACCATATCCAGCAGTAAGCACGGAATGCCAACGTTGGCCAGATGTGCCGCGATACCGGAACCCATAATTCCAGAACCGATGACGGCCGCTTTACGAATGGATTTGTTCATTTTGTGCTTGCCTCCATTTCTAATCCTTTATTGTGAGCGGGATGATCGCCAAATACGGAGAGCTCCAGTATTTCTGCGATGTCCTTTGCTTTCACACGATCTTCAACTTCCTTCATTTTCGTCCCGTCCTCCATCATGGTCAGGCAATAAGGACAGGCGCTGCTAATGATGCTTGGATTCACCTCAAGAGCCTGCTCGGTCCGCGCTAGGTTCACGCGTTTGCCGGAGGTCTCCTCCATCCACATCATGCCCCCGCCAGCGCCGCAGCACATGGCGTTTTCCCGGGTACGTTTCATTTCGACCAGCTCCACCCCTGGGATGGCTTTAAGCACATTACGCGGCTGATCATATACGTCGTTGTAGCGGCCAAGATAACAGGAGTCATGGTAGGTGATGCGTTCTTTGACTTCATGTTTGGGTACCAGCTTGCCCTCGCGGATCAATTGGTCAAGAAGCTGTGAATGATGAATAACTTCCACGCCTTCGAGGCCAAACTCCGGATATTCGTTTTTAAATGTATTAAAAGTGTGGGGACACGCGGTAACGATTTTTTGTACGCCATATTTCTCGAAAATTTCGATGTTTTCCATACAAAGCTGCTGGAACAGCATTTCATTACCCATCCGGCGCGGCGTATCGCCTGAATTTTTCTCCTCGTTGCCGAGAATAGCGTAATTAACACCAGATTCATTCAGCAACCTTGCAAAAGCACGGGAGATTTTGCGGCTGCGAAGATCGTAAGATCCCATCGAGCCTACAAAAAACAAATATTCAAAAGTAGGGTTATCCTTGACTGTCGGCACTTTGATGCCTTCCACTTCCCCGCTCCAGTTCGCGCGGTCATTGCGGCTTATCCCCCACGGGTTGCTTTGTCTTTCAATATTTTGCAATGCGCGCTGGCCTTCGGCCGGAACGTTGCCTTCCATTAAAACGAGATGTCTGCGCAAATCGATGATTTTGTCCACATGTTCGTTGCCCACCGGGCACTGATCTTCGCAGTTGCGGCATGTTGTGCAAGACCAGATCTCTTCTTCGGTCATCACGTCGCCAATTAGGTTCATTTCCTGCGGATTTTTCTCCTGATGAGTCCAAGTGGACTTTTGCCAAGAGAGCGTCGGGCGGATATCCGTAATTCCATCACTGTTCCAGTCTGGATCGCTGCTAGAGGCGGATAACGCATGGGCGCCGTTTGTGGCGAATGCAAATTCAGGCACATATGGCGATTTACCAGTAACAGCAGTTCCTTTTTCCGTTAAATGGTCACGCAGCTTTACGATTAAATGCATCGGAGACAGCACTTTGCCGGTATTGGCAGCCGGACATACATTGGTGCAGCGGCCGCATTCCACGCAAGCGTAAAAATCGATCATCTGCTTTTGAGTAAAATCTTCGATTTTGCCGACGCCGAAGCTTTCCGCTTCCTCATCCTCCAAATCCAGCTTACTGAGCTTGCCGACCGGTTCGGAGCGCCCCAGGTATATGTTGACCGGGCCTGATATCAAATGAAAATGTTTGGATTGTGGTACATACACTAGGAATGAAAGCAAGATGAGCAGATGCGCCCACCAGAATACGAAGAAAAGAACTTCAGCCGTAGTGGCGGAGATGCCACCGAATATTGCCGCAATCATTGAAGAAATGGGTGCATAACCCGAGGTTTCCTCTCCGAGCCATATTCTTTCAAAGCCCAGGGACAATACAACCGATAACATGAGGAAAAATATAAAGAAGATGACGAGACTTGGTTTCCAGCCTTTTTTCAATCTTGCGAGCTTCTCGCCGTACCGGCGGTATGCCGCATATGCGACTGCAACTAAGATGAGGAGTACGGTAATTTCCTGCAGTAAACCAAATACTTTATATGCAGGGAGTGGAAGGTGACCACCGTTCGTTAGCCCTTTGATAATCAAATCCAGAGCCCCGAACTGCAAAATGATAAAGCCGTAAAAGATCACAAAGTGCATAATGCCACTCTTCATATCCTTAAACAGCTTCTTCTGTCCGATTACCTGTGAAAGTAATTCACCCCACCTTCCTTCACGCTGCTTCCGGAAGTCAGTCGGTTTCCCGAGTTTGACGTACAGGATCCGGTGGTATACGGCCTTATAAAAGAGGTAAATACCGTAGCCGGCCACAGCTAGAAATAAGAGTAAGTTGATGATTTGCCACATCATCGTGACCCATCCTTTCTTGAACCAAAAGTTATTTTATTCCTTAGGCGCGATCAAGAAAATGGCTGTTATTTTCTTGATCGCGCCTTATTAGTATGGTAAGCGATTACAACTTGTCTTTAATAATGAGGGCTTCGCAAATATGAGCCTATGGAATACCTTTACAAAATCGGCTCAACATCATAATTAGTGTTTGACAAAAAGTGAAAGTAGCGTAGGGGACGGAATCGATCTGAAGAAGCGTTAGCGGTCGCCTAAAAGCTTTCCGAAGGAAAGCTAGCATCGGAAGCATAAGCTGTCTCCGAATTCCTACCATTTTAATAATATAAAATCAAGAAATTTGGAGACAACAGCGATCGGAAGAACGATCCGTAACCCCAGCGGTCACCTCGCACGATGTCAGCCACTAGTTTTTGTTTTGAGCCACAAACTCCTCACAATTAATCTTGTCTGTATCATTGACAACTGCCATCGTTTACCATAAGATTAAGAAAAAATGAATGAGCGTTCATTCAGTTATTTGAATTCTAACACTGAGGTGGCTTCATGACAAGTAGAAAATTGGAAAAATATGAGTTAATTTTGGATGCAGCGTTAAAAGTCATTGCGGAGAACGGTTTCCACGGCTCCCAAATATCCAAAATCGCAAAGGAGGCTGGTGTAGCAGACGGTACAATATATCTATATTTTAAAAACAAGGAAGATATCCTTATTTCCCTGTTTCAAGAGCGGCTCGGTAATCTGGTCGCCATGTTTCACAGCAGCATTAAAGAAAGCAATACGGCAGAAGATGCTCTGCGGAAGATTTGCGAGATCCATTTTACCGAGCTTGAAAACAATGTGAACCTCGCCTATGTCACCCAGATTGAACTGAGACAAAGCTCACTGGAACTCCGCAAAGCTATCGGTCTTGTGGTGAAGCCTTATATCCAGCTTATTGAGCATATTGTAGAAAGAGGCATATCGGAAGGGATCTTCCGCCCAGATCTCGATCCGAAAGTAACGCGGAATTTGATTTTTGGCGGCATGGATGAAGTCGTCACCTCTTGGTTGATTTCGGACCGGAAGTATTCCCTCTCCGCCCAGGTCGATAAGTCGGTGGAATTTTTCCTGAAAGGCCTAAAATAATTCGTTAATTATGAGAGGAGCTTGCCAAATGAATATCTTTGTACTGCTAAAGCAAACATTCGACACCGAGGAAAAAATCGTAATTGTAAACGGGAAAATCTCCGATGATGGCGTGAAATACGTGATGAATCCTTACGACGAATATGCAGTTGAGGAAGCATTGCTGCAAAGAGACCAGCACGGTGGCACGATTACCGTGGTCGGCGTAGGCCCGGACCGAACAGCTGAAGCTCTCCGGACCGCCCTAGCGATGGGTGCGGATGAGGCGGTGCTGATCAGCAGCGATGGCCTTGAAACGGATGAGTATACGGTTTCCCGTTTGCTTGCTGCCTATCTCGGACAACAGTCATATGATCTCATTCTTGGCGGCAACTTCTCGGTAGACAGCGGCGGCGGACAGGTTGCCGTTCGACTGGCGCAACTGCTGGATATTCCACATACATCTTCCATTACCAAACTGTCCATTAACGGACAACAAGCCACGGTGCAGCGCGATGCCGAAGGCGACACGGAAACGTTTGAAGTTTCTCTTCCTGCCGTCTTCACAGCGCAGCAAGGGCTTAATGAGCCGCGCTACCCTTCCCTACCTGGCATTATGAAAGCCAAGAAGAAGCCTTTCCATCAGATGGCCATTGGTGACCTTGGCATTAGTGAAGGCGATGCTGCAGCAAAAACGACGCGTGTCTCGCTCTCCCTTCCACCGCAGCGTCAGGCCGGACGCATTCTGCAAGGCGATTACGCTGCACAAGCGGCTGAACTCGTGAATTTGCTGCGCACGGAAGCCAAGCTGATCTAAGGGTGCTGAATCCGGTAATTGTATTTGAAAAATCATATACATTTCGATGTTGGTGCTAAATCCGGCGAGAAAATATCATTCAATAACCGGATGATGAACAACATTCGAACGACTTGTAATGCATGAATCTTTTACATGAGGATTTGCGAAAATCCTGACATATTAAGGAGGATCTAAACATGGGTAAAACGTATATGGTGGTAGCGGAGGTTCGCGGCGGAAGCTTGCGACAGGTCACATTGGAAGCGCTTCAAGCTGTTTCAATCGCCAAGCAGGATGGAGACACAACGGTGGCTGTCCTGATCGGTTCACAGATCACGCCGCTGGCCTCGGAGCTGGCTAATGTTGTGGAGGGGCAAGTCTATTCCATCGATCATCCCGAACTTGAAATATATAATCCAGAAGCCTATTTGAACGTGATGAAAACCGTCTTTGAACACATCACCCCGGATGTTGTAGTACTGGGACACACCGCCCAGGGGCGTGATTTGGCGCCGGCGATTGCCGCCCATCTGGGTGCAGGACAAATCTCGGACGTAACTGCGATTGAAAAACAAGGAGATGACGTTCTGTATACCCGCCCGCTATACGCAGGCAAAGCCTTTGAGCAAAAACAATTTACAGGCGGTCCGCAGGTCATCACAATCCGTCCGAATAATATCAATCCTGCGGAATCTGCCGCAGCCCCTGGTGAAATCATTGAACTGGAATATACGCCTGCTGGCTCGCTCCGTTCGATTGCAAAAGATATCGTTCGTAAAACCTCAGGCAAAGTCGATCTGACCGAGGCTAAAATCGTCGTCTCCGGCGGCCGTGGCGTCAAAAGTGCGGAAGGCTTCAAACCGCTCGAAGAACTCGCCGATGTGCTGCAGGGCGCTGTCGGGGCATCCCGTGCGGCCTGCGATGCGGGCTACTGCGATTATTCGATGCAGATCGGCCAAACAGGCAAAGTGGTAACGCCTGAAATCTACATCGCCTGCGGCATTAGCGGAGCAATCCAGCATTTAGCGGGTATGAGCCAATCTCGGGTCATCATCGCAATCAACAAAGATCCTGAAGCTCCAATCTTCAAAGTGGCGGATTACGGTATCGTCGGCGATCTGTTCGAAGTGGTTCCTCTGCTCACGCAGGAGTTCCGCAAGGTGCTCGTGTAAGGCGACATCGAATAAATCGTCCTAAATAGAAATCAAAAAGATGCCCTTTCGCTTCCCATCCGGAAGCTGTAAGGGCATCTTTTTCGTTTTCCGTGATACTCCTTAGATGTTACTAGCCTTACTCATTTCGTCAAGCATACGTTTTCGAACAATTATAGGATTGAGATCGGGAGATGTGATGTGTTTCAGATAGGATGAGGCGCTATTTTCGATTGGATCATCATTCGCCTTGATCGCACCATAAAATTTAAAATGTGGTAGAAAAGCCATGCTGACTTGGTTGGAAAATACTTGTAGGGGGCGGATGAGTTCACTGATTGTATAGCCAATCAATCCACCCGACTGATAAGAAAATTCATCGCCTCCAATCGACATGGCAAGAACAAGTTCTTTCCCTGCAACAGCTTTACCGCCAGATCCGAACAACCAAGATGTCGTAAACACGTCATCAAGCCATTTCTTAAGCAAAGCTGGCGTGCTGTACCATTGGATTGGAAATTGTAATACGATGCGATCATGTCCTGCAATGAGCTTTTGTTCAATCTCCGGATTGATTGCAAAATCAGGGTATACCTTGTATAGCTCATGAACCGATATTTGATCGGAGGACTCATGGAGTTCAGCCAACCAACGTTTATTTACTCGAGACTGTTCGATATTCGGATGAGCTGCAATGACCAGAATTCTCATTGATGACCCCCTTTCGCTTCGGCCTCAATGGTTTCTTTCATAACCTGTGCGCCACGATTTACTCGTGCCTCAATCTCGGTAGCAAGTTCTTCAGGAAGGAAATCGGTTATCCATACAAGTTTGGTGTATTTGTCGCCATGAGGGAGGACTTGAAAGGATGCATGATGATGCAAGAGCGGCATGCGTCCTTCTTTTACCGCGTAAGCCATTCGTTGTTCCTTTTCATCAATGGAAATGATGAGTTCGCGTGTGATGCCGCCATTAGGTAGGAAGAGGGTTCTTTCGTGGCCGTTCATAAGGGTGTTCTCGGTATAACCGGGGACAAGACGACGATGGACAGCACCTGCGTCACTGACTACATCCCATACATGCTCTGGTGAGGAATCAATCAAAATCTCCTTGTGAATTGTTGACAAATAATCACGCTCCTTGAGCCCTATTATATTTTTGATTGAGTTCGCAGTCAACCATAAAATGCTAAAATTAGGACGACTTGAAAAACGAAACCGCCGATCCAGCGATTTGTTGGATTTTTTCGCTTATTACATTGTTCTTTTCCTTTTCCGTCAAACCTTGAGCTGACAGTTCCTGAAGAAGCTGATCCAGATAACTCATTCCTTGGGACACAGCTCCCCAAAATTGCATCGCCATAAGGTATGCATCCCCCTGACGGATCACTCCTTCCTGGATTCCTTTGTCGATGGCTTGTGCCATTGGTTTGATAAAGTTCTTCATCCACTCAAAGGGCGGAAATTTCCCAGGCTCATAGAGATGGTGTAAATCAAGACTAATTCGCATATAAAAAAGCTGGGCCTCGGGGTCTTTAATGACACGTTCACAGACGACCAATGAATAATTTTTGAATTGTTCAAGCACTGGCGCATCCTGTTCAAAGTATGAGGTTGTGTATTCGAGAGATCTGTCCATCATGCATTCGTAAAGCTCACGAAAAAGACCCTTTTTATTTTTGAAGTAATAATACACCAGCCCATGAGCAAGACCTGCTTGATTTGCAATATCACTCAAATTCGCAGCTGAATAGCCCTTAGTTACATATACCTGAATGGCAGCCTGCAAAATCTCTTGCTTGCGCTGCTCTCGAATAATCTCGTTCTGTTTCTTTGTACGGGGAGACATGTTTTCACACCTTACTTAGGTTTTTTATTATTAGTATAAGCTAAAGCAAGCAAGATGAAAAAAGTAAAAATAAAGCTGATAGATTCAATTTCAATGCTTTTCGAGACAAACTAAACAATTCAAAAGGGTTTCGTAAATGACAGCCTTCCTTGATTCAGTACGTCTTCGTCATGGAAGAAGCCCCCTCATCGTGATTACTCAGTCCGGTATTTCCGAAATTCACTTCGGAGAATTCCATAATACCTCAAATCCTCATAAGCATCTCCCTTTCGAATATGATTACGCAAAATCCCCTCATGCTTCATTCCGATCTTCTCCATAACTCTATACGAAGCAGGATTCCGAGTCATCGCTGCGGCAAATACTCGATTTAACTCTAGATCATTAAATGCCAACTGAACGACCCGTGTGGCCGCTTCTGTGCAAAAGCCAGTTTTCCAATATGGTTTGCCAATCCAATATGACAGTTCTGCCATATTATGAGTCTTGTTTACATGTAGCCCGACAACCCCTATGAAAACATCACCTTCTGTTAGAGTTACAGCGAATGAATAGCCGTCACCTCTTGCAGCAGCCTCATGCCTTGCTTTAATAAACATAGTTGCTGAGCCTGTTGGATACGGATGAGGCATGTTCTTTTAATCCTGAATATGATACTACTTATGAAATTTAATCATATCAAAAAGAAAATTGTATTCAAAAGGGGTTGCGGAATTTTAGAAAGTAGCTTACAATTTAACTACAACAGATAGTTGTTTACACAAAAACTTTAACACGAGATATTTAACTTAGTGGAATATCCATATCTACTTTATCTTGGTGTTTAACAAATGGAGGAAATTACATCATGAAAAACGTATTAGTCGTAAAAGCAAACAACCGCCCTGCAGCAGAGGCTATTTCGAGTAGAATGTACGAAACATTTATGGAATCCGTAAAAGGTGCTGAGAACCTGAATATAACCACTTATGACGTCTTCGCCGAGGACATGCCTTATTTCGGACAAGACTTGTTTAATGCGTTTGGCAAAATGCAAAATGGTGCCGAATTGACCGACGTTGAAAGCCGCATCGTAGCTGCCAAGCAAAAAGCTATGGATGCTTTGTCCGCAGCAGACGTAGTCGTATTTGCCTTCCCTCTTTGGAACCTCACCATTCCAGCTAAATTGCAAACCTTTATCGATTATGTTTATGCAGCTGGTTTTGCGTTCAAATTCGATTCCGAAGGCAATATGCAACAATTGATGACTGACAAAAAGGCGATCTTCCTGAACGCACGCGGCGGATATTACTCTGCACCTGAAGCTGCGCCAATGGAAATGGCCGTTAGTTATATGCGTAACGTATTCGGTGGTGTATTCGGCATGGAGATTATCGGTGAAGTCGTTATTGAAGGACATAACGCATCCCCTGACAAAGCGAATGAAATTATCGAAGCGGGCTTGAACCAAGTAAAAGAAGTTGCGAACAAACTGGCTCTTCAACACGCTTAAACAGCCCTATTTCATAGATTCTTTTGAACCAACGCCCTTTGGAGCTGATTGCTGCCGCATTCAGAACCAAAGGGCGTTTTAGCCCGCCACCGTCAGCTCGGCACGTTGTTTGTTTTTTTGACGATTGCCATGTTCATTGCCTCCTCAGTAGATTTGATTCTGCTCTCCTTTTTAAGAGATGTGCTTGGTTCAGGCGTTGAAAACTTAAGTTTTATCGGGACAGCCTCTCTTTCCGGCATGATTGTAGGTGCGGCTCTTGTTCCAAAACGGTATAAAAAAATAGAGAGAAAATGGCTGATCGTCCCTCCGCTTTTCACCATTTGCATCAGCATCGGCAGCTTATATGTAATCCAAAATTGGCTGGTGATATTGCCCCTCTTTTTCGTGCAAGGAATTGCGCTGGGATGCTTTAACATTACATTTGTGACCTATATGCAGGATATCGTGGAGAAAGAAAACTACACCCGCGTATTCAGTATGTACCATATGATTTCAAGCAGTGCGGCTCTGCCGGGAATATCACTAACTGGAGTGTTGCTTTCGATATGGGGAGTTCCGACAACGGTTCTCGTGTTCAGCGGCATTTTACTTGTACTCGGAGTTGCCGGAATTCTTGCTGTCCCTTCCCTCGGTAAAGGAAACTCAGCAGATGCAACGAACATTGAAACAGCACGGACAAAGGCAAGCAGGAACTGATCCCTTGGCTGCTTTCGCCTCCGGAAACGCCGAAGCTTAAGGACTCCTTTTTGATGCAAGCCTTCTTTATGGACAACATTCCCGCCGAGGAGGTCATTTTCCAACTAAAGGCCTATCAAAAGGAGCGGGAACAGCGGTTAGCCAAAATGAAACGCATCCTTGATGAGCGCTGGGAAAGCATCCGGGAGCGTAATGTCATGAATTCACGGATTTTAGTGAGCTCGACTGTCATAAGAAGAGGTTTGGAACAAGAAATTCAATATATTCGCTGGTGTAGAGACACGATCGAGCTGGTGGAGTCCTGTTCCGCACTCTGGTCGCAGGATAGCGACAAACCAGGTTCGCCAGATGACGCATGTATTCGGTTTACGGACGTTGAACCTCTATTTCAGAAATATTATGGCGATTTGAAGGAAGATTAACATATCGGGTACTCACTTTCATGTCCACTATGTTATAATGAATCGGCGTATAGTCGCCAACAGAAGAAAGTCCGGCAGTGGCCCGTGCCGCTCCGGGAGAGGTTCGCGAACTCCCTCTATAAAAAACTAAGACTGCCCTTCCCGGGTTTATTTCCGCTGGGCATGTTTTTTGACGGACAGTTCAAGAACCCTCTCTCTTCGAAGGTAGAAGCGAATTTTTTTGCTTGTACAACACATTTTGAAGATGGAGAGGTTTTTTTATGCTCAAAAACGAAAAAGCGGTTGTCGTGTTCAGCGGCGGCCAAGACAGCACCACCTGCCTGTTCTGGGCAAAACAGCAATTCGGAGAAGTCGAGACGGTAACATTTGATTACGGACAACGCCATCGTCTCGAGATCGAATGCGCGCAAAGCATCGCAAAGGAGCTTGGCGTCAAGAATACCGTTCTGGATATGAGCCTATTGAATCAGCTCGCTCCTAATGCGCTTACCCGCAGCGATATCGACATTACTCAAGAGGAAGGCGAGCTGCCAAGCACCTTTGTCGAGGGACGAAATCATCTATTTCTCAGCTTTGCGGCCGTTCTTGCCAAAGTGTCTGGCGCCAGACATCTGGTCACAGGCGTATGCGAGACGGACTTCAGCGGTTATCCCGATTGCCGTGACTCTTTCGTCAAATCACTAAACGTTACTTTGAACCTTGCTATGGACTATAATTTTGTGATCCACACCCCGCTCATGTGGCTGGATAAAGCTGAGACATGGGCAATGGCGCATGAACTTGGTGCATTCGAATTCGTTCGCGAACGGACGCTGACTTGCTATAACGGCATCATCGGCGACGGCTGCGGCGAATGTCCTTCCTGCGAGCTGCGTCGTAGAGGTCTGGAACAATTTCTCCAAAATCAGCCTGGGGGGATCGCACGATGACCGGGACTCCAGGTGAATTTCGCATCGTAGACCGCTTGCAGCAGCTGGGAACAGATATTCAGCCCGAGGACCTGAAATATCGGCACTATCGTGTTATGGTCAGCAAGGAATTTACCTTTGACGCTGCCCATCATCTGCATGCGTATGAGGGGAAATGCAAAAATCTGCATGGCCATACCTATAAAGTCGTGTTTGGCATCAGTGCATATCCGAATGAGATTGGTATTGCAGCCGATTTTGGCCTTGTCAAAGAAATATGGAAACAACGGATTGAGCCATTTCTTGACCACCGTTATCTCAATGAGACGCTACCTCCGATGAATACGACGGCGGAAAATATGGTCATCTGGCTGTATGAGCAAATGGAAGCTGCGCTTACTGCGGAGCCATATACGGAACTCATCGATCAAGGTCGCACCGAATTCGTGCGTTTGTATGAAACACCAACCAGCTACGCAGAGTTTCGCCGGGAGTGGGTGGAGTCATGAGCGCAGCCGCAGTGGATGCATCTGCATCTGTAAAGAAGGCCCCCCCTATTCCCGTTCTGGAAATCTTCGGGCCCACGGTACAAGGCGAAGGTATGGTGATCGGTCAAAAAACGATGTTTGTACGCACCGCCGGCTGTGATTACAGCTGTTCCTGGTGTGACTCGGCTTTTACTTGGGATGGGAGCGGCGTAAAGGACATACGGAAAATGGATGCCAAAGAGATCTGGATGGAACTAAAGCACATCGGCGGGGATCGTTTTTCACACGTGACAATATCCGGCGGAAACCCACTGCTCCTCCCCCAGCTCTCATCGCTCGTCTCCTTGCTGAAGGCTTCCGGCATCCGGATAGCCGTGGAAACGCAAGGCTCCCGCTGGCAAGATTGGCTGGCGGAGATCGATGAGGTGACAGTTTCACCAAAGCCACCAAGCTCCGGTATGACAACCGATTGGAATAAGCTTGACGAGATCGTGAACCGAATTGCAGATCGTCCCGCAGCGTATGCCTACAGCTTGAAAGTGGTTATTTTCAATGACCAGGATCTAGTGTATGCAGAGGACGTACATCGTCGATATCCTGACGCTCCGATGTATTTACAGGTGGGGAATTCGGATGTGATCCGGATGGATAAAGACAGCCATGCCGCCGAACTGCTCATGCAATACGAATCACTGATCGACAAGGTTATGGTCTCCGAAGCATTCAACAACGTGCGGATTCTCCCGCAGTTGCACACGCTGGTATGGGGCAACAAACGTGGCGTCTGATCGCCGCCAACTAGAGGAGGAATTAACGAGATGACAGGCAGACAACCCGAAGAAATGAAAGATTTAACGCTTCTTGGCAACCAAGGGACCCAATATGTGTTTCAATATGCACCCGAGGTGCTTGAAAGTTTTGATAATAAACATGCTTACCGCGATTATTTTGTTAAGTTCAACTTCCCTGAGTTTACGAGCTTGTGCCCGATTACCGGCCAGCCGGATTTCGCCACACTGCATATCAGCTATATCCCGGATCAAAAGATGGTTGAAAGCAAATCGCTTAAGCTCTATCTCTTCAGCTTCCGGAACCACGGCGATTTCCATGAGGACTGCATGAACATCATTATGAACGACCTCATTAAGCTAATGGATCCACGCTACATAGAGGTATGGGGAAAATTCACACCACGCGGCGGCATCTCCATCGATCCGTACTGCAATTACGGCAAACCGGGAACAAAATATGAGCAGATGGCGCAGCAACGCTTGATGAATCATGACCTGTATCCGGAGAAGATCGACAATCGGTAATAACAAGATAACACATATTAGAAAACGGCAGACATGGTCAGAAGTATGGCCACGCTGCCGTTTTATCTATTTTAAATCCCCTCTCACCGCCTCCAGACCTGTTTGCACATAAAAGCAGCCTTCCCTCCATGCTTTCTAAAGCCGAAGGAAAGACTGCTTTTTCAAAGTCGTAAATACCCTGCTTCCGAAGAGCAGACTTTGAACCGTTATTTTACAATTAAACCTGATACGTTAACAAAACAATATCCCCGCGCCGTTCCATGTGCTGCAGTTCGAAAGTACTTGGTACAGTCCCTTCCGGAAATAAAGGAATGCCCTGACCGAGCACCTTAGGAATCACTGCGATAACCGCTTCTTCCATCAACCCTTCTTGCATGAAGGCCTGAACCAGCTGGCCTCCGCCTTCTAGCCAGACGTCACCATCAGATTTCTGCTTCAAACGTGGTACAAGTTCGGTCAGTGCTTCATCCGTAAATGTAACGTAGGGCGTCTGTTCATGTCGGGATGGGGTCCGTGTTATCACATAACAAGGCTTTCCGGCATAGAGAAATTCATCCGAAAGCTTTAACACCTCTTCATACGTCTTCCTTCCCATAATAATCGTACCTACGGTACCGTAAAAGTCGGCGTATCCATTGTCTCCCCCATCGCCTTTTACGTCAAATAACCATTCCACCGAGCCGTCCGGCAGCGCAATATATCCATCGAGACTCATGGCAATATACAGCACCACTTTGTTGGATTTAGTCTTGTTCATTGTTTGATCTCTCCTTTCTGTTACCTATGATACAATACATTTATGACATCCTTTGTCGTAGTTAAAATGTATTTTATAAATATCTTCCATGAAAGGAGCCAATGGAGCCTAAAATGAACGAACGCAGAATTGCTCTAATGAGAATGCTCGACTCTCGGAGAAAATATACTGCGAGGGAACTTGCCGAGAAATTTAATGTATCGGTCAGAACCATCCAAAGAGATTTAGACTATTTGCAGCAGACCGGGTTACCGCTGTATACCGAAACCGGGCCGCACGGCGGATATCGGGCGCTTCCTAACCGGCTGCTTCCTCCGCTTCACTTGTCTCGAGACGAGGCGATGGGGCTTTTTCTCATGCTGAAGCTGCTGGAGGATATTCCAGATATCCCTTTTGGATCCGTACGCGAGCATTTATCCGAGCAATACTATTCCGAACTTCCCAGGGATGTGCAGGAAATGATCGATGGGCTGAAGGACTACATTTCCTTCCGCGTGATCTCTACTCAATCCGAATCCCCATATACGTCTGTCATTCTTGATGCAGCAATGAACAAACGCCGTATTAAAATGCGCTATCGTTCTACTTCTGGAGAAAAGAACTTTGAAGTGTATCCTATCGGTCTATATTTTGATCATGGTTATTGGTACATGCCAGCATATAGCAAAGAGCGAATCATTTTGTACCGTTCGGACCGGGTAATTGAAATGACGATGCTAGAAAGCACCCTTTCTGACCTCCCCACACTCGCTCAATGGCTAAAAACGGAAGATATACGTGAGGGGGCCGCCGCGAAAATAAAGTTCACCCCGTTCGGCGTCCGTTTAGCCGGGTCAGATCCACTGTTTCAGAATGTCTCAGAGCAGGAATGGCACGGCAATATTCCCCGTGAAGAATTTGCATATGTTTCTAGACTTCTATTGAAGTATGGGCCCGATGCGGAGGTTATTTACCCGGCAGAGCTAAGAGAAATGGTAAAACAATTGCTAGAGGATAGCCTCGCACCTTATTTAAGCCAATCAAACGGTGGTCATGAAAATGTCCAGATTCAGTTGCAAACGGAGTCCTAATCCATTGGATTTCTTCGTTCTTCCTTAGTTCACTATATGCTTGTCGAACATCTTCAACATAAATTTCGACTTCTGTGAAGTTTATTTCAGGGTAATTACTTAGTACAAGTTCGGAACTATCTTTCAAAGGAAATTTTAAACCTATAACGGTCCAAGTTGAACCATTCTCCAATGTCCGTTCGATCTTCCAGTTCTCAGTTAAACCCTCAGAGATATAAAACGAAAGTGATTTCTCAATATCTTTTGTATGAATAGACACGCATTCTAGTTTTTTAAACATTTGATACATCTCCTTCTATAAATAAGTATATTGGGAATGCATATAACTTAATTGGATTCCCCTCTCAAAACGTTGACTTACTTTATAGACTTTAAGAAGCTCCGGATTCTGACAAAACAGAGGGATTTTTAAAAAATACAGTTATGTTGCCTAAAGGATATGTTTGCCATAAATCCCTGGGTTATAATGAACTAAACTACACTTTTATCCGTATTGTTCTCAAAGAAAATCCTGATGTTCGTCGCATTTATCTGGTCGCTTCCCGCCAGCTTGTATTTGAGCTGTACTCCTGGTGTGTTCTCGCTCTTCGGCGTAACGTCGCTTGCTTATATTGTCACGTATCTTCTTATGCGAGCCAATCGGTAAAATGATTCGTTTCCAGAAATATGTAATCCCTTTTTAGGAGGCAGCTATATGTCGCAAAATATTACTGATGAGCAAACCCTATCCCAATTGAATGCACTTGGACAGATTAACGCAGTATTTTTCTGCGATCGGTGGGGAGTTTTGGCTGCGTGGAGGTTGGGCAATTGACTTTCTACTTGGAGAGATTACCAGACCGCATGAAGACCTCGATTTAGTCACTTGGGTGCAGTATCGAGAAAGTCTGGAGCGGGCACTTGTAGAAGCAGAGTACGAAAGGATGCCAGTAAGTGATCGGCAGACGGATTTCCGTAAGGGTAATGTAGAAATCCAATTTCTTTATTTAACTCGATCAAGTGATGGAAATATTATTCCGAATGGACTACCTGAATGGGTGTGGAAAGCAAATTCACTTCCCTTAAAGCATTT
Source organism: Paenibacillus sp. (assembly GCA_031254035.1). Taxonomy (GTDB): domain Bacteria; phylum Bacillota; class Bacilli; order Paenibacillales; family Paenibacillaceae; genus Paenibacillus_AQ. Next base: position 51,133 of record JAIRVF010000033.1, read on the forward strand.
CACCCTGAATGGAATATCAGCATTCGTATTAAGTCCAAATCAACTACTTGAAGAAAAAGAAGTATACGAGCAAATTGGTCGCAAGGTACGTTCCAAAGATATCGAAAGTAAGAAAATCCTCACTAGAATCATTGAAGAAGGCTGATTATCTCGTACCCGACCCGGATTAACATAGCCATTCAGAAAAGGCCCGGACGCTTGTCCGGACCCTTCTTACACATTATTATTCAGCAAGCAAATTCAAAATCTTCGCCGCCGTTTCTTCCCCGTTTGCTATACAATCCGGAATACCTACACCGTAATAGGAGCATCCCGCCAAAAAAACATTCGGGAACATTTCATCCATTTTCGCCTCGAGTGACTTGACGATCTGATGGTGCGTAATATGGTAGTTTGGCATTCCTTCATGCCATTTGGTTACGTCATAAGTAAGCGGCCTGCTCGTAATGCCAAGGCTTGCTTGAATATCCTCCATACCAACCTTGAGCAATTCTTCCTCTGAGAGCTTCACCAGCTCCCCGTAGTACGGATTGGAGCTCTTGTAAAAGAGTCTTACCAGCAGCTGGCCTTCCGTGGACGTGTGCTCCCATTTCCGGCTTGTCCAAGTACATGCGTTGCATTTGACATCTTCACTATCCGCAGTTATAAATCCCGTTCCGTCTGCCGGAAGTTCTTTGTCAGGCACATCAAAAGCGATGTACACGCTGATAAGCGAGCTGTTCTTGAATTGATCGAATTCCTTGTTCAGACGAGGGGACCTTAACAATTTCTTAGCGGAATCGGACAATGTACTGATCACAACCACATCTGCCTCAAGGATCCGCCCATCCATCAGGGTGACTTCATAACCGCCATTTTCCGTAGGCTTTAATGTCTCGGCGGCAACCCCTTTTATAATCTCGGTACGTGACAAATGATTTTCCAAACCACCGATTAGCTGGGATACGCCCTCCCGGAATGACAAAAACTTCTTTCCCCCGTCACTCTGGAACTTGGCTATATTTTCGGATAAACCTTTAATGATGCTGCCGTATTCGTTTTTGTAATCGATCAGGTATGGGAGCGTGGACGCAATGGTCAGATCGCTTAGTTTGCCTGAATAAACTCCGGACAGCACGGGAGCAATTTGCTTCTCCACAAATTCTTTCCCGAAAAATGCTTCAAGAAAATCGCCAACGGAATCATCTTTCGTAAATCGTTCATTCGGCGTATACAGGTCTTTTAATGCTTCAACTTTACCTTCTGCCGATACCAATTCGGTCGTTGCCAGCGATTCAATGCTGGTTGGAATGCCGAACACGGCTTCCTTCGGAATTTGCTTCAGCTTGCCATCCGAATATATGTAAGAAATCCCCGTCGCGTTATAAACCACCTGATCCTTCAGCCCTAATTCCTCGATCAGGTCGGCAGCATTCGTTTTGCGGGTAACGATCGAATCCGCCCCTGTTTCCATCGTAAATTCCCCGTCATGAGCCGTTCTAATTTTGCCGCCTAACTGATCGCTTGCCTCCACAATGGTAATGCCGATTTGTGAACCTTTTTCGTTGGCTGCTTTTTGCAAATAATAAGCGGTAGACAAACCCGTAATGCCTCCGCCGATCACAACTACCTTTTTCATATTGGGGACACCTGCTTCCGTCTGATTATCAATGTGTTTATTATATCACAGGCTTTTCTCCCGTATGTCCTACTCATTTGTGACGTTCCTCTGACAAAAAACAAGAATTGTCAACAATCCCATGTTAAAGGTGACCTCTACCCCTACTTAGACCCCTACTTAGGCTCCTAAATAGGCTAACCAGCACCCCATACCTTACCTTAATTGCAGATTGGCCCAGGTTCCTTTTTGTTCAACAGAGATAAAGTCCCTTTTGTATCCGGCATGCAGTCAAGTACAGCCTGAATAAATGGTTTGTCCTGCACATGAAGCGAATAGTAGACCCACTGTCCTCTTCGCGATTCGCTCACAATCCCGTGCGATTTGAGTTTTCGCATATGCTGGCTGATCCCGGGCTGGGATATGGATAAAACCTCGACAAGCTCGCACACGCACCACTCCCGGTCTTTAAGTAAACAAAGAATAGTCAGCCTGGTCTTATCTCCAAGAAGCTTTAGCTTCTCTGCAGCATCCGTTATCCGGTCCATCTTGATATTCCCCCTTTAAGTATCATGCTTCTCGAGATAGCATATAACCATATATTTATATTGTAAAGTTTGTTTCCTTCTAATCAAAAAATTAAATCCCCCACGATGATCCTTTTGCCATTAAAAAAAACCGCTATTGAAGCGGCTCTCTGCATGATTAAATTATCCCTGAATGCCAGTACCCGCACTAGTATCTTTTATAGCCTTTTTTCCTGAAAACAAATCGGCTATATTCCGCGTGAACGGATAAATCATAAACAGGTTCAGAGATAAGAACACTGCACAAACGACATTTTCCACCGGCTGCATCGACGTAAAAAACAGATGGAACAGCGAGGCGAACAACAGCACGGGCAGCACCGCAAGAATCATAATCATCCAGCTGCGTTTGAGTGCTGCGGACGGATCCTTCGATCCTTGCAGAAATGCGAGTACTATGCAATGAACAAGCAGCGGAAGACTGAACATATATCCCGCACCCGGTATCAGGAATGTGACAATCCAAACCAAAATCAGAAACATAAACATCGCTGAAATGATCATTTCAAGCTCATTCCTACTCCGACGTAGATATAAACTTAACAAAATATGAATCAACAAAGTGATTGCTAGGAAGCTGAAATTGTAGACTTGAATATGAATGCCGGTATCAATTTTATTCAGTAATTCATAGAAGCCGAAAGAAACAAGCGCGGATAACAGAACTCCAATTACCACAAAAACGACCCCTGTGGCAATTTTGCCAAGCCGCAGCGACTGCTTCTTTGCAAATAGCCAAAACAGTACAAGCAAAGCCGCCGTCAAAACTATGGCTAACGGCAGATTTACGGATTGCGGGTAATACAGGATTTTGCCGTATAAGTTAAAATACTCTGCATCTTCTGCAGACTTCAATTGGCTCAGATCCATTGCTCCAAAATGACTCGCAATCGCCAAAGCGTTTTCACCGTGATGCTGTAGCGTTGCCTTGGATACATTTTCAATCGAGTCATCGGTGGTATGGTATTTTTCCCAGCTAGCTACGTATGCGAAATTCAATCCGGGAATCCCTTCTCGCAAGGAAACCGTCAGATCGGTATCGTTCGGCATCGTGCGGTAGAGATCTGCGAGGAATGAATTGCTGACCGGGGCCGGTGCGATGGATGCGAATTCATGAATCAGCTTGCTGTTGGCATCGCTGGTTTGGAACATGAGCGAAGGACCGCTTGCGCCTTTGGCTTCAAAGTTGGCGACCATGCCAACTCGGTCCTTGAACCTGGATGCCTTCCAAAATGTTTCGGCACCAAGAAGCCCCTCTTCCTCTCCATCTGTGATGACGAACAAGATATCATGCAGCGGCTTACCCTGCGCTTTCAAAGCACGTGCGGTCTCAAGCAAAGCTGCTACAGCCACTCCGTCGTCATTTGCCCCGGGTCCACTGGGTACGGAATCATAATGGGCGGACATCATTAGTGCTTGCCCTTTCAGTGATCCTTTAAGAGTGGCGATGATGTTGTAAAGCGTAACATCTTCATTGCCGTTTCCGTTTCCACGATTAATTATTTTGGTTGGATAGGATTCCACCATGACATCGAGGCCAAGCTTACTGAATTGATCCACGATGTATGTTCTGACCATCTCATGTTCAGGGAGAAATGGAGTATGCGGCTCCTTAGCAATATGCGTCAAATAGACAAAAGCTCGATCAGCAGAAAAGCCGTTCTCGGCGGTATCCGTCCCCTTACCCTTAGGCGGATTCTCGAACCAAAGCGATGAAACGGCGAGAATAACGATAAATAATGACACTGGGATAATTCCGACAAGCCTTCGAATAAAACCACGGCTCTTACTTTTTGACATTTGAATAGCCTCCCCCCAAAAAAACAACATATAAAAATCCGGCGGCGTCATATCCGCCAGCCGGATTTAACATTAATACATATAGCCTGTGCTGTTGATCGGTGTATCCACTTTCCCCTGACTTTGGGCAAGCAATACAAGAATTTTGGCGGCATCTGCTTTGGTGACCGCTTTGGTAGGTTCGAATTTTCCGTCCTTAGCTGACATCAACCCCAGCTTGATTACAATCTCCACCGCCCCTTTATTTTGTATGTCTGACACATCCGATAGGCTCATGACCTTCGGGTCTGCATCGTAAAACTTGGCAAGGCGGTCATAATGCAAAATATTAACGACCGTTTCGGCCAATTTTTCCCGGGTCAGCTTCTGCTCTGGATGCAGTACGGTGGATTGTGTATATCTGAGCAAGCCACGGTCGGAGAGAATCATAGCGGCCTGGGCATATGGACTGTCCGATGAAACATCCTTAAACTGTTTGCCGATCCGGCTTATATCGTAATTCATTTGATCAGGAAATGCCGCTTTCGAGAGCATGACCAGCAGATCTCCATAAGTAAGCTCGGCGTCTGGATGAAGAAGAGCGTCGCTGTCAGGCTTGATAACGTTGTATTCCAACAGTGTCGCGAGATCCTTGCTTGCGCTGTGCGAAGCGGCATCCGAAGGGAGGCTTGCCGAATTCCCATTGCTGCTTACCTCTGGGAACCCGAAAAATTCGCTTTTTCCGGTAATGGCATTCAGGAACGGGAGCCTACGTTCGCCATTAAATGTGGGAACATAGCTGAGCGTAATCTTTGGCTCCAAAAACTTGCTATCCGTGTAGAAACCACCACTTGAGGTATACCTAAGTTCTGTCCCTAAAGCTTCCTGATATGTGCGCAGCGCATCTTCGGGTTTAACTTGGGCTGTCAACGCATCCAGATCTTTTCCATAACCTTCGGAGAGAGAGGGATTCGAGCTGTAAGATATGAGCTTGCCACTACCATCCAGAACGACATTTACCTGATGGTTATAGACAGGGAGATCTTTGTAAAACTGCTGGAAAACAAATCTGTATTGGGTTTTTCCACCCGATGTATCCACAGCAGATTCATTGGAAAGTTTGAGAGTTTTGGCTGCATCGGGATAATAACGTCCAACGAGTTCAATGGCTTTTTCCTGGGCTTTCGATTCGGAAATGGCAGGGACGTCATTTTTTGCTTTGCTTTCGGCGTCGGATTTGGCACTGTCACTACCGTTAACAAACTGCGAAAATATACTATAATTTATAAGCTGACCCGTGTCCGAATCTACAGACAAGTTAATGTTATCCGAAGGACCTATTGGAGTATTTTTGTTCCAGTATAAATTCCAAATCTGCTTGCTCGGATCAACCAAGTTATTTCCAGTGCGAGATGACAATGAATACTCTTTGCTTGTAGGTACCAAGTCAGCAAACATTTGAGTTACTTCTTTGGAGGTTAATGCCTTGCCCTGATGGGGAATAAAAGTCTTTGAAGTGGCCGGCAGCGCTGTATATTCCAAAGTTTTGGGAGGCGTGGTGTCTATATTCTGAAGTAAATTCAATCTTTTTCCCGTATTGGCGTCCATCGTTGTCAAATAAGGCGAAGGTATGTATTCAAGCCGCCAATCTTGTTTTGTGTTGGGGGAGAAGTAGTTCTCGTTGTATGGTACATAGGCAAGAGTGAGTGATAAATCTTTTTTAAATGCGGCTGTAGCATCGGATAATGCAATTGCCGCTTGGCCGGATGGATATTTTTTCGTAGGGTTCGAACGATAGTAACTTGTAATGCGGCCCTTTCCGTCCACGCTAATATTGAAATTTTCGCCATCCGAAGGAATGCCATTTACTTTGGTATTGTAGGTAAAAGAGTATGAGACCGGTCCAAATAGCATTTTGTTATTCATATTATAGTACTGCACATCTTGCGGAATAAGATTCTCGACACGAATGGTAGAAGCAGCTTGTACGATAAAATCCTTGGCCAGCTTTTCGGCCTGCTCTTTCGTAATCTCCGGGGGGTAATACGCATTGTCATCATAGTACAGGTAATATGGCATACTAAAACTGAGAACTTCTCCCGTGATTGCATCCACATTTGTACTGAAACCAAACGAATGGTTACCTTTCGAAAAAGACCAGCTTAATGACCATACATTTTCATTACCGGGATAGCCTCCACTACTTTCCATATAGCTGGAACCATCCGGCTTAGCATCTTTCAAGATTGGAAACAAGGCGATCATTTTTTGCACTGCTTCCTCTTTGGTTATTTGTGTTTTTTCTCCCGCAACTTTATCATCAGATGCTGCTGTTGACGTTGCGTATCCGGTTCCGCTATTCGTAGATGATCCTGAGGTGCTAACCGTGTATTCGGTTACTCTTACGTCGGAAGCTCCTGCCCATACAGGTACCTGCAGAAGACTTAAGCCTATCGTACTGGCAAGTACGGTTTTGGCCACCTTATTGGTTGAAGTACCAGTCGAGGCACGCCTTTTGGAATGTTTTTGCTTCATTGTTATAAACCTCCCCTTTACCATATTAAACCAAATTGATTATAGCATACCATTTATCTTACGCATATCACTTGAGTTCATGTTTAAAATGTTATATCCTGAAAACGTATCTTTCCTAAGGAGGAGAATGAATTGAAAAAGTCGAGGCAAAAGTCAGTGAAGTCCGCTCAAACTAACCAGCCGTCACCCATTCTCGGAGGACGAATAACATGGAGCCGCAAACCGATGACCCAGATTGTCGCCAACAAAAAAGCGGAACAGCGCCGAACGTGGTGCCGAAAAGGCACTGACGACGGCGTTTTTTTTATCCCTAAAATAGATTCCCATTCCACCGCTTGATGAACATATTCGAAAATGCAAAACAGAATTCTTCCCATTACGGAATTTTTACACTATATAAATACAGTGCGTACGGTATTCCTTTAAACTTAAGTTGCCCGCAGCTGATCAAATGCCAAAAACGGTATTCGATATATTGGACACTGTCATATATATTGCGATCTATTAAGTCCGACACGACACAGCCTGCCCCCACATAACCTTCCTGTACAATCTTAATATCACCTGACTGCTGCAATTCCCGGATCGTATTCAAAATTTCTGTGTCAAAAGCATCTTCTTCGAGGCTGACAAACTCTCCATTCTTCCATATGCGCAGCGTTTCCGTCGTTTCTGACAACCGTTTCCAATCCGCAGCCAATTCAGTCTTCATATGTTCATCAACGGGAATAGCAGACTCAAACCGACTTATGATTTCCTCTAACGCTTCCAAAGGGAACTGTCCTACAAAACGAGGTTCAAACGCCGGCTCATATTTATATGCTATTTCTTTATATAACTGGGTTGCATTCATAATATGTATTTTGTTGGTATTGCCACGTAACGCATGCATGGCGAGTCTGAGCGATGCCTGTTCATGGGCATTTTCACCACACCACAAATAAATGCGGCGGTTTTCCGGGATATTAGATAATTCTTTCATAACGTTATCTAGACGATGGTTCATCATTCTTCGAAACATTTCGTGATTAAACCGCTCCATCATCCATTGCTCCCGATTAAGCCGGCCATCCTCCTGATGGATTTGGTTGATTGGTCCAAAGGAAAAGAAATCGTCCCAGTGGATTACGCGGCTTTCCAACCTTTTATCGCAATTGCTTAAAGCTACTTTGATCGTACCAGCCGCCGACGGACTAAATACGACATGCACATTAATTTCACGATCCAGCCGTTCCTGTTCTTCATCGAGGAGCTCATCTATAATGCGGAGTATATCTTCTGCCAGCTGTTTCTGTCCGTCTTTGCTTATCTCCTGTTCGGCCCGCTCTATCATCTGATTCAGTGCAATTCTTTCCATACCTTCATGCCTAGTCAACATCCGTTCCATTCTTTTTCTCAGACTTGCCCCTCTTTTCCCCATAAGGATTTTTTGTATTTATAACATAAATTCCCTGTAATTCTATTACTAGTATAATACAGCCTGCAAAATAAAATCTATTTTAAAAAAGTTGCATGGTTTTCTTTTCTCGCATCGTCTAATTACATAGATAACCAAAACAAGCAAAGGATAACCAAAACAAGCAAAGTTCCCCCGACCTTGGTCTAGCATCGAAACTGGTCCACGGTCCGTTTTGAAGATACGCTTTCCGTCATACACTTAACATATAGACGGCATTATCTTTCACAGGGTTTGAACTCTAATACATAACAGACATACATCCCATAAAGAACATAAACTGCCTCCTTAACGAAGGAGGATCCAATATAAAGATCGAAGGTGATCCTGTGAGCAAGAAAAGAGTATTAATTTTATCAGAAGGTTTTGGAAGCGGACATACACAGGCTGGTTATGCTTTGGCCGCAGGCATGAAAAAGATGAATCCGAATATTCATACGAAAGTCATCGAGTTAGGCTCATTTTTGAATCCAAACGTCGCTCCTTGGATTATGTCGGCCTACCGATTAACGATAAACTCCAATCCGGGTCTTGTCGGTATGCTTTATCGAAAACAACATGAAAAACCATTAAGCAAGCTGACCACAATGGCTTTGCACCGGATTTTCTACCATCAGACAGCGAAAGTCATCGAGCATTTGCGTCCGGATCTGATCATTACGACGCATCCGATCCCGACGACTATCATCTCCAGATTGAAGGCTGCAGGTCTGAATGTTCCGCTTTTCACCGTCATTACGGATTATGATGCCCACGCCTCCTGGATGAGCTCACGGGTTGACCACTTCCTGGTTTCGACGGAAAACGTGCGCCAGCTGCTTCTGGAACGCGGCGTTAGCCGGGAAAACGTACGCGCAACCGGTATCCCGGTACATCCGGAATTCTGGTCCACCGAGGATAAATCTACCGTCCGCAGAAATCTGAAGATCAAAGATATGTCCACAGTTCTGATTATGGGCGGCGGCTGGGGACTCGTAGCCAACGAACAGCTTGAACAGTTGGTCCGTTGGAAAGAAAAAGTCCAACTCGTATTTTGTCTCGGAAATAATCAAAAACTGCTCGATAAAATGAAAAATGATCCGAAATTCCAACATGAAAATATTGTCTTGATGGGCCATACCCGTGAAATCAGCAAATGGATGGACGCTGCCAATCTTCTCGTTACAAAGCCAGGAGGAATGACATGCACTGAGGCACTCGCCAAAGGGCTGCCGATGCTGTTCTGCGAATCCCTGCCGGGTCAGGAGGAGATGAACCGTGATTATTTCGTAAGACGGGGTTATGGTGAAACGATGCAAAATGAAGGCATGGTCGAACTATGGCTTGGCAAGATTGCTGCAGGTGAACCTATCTTAATGAAGCGAAGCTTCCAATCTTTCTATTTCGACTCAAGCAGACAAGATTATTACAACCCGAGTCGATGCGCTTCCGAAGTCGTTCAGCTTCTCGATTATCCACAGCAGCAATCCAGCATGATCGCTACGCGTAGTATTCCGGTTGGGATTTAAACGGAAGCAATCAACTAAGCAGCGGTAGTGATGATCTCCGGGGGATATGCTGTACCAACGCAACATATTGATCGTAGAAAAAACACAATACAGCCAACCACTTTCCCCGGTGGTTGGCTGTATTTATAGGCAATCTATTGCCCTTTGATAGATTGCCTATTCAACGAAGTGCGTGGCCGCAAGGTTCTTCAAGCAGAAAGTGCACTTACACTTTCATCAATTGTTTTAGTGCTTGGCCTGTGTAGCTGCATTCAACTTGAGTGAGCTGCGCCGGAGTACATTGTGCGATGATTTCACCGCCAGTTGTTCCGCCATCCGGTCCAAGTTCGATGGTCCAGTCTGCGGTTTTTATCACATCAAGGTCGTGTTCAATCACGATAACGGTGTGACCTTCATCTACCAGTCGATGCAAAATATTCAGAAGGTGTTGGATATCATTAAAATGAAGCCCCGTCGTAGGTTCATCTAGGATATAAATCATCCGGCCTTTTTGTGCTTTGCTCAATTCTTTAACAAGCTTGACACGCTGCGCTTCCCCACCACTTAATGTCGTTGCGCTTTGCCCCAGTTTAATATACTCAAGGCCTACTTTCTGAAATGTGTTCAAAATTCTTTTGATATCCTTGAACTTATCAAACAACTGAGTCGCTTCATTAACATCCATGTCTAGAACATCTGAAATGTTTTTTCCGTCATAGGTGACAGACAAAATCTCCGGTTTGAACCGTTTCCCTTCACAATCCTGACATGGAATCCATACGTCGGCGAGAAATTGCATCTCAATTTTAACATGTCCTTGCCCCTGGCATGTCTCGCAGCGACCGTTTGGCGAATTAAAGCTAAAGCTTTCATATGTCAGACCGGCTGCTTTTGCTTGTTCTGTACTAGCAAAAACTTTCCGGATTTTATTGAACAGATCCGTATAAGTGGCCGGGTTCGAGCGTGGTGTTCGGCCGATAGGATCCTGTGAAACTTTGATGACCTTATCAAGAAACTCCAATCCGGTGATTTCTTCATAAGCGCCTGGTACCGCCTCACTGTTGTTCAATTTTTGTACCAGAAGCGGTTCGAGTGTCTCTCCGATCAGGCTGCTCTTGCCGCTGCCGCTGACGCCGGTCACACAGGTGAAACATCCGATCGGGAACTTCGCCGTGACATTTTTTAAGTTATTGTTCGTCGCTCCTTTGAGAATGAGCCAATCTTTTGGAGTTTTGCGGCTGGCCCGTTTTTTCGGGGCTTGTACGGTCAACTGACCCTTTAAGAATTGGCCTGTAAGCGATTCGGAGCAATTCATCACTTCTTGTGGCGTTCCCTGGGCCATCACTCGACCACCCAGCACGCCCGCTTTCGGTCCGATATCAATTAGATGGTCGGCATGGCGAATAATCTGCTCTTTATGCTCGACGACCAGCACCGAGTTTCCTTGGTCCCGCAGTTTAAACAGCGTTTGCAAAAGACTTTGAATATCACGCGGATGAAGTCCAATGGAAGGCTCATCCAATACATATAACACATCAACCATACCGCTGCTCAATTGGCTTGCCAGCCGGACGCGTTGTCCCTCCCCCCCAGATAAGGTAGGTGCTGTACGGTTTAGCGTCAGGTAATGCAAGCCTACATCGATCAGGAAGGATAGACGATTGTAGATCTCGATGATCAACTCTTCTCCAATCGCAAGCAAGCTCTCGTCTAGATAACGGTAAACACTTTGAATCCATTCCAGTGCTTCTGAGATGGATGCACTACTTGCTTCTGCGATTGTTTTGCCGCAGAGTTTGACAGTGCGAGCTTCTGGACAAAGTCTTGTTCCACGGCACGCCGTGCACGTTTTTGATTTCATAAATGCTCCGTACTTTTTCTTCGTCGCATCCGATCCCGTTTCATAATAAAGGCGGGTTAGTTCGGGAACGAGACCTTTTACGGATTTCAGATTATTCTTTTTGCCTGATGGCGATGGAAGGCTGATCTTCTCTTCCCCAGAGCCATAGTAAATCACATGTTGGAAAGCTTCGGGAAGGTCCTTCCAAGGAGTCTCAATGTCGAGTCCATAGTGATCGAAAATAACATCGAGCGATCCGAGCGGCCAGGTTGATCTTTTACCGTCCCGCAGATTACCAAACCAGGCAAGAGCTCCGTCGAGAATTGACAGATTCGGATCACCGAGCAGCCGCGCAGGATCAATAACTTGTTCTGAACCGACCCCATTACATTCAGGACACATGCCAAGGGGATTATTGATACTGAAATGCTGCACGGTTAATTCCGGGAAGCTTGAATGGCAGCATGGACAGATCAGAGAGGTCGTGAACCGATAACTCTGCTTTTCTGTCTCCACATTTAATGTGTATCTCCCTTTTTCCAGCAGTTTTTTGATCGATTCGGTGAGCTCATCGATAAATGCTTCATTACACATCGGATTATCTCGAACCGGGATGGTAAAACTGTCGCCGATTGCCTCGATCATCCATCCCTGGTTTGTCCGCGGGATAACTTTATCAATCGATATAACTTCTCCGTTGATGCGAAGCTGCGTTGCACCCTTCTTCCTTGCATCTTGGATTATGTAGTGAACATCCCCTGAAAAATCTAAAAGAAGCGGGGCAAACAAACGTATTTCGGTATGTGCCGGAATATAATCCGCTATACTAATCGCTATGTCGCGCGCACTTTGGGGACGGATGAGCGTACCGCATTTCAGACACTCCGGCTGTCCGATTTTTGAGAAGAGGAGCCGCATATAACCGGAAATTTCAGTTACCGTACCTACGGTTGAACGCGGATTGTTGCTTAATGACTTTTGCTCAATGGCAATGGCCGGACTTAATCCGTAGATGAAATCCACTTTGGGCCGTTCTGCTTTTTCCAGAAATCTGCGCAAATGCGGAGAAAGTCCGACAATAAATCTTCGCTGCGCTTCGGCATAAATGGTGTCGAACAGCAAAGAAGACTTTCCGCTTCCACTCACGCCGGTAAATACAATCATCTTGTTCTTGGGAATCTCGATGGACACATTCTTCAGATTATGATGTCTGGCCCCTTCAACTTTGATCCGGTCGGTGAGTGGTTGTTCCGATTTCCGATTCAAGAAGCAAAGAGGTCTTACCGAATGAGCATTGGATTCGAATACAACCTTGGGAATGGCGTCATTCCAACTGCTATCCATTGATCCCTTGCTGCCGGCCATATCCAGTTTCGTTCTCACCGGAGCCGACAAAGCGATGTCATTTTCAAAAAGAGAGCGCAGCTCATCGAAGGTTTTTTCAGCCCCTTCAATGGCCAGGCCGATAAGCTGCAGCCTATCCAACTCTTCTTTTCTCAGCTCTTTTTTTCCACGAACGCCCCATAGGTTATCCATGGCACCCACTTCGTACCTGTTCAGTGACGCCAAGTTCCGCAATAAATTGCTGCGGATCAAGCTAAGTCCGGCTTCTGATCCACGCCCGAACTTCTCCTCATCCCATACGTTATTCCTGCATTTCGTCCAGACCACCTCGGACCGATAAAATTGATCTTGCGGGACATTGCAGATTGAAAAGTCAATTCCAAGCTCTTCGACCAGAAGTGGATCTAACGAAGCGTCGGCTAGTGCCCAAGCATTCCTTTTTTCATCCCAGTATTCGCATAACCAGTGGGATGGATAAAAATCGGACTGGTAAGCGGAGAAGCCGCAGAGCACGCGAGCAGGAATTCTTTTATGCCTCAGTATCGAACATAAAAGAACAGCGATATCTCGGGTTGTTACCATCAAGCGTAGATCCGCCTTCCGCCCTTCGCAAAGCGGTTCAGGATGATATTCCATAACGCGCTCAAGCATTCTGGAGACGTAACTTAGGTTCTCGTCTTTTCGATTATGGGCCAGTTTGAGACCGTATTTATTAGCATACTGAACATCTAACGCAACCCCCTGCACGATCTGACAAAGTTGCTCGATCGAATCCGGAAGAGGTTCCAACAATCGGGACCACTCCTCCGGATCGGTGATGACGCTTTGTTCTTGATAGAATTTTTTCATATCGTTCATCATTTGCACGGTTTCATAGCTCCTCCCTGTAGATACACGCGAAACTCCATTTAGATCAAATTTCAGCTGCATAGAACTTGATCCGGTGATGAATGTTATCTCGCATAAGGCAGTACATACTCGCCTAAACGTTCCATTTCTTGATCAAGGCATGAGGCTGTCAGAATAAACGAGGTGGCCCCTGCATCCTGATATCGCTTCAAAGTCTCAATCACCTCTTGATAGCTGCCGACAATAGAAAGAGCAGCGGCGCTGCTGATCAAGCTTCTCCCTGACCAGATCGTGGGCTCTAGAACATCGCCGGTAAACGCGACAGCCAGCTCCTTGTTGAGCTTATGCCCCACAGAGTCGACGGTTTGATAAAATAGTTGATTCATCTTTTTGCCCAACGCCTCATACTTGGAAAGTTGGCCGCGGGCAGCTTCCCATGCTTGCTCTGATGTAGGACGTGCAATGATGTCGATATAGATGCTACAGCTTACAGATCGATTGGCTTCAGCCGCACGCTGGAGCACGTCGGCGTATTGTTTAGCGGCAGTTTTTGTAGGAGAAGCATACATCACATAGGTGTCTCCATAATGGGCTGCAATAGACATTGCTTCTTCTGATGCCCCTGCAACATAGATCCTCGGCTGTTTGCCAGGGGTAGGAGCAGGATACACTTGATTGTTTACTACCTGATAAAATTCACCTGTGTAGGTGGTGTCGCCTAGCTGAAGCAGCTTCAACAACTCAACGAACTCTTTGGTCCGCCGATAACGCGTCCCATGATCGTCCGGCCTGATATCTTTGGCCAATTCAGATTTCACACTGCCTGTCACGATATTGAGATCAATCCGATGACGGCAGGTCTCATTCAGCGTATTCGCTGCTTTCGCCGTTATGGTCGGCAAGGAGAAATTGGTATTTTGAGCTACGAGAATTCGTATTTCCTCCGTCTCCCTGGCAATATTAGCCGCTAAAACCCACGGATCACTAGACTTTGAAAGAATTGAAACCAACACTTGATCAAAACCGGATGCCTCTGCCAGTTTAGCCTCCACAATGGATTCATTAAATTCATAGGCGAACCCTTCAGGAGCCGAGACCGGCAGTACCCAACAATACTCTATCATGATTCGATTTCCCCCCTGCTTCTTTATTACCACAAAATGATTGAACAGTTGTATTATATCGTCCACATTTTTCAAGAGGCTATAAACGGGAAGCTAATCGAGCGTGAATCCTATGTTATAAAAAGGCACCCAGAATTCTCTAGGATGATATCAGAGGAATCGTATTAGAAAAAGAGTGTTAGCAGCAAAAACCAACACTCTTTTTCTAAAATTAATTGGCCTCAGCCTGATAGTTTTTGGACTGGTACAATTCTTTAAGTATGCTATCAATCTTAGGTTCCTCGATATCCACTTTGAGAATGCTGTGGGTTTTGGCAGACGCAGCGATGATTTGCGATATCTCCGCATCATGCATAACCTCAAAGAACAGACGGTTCTCTTCCATTTTGAAGGGCGCATAAGGAAGCGGTTGGCTTAACCTCATATCGTCGGCCGATACTTCCAGGATCAGAAATTTGCTTTGCTTGACCAGATCTCGGAGCGCTTCCTTAGTCCCGTCGAATTTCACTTTGCCCTGATCGATAAGGATGATGCGTTTACATAGACGCTCCACATCGTCCATATTGTGAGACGTCAGCATGACCGTCACTTTTTCTTCCTTATTTATATAAGCAAGGAATTCCTGAATCCGATCTTTAGCCAAGACATCAAGCCCGATGGTTGGTTCATCCAAGAATAGTATTCGTGGATTGTGGATGAGTGCCGCCACCATCTCCCCTTTCATCCGCTGACCGAGAGAAAGCTGGCGGACGGGCTGGTTGATGAACTCTTGCATATCCAATAACTCGATAAACCGATGTAATCGCTTGGTAAAGTCTTTCTGTGGTATATTATAGATTGCTTTCAGCAGGTCAAACGAATCGCAAAGCGGTAAATCCCACCACAACTGTGTTCGCTGTCCATACAGAACGCCGATTTGCTGGGCATACTTTTTACGGTCTTTTGTCGGATTAAGGCCGAGTACGCTGATCTCCCCCAATGTAGGTTGCAGCACGCCAGACAACATCTTGATAGTAGTTGATTTGCCTGCACCATTCGGACCGAGATAACCTACGAATTCGCCTTCTTGAATCTCCAAGTCAACTTCATCAACGACACGCTTGATTTCTCCTTTACGCCGGAGGATTTGATTTAGCATATGAAACGAGCTTTTGGCTTTGTAAATTTTAAAATCGCGGGTAAGATGTTTCGCTTGAATAATCATTCTGGATCATTACCTCCTATTAGGAACCTGCACCCGAATAACGGCGGAGGGACGAATTCCACATGACATAGCCTAAAATGGCCAATAGAAAAGCTCCCCCCACACAAGCAATGAGAATATAGTCTCCAAAGATGTTATCCCCGGTTTTACCGAGCAAGTACATACTTGGATAGAAACCAATAAAAGCCAGCGGGAAAATAAAACTCAGAAAATACTGCGTTCCTCTGGAGAATACGGCCAGTGGATAGTCACAAACGTTTCCATATACAACTTCCTTCATTTCAAAAAAACCTCTAGTTTGCAACGTAATGAATGAAATAGATGCGATAATCAGATGGATAGCGATGGCTGTAACCAGTCCACAGAAAATCAGCAACACCGCCGATGCAAGTGATAGGAAATCCCAATCGCGTACATGGTAGCCGGCATACAGCAGCACAATCAGTGAATATCCCACCGTCCCAATCCCGTTCAAATTAATCCGTTTGCAAGCAAACTGGAGCAGCGTGTTCATCGGACGAACCAAAATCCGGTCAAATTCGGCATTTCGCACATAAAAATCGATATCCTGTAACTGGATGAACAGCGCTAGCGCCAGCGAGTAGCAAAACATATTAAAGGAAGCATTGAACAGAATCTCGTAGAAGTTCCACCCAACGATAACCGGAAACCTTTGAGTCAGCACCCATAGGAACAAGGTCGAGAAGATCCCGAAGGACATGACACAAAAGATGCCCAAGAAGAAGTTGAACGGATACATCATTCGTGCACGAACATTCGCTTTCTGAATTTTAAAATATAGATAAAGATATCTCATATACTCTCCTTTCCGCCAGGTTACCCACCGGCCACCACGAGCAATCTTTGGAAGTAGCGGATCATCACACGAACGACGAGCATTAGGATCACAGCCCAAATTCCCTGAAATAATAAGAGGTCCAGATATTGTGCTGGTGCGGCTGTTCCAACAAAGATTGAGAGCGGAATGTCAAACAGACCCCGAAACGGTAAAAGATGAATCAAGTTCTGCAAAAACTCCGGGTACATCGCTATGGGAATGATCTTTCCAGAGAAAAACGCAATCACCAAACCGAGCACGATCTCGAACCCCCAAACCTCTACGAATACGAAGGAAAGCAGTCCGACAAAGAATTGAAGGGAAAAGTTAATCATGATGCCTATTAGGATGCTTAGTAGAAACGTCATCCAAGTAACAACAGATGTCGGCAATTGGATTGGGAAAAAGAGACACGTCACAACTGCGATTGGAATGACCACGGTAATTACCCCGGCGAAAATCTTGCCAAGTGCCCGAAAAAAAACAGATGTCTGGAAATCCCATGGGCGTTGGAAATCCTGTACGATATTCCCGTCCATGATCTTTTGGCTAATCTCCCATACGATAGTAGGACCGTAAAAAGCCTGTAAAATCATTGAAATGGTGGCATAGGTCAGCATCAAGTCAAGCGACATTCCGATAGATCCAGAAGAAGCAGAGTGTGTAAACAGTGTAGTCCAGACCTGCCTTAACGCGAATACGGAAACCAATGTGGTCACGATCCGCGCCAGTAGATCAAGCTGGTAAACCGTGTTGTTTTTCAACACGGTTCTGGACAGGACCCAGTACTTCCTCAACAAAACCCCTCCCTTAATGTAATTTGTTACCAATGTGGTTATTATAATAAAATATTTACATTTTTTTCAACATGTCTTTTAATGTTTGATTTGTAAAATATATGAAGAAAAACTATCAACTGTTTTCAGATGGCTTGGATCCAATTCCTCTACGTCAAACTCAACTCCACATCTTTCTTCAAGGTCTAACAGAATTTCGATAATTCCGGTGGAATCAACACCGAGATTTTCAAACAAGTCGTCGGTATCTAAGATAGACTCGATTTCGCGGTTCAGATGTTTGGCAAGGGTTTCTTTTACATTTTGTTTGATTTGATCGAGGGTTACGTGGTTTGTCATTATATTCAACTCTCCTTTTTGATTATCATTTTCATAGACTTAAGCTAAAACATCTCATGGCCTATGATTCTCTTATGAATATTAGATGTTCCTTCCATGAACTCGATCATCCGAGCGTCCCTTAGCCATTTTTCCAGCAAGGGATGGTCGATGAACAGGCTTCCTCCGGCAAGTTGGGCGCAGAAACGTGTTACTTCATATACACATTGGTTTGCAACCCATTTGGCGATGGAAGAAGTACGCGGGCGATAGATGCCTTGGTCAGCCTCTTGAGCAGCGCGATAGATCAACAGACGGTTTTTTTCAAGCTTCCAGCGGAGTCGTGCGGTTTGGATTTGTTTATTGGCATCCAAATTCAAGTGTTCTTCCACGTAGTCCATAGCGGCCAGGCTTGTTCCCAGTGCCAAAGCGGAGACACATGGGCGCATTCGGTAAAATACTTCAACTGCTCCATGTAGACCGCGTCGTAGCGGGGACTTGTGACGGCCAAGCAGATGCTCCTTTGATACCTGCACCCCGTCTAAACAGATATGGGCGAGTTTTCCCGCCTTCATCCCCAAACTGGCTAATGAGGTTCGGGTCAAACCAGGGTCGGTAAGTGAGGATTTGTCTAACAAAAAGCATTGGATAGCATAGGGTTTCATCGGATCACCGACTTTGGCGAATAAGGCTAACCAGCTAGACCTGGTACCGTTACCGATATATTTCTTCTCGCCGTAGAGGTGGTAATCCCCTTCTTCATTCGTACAGGCCGTTGTGCGTATCGCCCCGGCATCGGAGCCGGCGCCCGGTTCCGTCAGACCAAAGCTCGCCCAGATCGGTTGTTCACCCAGAAAAGAGGCAAAAAGGCGTTCCTGCTGCTCCTTATTCCCCAGTACCCTAACCAATGGGCCAAGCAGTTGTGGCCCTGGCAAACTAACCAGCATCGTCGGGTCGGCGTATGCAATTTCTTCTGTCCAAATCGCCAACTCAAGAGCGGATTCACCGTAGTACTGCTTGCCATCAGATCCTTTTATCCCCTGATAGCCATAATGCTCTGGGGTTCCCAGTTGCCAGACTGGCAGGAAAAAGGAGTTGCCGATATAAGCCGCGGGTAAATCCTCCATCCGATCCGCTTCGAGCGCATGGGACCGCATTTCCATGGTGTAGCGTCGCAACCCGGCTCTCATTTCTTTATACAATTTACTCACCTCCTCCAACTGCTGCAAGCTGGTGAATCAATCGGTAGCTGCCCAGCAGGGGTGAACCCTCTGTCATGCCTTGTGCTCCTAGCAATGGGGCAATCGAATCCGCCAATTCCGCGACCTGGGCGAATAAGAAGCCCAGTTCCAGCAGATGCTTAGTCCGGCTAAAGCCATCCTCTTCTATCTCCAGTGCTTCCGCCCGAGCAAGCAGGTATAGCTTGTTACCATCCAGTTCACTTGAGGCTACGACCATCGGATCGGTAACCATTTGATACTTGAAGAGCAGTTGGCCGAATACTTCACGTGTTTTGGCATAGGCGATACTATGTTCCAGCATCTCTTCGGCCAGTCGTATGAAGTGAGCGGCAAGTAAGTACCGCAAACGTAGCTCCCACTCGGAAAGACCGTGGTGGCGTTCTACTGATACGGAGCGAAGCCCTTGAGTCTCTGCACCATATACAGGTAATTCTCCCGTCATAAATGCAGGGTTAAATCGCGTGTATTTGCTTTCGAACCATTCTTGACCACGTCGGACGAACAGGTTCCCTTGATCCTGACCACCGAAGACAAGCAGATCATTTTGCAAAGCCTGTCCAATTGCGGCATCTGGCAGTCCCAGCCTACGCTGTTGAAACGATTGCTCGTGAGCAATCGTCTCGGCGATCGATAGGTTTTCCTGTTTTTGCAGGAGCCGGTGAAGATAATCGGCAAAAATCACGAATATCCCCCCAATTGCTGCTTTTCCTGCAGCCATGCCTCAAGTGAACGCAGCTCCGGTGCTTCATATTCATCACGGTTGCGGATCAATATCGATTGTCCTTTATAAACCAGAACTTCGACCGGCAAGCGATGGCTCAAAAATAGAACCGGACTTGATGTTAAGCCGTATGCCCCTGCGCTCAAAATTCCCACAAGGTCCCCTCGTTCGATGTGCGGTAGCGAGAGATGTTTGGCGATCACGTCATTGGGGGTGCAGAGCGGGCCGGAAATATGATACGGGCGCACCTCAGGCTCGGTCATTTTATTCAGTACGCGGATGGGGAAATTATGCTTGAGAGCGTTTCCCATTCCGCCAGCTGCCATATGGTGATTTGTTCCACCATCCAAAGTGGCAAAATGAACGCTTTTGGATTCTTTGGTGTATAGCACAGAGGCTGCGTATATTCCTGATTCACCCACAACATAGCGGCCCGATTCAATAAAGATCGGTAGGTTCAAACCTATTTCGCTGTGGAACTCATCAATCAGAGACCGGATTCCACTCGCAGTATACTCAAAATCTAGCTCTTCTTCATTTTTGAAGTATGGAATCCCCAAGCCCCCGCCAATATCCACATACTTGAGGGAAAAATGGCAGGTATGGTATAGTTGCTTTACAAACGTAAGTACATGTTTCGTATTTTCAATTACGACATCTCCGCTGAGAATTCGGGTTCCGTTGTATACATGAACTCCAACAATATCCAAATGTGAAAGCGTCTCGGCAAATTCAAACACCTGCTGCGCCTGATCTTCATCAATTCCAAATTGCCGGGGTTTCCCCCCCATAGTGAGACGCGAACCTTTTGCAGACATATTGGGATTGAAACGGATCCCTACCTCCACATGAAGGTTCCGCAATCCAGCTAGGCGGTTAACTTCCTCCATTTCCTGCATCGATTCCAAGACAAAATACTTGATTCCGTAATCCAAAATTTCTTCGATCTCGGCGGTGGTTTTGCCTGGTCCGAGGTAGAGAATGCGGTTTGGGTCGATATCCAACTTCTTAACTACTTTCAACTCAATCGGGGAGCAGATTTCGAGGTTTGCGCCTAATTCATAAATCCATTTTACAATCGTTGGATTTGGATTGGCTTTTAATGAGTAGAACAAATGTACGTCTTTGTGCATCAGCTGCCGGAAACTATTTACTTTTTGCTCAATTTCTTCAGCATCGTAGACGTACATCGTCGTCCCATATTCTCGAGCTAGCTGAGTGACAGGAATCTCACCTATTTGTAAAACGGGTTGTGTCGCATCTATCATCTGTTTTCACATCCTTTTTTTTGGAATTGTATCCCGCAGAACTTGACGCGCATTACCATGAAAAATCATCTCCCACTCATGGAAAGTCAGCGCATTGGTGCTCTGATTCATCTGTTGACGAATTTCCCTGATGCGTCCAGCCCCTTCCTGGAAAGAGCACATCGGATAATCTGTGCCAAATATAAGCTTGTGGGCAACCTTAGCTTTTTTTGCTTTTTGCAGGATGTCGATCACCGTCTGAATCGGCTGGTAGTAGGAGACAATCGACATATCTGCGTAGACGTTCTCATATTTGTTCATAAGTGAAATCGTCTCATCAACCCAAGGCCAAGCCATATGTGCGATCACTAGTATGAGATCAGGATATTTGGCCAGCACTTTCTCAAGGAGCTGGGGGGCACAGTAACGTAATGCTACTTTTTTAACTGGTGAGTAGCCCATATGTAACAGGACGGGCAATCGGTTCTCAACCGCATCCAGATAGACCGCATCCCAGCCAGCGTCATCCGGTGAGAGACCTAGATAGCCACAAGCCAGCTTATAGCCTACCAGCCCGAGCCGTTCACGCTCTTGTTTCAGCTCCTTTTGAATCAGGCCATCGTGTGCATCATAAGAAGCAAAACCAGCGAAACGGTTTGGGTAACGTGCGACGAGTTCAGATACATATTCATTCGTGACATGTACCTGAAGCGTTCGTTTCGCATTAAATGCGAGCAGCACTACCTTTTCAATCCCGGCCATATCCATTTCCTGTATCATGCTGGCTGGATCGGTTGACATTTTGCTCATCGGCTTGCCACATGATATCATCATCTCATTGGCATATTCTTTAGTCTATTCACTCGGAACTCTCCCTACATGAACATGAAAATCAATCACGACATATTGTCCCTCTCTTTCTTATGGGGTTATGCTCCCAAATCGACTGAGAATCTGTCCAATCTGACCAGAAAGCTCATTGCATTCATCCAATGAACGGCCGACTAATAAAGTGTACAAACGTCCCTTTCTTAACTCGCCTTGGTCATCCTCAAGATTAAGTGTGGAAAAAGCCTGAATGATGACTCCAGACTCATCCCCGCGGTGATATAATAGCGTGTCCAGTGCTTCACGCAGCTTAGCAAACGTGATTCTTTCTTTCAGTCCAATGTTGTATGGACGGGCAATGAAAAAGCAATCGGAACCCATCCACTCTTGATGGATGCGATTCTGGAATGTCGACATGTTGAAGCGGGCGTTAATTTCCAGGCATGGATACATATATCCATCGGCACCAACCATGGCATCAATGCCAACGACACCGTAATAGCCGTCATCGGCCAAAAAGTGTCCAATTTTTCTGACCGCCTCATGCATATCCCGCTGTTGTTCCTCGGTCAATTGGGGCGGATAAACATGGCCAAAATGAACCCCGTCCCGAACAAGTGCCTCACGAGCGGTTATAAATGTCACCTTTTTGTCCGAATTGATCAGGAACTGATAGTTGAGATCTTTCGTTTTGTCAATCCAGGTTTCAATGATCATAGCGATCTTTTCGGACCCGCGTTTTTTAGCGTTTCGTCTTAGCATCTTCATCAGATCGCTGAATCTTTTTGGCGAATCGATCAGAATCATACCTTTTCCTGATACACCCATCGCATCTTTCACAACGAGCGGACCTTGTGTCAGAAAAGATTCCATCTGTGCAAAACCTGCTTCTAGTTCAGTCAGACTCGTCGCGGCAACACCGGGAACCTGACGAATTCCGGTGCGGTCTGCCAGGAGACGGCTATATATCTTGCTGTTTACTTTCATGCAGGTGGCTGCCGCAGGAGTCACCAGTGGCAATTGGGATTGTGCAGACAACTGTTCTTCCAGTGCCGATGTGCCATAGGGCATTAGTTTATATCCCTCTGCTCCTTTTTGCCGTAACGCAGCAAGCAATTCGGGAGATTGGAGAATCGACTCTGTGATGTTCTCCCCGACTTGGCCAGCCGGGCAAACCATGACTTGCGGCACATCGCCGCGCAATTCGCTAACGTATGCGATGAAATCTGGGTCACTTAATGTTTTCAAACAGATGACATCCTCGCTATCAGCCAAAAATAATGCCATCTCTCCCATTTGATTGACCAAGGCTTGTGCTGAACTGATCCCGCTTCCAGGCAAGGTGATGAGGGATTCATCTCGCCAATGCTGTTCCACTTCGATATTTCCGATCCAGATCCATTTTTCCTGACTTGCGGATTGCCCCAAACTTCTTTTGAGGTCTTCATGGAAGTACATCCTCATTCTCCTTTCCTCTACACTTAAGTGCGGGATGCATGCAAAATCCCCAGGGCTCCCAGCGGGCCGATGAAGATGAGCATCACTCGTTCTCCGCGCTGAAACTTGCTGCTATGCATAAGCTCGTATAGTCCGTACCAAGGATCGGCTGACATGAAATTCGCTTTCGCGTGATACGAACGCAGGTACAAGTTCGCTTCCGGACAAGCCTGTTGCAATCCTTCCAACAGTCCGTCGGACACATGCTGCACAATCACATAGTCGGGTCGAAGATTCGGGTCGGCCATGGCGTTGATTAGCTGCTGAACCGCTCTATTCAACCATTCACGCTCTATATCCTCAAACCCCTTACGTCCAAAGTCCCATTGGTTGTTTGTACCGATGCTCCATGTCGAGAGATGGCAATCCACAATCTCCAAATCTCCAGGCTCTTGACTGATCACGACAGTCGCTGCAGCATCCCCATATGGAAACTGGGAAAAATATTTTCTAGGGTACAGAGGATTCACGCGATCTGCTGCGGCGAGTAGCCCCTTTTTGTGAGGGGCTGCCGTTTTCAGAAACATCTGCAAAATTTCCAGACCGCGCAAGGAGACAGGATGCCCACAACCCTCGATGGCAAATGAAAGTGATTTTTTCAAAGCCAGTTCATTTTTGATTTTCATGGATGGAGTGATGGTATTTAGCTCTTCGTGTAAATGATGACAATATGCGACGTATTCGATATCGCCAGGAGCCATTCCTGAAAGCGTTCGCCCTCCGATTTCCTTGATCATTCCTGGAATGGTTAGCTCAGTGCAGGGAAAAATCTCGTCTTTTGCTTGAGTCCCATCTGGCAGAAAATCGTATTGACATACCTCCATTCCATATTCATGCAGTAACCATTCCAGCGTAGTGCGTCCGTCTACTGATTTAGAGCAAAGGCTGTCGTTCCCAGTAACGGATTTCTTTGATTCGGTGTGATACACATGTAATTTAGAAAGGTAAAACTTCATGTAATCCCCCTTTACTCTACTGGTGGCATGTTCAAATCATAGTAAATTTCATCGGATCAGGGAATGAACCCAATGTAAAGCCTACATCAAATGTGCGTTAGTGTTGCAGGACAACACAACCATATGCGCCTCCGCGGCCAATGCTGAGGAACAAATAGTAATCCCCTCTTTCAAGCAATCCTTCCAGATAAACATCCTCGGTGTTGAGGATCGTGTCGGTACCATTGGCATGCCCTTGATCCGCGATATTTTTGAGATACAGGCGCTCAAGCGGTAGATTCATTGCTTTGGCCATATACTCCCATGTGTCGTAATTCACATTGTGGGGGATAAACAGTTTAACATCCTCTATTTTCAATCCTGTCGCTTTTAGGGACTGCAAAATCACTTTCTTGATCCCGAGGAAATAGGAGGTTTGAAACCAGCGGAAAGATTCTTCGTCGGTCACTTCAGTGTTACTGATATTTCCATCAATATAATGCGTGACATGCAAAATATGGTCAGATTCCGCATCGCGTTTGAGAAGACACGCTGCTGCAGCATCAGAGACAATCGTAATATCCTCCAATGTGCGCAACAGGGGTGTAAAAGCTTTTTCTCCAAACAAAAGGAGTGCGTATGGTTTGTCGGACGTACTTAATCGCTCTTTGCCCATCTTTATGGCCAGACTGGTGGTGGCACAGTTCAAGTCAGAGATCTCAAATGCCGGGATTCCCTCTAGTCCCAAATCTTGTTTCAGCTGCTCCAGAAAGAAAAAAGAGCCGGGATGGCTATGAAGGCAGTGTGAATAAATGATAGAGTCGATTTCATCTGTACGTATGCTCTCCCGAGTCAACAGATCTTGAAGAGATTGCTTGACCATGTCATAGGTGGTTTTCTCTTTGGCGTCCATAATCTGCCGCATCCTGTGAAAGTCACGCAAGCGCACATAGTTCAGCTCAGTGAGTGATAGCATGTTAATGATCTCTTCCAAACTCGTTCTCGCGTTTGGGCGAAAACTTTTTATCGAGCAAATACCAACCAATTACATAACCTCCTTATTTTAGTATTAGGTAATTCCCTTTCAGCATAATCGATCTTTCCAGCCTTTACTACGGGTTACCGCCATGTTTCACGCAAAGATAACGCTTGTTTAATATACTGTTTCCTGATTTTTCTATAAAGTCAAAAGAGGATGAAGTCATTTCCATACATTGAATGAAGGAGGATTCATCAATATGATCGGTCTGCAAGCGCTTCAAACCTATGTTCCCGCGCAGTTAGTACCGCTTACCGAATTGTCTAATCTTCTTAAGATAACTGAAGTGCAGGTAAACCAACTGCGAGATGAGTTTAGATTAGACCGGATAGCAGTTGAGCCAGATTTGTTGGTTCATGAGATGATGCATCAAACGGCCGTCCAATTGATCGAACAAAATGGGATTAGCCCTAAAGATATCGGATTAATCCTGTTCACCCATTCGATTCCGCAGTTTACTCCATTCTTATTTGATCCATTCGCACGCCTTCGGAAAAAGTATGGGCTAGACAACCTTCAGGCTTATTCCATCGGTCAATTGAACTGCGCTTCGCTTGATATGCTGTTTTTAATGGCCTGGCAGTATCTGAGGCAGCGAAATGATGGACGTGGAGTCCTGTTATTGTTTGGAGATAAGATGTTTTTTCAAACTTTCCGTTATCTCAAAGACAGCACGGTAATGGGGGATGCCGCCGCAACTGCCTATCTCTCCCCGAATGCTGCTGGTTCCTGGATTCTCGGTTCGACCGTACAAGTAGATGCCACGATCTTTGAAGGGGTAAAGGCTTCGCCCGAGGATTTCATGTGGTTCCAGCGAACCCTCACCCTCGGATTGGTAAAAACCATTCGAACTACCTTGCAAAAATGCAATTTGAACATCAGCCAAATTTCACTTATTTTCCCAAGCAACATCAACGAAAAGACCTGGTTGAAGGTCTCTGGCCTGCTCAAAATCCCGCCGGAAACCTTTTATTACCCGACCATGAAATACGTAGGACATGCCCACAATGTGGATTGCTTGCTTAACCTAGAAGCTGCTGTTGACGAAAAGCGCCTCAAGAAAGGAGATTATTTTGCCACCTTGACCGTCGGGATGGGCAATACGTTTGGCTGTACCATTTTTCAATACTAAGGATTTGGAGGAGATAATTTTGGCTGATCAAACCTCTAGTTTGTATCTGTCCTCCCTTGTCACCAACAAGGCGGGCGAACTGCAATCATGGCGTCATGTTCTCTCACAAGAACAGGCCAGTCACCCATCCGATATCGGCGATGGCCGAGACTTTCCCTTGCATGCCCTGCATCGGGAATACAAGATCGATCAGGCGGATTTGGGCCACCAGGCTGATCCTTCGCTTTTGCAATGTCAGTTGCCCGTCTCTCCGGATCAGACGATGTCAGACCTGGCCACTACAGCCGTCGGACAACTACTCTTTAATTCCGAATATCAGGCTAAGAAAAGTCACTTTTTGTTCTTTTGTCATGAAACAACGGAAGCAAACCTCACCTTAACTCCAACATTAAAGGTGAAAAAACTGTGTCAGTTGAAAGGAACAACCCCTTTTTCGATCAGCCATACAGGATCATGCGGCCCGATTCAATCCCTCAACCTTATTCCTATGCTGAAAGCCACCCTGCCTGCGGATGAGCCGATGCAAGCGATTATGGTGGTCGCCGATCAACTGTGTCCGCCGCATCCACGCAGCTTTTATCATTTGTATCCCAAAGGTGATGCTTCCGCTGCGTGTCTTCTCCATGAATCAGAAGGAGATTGGCAGGTCGTGGATCATTGGCTGGAAAGTTGGCCGCTCCCCCTCGACAATCCGTATCTATGGGACGAGATGGTTTTCTCTATTTTCGAAACTGAGTTTTACCGCCGTTACCCGCTACGATTGGCAGAGTTTATCGATCGCAATCAAATACAGATGGAGCAGATCAGCTTCGTAATCCCCCAACAAATTAGTGAGCGTTTTGTCTCCGTCACAGAGAATCTGTTTTCCCGAAAAGCACCGGTATATCGGCGCTCTTACGCTCCCCAAAGCAATCTACTTGGATCAGATTGTTTCTTTTCCTTGCATGAAGCAAGCCAAGAAGGACGGTTCTGTCCAGGAGACTTGGTGCTGCTGATCCAAGCCGGTCCACTGGCCTCCCTTGGTTTTTTGTTGTTACAAAGAACGAACCAATAAAGAGAACAAACATTCCAGGTGATTCCCACACAAAAATCCTCTGTCCAATACCTTGACCGGACAGAGGATTTTGAGGTTACAGAGATTGATCGAGCCACTCCGTGTACTTTTGTGCCAGCGGCTTGGGCCATTTCGACATATCCAGCCCAAACTGAGCGAGAAAAGCTAGAACCCAGCGCTCAAGGCCAAATGCAAGACACCCGGTAAAGGCGGCCTCATGCTCTGCTGTGATGCCAAAGGCCCTGCCAAATACATTCCCGTGGTAGTTGGAGGAACAGACAGCAAGTGAAGAATCGCTGGCCGGCAAACGAAACCGCATCTCGTACTTCATCTCCTGCACACGTTGGAAGGAAGCCTTAATCCGGTGATCGTTGGTAAAGAAAGGATCATTGGCATTCTCCAGATAGCAATCTGTCCCCCACGTTTCAACGAATGACTTCAGTAATTCAATCGAGCGTGCTCGCATTTGCCTTACGTACTCATCGGTCCCGACAAAAATCACTTCTCGCATCGTGAAATCAAACAGACGCCCGAAAGCAGCATGATTGTTCGATTCATAGCGGTTACAGCTACCCACTGAGGTAATTACCCGTCCGGCTGTCTCCATTTGTGTATTTTGCATCGTTTGGTAGCAATGATAGCAAATCGCTGGGTTCTTTACGTAGAGTGAGGATTTCAGATGACTTTCATCCAAGATCTCTTTGGTCAAGCCTTTTGGCCCTGCTGCTCGTTTGGCAAACTGATCGATATGATCAATGTCCTCATTTAGATGCGAAAGAAAATGAATATGTTGCGGGAATGACAAGAAATGGTTTGTCTTATTCAGTGTATCAATATGGATGATTGATGGATACTTCTCTAACTTCGCTCCGAGCGGCTTGGCAATTTCCTGCACGATCATGTCATCGAGGAATGATAAGAGCAGACTAAACGGCTCATGATAGGAATAAATCCCGAGTCCCGTCTGGGTGATGATGTTGCGTCCCAGCAATTCTTCCAGGATATCGCCGGTGTAGGTGGTCGGCATCGATTGTGTAAAAACAACCATGTTCTTAAAGTCATACATCCGCCCATCTGTCATCCGGCTAATGATTTTTTCAATCTGCGGTATCATTTGGGAGTCATCTTGGCTGGTATGCTCGATACGGACCGCCAAGGAATCATAGGTCACGCTTGTAATTTCTTTGAAAAGGAAACGAAGAGAGTATTCAATCTGTCCCAACTGTTCGATATCGAGCTCTCTTGCTACCGGTATTTGTACTGTGCGGCTGCCCTGTGGCAGGCATGACATCAAACGGGGCTGATTAATGTACGCCTCCATCATGGTCAGCAGTAACGTTTCCTTTTCGTAGATCAATTGTAGACGTGGAGCGATTTTAGAGAAAGACTTTTGACGGTCAACTGTTGCTTTCAAACCTAGGTTAGATAGCAAGCGATAGTCGTGGGCGAGATCGCGGAGCAGTTGAACTAGTTCTTGTTTTCCTTCCAACTCTTCCTCAATAGAATCGATAAATTCTGAAAACAGAAAAGAGGTGTTGCTTATTTCCAGAAAATCATGGTAATAATCTTCCAAGTATTCTGTGGAAAGTTCATGGATCCTCGCTGCATCCTCTTCTATCTTTTTAAACATCAGTTTGAATACATCCATACCTTGTTCTTCCACATAGGCATAATCTAGGACAAGGTAAGAAACCTGTTTACCGCATTTGTCCTTGCTCTTCATTGCTTTGAGATTATACTCAATTGCCTGTCGATAACTGTGAAGATCAAGTGGCAGGAAACTGTCGGCATGGAAAGTGTAGGCTTGGTACTTGTTAATATGGTGGATTTCCAGAAATCCTTCCATCAGTTGCTGAACCGATGATTTGTCCAGTTCTGCGATCTTGTGGAAGTAATGATCGGCAATTTGATAGGTGTTATCCAGCTCTTGAAGGAAGACGACCCAGTGATGATTATGTTCTTTCTGATAGAGATGGGAGTATGGCAAGAAGTATGTATCAACCGGAACCATCGCTGGTCTGCCCAGTGCCAATTCTTCAGTCAGCTTGGCCTCAAATTGTCCGTAATCAGTGAAGCAGTGGTAGTCGACCCTGCCTCCGCTGAAGGCGGTTATCTCTTCGCTGAAAAAAATATCTTTCGAGAAAAAGCGGGAGTATCCTCCATCCGTACGGCCAAATGCAAAAAGATTTCTGACGTGCCACAATTGCGAGATATTTAACACTTTGTGTAGCACGCCTGCAGCCGAAATCGTCAAGCAGCTATGATAAGGGTGGGTGTACAATTCTGTGCTCATTCTTTACTCCTCTCTCAACGAAATAGCAAATATATGAATAAACGGGTTATCTCCCATTTTGATTTCGTCAAACAGTAATCCGGACGGTATCGCTTGGTGATAGTGATACAGATTGGGCTGGTATTGAGTGGCGTCCAGCTCCCCATAACGAAGGAATGGAAAAGTAAGCGCGATCTGTTCGCCAAACTCCGGCGATTTTATCACGTCGGATAACTTCACAAAGAACTGATAGACGTTTTTTCCTTTGTACAGAAGGGTGACTTGTTCGTAAAAGCTTCCATTATTGGAAGCCCCTAAGAAGTCAATCGCCACATAGTTTCCTAGTTTGAATGGGATGAGTTGATTTTCCATAGTCATGTTGTCGCAGCCCTCTGCTGTTTTTATTGGAAACAAAAAAGAAGTATCCTTACAGGTAAGAATGCTTCCATCAACCGGGGCATGCTCCATTGGGTAGGACGCCTTACCCAGAGTAAAGGCACCTTGACCGCGACTGTTTTCATCGGTCAAACCAATGTTGTTTAAGAAGAATTGAATAGGTACATGCTTGATTCCCATTAATTTCACTCCCGATTGGATGAGTTTAACAACCACAGTATCCAAGGATACTGTGGTTGTTCGTTTCATTAGGCAGCTTTAGTTTCAACTTTTGTCCCAACTTTTGTTCCAACTTTTGTCATACGGAATCACCTCCTTTCAACTTTCATTGCACGAGTGCAGTTGTCCGATAGACAACCTTAGGCAACTTTAATTTTATTTTCCTGGGTGACTTTTGCCATGTTAGATCACCTCCTTGCCTTGCGATGACTTAATGTTACTTCATAGGAATGGAGTTGAACATGAACGTAACGTTATACTGATCGTTAATGTACCGTTAGCCTAAAAGGTAGTTTAAGTAGGCATTGTTTTCTTCTTTCAAGAGGATGTAGCCGAATCCCTTGCGGTGTGCCAGCACTTTGGAATTCAAGCCTCCCTCCAGCTTTTGACGCAGCTTGTATACATACTGGCGCACATTTTCAGGGGTGGTATATTCATCCCAGACTGCGAGTAAGATCTGATCCACAGTAACAAAACGGCCTTTATTCTTTTGAAAATACATCATCAATTCATACTCTTTTCCAGGCAGCGGGACGATCTCTCCCCCTTTGACCAAGCTGTGAATCGCTGTATCCAGAATGATTCCACCGGCAATTGAAAGTTGATAGTCTAGAATCGTTTCCGCTTGCCCTAGCGTTGTTAATTGAATCAAGAATTGTTCGATTTCCCGAAAGATGTTTTCATGTTCCGGTATAAGACTGATGGTAAGATCTATTTTTTTTAACATTTTTATCATGGCTGGATCGCATTCTTTGGGACTGATGACCATCAACCTCAAGTGCGGAAAGGTTTGTTTCAGTTGCAGGCACTCACAGACCTGTTGAACCTCTATTGCAGGAAATTTAATAATCACCCCAGTAAATTGGACGGTCATATCTACTAATCTTGTGAAAGTATCCAAGTCCCCCAGATGAAAAACCTCAATTTGTGTATGATTCACCCTAACATGATGTACAAATGCAGATTCTGGACTAATAATAGCGATTTTCATCTTGACCTCCACAATAGCACTTACATTTATGTGCTTGGATTTTCTTAATTGCCTGCCATTGTTCATTGGTGGCTTTGGCTCTCCTATTAAAAAGATAAAGAAGAGGCGGCTGATATAGCCACCTCAATCGGAACGGATAGTGAAGACTTCCTTTTAAACAATCTACTCCGAAAAAGAGGTTCTTCCATGATGACGGGAAGTTCCTCCTGTGGCCTTCTTATCCCCTAATTTTTCTGAATGATGAGGCAGCCAATGCCGTGATCGATCGAGGCGAATAGTAACAAAATCCGTTCACCAGAAACAATATGTCCAGCTTGTTCAGCCATGAACAGGGAATAGAAGGGATCGCTTCCAAGAAGATTAACCTTCTGGCAATGGGGACGTGACCACAACCGAAGCTTACGGTCTAGGCACAGTGTTTCAACCTCCTCCAGAAAAGAGGTGGAAAGATGCTGAGCGATAACGCAATCAACAGCAAAACATTCCATCCAATTAACAGCCAACTTCTTCAAGTGACGGGTGAGGTTTCCTTCAGCCTGAAAATATTCTTCTTGTCCCCATTGGTCATAGGATACAGCAAGGCAGTCACAGGTTATCTCCCAGTGGAGAATTCCGTAATCTCCATTAGCAGACGACAATATAAAAGCAGTGGCAGCATCTCCCTTGACATAACCACCTGGAGCTATACGGGAAAATGGATGTTTGATCGAGTCAGCCGAAATAACCAGGGCTGTGCTCATCTGCTCGGCTACCATGAAGGCATAGGCCGTTTCAATCGCTGACAAAGGTGCCAGACTTCCCTGAGCTCCAACGGAGTACGGCAGACTGTCTTTCATTCCCATCTGTTTCTTCAATCGCAAGGCGGGAATCATACTGTAACTAGATTCAATGGTTTCGTGACAATAGCAGAGAATATCCACATCTCCCCATTTTAGTTGAGAGGAAAGCCTCTTCACACATTCCTCTGCCAGATCTGAGTTTCTTCCTATATATATAGGAAACGTTTGGTCGTATGAAACTTTAGCACCCCATGCATCCTGTCTGTCCGCATACAACCAGTGGATCGGATCAGCGAGATACTGAATCGGATCATGGATCCGCTTTTTTACATCCTGATTGGTCATCTCAGGAACTACTATTTGAAACGATGATAAATAGAGCTTTGGATTAATATTCGTGAATGCTGCAACCATACGTTCCTCCCAGACCTACTGTGACAGTGAGATACAGGTCACCTGGTTTCAGTCTCTCTTCTGTAACGGCTTGCTGAATGTTGTAAATGATATCCGTACAGTATAAGTGTCCCACTTGCGGTATTGTGGATAGATAAAAGAGATCGACTGGACAATTCAGAAGTTCGG
Organism: Paenibacillus sp.; assembly: GCA_031254035.1. Classification (GTDB taxonomy): domain Bacteria; phylum Bacillota; class Bacilli; order Paenibacillales; family Paenibacillaceae; genus Paenibacillus_AQ. The sequence goes on from JAIRVF010000033.1 coordinate 83,821, forward strand.
ATACTTTTATCCATGTGCTTCGATTCGCATTGCTGCCGACAATTAATTTCAAATCCGACAGCTTCAGGCTTGCCTTTCGTAAGGTGCGGGTAATACATTGGCGAATCGCAAAATAATAGGTCGTGTTAAACCATTCGATATCATCTGGATGAGAATCCGTACCTTCGTAAGTGACACCATCTGCCATATTATAAGTAAATAAAATTTTATGCGGCCCATCGCCCCGCTTCAGATAGCAAGCACCGGCGCTGTCGCCAAGGAGAGAATCAGGAATTCGGCGCATCAACGGATGAAAGGCTTTGTCAGCCGTCACAATGATGATTCCCTCTGTCTTCTCGTCAGCAGCAAATAAATTCTGTGCCACCCGCAAGGCTATATGGATGGATGCGCAGTTTTGCTGGGAAATCGAGCTGAACTTTACGTTCTCCAAATGAAAACGATGTTGTAGCGCCCGAAACATATTCTGGTCATGTCGGTAGACTTGTGAGGTATGGGCATATATCACCTTGTCTACTCGATTGCCTGTCTGCTCCAACCGCTCAAACAGAGGAGCGCAGGCCTGCTCGATCATCTCTTCGAGCCGCAGCTTTCGTTCAATCGTCACCTGATCAAAATGATGGATTTCCCTAAGGTATGTAATGTCTTCATCAGGAAAGGGGTATCCGCTCGCTCGAATATCACCTGCCACCTCTTCTACGCTTACGCAAGTTTGCGGCAGGTAGACAGATAGATAGGGCATCGAGACTAAATTCATCCTTTCACCCCGCTAACCAGCAATTGGGTGGCAACCTCTTTCTTATGAATATTCGTGCTGCCTTCCATAAACTCGATCATGTGGGCGTCCCGCATCCATTTTTCCAAATGTGGATGCTCTGTCATACCATCGACCCCAACCATCTGTAAACATTCTCGGGTCGTTTTAAGTACGAGCTGGTTCATATAATGCTTGGCCATGGAAGAATATTTGGAATTAAATACACCGTTGTCGCACTCCTGTGCCGCCCAATGTGTCAATAGACGGCCACGCTCTAATTCCCATTTGAGGCGGGACAGACGAATTTCCTCATTAGCACTCAACCCCCTCAGTCCTTCCACGTATTCAATCGCCGCCCGGGAAGTTCCAATCGCGATAGCTGCCGTGGCAGGGCGCATGTGGTAAAATGTCCCAAGTGCTCCTCTGAGGCCACGCAGCAATGGCTTTTTATCATAACCAAGAACGTTCTCGGTACCTAACCGGAAATTGTTAAGTTCCACAATACCAAGACGTGCAGCCCTTTGACCGAGCGTTCTGTCATGGGATAGGCGAAGTCCCGGAGTATCCTGGTTAGCGTGGAAAACAAAACATTCAATCGCAAGCGGGCTGGCTTTCGCAGCTGCTGGGGTATCTTTTTTCTTAGAGCGGACAAAGACGATGAACCACTCAGAGAATTCAGCATTTGCAATGTAACGTTTCGTACCGTTCAAAAGATAAGAACCGTCTTCTTGGCGTTCGGCAGTCATTGCCAGATTGGTTGCATCCGAACCTGCCCCTGGCTCAGTCAGCGAAAAGGCTGACCAGGCCACGTGTTCTAAGAAGTAACCGAAGTAGGCGTCGCGCTGTTCTTTTGTTCCCAAATTTTCGATCAATGGGCCAGACAGATTAGGTCCTGGCAGAGAGAGATACATGCTTGGGTCACCCCATGCCAGTTCTTCGACGAAAATAACAGTCTCGAGTGCGGTAGCACCATAGAGAGTAGATCCGTCACGCAAGGTGATTCCTTCCCAGTATTCTGCTGGGGTTTTGAACAATTGAAGAGGTTTGAAACAGGGATCTTGGAGGCAGGTATCTATAGGTTTGTAATTACGCTCACTTTCCAGCGCGAACTCGCGGAATGTTTGTGCATACGGGCGGAGCCATTCTTTGAAAATGTGATATTTCACCTTACATCTACCTTCTTTCTTCGAATTGGGCTAGTAAATCGTCGATGATACAGTGAGCCATATGAATTTTGTATGGGTGTATCCCGATCGATTGGTTTGATAATGCTTCATGAATTGAATTAGTAATGATTTCAAACCTTCCTGATGCGGTCGTTACGATCGGAAGCTCCGTAAGACCAGCAACTACTACTCGAAGTTGACTTTCTTTAGACACACAAGCGATTGCCAAGGTCTCAAGATTAGAGAACACATGCTTGTGGAATAGACTTTGTGGGGCATGGTGAATCTTGATCCCGACCACGATTTCCCCCTCATTGCATACGATTTTATGGCGGCCCTGAAGCCACTCGTTAAAGGCAACCTGCCTCTTTCCAGTATAGGAATGCAGATGGATGTGTCCGCCAACCGCGAGCAGCAGAGGCCAATAATCGCCAAGCGAATCTCCATTCGCCACCGTCCCACCGACGGTTGCCCGATTGCGGATTTGCTGGTCACCTACTGCCAAAGCCATTTGAACCAATCCTGGAATGGCGGACCGGAGCTTAGAGTGCCGACTCAGTGTCGCATGGGTCACATTCCCCCCCAGCCAAATGTTGTCCACGCCAATTTCCACTTGCTGCAGTTCTGGGATTTCACCGATATCCATGAGCTTGTCAGGCATGATCTGAGCTGTTCGCAGCTTGTTAATGACCACTTGTCCGCCTGAGAGAATGGTAATCTCCCCCGGATGTTGGTGGAGCAACTGAATCGCTTCATCGAGTGATTCCGGAACCAGGTATTCTAGCGGCATACTTGTTCCTCCTTCGCTCTGACGGTCAGTTCCCATATCTTTTGGGGCGTCACAGGTATGTCCACATGATCGATTCCAAAGATCGATAGCGCATCGACGATGGCATTCACCACGGCCGGCAAAGAGCCGATTGTTCCCGCCTCCCCGACCCCCTTGACGCCCAGCGGATTAACCGGCGACGGCGTGCAAGTACGGGCGGTGATGACCGGTGGCATATCAGCGGCTTTTGGAAGATGATAGGTGCGGAACGAATGGGTTACAAGTGAGCCGTCGTCTTGGTTGTGAACGATCTCTTCGAACAGTGCTTCCCCTATCCCCTGCATGATTCCGCCTATCACTTGACCATGTACCAGTTGCTCATGGATCACCTCTCCACAATCATCTACAGCAGCCAATTGCAAAATCTCCCGTTCTCCTGTCAACGTATCCACTTCGACGATTGCGATATGCGTCCCGAATGGAAAGGTATAATTGGGCGGTTCAAAAAATACTGTCGCTTCCAGCCCGGGTTCCATCTGCGAAGGAAGTTGATGAGCCAAGTTGAGTCCTTGCGCCACATCTGTAAGTGTCTTATACGGCTTGTCCTTGATGTGGTAGACTCCAGCTTCAAACCTGATTTGCGCAAGCGGAATCCCTTCTAATCGACCGAGGTATTCCTTTCCTTTTGCGATAACCTTTTCACAAGCTTGGAATACAGCTGTGCCCCCAACAGCTAAGGAACGACTGCCATAAGTACCTCCGCCCCATGGGGAATGGCGCGTGTCTCCCGTGATGATCTCTATTTGGTCCGCTGAAACCCCCAATGCATCGGATACAATCTGAACAAACGAAGTATGATGCCCCTGACCTGTAGGACTAACCCCTGAAATGACAGTAACTCCGCCCGTGCTGTGAACCCGTACCACAGCGGAATCAAATCCGCTTGTCATAAGTCCGAGCTTGCCATGCATATAGGACGGACCTGTACCGCTGAATTCCGCATAGCTAGAAAACCCGATGCCGATTTGCTTGCGGCTTTGGTTATGGCGCCTCTGTTGCTGCTCCTTTCGCCATGCGGAGAGATGAATGAGTTCAACCGCTTTAAGTAACGCCTGTTTATATTCACCACTATCATACGTTAGCCCGGTAACGACCTCTTTTGGAAACTCACTACTATTGATAAAATTCATTAATCTAACATCTATGGGATCTATCCCGCAAGACCTCGCGACGAGATCCGCTACGCGTTCACACAGAAAAGCAGCCTCCGGCCTTCCGGCTCCCCGATAAGCATCTGTGGGCGTCTGGTTGGTGTAGTAGCCGACTACCTTTACGTTAATGTAAGGAATATCATAGCAACCTGATAACATCTGTGTGGTAAACAGTGGAATTCCGGTTGTCGCCGATTGGAGGTAAGCCCCCAAACTGCCGTGGATCGTGACATCCAATCCAAGGATTTTCCCCGCGTCGCTAAAATAAACGGTTACATCCTGTATCTGCCCCCGCCCGTGAGTCGTCGCCGTAAAATTCTCGGATCTCGTTTCGATATAACGAAGCGGCACACGCAGTCTCTTAGCAAAATAGGCAATGAGAATCTCCTCGCGATATACGTTCATCTTGGAGCCAAACGCTCCCCCGACATCCGGGCAGATTACCTGAATCAACTGTTCCGGATGGCCGATAGCCATAGCTAGTGAAAGGCGCAGGGCATGGGGCATTTGGGTGCCTGAATAGACATCCAGCCTTTGCCTCCCCTCGTCATAGCTGGCAACTACTCCGCGGGGCTCCATTGCCAGAGGAGCCACACGGGGAATAACCATCCTTTTTTTCAATGTCCGGTGCGGCTGGCGCAGAACGTCGGGATCGCCATATTCACGATGCCAGCGATAAGCCACATTTTGTTTGATGGCGGGATATATCTCAGTTGCGCTTGTCCCCTCCAATGTGTCTTCCAGACGGGTGACCGATATCAGCTTCTGATAAGTCACTTTGGTCAGTTGTGCCGCCCTGCGGGCAGTTTCTATTCGATCTGCCACGATCATCAAGATCGGCTCACCGATATAACGCACAGTATTCTTGGCCAGCAAGGGATGGCCGGGATTTTGTAAGCCTTCGACAGGCCATACACTTGGTACATCCCCTACATGCGCTTCCAAATCATCGCTGAAAAGGATATGCGTAACTCCAGGCAATTTTGCTTTGCTCGTATCGATCTTCAGGATGCGTGCATGCGGTTCCGTACTGCGGACAAAGCAGACATGGTGCATCCCGGGGATGAAGATGTCTCCGACAAATCTTCCTTTTCCTGTTATAAACCGCTGATCTTCTCGGCGAAATGGCTGGTTTTTTCTGTCCATGATCAGTTACCTGTCGCAATCAGCGCATTCAAGTCAGCCTGCAACGTTTCTACATGTCCGACAACCTTGACATTTTCATATATTTTGGCGATAACGCCCTCAGGATCGATTAGGTAGGTGGTTCTGCTGTTTCCGATCAATAGTTTGCCCATCATTTTTTTCTCTTTCCATGTGCCATAGGCATCAGCAACCGCATGATCCTCATCGGCGAGTAAAGGAAATGGCAGGTTAAAGGCTTTGGCAAATTCCTCATGCGACGCCAAATCATTGGAGCTGATCCCGAGTACCACTGCTCCGCTCTTGGTTAGCTCGGAGTAGTGGTCGCGAAACGAACATGCCTCTTTCGTACATGCCGGACTATGGTCTTGCGGATAAAAGAAAAGCACCACGTATTTGCCGCGCAGTTCAGATAGGCTGATCTGCCTGTTGGAAGCGGTTGCATATAACGTAAAATCAGGTGCTTGTTGTCCTATACTCACTCGACTCATTATATTCGCCCTCTCTTTTTTTGTATTGTTATGTCCAGTTTTTCAACCGTGTACAGCTTGAATCTCCGTCCGCAGGAAATTGGTCAGCAAGTCAAAGGACCAAAGAACAGGACTTTCTATTACGACCTTCTCCAGCTCGATTTCAATTTCAAATTCTTCTTCCAAAAGAACGATCCATTTGATGATCGTCAGTGAATCTAACAGCAATCCTTCGACATTGTCGTCAACCTCGGCAATTTTTTCTTCATTTAATTGCCCCTCTGATGCGGTAATCAACGTTTTTATGATGCGTTCCCGGATGTTTTCCACTTCTCTTCACCTACCTTTTTCTGTATGCTCCCCGCCTTACGGGTAACCGCTACCAATTGGCTGACGATACTCAACGCGATTTCTTCCGGTGTTTTGGCTCCGATTTCAAGCCCCACCGGATTGTAAATCATCTCTTTATTTTTAATTTCGAATCCACTAAGCAAGCTGTTCATCCGCTCACTTGGTCCCAAAACACCAATATAACCGAATCCGGATTGCATGGCTGCCCTAAGCGCAATCCGGTCGTACTCAAATGAATGACTCATCAATACAACCTGCGTATCAGAAGGAAAGCCAGAAATGACACGCTCCATCTCCTCCAACAGTTTTCCTACACAGTGAAATGTCACACCGTTAGGAAACCGATGGGGAGAAAGAAATGCTTCGCGATAATCCAGAAGATGAATCTCATATCCGATCCTTCTCGCGAATTCCGCCACAGGCATGGCATCATTGCCGCCACCGACCAGCAGCAACCGTCGGATCGGTTCTATCTGGTGTACATAGATTCGGATACCGGCTTCTGGCTTTTCTAGGAGGGAACAGCGGTCTTGCCGATGCTGTGCCCATTCCCACAGCTCGCGAGCAGCTTGAAGAATTTCGCTGGCGGGCTTGACAAGCTGACCATCTATGGCCAGTAATCGATTGCCGGTCAGTACGGGGTTGGGCCGATAATCAAGAATTGTGACGATCTCCACCCGCTGATTGAAAGCAATCGCTTTGGCCAATTGCTGTTGATAGGGTCGGTATCCGCTTGTCGGCTCTAGCAGGATCAGGTAGTCTCCTTTGCATCCGGTCTGAAAGCCGAATATGGGGTCATCCATCTGTTCTGCTGGATAACTGGCTAATCCATAGGACTGTCCACTCTCCAAAAGACTCAATCCGCGTCTTACGATATCTTGCTCAAGACAACCTCCGCTTAACTGTCCCTGGCTTTCTCCGCTGCCTGAGATTAGCATTTGTGTACCGGTCTTCTGGTAGGTGGATCCCTGGGTTTGAATCAGCGTCGCAATAATGCCCTCATGTCCCTCCTCCCAGTCTTGCAGCACATGTTTCCATCTACGCATCACCGTTTACCTCCTGCATGCACTCATAGATCGCCTCCACAATCGGGGTATAGCCTGTGCATCGGCAAAGGTTTCCTTTCAGTTGTTCTTTGATCTCTTCCCGGCTCAAAATCTCCTTTTGTTTCAACATCGCCAGTGCGTTCATCAAAAATCCGGGAGTGCAGTAACCGCATTGGAGAGCAAAATGGGCTCGGAAAGATTTCTGCAAAGGGTGAAGGGTATCGCTATCCCCACTCAATCCCTCCACCGTTGTGATCGACTTATGTTGACATTGCAGTGCCATGACACTGCATGATTTGACTGCCCGGCTATCCAACACTACCGTGCACGCTCCGCAAGAAGCGGAGTCACAGCCGATATGGGTTCCTGTCAGCTTGAGATCATCCCGTATAAAATCAACGAGGACACGGTCAGCGGGTATAGCGGACTCAATCCCCCGACCGTTGATTTCAGTCTGGAGAATATAGAAGTTGCTCATTCTACTCACCTTCTGTTAAATTGAAGTAATTTATAATAATCCAGCGGCGTGTCTACATCTAAGATCATCTCTTGTTGTGCCACTTCATAAGCGACAACCTCCAATCCTGCTGCAAAAAGAGACTTCAATCCCTCATCTCCGCTTAACCGGTCGATAAGTGGACGGACTCCAGGAGACAGCAAAACCGGGTGTGCAGGCCTTCCTTGATACATGGGACGGATCGTTTTCCCGCCTGTACTTTCGTACATCGCCATCATCTCCCGCATCATATCTAAGGAGAGCAAAGGCTGATCGCCCAGAACCAAGAAACAGGGAAGATGACGGGGAATCATTCGAAGTCCCGCTTGCAAAGACGAAGCCATTCCTTCTGCATAGCGATCGTGGATGGTCACGACCAGCCCACTCTTGAGCAAACCGGATAGGCTCTGCCAAATCCGCTGCGCCTCATGACCTAAAACAAGACTGATCGGATCGCACGATGACTTGCAGACTGTACCGATGACATGATTCAGCAAAGTATTATTACTCCAAGGCAATAGCATCTTTGATCCAATCATGCCCATTCGTGAAGATTTCCCCGCGGCCAGCACAACTGAAGCGAAACATGTGCTCATTTACTATTTATCCTGACTGGTGGTTCTTTCCACCAGGTAATCGATGAGACTGCCAACGGTATGCGAGTCCTGATCAACCGCGTCTTGATAATCAATTTCAATCTGAAAGACATTTTCCAATTCGATAAATACTTTCATGAACACCACCGAATCCAATTCCAGTTCAGGCGAACCCAGCATTGTATCAACGGTGACTGATTCGACATTGATGCCATTTGCCGCAAATACGGCCAACACTTTTTCAAGAATCTCAGCTTCATTCATCTGATTCAATACACTTCCTCTCCTATGGTGCCAACACAATCTTTAGAGCCTGCTGCCGATCGAATTGGTGATATCCTTCCACGGCTTCGTCCAATCGCATGCGGTGTGAGATGATACGCTTTGGAGCCAGCTTCCCTGCCTGAATCAAGGCAAGCAGTTCTTTTCCATATCGAATCGGGTCGCCAACTACAAAGCGAAGGGTGATTTCTTTGGCAAAAGCCTGCTCAGCATCAAAAGGCATCTCTCGTGAACTATGGGCTCCGACACAGGTAATATTTCCTTTGGGCCGGACGAGAAGCAATGCCTGCTGAAGCGTAGCGTCGACGCCGACGGCCTCAAGCACAATGTCGGCCCCCCTTCCTTGTGTATGTTTATGAATCCGCTGCGTCTCTTCTGGCTTGAGCGGAATAGCACCGATTTCTCTGGCAATCGCATGACGATGTTCGTTTGGCTCAATCACATAGATCGTAGCCGGAGCATATAGCTGCGCGCACATCACCGCCATCAAGCCAACCGGTCCGCCGCCAATGACTACTACCGTATCCCCTTCTTGAATATGGCTTTCTTTGGAACAGGCATAACCTGTCGCCAAAATATCGCCGACGAACAATACATCTTCGTCGCTGAGCTCATCAGGGATTGGCAGTAGAACGACATCGGCATGAGGGACGCGGACTTTTTCCGACTGCGCGCCAGGGGTGTAACTGCCGACTACCTCCCCATATCCGAACAAGGACACGTCTTGACACTGATAATGAAACCCAAGCTGACAGAACCAGCATTGACCGCAAGCGATCACATCAGAAGCTACGACCCGATCACCAGGCTTTAGATTCACCACTTCGGAACCAACCGCTTCCACAATGCCCGTAAACTCATGCCCAAGAATCGTCCCCTCGGGAAAATCGGCAAAATGCCCGCGATATGGATGCAAATCAGTTCCACAGATCGCGGTGAGAGTTACCTTCACCACTGCATCGGTCGGAGCTATTATGGATGGTTCAGGCATGTCGGTCACTTCTACCGTTTTTGCTTCTCTCCAAACGACTGCTTTCATCCTCGATCACCTCAATACTCGTAATAAAGAATAGATTTCCCAGCCAACCGCAACTCCTGTCGCGTCCCGTCAGGTAAGGCCAGCACTCCGGTCTGTTCGGCGGGAGAATGATTTAAGAGGATGCAGCTTTCCTTGGCTCCAGACACAAGCGTGTGAATCTCAATCGCCGGCGAAGAGAAAGAGGGTAGTGAAATAACCCCTGCAAAAGACAAGATGTTCCGGTAAATGTGACCATAGTTCGTCTCTTCCATTCGTCCCGGTACATGAAGTATCCGCTCCATCGGCGCATTGAGATAAAAGGCGTGTCCTTCTCCATAGGAATTCATCGTCAGTGCTGGAACTCCTGAATTACTGAATCGGGCCAACACCTCTGCCTTCGTCTCCCTTATGACCGGGATCTGGTTAAAACCAGCCTCTTTCCAGTCCATCCGGAAAATCAAGTCCTTCCATTCAAACTCGGCTTGCTGCTCTGGGAATAACGTATAATCATCCAATTCCACTCCGAAAAGGTCCTGTCCGCCAAAACCGTGAAGGTAAGAACCAGGTGTATACAATACGATCCCGCCTTGTATCACATAGTTTCGCAGCCGTTCCAAATCCGTCCCTGTAAGATGGTGGGGAGCAGGTACGATTACAACCTTGTACCGTTCCAATTCGGTAGAGATAAACTCATGTCTCACCTGTAAACGGGTCAGCAATAGAAACGAATGGAACAATGCGGATGAATTACCCTGTGGTGTATCTAACTCATTGACATTGCCATCCCTGAATTTTTCCGAAACATAGATGGCAACTTCCGATTTTGGCCGGACCGCAAATGACAAGTCTCTGGCTAACTTGGCCACCTCTAAAAAGGCATCCGCTCCGGCTTTTCGCTGACCATATTGATCATAAAAACCGACAAATCGCTCTCCCGGACGCATTGCATACGGCTTGTCCTGGTTGGAGAAATCCTTCCAACACCAAGACACAATCCCTTTTGCCCCGTGTAAGTAACTGCTCAGCCCGCTGATCCGTACATACTCAGCACGCTTCTCATCGCTAGCGCCATAAAGACCGAACTCATCAACAATTACCTCGGAGTGATACAGTTGTGCCAGTTTAACTAAATACGGCACATATAATGAAGCTTTCCAGCTTTCATTGGATTCGATGAGAAACGGTGTCCAGAGCGGAAACCCGTGAACAGCCAGCATGTCCGTATGGCGGGCAATCGCTTCGGCGGAAAAGTGATGTCGCCCGATTAGACTGAGATGGTCATTCCCCATCACAACACGAGCGGATGGATCAGCCATTTTTACTGCCTGTGACATACGAAGTAGCCAGTGTTCCACTTCTTCGGGCTCTAGATGGATGGTTTCCCGTTCAAAATCGATGTAAACAATCTCGTCTCCGAGATCATAAGCCATAATATTTTCAAAACCTGCCAGCTCTGTCACTACTCGCCCTATAAATCGTTCCTGCCTAGTTAACATCGTTGAATCCGTCCACAAGCTTCGTCCCATGCGCCACGGCAAATCGAATAACTGCCCGTTCATCCAAATGGTCAGAATCGCCGGTATACAGAGTAATCCATATCGGTCTGCGGTTTCGACAAACTGACGTAAACGCGCAAAACTTGCTGGCTCAAACCGCCCCTCTTCGGGTTCGAAGTCCCGCCAGAAGATAAAGAAGCGAACAATCTGGTATCCTTCCTCGGACATTTTGCGCAGGTCCGCTTCAATCTCATCGAAATCCCATATCTTCCAGTAATGGCACCCCTGTATAGAAGGATGATAGTTATAACCGATGTTCATTTACTGCCCCTTTTCTTTCAAAGCCACCCGCAGTTGATCGCAAACATAGGTGACTTGCTCTTGTGTGACTGCCGCATGCATCGGCAAGCTCAACTCGCGGCCGGATATCTGTTCAGCGATCGGACATTCGCCCAGACGGTTGCCCAGCTGCTCCCGATAGTACCGAAACAGGTGGCAGGCCGGATAATGAACACTAGTCTGAATCCCAGCTTGCTTCAGTTTTTCCATCACAGTGTTACGGTCGATCTCCGAAGCCAAAATCACTGGGAAAATATGATGCGTACTAGAAGTGAGATCCCGATCCACAAAAGCGATTTGCAACGACTCAAAGCCCAAGAGTTGATCGCGATACCACCGTGCCACTTGCTCACGCTTCTCTTGATTGGCAGCGAATTTGCGCAGTTGGACACGTCCTAGTGCTCCACTAAGTTCAGTCATTCGATAATTCATGCCCACGCCGACCACGTCATAGCTTGAGATACGCCCTTGATGCTTAGACCAAGAGCTGACTCCCATATAATGAGAGCGAAAGAGGCGAGCTTTCTCCAGCACCGCTTCATCTTTGCTTACCAGCATTCCGCCTTCTGCTGTGGTGATGTTTTTCGTGGAGAAAAAGCTGAAACATCCTATATCTCCAACAGTCCCGGCCATACCCAGCGGCGTATTGATAAACGGTCCATGGGCTACATCCTCGATCACTTTGATACCGTGTTCATTGGCAATTTCCATGATTTCGGTCATATCTGCGGGATAGCCCCCATAGTGAACAATTAAGACCGCCTTGGTCTTGGGAGTAATTTTGCGCCTGATATCTACAGGGTCGATGTTGAAATCATCCAAGCTCTTCGAATCGACAAAGACAGGCGTTGCACCTACCATCCGCACACTCGCCGCACCTGCCACGAAAGTCATGGACGGAACCAATACCTCGTCCCCTGGACTGATCGATAAGGCGTGCATAGCCGCATGAAGTGCTGATGTCCCACTGTTAACTGCAGCACCAGGCAGATTATGACCCAGCATTCTCGCGAATTCCTGCTCAAATGCAGTGACTTCTGCTCCCATACTGATCCAGCGGTTCTCCAATACTTTTGTAACGGCACTTATTTCTTCTTCTCCGACATCCAGGTCGTAAAGCGTCACTTTCCAATCCATTTGCTCACCTTCCCGTCAACCCGAGCAGAACCTGCTCCATTGGATGTTTGTTTCAAAATTTTTTCTTGCAAGAACATGGATCTATTCTCTTCGAACACTTTCCCTGCCTCTTGCAGCTGCGGAAGTGTTCCGATATCCATCCAAATCCCCTGATGGAAGTAGGACTGAACAGATTGACCATCCAAAAGCAAGGACATAATCAGGTCCGGCATATCAAGCGGTTTGTCCTTCACATAGGCAACAGCACCGCGACTTAGCATATAAATCCCAGATGAGATCGGGTATAATTGCTTGGGCTTCTCTTTATACCCGGTCACGTGACCGGCCTCATCCGTCTCGATGATTCCGAAACCCACGTTTAACTCATGGTTGTACAGCATGATCGTCGCCAGTGCATCCGACTTTGTATGAATCTGATAAAAATGTCTGAAGTCCAAGTCCGTCAGTACATCTGCATTCATAAAAAGAAACGGCTCATCCAGATTTTTCACCAATCGGAGTGGTCCTGCTGTACCTAATGGCTCATCCTCATACGTATAGTCGATCTTCAATCCCAGCCAGTCGCCATCGCCAAAATAATGGTAGATAAACGAGCCGCGATACCCCAACGACAACGTCACATGCGTATATCCGAAATCGGACAATTGGCGTAAAATAATTTCCAAAATTGGCAGATCCGATAGCGGAATTAGCGGTTTGGGAAGTACTTTGGTCAAGGGATGCAAACGGACACCCTTCCCTCCGGCTACAATAACAGCTCTCATGAAACCTCCCCTTTTTTGCTATCATATTTGTCGATAACGTTTACTTAACTGCTTGGCTACAGCCTCCCAGGAGTGCGCATTTTGCACTCGCATCCACCCATTTTCCCCCATCTGCTTACGACTTACTTCATGATCAAGCAGCTGCCGTATGGCGATAGCTACTCCTTCTGCTGTCGGCTCGGCGATCAAGCCATCGATCCCATCAAAAATCACTTCTTCGATACCCGGCATTTTCGATGCGACAACTGGCTTTTTGCACATCCACGCCTCCAAAAAAACGACAGGGAAAACGTCAATCAAGGAAGGCAAACACAACAGGTCGCAGGCAGACAATGCAGCTGCTTTTTCCTTTTCTGTAACCATTCCTCTACTAATAATGCGTGGCTCATCCCGATATGCCACCAATACCTCGGCTGAGATGTCATAATCTGGACCAAGAAAGGCAAAATAGGCGTTTGGGTAATATGTCCAAATGTCTTCTGCTGCTTCTAATATCAATGGGTAGCCTTTGCTTTCCATCTTCCGCCCCAAGAAAAGAACAAGCGGTGCTTCATCCGGTATGTTGCAGGCGTCCCGGAAGTTGTATTCCGTGTGAGATAGAACAGCAGCATGCGGCAGCAATTCGATAGGCAAGGCATGATCCACGGCAAGTTCCTGCAAGCGATTGGCTTCCGTTAGCGTAAGAGCAAATACTCCTTTTGCCTGACGCAGTACCTTGATCCCAAGAGATGGATTCTCCCACAGCGAATATTCTGTGGCCGGCGTTACAAACAGGGGAACGTTCAACTCTTGGCTTAGTGTCAATGCGATCTCCATAAAAGCTTCATCTACAAAATCAAACAGATGGATCACGTCAAATAACTTGGTCCTTAACACTTGTAGCGCAGCTTCGTCGTCAGGCGGTAGGACGATTGAACAACTTCCCCCTAACAACCTTTCTTTATAGCTCATCTCCACGTCGCTTCGATACGCAACTACAACCTTCACATCGGTGTGTCCCGTTAACGCCGCTGCGGTCTGGTGGGCCATATTATCCGCACCCGATATTAAAGGATGGCAGCTTCGAATGAGCAAGAGGACTCTCATGACTCAGCCTTGTTGCTTTGATACCATTCAACGGTCATCTTCAAGCCTTCTTCGAGCGACACTTCTGGCTGGTATTGAATCAATTGCTGCAAAAGGCTAGTATCCGGGCAACGTCGATCGGGCGAACCTGATGGTGCGGGCACTTCATACAGCTCAGCTTCATAATCGGTGACTGCAAAAAGTTGCTTGCACAGTTCCCGCACCTTAATTTCCTGATTCGAGTTGCCGATGTTGACGATATGGTGATCCCCGCTGTTCAATATGCCAATTTCATAAGTAGCCCGTACCGCGTCACTGACAAAGCAGAAGGCGCGTGTTTGATCCGGTCCATAGAGAGTGAATGGTTTCTCCCCCTTCTGAATCCGACCGATCAATTCCGGAATGACATGATCATATCCCATGCGCGGTCCATAAATATTGTGATAACGGACAATCCGAGCTTTAAAACCATACGCCTTGGCATAATTCATCGTAAGCACTTCACCGATGATTTTGGATGCGCCGTAGGAATATCGCGGTATGCTAGGATCGCTTACAACGAGCGGAACTTTCTCAGATGTAGGGAGAGGCAGGTCAAACCAGTCCATAGCGCCGTGATACGCTTCGCTCGAAGAAGAGAAGACAACGGTTTTCGGCGGGTGCCTGGCGCACCAATCCATGATATTGAGTGTACTGAGCAAATTGGTACGCAGCACTCTTTCAGGTGTTTGGTCCGCGTATTTAACCCCATTAATCGCTGCCAGATGAAAGACATGATCATAGGACTGTTCAAGCTTCAATTCAGTTAGTGGTTGAGTCAGATCAGCCTTAATAAATCTAATCCGATGAGCAAACTCTTCGTAATCATTGTCCAATTTGCTTCGAAACAGGTTATCGATAATAGTTACCCGATGGCCTTCCTTGAGCAAGTGCTTGACCAAATGAAAACCAATAAAACCCGTTCCGCCTGTCACAAGGATATTAGCCACGGAATCCAACTCCTAAATAATAGATTTTGTCTGCTGACAGCTTCTCCATTTGTTCGCGGAGTACACCCCAGAGATCGAATAGAATCGCGTTTTCCTTCATGTTTGGAATCAATTCAGAAAGTCTGAGCCCGCGATAGTTCGGATGATTGTTCAACAAGATAATCACATCCGCTTGCAGAAAAGCCTCTTCCGGTTCCGCCGGCTCTGCCCCAACCTCGGCAATCGCTTGCTCACCAACCACAAAGTCATGCCCACTGATCTTTTTCACGCCGCGAAGACGTAACAGTTTTGACATGTCCCATACAGGGCTCCCCCGCAAATCATCTGTTTGCGGTACTCCTTTGTAAGCAAAACCGGAGAGGAGAACCGATACATTCGGCCATGTCCTCTGAAGCTTCTCCAGGATCGCCTCGATCTGGGTTAAAATCCGGTCCGGAAGACTCTCGTTCAGTTCACGTGCCGAAGCAATCAGACGGGGGGTATAGCCATGCTTTTCCGCAGAATGAATCAGATGATAAGGGTCTTTGGTCAAGCAGGAACCCCCGACATACCCGGGTCTGGACAAATCTGGACGCGGATAATGATAGTTGGCTGCCCCAATCACCTCATGCGCATCAAGCCCGAAACAATCGGCTACCGCCGCCACTTCGTTTCCAAACCCATAGTTCAAATCAGTGTGCGCATTGCATATAAGCTTGATCATTTCGCCTGCTTCCCAGGAGCTGGTCCTAATGATTTCCACCCCCAGTATGTCAAAAATCTCTTTGGCACGCTCAAAATGTGAATCATCGTCGGTCCCGATAACCTGAGGAAGGGTGAGTAATTCTTCTACGGCTTTGCCTTGAATTGTTCGCTCAGGAGCAAAGACGATGATAGGATTCGCAACGGTCTTTTGCAAAATCGGCAATACGACTTTCCGTGTCGTTCCAATCGGCACCGTACTCCGCACGATTACAAGCGTATCTTCTGTCATGCGATTCGCGACTTCTTGCGCTGCTGAGACCAACTGCTCCAGATTCGGCTCTTTAGTCAAATGCCCGAATGGAGTGCTGACACAGATAATAGCGGTGCTCAGCTTCTCTGGCATCTGGGTGGAGACGTTAAATGTTTTGCCTACAGTCTCGCGCACAATTTCTTCCAATCCTGGTTCCTGTAAATGAATCTGTCCCCTTTTCAAAGACTCGCAAACACTCTCACGGATTTCTACGCCGCTAACTCTTGCCCCCTTGCGTAAAAAGGCGCCAGCCAGCGTGATTCCAACGTAACCGAGACCAATCATACAGATCTCTTTTTGGTTATTGATGTTCATTTCACTTCACCATCCTTTCACTCTATTTCTATATATGTCGTTTTCCATTCAGTAGGAAATTCTTCATTCAGTCGGATTTCATGTGGAAGTTTGTATGGAGCAAGGCGCGGCCGTAAATATTGCAGAATTTCCTCTTTCGTCAGATCTTCCTCTGCTTCAACGAAAGCCAGAATTTTTTGGCCGTAAAGCAGATCCGTCTTCCCGATCACTTTGACCCGCTTTATTCGGGATATTCCCAATAAGGCGCTCCTAATCTCTGCAGGGTCAACTTTTCGGCCCGCCACATTGATAAAGGCACTGACCCGCCCCATCAGAAACACCTCATTGTCACTGACTTTTCCAATATCGCTAGTTTGATAGAAGCTATCCGCTGTAAATATCGCTTCCTCCTCCGAAGAAACATACCCCGTAAACAGCGTTTTGCTTTTTACGGCCAGTCGACCATCCTCGGTCTCTTTTACCTCTACATTCGGCAAGATCATTCCTACGGCATTCGCGCTTCCTTCTCTTAACGGATGCGTCGCAGCGATGGCTCCTGTCTCTGTACTTCCATAGACTTGGAGAATCCGAAGCCCGTATTTGCGCGAAAACCGCTCCTTCACCTCGGGCGGTAACGCCGCTCCTGAGGAAATCGTACATCGCAGGGATGAAAGCTGCTCGCTCCTGACGACCTCAGCCTGTCCCAGTAAGTCATACAGTAGTGGGACCGCGAACAGTACAGTGCACTGTTTCTTTTCTGCCATCCGCGCCACTTTTCGCGGGGACGGTCTTGGACAAAGGTGAACCGTACTGCCTGCCGTCAACGAACCGATTAACGCGCCGATAAATCCATACGAATGATGAAGAGGGACGCTCGATAAAACGTTATCTTTCCTCGTAAGCCCAAACCATTCGGCATACAAGGCTCCCCCTTCGTATACAGCATCGTATGGCACTTTTACTACTTTCGTGGGACCGTTTGATCCCGATGTCAATTGAAACAAACATGGTGCGGTTGGGTTGACGGATGCTGTTTCTGGGCGCAACGGGACTTCTCCGTGCATAACCTTTTGGTAGTCGCACACCTCGGATGCACCTAGCACCTCTTGTAACCTTGTATAGTCCGCGTGGGTCGGAACAATCCACTCAGTTATCCCGCTGATTTCCTTCACAGTGAAAATCTCGGCGGCTGTCTGATGGATGTCGATAGGTAAAAAACTGATTCCTGCTTCCATCAATATCAGCATCACCATGGCTGCTTCCACTGATTGGTTTACAATGACTCCCACGGGTTGACCTGTCCATTTCCGCCAGCTTTCTACTGCTGTATCGATACGAGTTTGTAGCTCCCCGTAGGATACCTGACAATGCTCATCGATTAACCCCGGTTGCTTTTTATGCAGATGTGTCATCCAAATGGATCTCACCATATGTCCCCACCTGTTCCCATTCTTTTAAACTGTTCATAATGACGGACCACTTATGGAGCACCACGATATGTTCATTCATTCCTGACTCCTCGGTAAAGCTATATGCGCCAAGCACGGGTGCTACCTGGTCGACCGTCGCACAGTTGGAACTTGCTATCATCCGCAGTTTCGGAATCTCTTGTGTAGCATGGGCATATCCATCTCCAACCTGTTTAGCCAGTTGCAAAAGATACAGCTTATTGGCGTTGTACTCAGTAGCCCCAAGCACAAGTGCATTACTTACTAACTGATGTTGATGAATCGGCACACCGAACGTTTTTCGTACTTTGCTGTACTCAATCGCCATATCGGTTGCCTGTTGCAAGTCGCTAAGCTGAATGCCTGCAAGGAACAGGAAACGAATGTCATGATGAACAGCCAACTCATTATTTTCCAGTAAAGCTTGCTCCTGCTTATGACCCTTTACATCGACAATGCCGCACACCATCCACGCTCTTTCAATTAAAGGTTGAAAAGATACCTCTTCCGCTTGAAACAAGACGTTTTGGCTAAACAACCACATTCGCTCCAAACGTTCTATATCCCGTTGCTCCAAAATGGCCAGATACCTGTTTGGCTGGTTCATTGGATACAGATAGAGGTACTCTGACTGCTCCACCAACTCCATACCCTCTTGATACAATTGGTTATAAACGGAGAAATGATTGTTGGCGCTTTGGATGAGTTGTTCGGTTAGTGATAATATTGTGTTCATGATTACTGCTTGCACCTCCTCGTAAAAAGTTTTTTAATATATTTTCAAATCTTTGCAAACAAAGTTCGGAAAATATATCATATATTTGTTTTGGTAGTTAAATTTTACAAGTATTGATTAATGTCAGTAAATGTTTTCTACATAAATTAAAAGTTAAGTACCCGTTAATAAATTCGGTAGCGTCAATAATTTTGGAAGCGTGCCTCAGGGTACGCCACATAAAAAACTGCTGGAATATCCCCAGGCAGCAAAAGGAGAGCCAAGGCGGCTCTCCTTTCATCTAAGCTTTAGCCAGTTGAGTTCGTGAAACGCGCGAAATAAAAAAAACACCCGCCATTGGACGGGTGGTCATGATTTACTCAATTATAATAGTGAGATCCTAAAGGGCCGATCAACCTATGCTGGTCTGAGCCTTGCTCTCGCTCCCTATGCTCACTTCCGGTACCAATTCCTTGATACGCATTTCCACACGTTCCACAGCTTCATCCAGCGTTTCGAACTGAATCGGATGAGTCTTGGCGAATTCGTCACCGTAATTGATCGATGTGTGGGCATATCTTGGATCGTAATAATACACTAGCAAAAGCTCTACAGCTCTTCCAAATTGCTGCGTTTGCAGGCTTTCCTCAATTTCTTGGGCAACTGGCGTATGGATACGCGATTTGATTTGATGAAAAGCATGTAAACTCTGCTCCGCATGTTCTTCGGGCTGGTAATCTTTCAGAATATTGGTGACCCGAAGAGCCTTTGGCGCTTCCAGCATAATATGGGATCCCTGTTCTTTTTTACGGATCAGAAACTCAGGCAATATCACCTTGCCAATTCGTTTGCTTTCCGCTTCTATCAAAATATATGGTTCTTCGCGATAACGCAGGATTTCTTCCAGCAACAGCGAATCGAAGGTTTTCTGATTGTTGCTCTTAAGTCCAATCTCACCGAAAATAGAACCTCTATGACCGGCCAAACCTTCCAAGTCGATGACCGGATATCCTTTTTCTTTTAATCTTTTTAAAATTTCCGTTTTCCCGGTCCCTGTATTGCCATGCAGTACATACACTTGAGGAGTAAATTCCATGTTTTCAAGAGTTTCAACCGTCCATTTCCGGAAGGCGCGATAGCCACCGTCAAGACGGTAAACATGAATACCCATCAAAGAAAGCACGGTAGCCGTCGTCCGGCTGCGCATGCCTCCCCGCCAGCAAAATACGACCTTGTTGCCCGGAATCTCTGCAAAACGCTTGACGAAGGCGGGCAGCTTAGCCGACATGATTTCGAGACCGCGCTCTTTGGCAGTTTGCATGTTCACCTGCTTGTACAATGTGCCAATTTCGGCCCGTTCCTCGTCTGTAAAAAAAGGAATATTGATGCTGCCGGGTATGGTCGAATCCCTATATTCGGAAGGCGAGCGAACATCGATTACCGTTACATCATTTTTACTGCGAAGCTCATTCAGCCTCTCTATCGAAATGTCCTGAAACATTAACATAACAATCCCCTTACTCGATTACAATTTGTCCGCTTCCTGCTGTTACCTCGCCGATCATCTTGGCTTCCACGCCGGCATCCACTAATTCTTGAAGCAATGCATCTGCTTCGCCGGAACTTACCGAAATCAAAAGTCCACCGGATGTCACCGCATCGCAAAGAATGTAACGGTCGACTTGATCCATTTGTTCCGGGAAATGAACATCGTCTTTGACATGATCATAGTTATTTTTCGAGCCGCCCGGTACAAATCCTTGTTCAGCCAACTCACGCACGCGCGGAAGGACAGGCACATAGTCCTTACGGATTCGAATCTCCACGCCGCTTCCTTTGGCCATTTCAAGCGAATGACCCATAAGGCCAAATCCGGTGACATCCGTGCAGGCATGAACATCGTACCCATCCATAACTTCAGCTGCTTTTTTATTCAAGGTAGACATCACCTGAATAACGCGGGTGATCTCTTCAGGCGTGAGCTGGCCTTTTTTGATGGAAGTTGTCATGATACCGACGCCAATCGGTTTGGTAAGTATGATTTTATCGCCTGCTTTTGCGCCTGCATTGCTCCGTACTTTATCAGGATGGACAAGACCCGTAACCGATAAACCAAACTTCGGTTCTTTATCGTCAATGGAATGCCCGCCTACCAAAGTAGCACCGGCTTCCTTTACTTTATCGGCCGCACCGCGCAAAATGGCGGTTAGAATCCGCTTATCCAGTGTCGAAATCGGAAACGCAACAATATTTAATACCGTTAAAGGCTTGCCGCCCATGGCGTAAATATCGCTGATTGCATTCGCTGCGGCGATTTGGCCGAAGGAATAAGGATCATCCACAATTGGAGTAAAAAAGTCTAGTGTTTGCACCAAGGCCAGATCGTCAGTCAGCTTGTAAACCCCTGCGTCATCACTTGTATCTAGGCCAACCAGCAGATTCGGATTTGGTTCCGCAGGCGGCAAATCGCGAAGGACTTGACTCAAGTCCGCTGGACCGATCTTGCAGCCGCAGCCTCCTTTGCTGGATAGGGAAGTTAATTTGATTTCAAATTCGGAATCCATGTATTCCACAACCTTTCATGCAAATATTTCATGCTATTAAGTTCTTAAAGCTTCTTTATTAAATCGTACACACCTACACATAAAAAGGCAACCTGAATGGACTCGAGAAGACTTTGACCCTAACAAACAACAAAGAGCAGGATACCACCGCATCCAGAAAAAAGCGGCCGAATATCCTGCTTGTAGCAGCTTCTATAAAGAGGTTGTTCAAAAAGTCCGCCTTTGATAAGAAAACCGATCGAAGTAATTCATGGATGAGCGACCGCGATAACGTGTAGCTCCGCTCCTCACTCCCTATCTTCATCCAATTCAAGCGTTTTGAAAAAACGCACATCGGAAGCATAAGCTTTGGTGCTGAAAACCGGCCTTTTTGAACACGCACTATAAAAGCAAGGTCAGCTTTATTTGGTTACAGGCACGACAGGCACGGAATTACCGAAGTACTGCTCTAAGGTAATGGAACTGCTGGAGACAGCCTTCGCAATCTCGGTTCCTACAAAACGGATATGCCATGGCTCGTATTTATAACCCGTTATCGAATCCTTACCTTCCGGATAACGAATGACAAAGCCGTACTCATGCGCATGTTTGGCCAACCATTTGGCTTCTTTAGTACCGGCAAAGCAGCTTTCCGCAGCACATTTACCGGTGATTCCGGAAACATCGATCGTAAGGCCGGTTTGGTGTTCGCTATGCCCCGGACGGGCGCTGTACGTATCGGCTGCCTTGACTCCATCCCGCTTTACGTAATTATTATACAATGTCGTTTGTCGTGATTCCGAACGGTATCCGGACACTCCCGCCAGACTGATCCCATCCTTTTTGGCTCCCGTAAACAGCTTTTCAAGAGCAACTGCCGCTTCTCTGCGCATTTTGCGCTTCTCGATCTTCTCCGAAAAAGTGAATGGAACATTAGGATACACCAGATCGGGCGGTACATAACCTGCAGGCAGCCTGTAAGTTTTATTCACCAACACCGCGATGCTCTCCGAATTGGACACCACATGCTCTTCGCTGTACGTGTTGATAAAATCATCTTTGCCGCCCTTATTTTTCGACGGACTCTGCGCTTTGGCCTCTTCAACGGAAGAGGTAGCAGCCGTCTGGCTATTTTTCAGTTGGGAAAGCGCCGGTGTTTTTTCCACAATCGCACTGTCGGCAGCTTGAGTATGATTTTTGTCCCACGCTATATAGCCTCCCCCCACAACCAAAACAACCAACGTAAAGGTCATTACGCATTTACGCATACGCGTTCATCCCTCTCCCATGTGCAAATCTAGCTTCACAGGTACCTTTTTCAGGGCATGACGAATCTAACATTCTATGAAACTACCATTCTATTATACGACAAAAAAAGACTCGATCAAATCATTGATCGAGTCTTTTCTACATAAAAACAAAAAAATATGTAGCTTCGCTTACGCTTCAGCTTTCAAACGCTTATGCATAAACACAAGCTCGGATGCAAGTCTTTCAATTCTTTCAAGCACATCGGGATCAACAATTTCTCTAAACTCATTAAAGTGATCATCATGTACATAAACGTATCCTGGAGCCACAAAAGACCGGAAGAAACCAGCGATAGGCTTCAGTTGATTCTCAATGACGAGATAATGCTGATAGGTCCCCCCTGTCGCTACGAATCCGAGCACTTTTTGCTGCAGCGCCGATGGTGGAATAAGGTCGAATAAATTTTTCAGAACGCCCGACATCGAAGCTTGGTAAATCGGCGTACCGATCAGGCAAAAGTCACTGGAAACAACGCTGTCGATTACTTTCTTGGTATCCCCCGTATAAGCGGACGGATCGCGTCCATCACAAAACTGGACATCATATTCTTTCATATCCAACAGTTCCGTTTCAATTTCAGGATCAATCTTCTTTACTTCATCCAACACTTTATTTACGACGCTTGCGGTTTTGCTTCCTATGATCGCCCCTGATATACCTACCAGCTTCATGAAGGTAGTCTCCTTTTTATGTTAATAGAGTCCTCTTTAAAAGTCCGCTTCCTGTTCATCCGTATTCACAAAGAAATAAGCGGTCATGCCCAAACGTTCCATCATTTGTTCACGCAGCATTTTATCATCAATGACTTCATCCATCGCTTGCTGCATGCAGCTGAGCCATGCCGTCGCACGATCAGGCGTGATCGGAAACCGGATATGTCTGGCTCT
The DNA here is from genome assembly GCA_031254035.1 of Paenibacillus sp. Lineage (GTDB taxonomy): Bacteria > Bacillota > Bacilli > Paenibacillales > Paenibacillaceae > Paenibacillus_AQ. Next base: position 107,105 of record JAIRVF010000033.1, read on the forward strand.
CATGCGGGGATGCCCTTCCTTCATTGTATAGATCTGGGGTCCGCCAAAATATTGCGTTAAAAACATCTCCTGCTTATCCATCACTGGATTAATGTCTTCGGGAAACAAAGGTGCCAGCAGCGGATGTGCAACTACTCTCGGATAAAATGCTTCGACCAGCGCACGAATCGTTGGAGCCCCACCCACCTGATCGTAATATGACGCTGGCCGTTCAGCGCCGCTGCGTTCCCCCTGGGATGCTTCGGCATTCGGATTATGTTCTGTATTCAAGGAAAAAATGAGCCTCCTTCTGTATAAAAAATCATTTGTCTATATTCAAAAATAAATTGCCTAATGATCCTTACTTCCCTAATTAGTAAACATAAATGTATATTAATTATTATAATCCTGGAAACGCTTTGTCAAGAGTCAATACGAATATCGTTTTACTTTTTATACATATATGTTGACTATATGCTTAGCGTGTTCTACAATTACCGTGTCATAAGATGTACATATCAAGCAGTTCAAAGCCGCTTCAAATGTCTTTATTCACTTGGCTTTCGTTTAATAAACGTGGTAAAGTCGAGTAGTCTCTGTGAAGATTGTACTCTATTTATGGCTATACTGTGTTTACAATCGTTAGGAATAGAAGGTGAGAATGTTGACGAAAGATGATCTGGTCGCTGCCATAGCCCACATCAAGGATGACGAGCATCAACTGCCGCTGACTGAAGTTGGCTTAATCCGCGACATCACTACAAACAAGGATTATGCCGCCCTGACGGTGCTTCTTGGTCCAGATGCCGTTTCCCGCGAGGGAGAATATAAAGAGCAAATTACGCATGCAGTGCAAAAGACAGGAATTACCGATGTTCATATTCGTTTCAAACATATTTCAAACGAAGAAAAAAATGATATTATAGCTATTAAGCTTAATAAATCGGTTCGCCGTGCCCCAACGTTAATGAGCTCGCCCTTGGTGGCTGGGGATTCCAGCGTTACCTTCATAGCCATTGCTAGCGGCAAAGGCGGGGTCGGGAAATCAACTGTCACTGTCAACCTTGCTGCTGCTTTGGTTAAGCAAGGGAAACGCGTGGGAATTATAGATGCTGATATTTACGGATACAGTATTCCGAGCATGTTAGGAATCAAAGAATTGCCGCAAAAGCAAGGCGACCGAATCGCTCCCGTGGAGAGCCATGGCATCAAGGTGATTTCAACCGGATTTTTCGTGCAGGGCAATAAGCCTGTTGTCTGGCGTGGTCCGATGCTCGGTAAGATGCTTGGCACCTTCCTGAATGAAGTAGAATGGGGTCCACTTGATTACATGATTCTCGATTTGCCACCGGGGACGGGTGACGTTGCGTTAGATGTGCATAACCGGATTCCCCACTGTTCGGAAATTCTGGTAACCACTCCCCATCCAACGGCGCATCATGTTGCGGCACGGGCTGGCGAGATGGCGGTACAAACCAACCATCCGATTCTTGGCGTTGTAGAAAACATGTCCTATTTTACGGATCCTGCAGGTGAGCGCCATTATCTATTCGGGCGTGGAGGCGGCCAAAAGCTGGCTGATCAGCTCAATACGAAGCTGCTGGCGGAGGTTCCGATTCAATCAATGGAAGCTTCGGACGACGCTGCTCCTACCCTATTTTCCGAAAGCAGCGAACAGTGGCATATTTTCATGGAACTAGCCAAGAACATCATTGAATCCTAAAAGTTCGAGTTCAAAAAGACCGGTTTTCAGCACCGAGAAGGTTGGATGAAGTCAGGGACTGAGGAGCGGAGCGTACGTATTGGGTACGTGAGCACCGGAAGGACCGACTGAATTCAGGATTCGATGTCGAACCTGCTTCCTGATTCACTTCGTGATCAAAAGCAGACTTTTTGAACAACCTCTAAAAAAGTTAACTAAAATGAAAGGGTGAAAAAAAATGTCTTATGTTATTGCTTCGGCTTGCATCGATGAAAAAGCTGCCGATTGCGTTGATGTTTGTCCAGTAGATTGCATTGAAGAAGGTCCGGACCAATATTTTATCGATACCGACGTTTGCATTGAATGTGGAGCATGCGAAGTAGCTTGTCCTGTAGGTGCGGTATTTTATGATGCCGATTTGCCAGAAGAGGAAAAAAGCTTTATCGCTAAAGCCGAAAACTACTATAAATCTAAATAAGTTTCGATGAGTGATAGGTTTCGAGTGGTTACAGCCTGCTGATATCTATGTCGGCAGGCTGTTTGTTACTCTATATGGAAACTATTACTAGGAATCAGCAGAACAGGCGGTGATGTGTATGAACCAACAACTGGATATATCGACCCGGGACAAAATCCTGCAGCTGCTGAAAACCAAAGGTGACCTCAGTGCCAAGGAAATTACCGAGTTCATCGGGATCACAAGCATGGCTATACGTAGGCATATCAATACGCTGGAAAAGGAAGGTCTGATCGAATCCAAAACAATCCGTCAGCCTATGGGCCGTCCTACAGCAATTTATCATTTGACGGAGCAATCGGAATCTTTTTTCCCGAACAAATATTTTTCTTTGACGATGGACTTGCTTGGTGAGCTCGAACTCGACGCTGGATCTAGTATGGTGGACCGTTTATTTGAACGCCGCGGCGAATCGCTTCGAAAGAGCCATGCAGCGAAGATGCAAGGCAAAACCTTTGCCGAGAAAGTCGAAGTTCTTGCCGAGATTCAGAATGAAAACGGATATATGGTCGAGCTTGAAAAAAATAGTGAAGATGAATATACTCTGATGGAATTTAACTGCCCGATCTCTCAGATTGCGAAAAAGTACAACCATGCTTGTACCTGTGAGATGAAAATGTTCGAATCCCTCCTGGGAGCCGAGGTTGGACGTACAGAATGTTTGGCTCAGGGCGATAAGAAATGCATGTATACGATCAAAAACAAAAAGGAACTCCCGCAATGATCCGGAATTTTTTTGCCGGAAGCAGACTCCCCCAAGCGAGGGAAGAGCTGCACATTTAAGCGGAGTTCCTTTTTTTGTTGATTGAAGTCTGGCATGTGGGACAAATTAATTGGACTTGCAACTTGGTTGTAGCACGTTTGTTTTCTCACATAAAATGGTCGGGTGGCTCTGGTGCTGCTGAACGCCGCTCTATGGGAGCTAATGGCCGAGCATGGCTTTGGATGATCTCGGCGTAGCTACCGTTATCGCTAACGAACGATGATCTCGGACATGCTCCCTCCATCTCTTAACGAAACTGAGACACCCTATTTCCACGAAAACGAAGGTAAATCAAATCTAACGAAACTCCATATCGTTATTCGGGCTAAAAAGCACTATATCCGTCTCTTTTTCGATCAATAACGATTCCCTGTTTCGTTAGATTTTTTAGAAGCCCTTTTTTTCTTAAATAACGATTGCTGCTTTCGTTAGAATCACTGTCCCCTATTCAACTTCATCCGGTTGGTCTGATTCCACCAAATATTGCAATGCAGCCATTTTATTTTCCCAGAAACGTTCAAAATAGGCATACCATTGCTTTAATTCATGCAAAGGCGCTGGATCCAGCCTAAACCTGTTCTCTCTTCCTACCTTTCTCTCCTTTACCAGCCCGGCCTCGGACAAGATCCGGAGATGTTTGGACACCGCAGTCCGGCTCATGGGAAAATGCCCACTGATGACCTTCACTGGCAGCTCCTCATCCGCAAGAAGTTTAAGCAGTTTTCGGCGGGTTGGATCTGCGATCGCCTGAAAAACATCATGTTTTCCTTGTGGCTCCCCCATGCTTACCCCTCAACATACATTCCCAGTTTTTGATGGAGACCTTCCCAACCTTTGTCCATGTTCCCACGAACTGCGGCATGTGGTTGTCCGAATTCAGTAACAGCATCTTCATTCCAACCGGAATGGATGATCGTGACTTCTGTTTTCCCATCCAAATCTTTTAATTCGAATGTCAGCTGCCAATCCTTTCCCCAGTCAAAAGAAAGGCGATTAGGAGGGGTAATCTCAACAACTTTACATGGCGACATTCCAAATGGACCCGCGTTAATGTGAAATTGATGGCCAACGACAGGCTCAAAATCATTCAGCATAAACCATGCGGCCAGTCCTTCGGATGTGGCAACAGCATTCCATACTTTATCAATCGGTGCATTAAACACGCCTGTATGTCTTATATCCGGCATTACTCCATTTGTCATAAAACATCGTTCCTCTCTTTCAAAAATGAAACCGTTTGGTTTCGCTTTATATTATATACAACCATTTGGTTTCATATCAAGCGATTATATATTCCAATTTGACCCATCAGTCTACGATCACATAACCTCAGTAACCATCAATATCCTCATCAATATCCTCATCAATATCCCTGTAATCTTCACTATCTATAAACATCAACATCTCTATGACCCTCATAACTGTCCCAAATCCATAACTGTCTCTTCAATCACCGTTATCTCCATATTCGTAAAGAGGATGCAAAAAAACAGCAGCGCCCTTCGGAACAATTCCGAAAGACGCCACTGCCATTACTTCACTCCACCGTATGGATTTAGCCTCTAAACTGCTTCAAAAATTGCACCGCTTTGGAGATATCCGCTTCCGGATCTTCGCCCACTTCGCGTTCGATCGTCAGATAACCAGCGTAACCGATATCCTTCAGGGCGTTCAAATACGCCGTCCAGTTCACGCCACCCTCGCCGAGAGGGACTTCGCGGAAATATGCCCCTTCACCCGGTACAAACGTGTTGTGCTCATTCACAGGAGCGTCATAACCAAGGGATTCGTAGATATAATGCGCAGGTACTTCACGCAAACGAACTCCGTCCTTCGCATGGGTATGCACGATATAATCCTTCAGGTTATATACACCTTGTGCAGGGTCATCACCTGTTACCATAACCATATTCGCAGGGTCAAAGTTAACGGATACGCCTTTGGAACCGAGCCCATCCAAGAAATCCTTCAATCTTGCCGAAGGCTCCGGTCCTGTTTCGATGGCGAAAAATGCATTCATGCTTGTTGCATACGAAGCAAGTTCCTCGCAGGCAATATGCATATTATGGTAAATTTCGCTGTTTTCGTCTTCAGGAACAATCCCGATATGTGTAGTCACAACGGATGTACCCAGTTCCACCGCCAGGTCCAGGATCCGTTTGGATTTTTCAATTTTTTCCGCATTGACGCTTTTATCCTGGAATCCATAGCCGCCCAGATCGCCGACGAGCGCGGAGATTTCCAAGCTAAGGGAAGCGATATATTCCTTCAGCTCTTTGCGCTGCGCCGCAGACAGATTTGCAGGGTCCATCTCGCCGCTTACGGCATAAATCTGAACGCCATCTGCCCCAACTTTTTTCGCGCGCTGCAGCCCTTCTCTAACGCCTACACGGAAGCTGTCTACGATAACACCGATTTTATTATTCATGAATGCCGTTCCTCTCTTCCCATCTATGAATTAAACTTCATCCCAGAAGCGTTTTACATTTTCAAGACCGATCCGGGTTCCTTGATATGCATCTTCCATACCCTCAAATTCAATGGACAGGTAACCGTCATAACCGGATTCTTTGATGATGCGGATCGATTCGCGGAGGTTGATATCGCCATGTCCGGCGATAGCTCCTCTTAGGTAGTTGCCACCAGCAGTACGGAACCAACCCTCGCCCGGATTCTGTGAAGCAGGACGCAAATAGAAATCTTTGATATGCACGATGGATGCATAAGGGAGATTTTTTCGAACAGCAATGACAGGATCCTCATCAGCACACATGAAATTACCGACATCCAGCGTCGTTTTGTAGTTCGGACGATCCACGGCATCAACTAAGGTTTGCACGCGGTCACTTGCTTGAATGTAATATCCGTGGTTTTCCACGCTGGTCGTGATGCCATACTGTGCCGCATAATCCGCAACTTGGCGGCAGGCTTCCGCGAGGCGACCGATTTCACTGTTGAATTGTTTAATGGAGATGTCGCTGCGGCCTGCGACGTCATGGCGCATCAATTTCACGCCCAGACGAGCCGCGACGTCCACTTCTTTTTTGACGCGTTCAATTTCGTTTGCAAATTCTTCTTCGCTGTCTAAGGCAAAATTCGCACCGACAGCATAGTTCGAAATGTCGATACCAACCTCTTTGGCTTTAGCTACGACTTGGTCCACCAGCTCAGGATTGTCGGTCAGCGTATAGCCAATTGGGACGATTTCCACATGTTACCCGCCCATTTCTGCGATTTTTTCGATCGCTTCCAGAACGGTGATCTTCCCTTCATGAATGGGACGGTATAGGCTGTACGTGCTTACTCCGATTTTCATAGCTGGATTTCCACTCCTTTTTCAGCGGATTCATAAACAGCAGTCAGTATTTTCATGAGTTCCAAACCATCTTCAACAGGGCTGATCGGTTCTCTGCCCTTTTGGATGTTGAGAATAAACTGATCGATTTCGTTTTGGAAGGCTGCCACAAAATTAAACCCTTTGTTATCAACTTGTGGTTCGATGTTCAGCATAACGTCATGTTTTTCCGTCGCGATAACGAGTGCAGGATCAATTTCAAACCCGCCTTTTGTACCATAAATTCTGACTCCCGCTTCTTCTTTCTGAGCATGCAGCGAGAAGCTGACATCCACCATAAGCGAAGCACCGTTCTCAAAGCGAATCAATGCGTTAGCCATATCCTCAACCGTGTTTTTGCTAGCATCATAGTCAGCTGCTTTGTAAAAGGACAGGTACTTTACGTTGGAACGATTGCCGAGCTTATGATACACGTTACCTGAAACCGATTTCACTTTTGGTCTGCCAAGCATATACCAGCACAGATCGATTACGTGTACACCAATATCAATCAGCGGTCCGCCGCCGGAACGTTCCTTATCCGCAAACCATCCCCCTGGGTTCCCTAAGCGGCGCAAAATGGATGCCTTTGCATAATAAAGCTCGCCGAATTCATCTTTTTCAATAAAGCTTTGCAGAAGTGCAATATTGGGATCATAACGACGCACGAAACCAACTTGCAGAATCTTGTTGTTCTCGCGGACTGTTTTCTGTACGTTCAAAGCTTCTTCCACACTGCGGCAGAGTGGTTTTTCCACCAACACATGCTTGCCTGCATTAATGGCCGCAATACTGATTTCAGCGTGCGAATTATTCCATGTACAGATGCTTACGGCATCAATATCGGGATTCGCAAGCAGCTCATTATAATCCGTATATGTTTGCTTGGCACCGTACTTCGTGGCAGCTGCCTTCGCTCTATCTTCATTCAAATCACAAATTGCTACGATTTCAGCATCTGGGTTCTTCTGATACGAATTCATATGTGATTCTGAAATGGAACCTGCACCGATAATACCTACTCTAATCTTATTCATTCGTATTCATCTCTCCTTATAAATCATTCATTTATGTTGCTTATATAATGAATTATAATGTTAATAGATAAGTATGCCATGTAATGCCTTGCTCATTATTTATACTTTTGTGCGATTTAAGAGGTGACCATTATGGAAAGACCCCTTTCTCTTCAGGAGCCAATGGATATGCCGGACCGATTCTTCCCGATCAAGGTTCATCATTGTGTTACAAAAGAATATGGTAGAACGCTATTCACCCACCATTGGCATGATCACATTGAAATCTTGTATTTTACGAAGGGATCTGCTCTTGTAGAAATCAATTCCGTTCCCTATGAGGTGGGCGAAGGGGACCTCGTTGTCCTCAATGCCAAGGATCTTCATTTTGGAGTGAGCCAATGCGATGATTTGATCTATTATGCGATGATCGTTGACATCAACTTACTACATAGTCACTCCGTTGATGCGATCGAAACCAAATTTATTACGCCGATTTCACAGAATCAGATTTTATTCGAGAGCAAAATTTGCGGGGATAAGAAGATCGTCAGCTGCATCTCTTCATTAATTCAGGAATTGAACCATCAAGAACTTGGTTATGAGTTGTCCATCAAATCCTATTTGTATCGAATCTTGACCATTCTCCTGCGCCGTTATGGAACAAATAAAATGTCGACCGAAGATGACCAACTGCGTCTAAAAAATCTTGAAAGGTTCACTCCGGTTTTTCAATACATTGAAGAACATTACCAGGAAGATCTGACCGTGGATCTGCTTTCCGGACTGGCCGGACTCAGCCGTTTTCATTTCAGCAGATTGTTCAAGGAACTGGCCGGACGGACCGTAACTGACTATATCAATGCACTGCGGATCAATAAATCGGAATATCTGCTGCGCAATTCGCATCTTAATATTTCTGAAATAGCGTTATCGACGGGTTTTAAGGATATCTATTATTTCAGCCGGTCGTTTAAAAAATATAAACATGTCTCACCATCGGAAATGCGAAGAAGCTTTCACGAATGACCAAATGACTTGAAAGTGACCCCCTTCTTTTTTCCTAATAAAAAAATGTCGAATAAAAAAATTGTCATTTCGGATAGTCAACCTACCTATTTCTAGGTATAATAGTGCTAAATGTAAGATTTTTTATACATAAAGTATGACATTTGAGGAGGAAAATAACTTTGGACCCTTATTCATCGGGACAATTCAACCAGTTTCAACAAATGCCGCCGATGCAAACACCTAGAACCAACGGAAAGGCGATCGGTGCACTTGTGCTTGGAATTATCAGCCTTATATCCCCTTTCATTGGCTTTATTCTAGGCATTATTGCAATCGTGCTTGCTAGCTTAGCTTTCAAAGAAATAAATATGAGAAATGATGGCGGAAGAGGTATGGCGGTCGCTGGACTGGTATGCGGCATTATTGGTACAACCTTTGAAGCAATCATCATCCTGCTATATATCATTGGACTAATGGTGCAAGATAGTTACTATGACGCCCTCTCAATTATTCCTCATTTGAATATCGGATGATTGACAACAGCACTGATAACCAAAAGTAATAACCAAAAGGGATTGGAAAATAAAATTTATTATTTACTATAAGGAGGAACTCTTTTTGGACCCATATTCATCACAACAGTTTAACCAATTTCAGCAAATGCCACCCATGCAACCGCCTAGAACGAACGGAAAAGCCATTGCAGCCCTTGTACTTGGCATTCTTAGTATAGTCACCATAGTCAGCATTTGGCTAAGTATTATTCTCGGTATTCTCGCAATCATTTTTGCAAGCCTTGCGTTAAGGGATATCAAAAGGAGATATGAAGGTGGACGCGGTCTCGCGATTGCCGGGTTGGTGTGCGGTATTATACCTACTGTTATCATTGGATTTTTGTTCTTAATTGGAATTGCCTTTGGAATTGCCTTAATCAACTCTTAGCATTAATTCTATTAGTGCGTGTTCAAAAAGGCCGGTTTTCAGCACCGAGAAGGTTGGATGAAGCTAGGGACTGAGGAGCGGAGCGTACGTATTGGGTACGTGAGCACCGGAAGGCCCGGCTGAATTCAAGATTCGATGTCGAGTATGCTTCTTGATTCACTCCGTGATCAAAAGCGGACTTTTTGAACAACCTCTATTAAAAAAACGGCTACTCGTAATCACTGCTATTGTAGTCCGAACCGCATAATTATAGAGTTAGATATACCAATGAAAGAAAGGGATTGAAGCAGTAAGCTTCGATCCTTTCATGTTATTTCAGATATTTAATTGCATAAAGTAAATTATATTTTCTATAGAGGAGGAGCTTACTCTTGGACCCATATGGACAGTTTAACCAGTTTCAGCAAATGCCCCCTATGCAGCCCCCAAGAACCAACGGAAAAGCTATTGCAGCCTTAGTACTTGGCATTATTAGCATCACCCCTATGGGGTTTGGTGGTATTCTCGGTATTCTCGCAATCATTTTTGCAAGCCTTGCGTTAAGAGAGATCAAAGACAGATATGAAGGCGGGCGCGGCCTTGCCATTGGCGGTTTGGTGTGCGGTATTGTATCTACAGTTCTATATGGATTTTTATTCTTAATTGGAATCATCCAATTCATTGCAGCCCCCGGCTCTTCCATAAATTAAACGTCCTTATACCAAGAAAAAAACCGGTTGCTCATGAATATGAGACAGCCGGTTTTATTATGAGAAAGCTTTATTCAGTGATGATGCCGTGTACCAGTACTGGCGCTACAGCATGATCGGCGATGCGGATGTTTTCGTAAATTTTGTTCATCACATCGTCTATGTTTTCGCGGTTCGCGTGAATGGTCACAAGCGACTCGCCTTTTTTCACTTGATCACCGATTTTTTTGTTGAGCATGAGACCTACGGCCAAATCGATTTCCGATTCTTTGGTCGCGCGTCCAGCTCCAAGCCACATTGCTGCAGTTCCGATTTCGTCCGCAACGATTTCGGCTACAACACCGTCTTCCTTCGCTGGCACTTCGATGAGATATTTCGCTTGTGGAAGTTTTTCAGGATGATCCACCAGATCAGGGTTGCCACCTTGATTTTGGATGAATTCCTTGAATTTATCCAGCGCTTTGCCGTTTTTGATAACTTCCTTCAGCATCTCTTCCGCTTCTTCCAGGGAATTTGCTTTGTTTGCCAGGTACACCATTTGACGTCCCAAAGCCAAGCACAGCTCTTCCAGATCCTTCGGACCTTGCCCTTTCAGCGTGTCGATTGCTTCTTTAACTTCAAGCGCATTACCGATCGCAAATCCGAGCGGCTGGCTCATGTCGGAAATAACCGCCATTGTTTTGCGGCCCACATTGTTGCCGATGCTTACCATGGCATGCGCCAATTCTTTGGCGTCGTCAACAGTTTTCATGAACGCGCCAGCGCCTGTTTTAACGTCAAGCACGATCGCGTCGGAACCGGCAGCGATTTTTTTACTCATGATGGAGCTTGAAATCAAAGCGATGGAGTTCACTGTACCTGTAACGTCGCGAAGCGCGTACAGCTTCTTGTCCGCAGGTGTCAGGTTACCGGTTTGACCGATGACCGCAATTTTATGTGTGTTAACCAATTCCACGAATTCTTCACGTTCGATTTCAACGTGGAACCCTTCGATGGATTCGAGTTTGTCGATGGTGCCACCTGTATGTCCCAAACCGCGGCCGGACATTTTAGCAACAGGGATATCCAGGGCCGCTACCAATGGAGCCAATACCAAGGTAGTCGTGTCGCCCACGCCGCCTGTCGAGTGCTTATCTACTTTAACGCCTTCGATTTCGGACAAGTCAATCGTATCGCCGGAGTTTACGATTGCCATTGTCAAATCCGCGCGTTCGCGCTGCGTCATATCTTTAAAGAAGATTGCCATTGCAAGGGCACTTACCTGGTAATCCGGAATTTCCCCTTTGGTATAGCCTTCTATGATGAAATTGATTTCTTCAGTTGTCAGTTCTCCGCCGTCACGTTTCTTTTCAATCAAGTCGACCATTCTCATTGTGAAAATGCCTCACTTTCAAAGGTTTATTATAAAGGTTTATTATAGAGGTTGTTCAAAAAGTCCGCCTTTGAGCACGCACTTATATATCAAGATTACAAGGTAATTGCCGTTTCCAAAGCAACTTCCATCATCTCGTTAAAGGTAGTTTGACGTTCTTCCGAACTTGTTTCTTCCCCTGTCAGCAGATGGTCGCTAACAGTGAGCAAAGTCAATGCGTTTACGCCAAATTTTGCAGCCAAAGTGTATAAAGCAGTCGTTTCCATCTCAACGCCGAGAACGCCGTGCTTCATCAGCTTTTCAACTACAGATTTGTCGTCGCGGTAGAAGATATCAGAGCTAAATACGTTGCCGACATGCATTTTCAACCCTTTTTCCGTACCTTTTTCAAATGCGGTTTTCAGCAGGTTGAAGCTGGCAATTGGCGAGAAGTCGTATCCACCGAAGTAGAGATGGTTCGTTCCGGAATCCGTGCAAGACGCCTGAGCCAAGATTACATCGCGCACATGCACGTCTTTTTGCATACTACCGCAAGTACCTACGCGCATCAGGTTTTTCACGCCGTATTCACTGATCAATTCGTTCACATAAATGCTGATAGACGGAACGCCCATACCCGAACCTTGAACGGAGATGCGTTTCCCCTTGTAGGTTCCAGTAAATCCAAGCATACCTCTGACTTCGTTATAACAAATAACATCCTGCAAATACGTTTCCGCAATATATTTCGCGCGCAGCGGATCTCCAGGGATCAGAATTGTTTCAGCAATTTCTCCGGCTTTTGCTCCAATATGAGTGCTCATTATTTTTCCTCCTGAAAGGTAGTTAACTATATTAATGTATAAGTTAGTGAACTTGCTTCAAGTCTTTAAGGAAGCTTGTTCCATATTCCGGCATCTTCACGCCGAAGTTCTCCGCTACCGTAGCTCCGATATCCGCAAACGTATTTCGCAGTGCGAGCTCGCTGCCGCCGTTTTTGAAGCGCGGTGAGTATACAATCAGAGGCACATATTCACGAGTATGATCCGTTCCTTTGTACGTTGGGTCGTTGCCATGATCCGCCGTAATGATCAAAAGGTCATCATCGGTCATTTTCGCAAATACTTCAGGCAAGCGTGCATCATAATCATCAAGCGCTTGGCCATAACCTTGCGGGTCGCGGCGGTGTCCGTACACAGCATCGAAATCAACCAAGTTCAGGAAGCTAAGACCTGTGAAATCCTCATCCATTGTGATGACCAATTTGTCCATGCCGTCCATGTTCGACACTGTCCGAACGGATTTGGTAACCCCTTCACCATCATAAATGTCAGAGATTTTGCCAAGTGCGATCACGTCAAAACCTCCGTCTTTCAGCTCGTTCATGACCGTGCGTTCAAATGGCTTCAATGCATAGTCGTGCCGGTTAGCCGTACGTTTGAATGCACCTGGCTGGCCAACATAAGGGCGCGCGATAATGCGGCCGAGCATGTACGGATCTTCCAATGTGATTTCACGGCAGAACTCGCAAATTTCGTAAAGCTCCTTCAGCGGAATCACATCTTCATGTGCGGCAATTTGAAGTACGGAATCAGCGGACGTATAGACAATCAACGCCCCTGTTTTCATTTGCTCTTCGCCAAGCTCATCGAGAATCTCGGTTCCGCTCGCCGGCTTGTTGCCGATGACTTTGCGGCCGGTTTTTTCCTCAATACGCTGAATCAGCTCGTCCGGGAAGCCATCCGGGAATACACGGAACGGTGTATCAATATAAAGGCCCATAATCTCCCAATGTCCGGTCATGGTGTCTTTGCCAGCAGATTTCTCTTGCATTTTCGTGTAATATGCGAGAGGCTTATCGGCTTTTTCGATGCCTTGGATCCCACGGATGTTGGAAAGTCCCAGTTTGCCCATGTTTGGCATATTCAATCCGCCGCGTTCTCTAGCAATATGTCCGAATGTGTCCACGTCAAAATCATCAAACTGGGCGGCATCCGGTGCTTCGCCAATCCCTACCGAATCCATTACAATCAGATGTACTCTTTTAAATTCTGCCATTTCTTATCACTCCTCCGTTTAGAGTATAACGCAACCTAAGCGATTATAAAAACACGCCGGCAATCGTTGCGGAGAGAACGCTGACAAGCGTTGCTCCATACAGCAGTTTGAGACCGAAACGTGCGACAACATTACCCTGTTTTTCATGCAGCCCTTTTACGGCACCAGCGATAATACCGATCGAAGAGAAGTTCGCAAACGAAACGAGGAAGACCGATACGATACCGGTTGCCCGTGCGGACATGGTTGTTTGTTGGCCCAGATCGAGCATCGCGACAAATTCGTTGGATACCATTTTGGTTGCCATGATACTGCCTGCATCGACAACTTCATTCCAAGGCACACCCATTACAAATGCAAATGGCGCGAATACGTATCCCAGCATTTGTTGGAACGAAATGCCGAAGATGCCGTTGAAGATACCATTAATCATCGCGATCAACGCTACGAAACCGATCAGCATTGCCGCAACAACAATGGCAACTTTAAATCCGTCCATAATATATTCGCCAAGCATTTCAAAGAAAGATTGCTTCTCGCCATCCTCTTGTACCTGCAGCTGATCCTCTTCAGGAGTAACTTTATACGGGTTCAGGACCGAAGCGATGATAAAACCACCAAACAGGTTCAATACCAGAGCCGTAACGACATATTTCGGATCGATCATCGTCATGTAGGCACCGACAATCGACATCGACACGGTGGACATGGCTGAAGCACAAAGGGTATATAAACGATGCTTCGGCAGTTGTCCGATTTGTTTTTTGACCGAAATGAACACTTCGGATTGGCCCAAGATGGCCGAAGCAACGGCATTGTAGGATTCAAGCTTGCCCATGCCGTTAATTTTGCTGAGCACAAGTCCAATAAAGCGGATAATGATCGGAAGCACCTTAATATACTGCAAAATTCCGATCAGTGCGGAAATAAAAATGATTGGCAAGAGCACATTCAAGAAGAAAGGAAATTGTCCTTCGTTTGCAATTCCGCCAAAGACAAAGTTAATACCTTCTGAAGCATAAGAAAGCAAATTATTAAAGATATCGGAAAATCCTTTAATCAGCACGGTTCCGAAAACCGTATTCAGCAAGAAAAATGCCAAAATGAACTGAAGGACAATCATTACGATAATCGGGCGATAGCGAATACCACGTTTGTTGTTACTGGCAACAAATGACAATGCAAACACGACGAGTAAACCTAATACCGCAATCAAATATTTCATGGCTGTCTCCCTGTGATGTAAATTTGTTGAGGATTTATTCTAAACCCGTCATGAAAATGTTTTGATATAAGCGCTTCCAAACATTTCATAGAAAAGCGGGAGTTTACTTGGTAACTTCCCCGCTTTTTCAGGTGGCAGGCTGCCGACTGAACCGGCTTAATAAGAACCTGTTGCTTGGCCGCCTTCCATGATCTTCACACCTGAGCTTGCGCCGATTCGATTGGCACCGGCTTCGATCATTGTGTTCATATCTTCGAGGCTGCGTACGCCGCCGGAAGCTTTCACGCCGACATTCGGGCCAACCGTCTGACGCATTAAACGCACGTCTTCAGGAGTAGCACCCCCGGTTGAAAAACCTGTGGAAGTTTTAACGAAGTCTACACCTGCCTTAACTGACAACCGGCATGCGCGCTCCTTCTCTTCGTCACTGAGCAGGCAAGTTTCAATGATTACTTTGACAAGTGCTTTCCCTGCAGCAGCATCTACCACAGCTTTAATGTCTTGCTCCACGAAATCATCTTGTTTGTCTTTCAAGGCTCCAATGTTGATAACCATGTCAACTTCAGTTGCACCGTTTTCAATGGCATTTTTTGCTTCAAAAGCTTTGACAGCTGCAGTCGTTGCTCCCAGAGGGAAGCCGATAACGGTACAAACCTTTACCTTCGTTCCGTTTAATTGTTCAGCCGCGTATTTGACCCATGTTGGGTTCACGCATACAGAAGCAAATTCGTATTTTTTCGCTTCTTCAGTTAATTTAGTAATTTCACTTTTCGTTGCGTCTGCGCGAAGCACTGTATGATCGATCATACCTGCAAGATTTTTCATCATGCCATCTCCTTCAAAAGATTAATAACCCATTATTGATCCAAAAAATCTCGGATTGAAAGGGCTTTATTTTTATAGAATGGACAACGTATTTTAATTTGTCATTCCGTCTTGTTGCAGACATATCATAACACCCGTATGAACATATGTAAACAACGTTATGAAATTATGTTCATGAACGAATTGTGAACCCGTACCAGAGTATTTTGCGCAAAAAAAATCTGCCATATGTACCTATGACAGATTTTAGAAGTCTCTATGTCAAAAGTGATTGCGCAGTAAATTGATCCGTGATCAAAATGTTAGCATACTTCCCTGCCAGCGCTGCCTGAATAGCCTCAACCTTGCGCTGTCCTCCAGCCACTAAGATTGACTTTTCCTTATTCCTCAGTTCTGACAGATCGATGCCGACCGTACGGTTGTTAATTTCCCTACTACAAATATTGCCGTCCTTGTCGAAGAAACGAGAGCAGATATCGCCTACCCCTGTCTTCTTTAGAAGTTTTTGTTCCTCTTTGCTAAAATAGCCGAGCCTAAACAGCAGCGCGTCTTCCTTCACGGTTCCTACCGTAAAAACAGCAATGTTAGCCTGCTTACCAAGTTCGATAATCCGGCTGATGTGCCTGTCCTCTTCGACGATACGCTTCACATCCGTATTATCAAATATAACCGGCAGCGGCAAATATCGTGCAACTGTATTAAAAGCTTCTGCAAACAAGTTCACGGTATCCGCCGCATATGTATTCACATGTGAATGACTGATGCCTCCTTTGAGCTGGACGACCTCTACACCTTTCACATTTTTGGGCTGCAGCTGCCGGGCGACCGCATACATGGTTGTTCCCCAAGTGACACCAATAATGTCTTTGTCCTGAATGATCTCATTTAGATAATCAGCCGTTTGTTTGGCAATATGCTTTTTTATCTCTTCGTAGGTATTCAGGGGTGAATAAGACACCTTAACCGTATCCAATCCATATTTACTCTGCAGCTTCTGAGACAGCACATTCAAATCTTCGCGCGGGTCTATGATGTCAATTCTGACGTAACCCTGCTCCTTCGCATACTGCAGCAGTCTAGATACCGTCGGACGTGATACGCCGAGCCGCTCGGCGATATCCTGCTGACTGAAATCCGATTGGTAATAAAGTCTCGCTGCTTCAATTGCTAGCCGTTGTTTTTCGATATCCATTTCTTCTATCACCCGTCTTTATATCTCTATACTAGGCACAAATTAACATTGCATTTCCTGACGAACTCTCATTTTCCTTATACAGTTTAAGATATGCTTTTTCAAGCGCTATTTATTTGATAATATAATAACTGCGGAATTTCCCGTCACTAATTAGTATAACAAAAATTGAAAAAAAAGCGTCCTTTTGTCTAATTTTCATTGATTGTACTTCCGGACACAGAAATCAATCAGCCCTGGTGAATTGTTCAGGGCGATTGATAGACTGAATAGAAAGAGAGCCTATTATGACCAAAACGTATTCTCCATACTTTGAATTTGGCCGGAACGAATGGGCCATGTCCCGCGGTCTTCCTCCCCTATCCATCTCGGAGGAAGAATTCGAGAAATTGAAGGGATTAAACGAGAAAATTCCGATGGAAGAAGTGACGAAAGTCTATCTCCCGCTGGCTCGGCTTATGCATTTGTATGTCACTACCTTTATGCAGCTGCAGTCTAAAATGAATTCTTTTTTAAACGTGCCTGCCCCCAAGGCCCCCTTTGTCATCGGTATTGCAGGCAGCGTCGCCGTAGGCAAAAGCACAACCGCCAGACTGCTGCAAACGCTGTTATCACGTTGGCCCGAGCACCCCAAGGTCGACCTTATTACAACCGACGGTTTCTTGTATCCAAACCAAGTACTTGAAGCCAAAGGCATTATGAACAAAAAAGGCTTTCCTGAAAGTTACGACATCAACGAGCTTATGCATTTCATAAGCAGTGTCAAGTCAGGCGAACCCGCCCTGCATGTCCCGGTATACTCCCATATGGTCTATGATGTTCTGAATGATCGGACACAGCTTGTGGATCAACCGGATATTTTGATCGTGGAAGGCATCAACGTTCTTCAGGTCAACACGCGGGAGCCATCGTTTTTCGTAAGTGACTTCTTTGATTTTTCCATTTATATTGATGCGGACGAAGAAGATATCCGGCATTGGTACATTGAGAGGTTTCAAATGCTGCGGGACACGGCCTTTCGGGATCCGCGCTCCTATTTCCACAAATACGCTTCGATCACCAAGGAAGAGGCCATCCAAACGGCAGAGAACATCTGGCGAAATATTAACGCCAAAAATTTGCAGGAAAATATTATGCCGACCAAAGCACGTGCCAAGCTGATAATTAAAAAAGGCTCCGATCATTTGGTCGAGCAAGTGCTGCTACGTAAGTGACCATATTTATAAAAGGGCCGACGCTGGTTCAGGAGGGAAAACGGAACCAGCGTGGCATATACCAGTTCAAATGCCCCGGCAGCTTCATGAGCGATGGAACCAGCAGCAGCCTGATCAATGTGGCATCGATAAAAACAGCGGAAGCGATTCCGACCCCAAGTTGCCTAACCCCCTGCACTTCACCGAACGCAAATGGGAGGGTCACTGCTATAAGAATCGCCGCTGCAGAAGTAATTAGCTTCCCCGTCGCAGCCAATCCATGGCGAATCGCATGCTCAGCACGTCCCGATTCCTCATATGCTTCAGACATCCGCGACAACAAAAACACCCCATAATCCATGCTTACACCAAAAACAAGTCCAAATACAAACACAGGTACCATGATGGCGATTTTTCCGGATCTTCACCGATGATCCCCGTCTGAAACACAACGACAAGCACCCCGAAAGAAGCCGCTATACTAAGCATATTCATAACAAATGCCTTTAAAGGGATCAGGATCGACCGGAAAGCGATAAACAGCACTAAAAGATTGGAGACCGCAATAAATCCAAGCATTTTGGGCAGAGATTTATCTATAGCATCCTTGACTTCCTGCGCGGATTTGGTTCCTCCGCCAAGCAGAATGCGGATTCCCCGCGTGGTTTGCCTTTTTTTCGGTATCCCGAAGCCATTGATTGACTTCTACGGAGCCTGGCTCGCCCATTACTGTAACACGAAATACTGCTGTATTTTCTAATTTTGGATCTTTCATTACATGATTCTGGCTTATCGTTAAATTTTTTACGCTGATTACGGAAATATCACTTTTAATATCTTTGAGCCAAGAAAAAGCTTCTAGCCTCTCATTTGATGAAAATGTACTCCCTGCAGATTGCATAACAACCAGAACCTCCGAGGCTCTGTTCATCTGAAAGCGAACCTTTAGGGTCTCATCCGCTTGCCTGGATACAGTACCTTTTGGCAGGGAGCTTGCATCCGGTACTGCCGTAGTCATCTTAAACGCCGGCACGAGCAGTACAAAGAGCAGAAGGCTGACCACTGTCAAAGTTCGCAACGGTTTGCGCATGACCATATCGGTCCACGATAACCACAGCTTATAGCTGCGACTAGGCGATGTATCTTCGCTGTTGTTTTTTGTAGTGAGTGGCGACAACTTTAGAAGTAGTGTGGGCAATAAATTAAGGTTAACTGCTGCCGCTATCATGACCACAATGATCGAACATAAGGCCGCACTCCTGAACATCACCATCGGGATAAGGGCCACTGCGATTAATCCGCACACCACACAAACAGCTGAAAAATAAACCGCTCTACCCGAAGTAAGCATCGTAACGCGAAGTGCGCCCGCCGGACTCCCCATTCTCATTTCCTCCCGGAAACGGCTGGTGATGATATAGTCCCCTTATGGCATCGGAGTTTTCCCATTTAATCGGGTTGCCTGTACCATACATCTGGCCAGCTGTGGAAACAACCGGGTTCCGGCTGTCCATAACCGGGGTACAACCGGCATATTGCCAAGTGTCTGCAAAAGATGTCCCCACCTCAAAATGGCAGCGTACTCCTGATGCATATCAGAACAGTAGTCCTTCTTCCAGGCATCCATCGTTATGGCACCGCGCAGAAAGCGGTCACCATAAATGGCGCATCTGCTTGCCGAACGAAGCGCGGCCGACATGCCATCGCCAAAAAGTGGAGGGATCATCGCACATGCATCACCAACCTGGGGAATGATGCTCCAGGCGTTACATTTGGCAGATAAGTAAACCGGCGCGGTTGATACTTGAGTCTCAGGCAGCGGACTTCCTCCGGTCAGCCTATCGTACAACAGCCTGTTTTCCGATGCAGCGGATACTAATAGATCCGACACAGAGCTGCCCTTCCCCCGCGCCCAGTCCAAAGGCAACAACGCCGCGACGTTTGCCAGACCATTCTCCACATGTGAAATTCCAACATAACCGCCGCGAATAAAATATAGTTCAACGGACTGCTCTAGATGCATACCGCTGAAATGGGCTTTCAATCCGATATAAGCCCGCCTACCTTTTCCGTTCACAACCGGTGTTTTGGCAAGAAGACCCGCACGGGGATGGGCCCCCCATGCCGCATAGACGGTACGCGAATGCAGCACTTCGGAGGCGCCGCCGCTCCGGGTCCCGATACGGAAACCTCCAGGCTCGGAGACAATACTGGATACCGATCTTCCGGTTTGGACGTACACGCCGGCATCTTCCGCGGCTTTAAGCATAGCGGCATCCATGGCATATCTGCTCAGCCCCCATGCGGGTTCGTCGAGCTTGGCCTCGACAAGACCGCCATGTCTGAAAACGATGCGCGTATTCACGATCCGTCCTGGATTTAATGCCTCAAGCCGTTCATAAACACCAAGCTCCTTAAACATGCCTTGAGTCTCTGGCGAAAGAAACTCGCCGCAAGCTTTATGCCGCGGAAAACTCTGCCGGTCCAGCAATAAGGTCTTCCATCCGAGGTGTGCGAGGCGGATTGCCAAACTACTCCCGGCCAGGCCTCCCCCAATCACCACTGCGTCAGGCATCCGTTCCCCTCCTCTTTGAAATCATATGTCTTTGCAACCCTATTACTTGGATATTACAACGCTGTATCGGAACAAGGGCTTCCACGTATATTTCAATACATAGTTTCCGCAGTGTCCAAGCTCGAGGCCAAGTCTCTTCCAATCCTGTGACCGAAATCCTTTAGCAACGGAAAGCGGCCCGTCATGGCGGATATATCGGTTCGTAGAAATCAACCGGGTGGTAAGCCAGACCGCTGACCAGGAGATCCAGTGTCTGTGAATATCGCTGACGACAACGCCTAGTCTAGAAGAACGCAGCATATGGCCGGTTACTTCCGGCAGTTCCTCATCTGCAAAATGATGCAGAAACTGTGAAGATATTAAAATATCGGCTGCATCCTCCCCAATCTCAAACACATTGGTCCGAATTGCCTCCACCCTAGGCTCATCCTTAAAAATCTTCCGCGCCTCCCTGCACGCTTCTTCAGTCATGTCCACCAAAGTGATGCGGAGCCCGATTCCGTTCCGATCTGCCCAGCGGACAATTTGGCGGTTGATTTCCCCGGAGCCTGCCCCGATATCCATGATATGAAGCTGTGGGGCGCGGCCCGAGCGAATCCATAGTTCTTTTATGCCGTACAAAATAGGACCGGATGCACCGAATATCCTGTTTAATCTGCGTAGATGCCGCAGGGCTTCAGATAGCTCTTCACCACCGGAGCTGAAATCGTCCATATATTCAGATTTTACCGAGCGATGGCTCAGCCCGCTAAACATACGCTGCATCTTTTCCTGAACCCTTGAGGTTTTCTGTATTTGATACATAAGAAAAAGTGAGCAACTCTGCCGTCAGACCTGGACCAAAAGCAACCGCAATCCCGTCGTCCTGTTCTTTGCCTTGCTGTATGAGGCTCTCTCTCATCTGTTTCAGCACGAATAAAATCGTTGCTGATGACAGGTTTCCGTAATGCTGCAGGATGCTTCGGCTAAAGGAAACTTGGAAATCATCCAAAGCAAACATCTCCTGTACGGCGTCGACGATTCCTCTCCCCCCCGGATGTATGGCCCAAAGGGCCGGTAAAGATTGGCCATCCAGCAAGAGCTGGGCTTCTTCCCGCAGAAAGGTTCTAAGCAACTTCGGAATGGCCGGAGACAAATACAGATCAAAACCGTGGTCGCCGACCCTCCATGTCATTTCAGACTCTGAACTCGGGATGAGTACGGACTGCCCTTTTCCCAATCGGAATGTATGCTCATGGCCGTTTGATACGTCACAGACAACGCAGGCCGATGCTCCGTCACCAAAGAAAGAAGCACCAAAAAGCGCTTCGCGCGATGCTGGCGGCTGGAAGTGAATGGTACACAGCTCAACACAGACGATGAGGACGGAATGGGCAGCATCGCTTTCAACAATGTTTTTGGCCATCTGCACTGCCTTCAGCCCCGCACTGCAGCCTTGAAATGTGAGCGGAATGCGGTTAATCCGTGGTGGCAATCCCAACCTTTGGGTTAAAACGGAATCCAAACCCGGAAGGAACTGCCCTGTGCAGCTAACGGTAATAAGATGCGTGACGCTATCAGAATCTAGACGGGCATCAGCGAGTGCCTCCCTTGCCGCTTGCATCGCAAGAGGGATGGACTCCCTCCGGTAAATTTCCATTCGCTCCGAAGTAGACGGAACCGCCGAATCCCCTTCCTTACTGGGCAAATAACGGCACGAGCCTGCCTCCGCCAAAAAATCAGGCTCACAGGTATAACGCGTGTCCACACCACATTGCCTGAAGATTCTTCTAGCCCAGCGCATGACATCCGAATCCTTTTTGCAGGATTCTTCAATCCTTTGAAAGACTTCATTCTGCTCCAGCCTGTTCGGCGGGATGCTTGTACCGATTCCGGTAATTCCCGCTCTCCCCGCAAACGTGGGATTCATCATTCGTTTATGCCACCTCACTTTCCTGTTTATAGCCCATATTTAAAACCGGACGAAATACAATATAAAGATGTTATCGTGAGACAAGTCTATTCCTAAGGAACCGCAAATATGCAAGAATATAGCAAACACGTATCCGGTTATAGGAACCCCGGGCCGTTCCCTGTTTCACTACAGGGTTTTCAAGTAACTTTACTGCGTAGGTGCCAGTTGGAGGTTCCAGTCACCTCCTAGTTAATCGCCATGCGTAGCGCACACAAGAAGGACCTTGCCAGAGGGCGAGGTCCTCATATTTTTAAACTCAATTCGCATTCAAACGAAAAAATCACGCTGCCCAAGTAAAAAAACCGCTCTTTCAGTAGATGTTCTACTAATAGAGCGGCTTTTGTCTGCCTGGCTTCAGTTTTGCCTTGCCAAGGGGAATATTTTATTTTCTAATACCTATAACTGTAATAAGTACTGTACCCTTCCCTGTCTGGTCGAAATCAAAGCTCATTTTCGCCAATTGCGCTGGATTAAAAGCAGGGTTGGACTTTTGGAAATCACTTAATGAAAATCCGTAATTCTGGAAAACCGGTTCCTTTGTCGTCCCACCCAACATATCAAATGGCGCCTTGATTACTCTGCCATCAATCATTGGCAATAGTTTCCCAATGTGGTATTTAATTTACGCTAACTTTTTCGTCTCTGACTTCATTTAAAATAACTTCATCCCTATGAGCGTTAACACTCAATACCAAACCAATGGCAATCATATTGGTAAGCAACGAACTTCCTCCGTAACTTATGAACGGCAAAGAAATACCCGTCAAAGGCAAAATACCTATATGCATTCCGATATTCACAGAAACTTGAAAGATAACCATGCCGATAAACCCAATAACAAGATATGATCCGGCACGAACTTTGCTTTCCATGGCGATATGAACCATACGGTATACTAGCAGCAAAAAAAACAGCAACAGCACGGACGATCCTAAAAATCCAAATTCCTCGCCGATAACTACAAAAATTGAATCAGAATACACATAAGGTATAAATCCTCTTTGTATATAGGATCCGTCGCCTCCGCTTAATCCACCTGTGCCGATCGCCTTCATTGCGTTTTTAACATGCCATGACTTATCAGGATCACGAGTAGGGTCCAAATAAGTTTCAATCCTTGACATTTGATGCGGTTTCACGATCTTCGATAACAAGTCGTAATTGGCATAGTAGAGCCATAAAACGGTACTAATGATCAATATTACAGCAACTATGAACATAATCATATACGATGACCGGATATTACCGATCCACAGCATGCTCAGCAAGATACCCACAAAAACGAGAGCAGTGCCTAAATCCGGCTGGCCCATGATTAAAATGAATGGAGGTAAGAAAACCAAGAAAATCGGCAATAAATCCTGGACGAAACGCAACTTTCGCCCCTCCCGTTTACCTAATAAATGGGCTATGAGCAAAACGGTGAATATTTTAGCCAATTCGGAAGGCTGGAGCTGAAAAGGCCCTATACTCAGCCAACGGGCTGCCCCATTAATATTCTCTCCGGCAAACTTGACCACAACGAGCATCGCAATACCGATTCCATAGAAAAGGTAGGACAACTTGCCAAGTAGAATTCTATAATCGAAAATTGTGAGACCCAGCGTCGGAATACAAAATGCGATGAAAAGATATATATTACTCTTATAAAGCCCTTCCAGACGCGTGCCGTCCGTAGCCCTATAAATCGCAATAGTACCAATAGAAACAAGGCACAGCACAATAAACAGCGTAGACTTATCCAATTTTGAAATGAGACGGATATTAAACATAGGATGATAACCTCTATTTTGTTGAATTTCTGCGGTTTTCTTGACGCCTTTTATAGTTATTCCGTGAAATATTAAGCAAAATCCCAGTGCTCGCAAGGCATAAAATGAGCGACGATCCCCCATAACTGATAAAGGGAAGCGGTACGCCCGTAATGGGCAGTCCACCGACTGCAGCTCCGATATTAAGCAAAATTTGAATAAATATCATCATAACGATACCCATTCCGAGCATTAAAGCGTATGGATCATTACTCCTTATGGCCGCAATCATTCCCCGCCAAATAAAAAGGAAAAACACCAATATGAGCAATGATGTGCCAACAAACCCCAGTTCCTCACCTATAACGGCAAAAATAAAATCGGTATGGGCTTCCGGCAGATAAAACAGCTTCTGAACGCTCTGACCGATCCCGGTTCCGGAAAGCCCTCCATGCTTAAATGCATCGAGCGACTGAAGAAGTTGATATCCAGCCCCTTTCGGATCATCGAGTGGATTGAGAAAAGAGGTCATCCGCTCGAAACGGTAACTTTTGCTGAACGCCAAATACACAAAAACAGGAATGGTTGCCAAACTGATAAAGAACAGGTGACGTAAATCTACATCGCCGACTAACAGGATCGTTACAGTAATGCCGGACAAGATTAATACCGTACCGAAATCCGGCTGTTTCAGGATAAGGAGCAGAAAGAAACCGATCACGACCATGACAGGGAGCAAGCCTTTGCGGAAATTTCGAATTTGATCCCCTTTTCGGCTTATCATCGTCGATAAATATACAATGACGGTCAGCTTGGTAAATTCGGATGGCTGGAGAGCAAATCCGCCCAAAGTAAACCATCTTCTCGCACCATTGATGTTCCCGCTTCGAATTAATACGAAAGCAAGAGTGAACATTGAAAACAGCAGCAGAAATGGCGAAGCCTTCTTCCAACTTGAAATAGGAACAGCCATAAATATAAACATCAGAAAAAATCCAATAAGCGCGTATACAGCTTGTTTCACGACATATTGCCACGTATTATTATACTTTGCGAGCGCTATCGGATAACTTGCACTAAAAATCATAATCAAACCAAAACCAACAAGGAAAAAGGTCAAAAAAAGAAGTAAAAAGTCCGGGCGGCCTTTTGTTTTACTGTTCAATTCATGGGACACCTCCCGGTTACGTCTACTTTATGAAGGAATGATTATTCTAGTTCCAACTTGCCTTGATACACCTTCTTGGATAACAGTTCTAACTTGTCTTCCCGCCAGCCGTATATATCAAGCCCGTTTCCGGCATATCCCAATGACCAGCCTAGCGCAAGCTCCGGGCGGCCATCATGATTGATATCCCATATTCCGGCATAGTCCAGCCCGTATCCAAAGCCGTCAACTTCCGAAATCTTTCGCCATTCCTTTTGATGCTGCCTGAACAGCGCCGCTTTTAACGTTCTACCTGTCTTATTCTTCTCTTCATACACAACGACAGCTTCATTGACCCCGTCTCCGTCAAGATCGCCGAATGAGATGTCATTCCCCTTTTTTTCTTGCATTGGCGAGAGGATTTGGGCATTATCCGGCAATAACTTCTTCAGGTCATGGCTGATGTTGTTGTTTTGAAGGCTTGTTTTCGGTATGGGTGGTTCAATCAAATCTACTGGGGTTGTGGGAAATCCGCATCCTCCAAGCAGTAATATCGTTGTCGACAGAATTGTGAAGCCAATGAACTTCCTCGGCAATCTACTCACCTACTTCCCGCTTTCAAGCTTATTTACTATATTATCTTTGAGTACACGTAAAGTGGTTATGAAATAGTTAAATTTTATTTTTATTCCTGATGAGGGCACGGCAGATCGATTTGGACTTCCGTTCCCTTGCCTTCCTTGCTGAATATTCGCAACTCGCCATGGTGCAGTTTCACGATTTGATCCGATATCGCGAGCCCCAAACCGCTGCCTGGAGCATGCAGATCTCCCTTATAAAATTTTTGCTTCACATTCTCCAAATGCTCCTCCGATATTCCGGAGCCTGTATCCGCAACACTTATTACGACATGCCCCCGTTCCGCGCAAGCATTTACGGTAATTCGACCTGAAGCGTCTATAAATTTAAGTGAATTATCTATGAGATTGATCAATACTTGTTTCAAGCGATTCTCATCTGCTTGTATGGTAGGAAGGGTCTCGTCTGCCTGTATGTCGAGAGAAATTCTTTGCCGATCAGCTCTTGGAGCAAGCTGTCTGCCAATATGATTCAGCAAATTGGGCAAGCGAACAGGTGTGCAATGAATGGCAATTCTTCCACTATCCAATTTGGTGAAATCCAGCAGTTCATCCACCATACGACTTAATCTATCACTTTCGGATTCAATAATTTCTATCCCGTCGTGAAACAATTCCTTATTTCCCGCCCCATTCGATTTCAATGTGATCGCCCAGCCTTTGATGGACGTTAAGGGCGTACGCAGCTCATGCGATACGGATGAAATAAAATCATTTTTTAGTTGTTCGCTTTTCACGATTCTTCTGGCCATCATATTTAATGTATCTGCTAGAGAACCGAGCTCATCTTGGTAGCGCTTTTGCACGCTTATGCTGAAATCGCCTTCTGTCATCCGGTCTGCCGCCTGTTTTAGATCCTTAATGGATCTGGTGATGGTCCCAGAAAGGAATAACCCTAAAACCGTCACGATCGCAATGACAAGCATGCCCACGATGATCAGCAAAACTGTAATTTGATTCACCGTTGTGATTGTCCCAGTCAAGGATGTGACGAACCTGACCACCCCCACGGTAGTATCGCTTGCTTTTAAAGGAAAAGATACCGCTAAAACGGCTTCCCGAGTCAACGGTTCCTTCCCTTTCCAAATGCCAGGTTGTCCTAATACCGCAGACTGCACATCCAAGTACTTGGTCATGATGTTGTCGCCTTGAAATCCGGTAGAGTCCTGCAAAAGCCAACCCGATTGATTAATAATCTGCACTTGTGCATCGGAATTATTGGCGAACCCTTGCAGCAACCGCTCCGATTGTTTTTCCAGTTCATCGCCAGCAAAATATTGTTGGAAAATAGAAGCGGACAACTCCGCTTGATTCATCAGAATTCGTTCAATGTTATGAAAATAATAATTTCGTACGGAAACGATGAGAAAAATCTCAAGAATGAGCACCGTAAGAGAGATAACCACAAGATAACTTCCGACTAATCTTTTCTGAATGCCCATTCCTTCATCCGTCCTTTCTCCATCGGTATCCGAGCCCCCATACCGTCTCGAGCCAATACGGCTTGGAATCGTCATCTTCGATCTTCTCTCTTAACTTTCGCACGTGAACATCTACCGTTTTAGGATCTCCAACATAATCCTCCCCCCATACGAGATTCAGCAATTCATTTCTTGATAATGCCGTGTCAGGATGTTCCAGAAAGGTCCTGACCATTTGGAATTCCTTGGGTGTTAATTCAATCTGGGCGTTATCCTTGAAGACCTTATTTGAACTCAGATCCATCCGGATTGGACCGGATTCAATTGTTAGTCTCTGAGGTTTCAAGGAAACATCTGTACGACGCAATATAGCATTAATCCGTGCTACGAGCTCCAATGGATTAAACGGTTTCACAATATAATCGTCGGCGCCGATTTCAAGTCCTTTAATTTTGTCCAAATCCTGGCCCGATGCAGTTAAGAAGACAATGATGACCGCAGGATCCTCTTCTCTTATCCTTTGACAGATTTCAAATCCATTGGCATCCGGCAGCATAATATCCAACACGATGATATCAGGGCGATTGGCTGTAAAGCTTTGCAACGCTTCCTCTCCCAAAGCGGCCTCGTTTACCACAAAACCATTATTCGATAAATTGATCGATATAAAACGTCTAATATTGGCATCATCTTCAACGATAAGTACCTGATTGCGATTACCAGTCCCCATGATTCTACCTCCACTTCTAAAGTGTCCCAATAAACCAAAATAAAAAACTCTTTCGATTAAGAAAGAGTTTCAACGTTCGGATTATGAGTTAATCCTCATGAAAAAATCACCATGCTAGAACACCCCGGGGGAAGTCGCAATGGGGTGGACATAAGGCAAGAAAATCATGGAAGGTCCCATGGAACGGCTCTTTCTCTTTGTTAAATATAATAAGATGACTGGGATATAAGTTCGACTTGTACTATCTTCCATGGCTTGTCCCCCCTTTTTCATAAAATGAAAGCCCCCTAGAGGCACCTAGAGGGCTATAAAAACGCATGAAAAAACTTCCGGCTCCCCCTAGTCGAGTTTTGGCACTATACAACGTAAAGAGAAAGAGATCTCTTAGCCACTTTATGAAAAGCCTTAATCCGGCAATCCCTGTTCTACCCATGGGCATCTTTCGATATTTCTGGGCAGTGGCCTGTATTTATATAGGAGCCTCACCTAACGAGGACTATTAAATTACTTCGCAAGCTTAAATCTATTTTTGGCCCTTGTCAATAGTTTTTCCTTCGTCCATCTTTCGATACGGATTCGTTTGGGCCGAATTAATAAAACGCCTGCCCTTGAGATCAAGGACAGACGTTCGAAATCTAATGATGGATCATTTTACAAAACTTTATCATCCACTTGGTTGAGCCAAGCTTCGATCTCTCCGATAACGGAAGCTACACATCCGTCTTCGAATGGAGATTTCAATCCTGCGTAAGCGACCAAACCTGTAAAGGACTTACTTCCTCCGGCTTGGCAAAGCTTCAGATAATCCGACCAGGCAGGCTCCCAGTTTTCATTCATCCGCTTCCAGAATTGGAATGCGCAAAGCTGTGCAAGCGTGTAATCAATGTAATAAAATGGCGATTGGAAAATATGGGCTTGCTTCTGCCAGAAGCCGCCGCGCTCTAGATAATCATTCTCCCCGTGATTGCGGTGAGGCAGATATTTTTTCTCGATATCGCGCCAAGCTTGCTTCCGCTCCGCTGGAGTCGCATCCGGGTTCTCATAGACAAAATGCTGGAATTCGTCAACGGATACGCCGTAAGGAACGAACAGCAGCGCACTGCTCAAATGATCGAATTTGTATTTGTCCGTATCTTCCTCGAAGAACAGATTCATCCAAGGCCAAGTAAAGAATTCCATGCTCATGGAATGGATTTCAGCCGATTCGAAAGTAGGCCAGTGGTATTCCGGAATCTCGAAATGACTGCTGGAATACACTTGGAAGGCATGACCAGCTTCATGTGTCAGCACGTCAATATCACCGGAAGTTCCGTTGAAGTTAGAGAAAATGAACGGTGCGCCGTATTTGCTGATGAACGTGCAATACCCGCCACCTTGTTTACCTTTTTTACTTACAAGATCCATCAGGCCGTTATCAACCATAAAGCTGAAAAACTCATTCACCTCCGGAGACAATTCGGAGTACATTTTCACCCCACGTTCCAGAATCCAGTCCGGATCTCCTTTAGGTGTGGCATTACCGGATTTGAAAGCGAAGTTCTCATCGTAAAAGTACAGTTGGTCTACTCCGATACGTTCACGCTGACGTTCTTTTAATTTCGTTGCGACAGGAACGATATGTTCCAGCACTTGTTTACGGAAACTAGCTACCATCTCCGCATTGTAATCCGTACGATTCATCCGGGCATAACCGAGTTCAACGAAGTTCTTGTAACCCAGCTTGCGGGCGATACGAGTGCGCGTTTTGACAAGTTCGTCATAGATGCGGTCGAAATCCGCTTCATGTTCGGCCATAAATTGATATCTGGCTTCGGATGCTCTCCGGCGCAGGTCACGATCCGTAGAAAGCTCAAATGGTGTCAGCTGAGTCAGCGTACGTTCTTCGCCTTCAAACGGGATTTTGGCGGATGCGATCAGTTGCGAGTATTCGGTTGCAAGTTTGTTTTCCTGCTGAAGATCCTCAATGATCTCAGGGCTGAAGGATTTGAGCGCCATCTCCGCAAGCAGGAACAATTGGGTTCCCCACTTCGCTTCAAGCTCTGCTCTAAACTTGGAATTGACCAATGCACGATAATAATCGGTTATGTATTCCTGATAGATCGGTCTAATTTCGTCCAAGTAGTCCTGTTCAGCCTTATAAAAGGCATCATTGGTATCGATCGAATGGCGAATCGTCACGATCTCACCCATCGATTCCACTTCACTGCGAAGGAGGTTGATTTCGGATATTGCTTTCTCTTGATCTTCAAGCCGCTCCGCCGACTCAAAGTTTTGCACCAGCTGCTGGAACTTCTCTTTGATTTGCTGGATATCTGGTCGTTCGTATTTGTAATCGTTGAATTTCATGCTTGACACTTCCTCTCTAAAATAGGATCATGCCTATTATACATGGATAATGGAAGAAGATTCTACCACCGTTCAAAAATATTTAACGTTCCTCTTTTTTTAAACCCTATGGCGCAGCCATCCATAAGATGATAATCGCAATAATACCCACAGTAAATCATAAACCAAGCAGAAAGAGGAAAAACAATGTCAGCACCTTTCCTGCTTGATATGCAATTCTTTTCCATTTCATACTTGTCATCCGTCCAACCTCCAACAGCATACATTAATTACCACAAAATTATTTACCCGCCATTTCGTCAAATTCCTGATTGGAAATATCGGGAGCCGAACTCTCTCGGCGGTTAAAGGAGAAAGTAGGATGTGTGCTCTCCCCTCCTTCTTAATAGCGCATTGCTTCGACAGATGAAATTCGATCCCTTCGATGCGCTGTGGGCCGCCCTTGAATGTACTTTCAATGACTTATGGGCGCATGCTCCATCCGCATTCAAGGAGCACAATATCTATAATCAGGAGGCAAATAAAGTGGCAGAGAAGGAAATACTTCCTTTCGGAGACCCCGTTCTCCGGAAAAAAGCGAGACCCGTTGGAGAGATAACACCCAAAATGCTGAGAGTTTTGGATGATATGGTTGATACGCTATATGCAGAAGATGGCCGGGCAGGTTTGGCTGCTCCCCAGATTGGCATTTTGCGTAGAATGATTGTCATGGATTGCGGTGAGGGACTCATTGAACTAATTGATCCGGAGATTTTAGAAATGAACGGCGAACAAATTGGACCTGAAGCATGTCTTTCTTTTCCAGGATATACAGGAATCGTGAAAAGGGCAAATGATGTCAAAATCAAAACTTTAACCCGGATGGGCGAAACGGTATACCTTGAAGGACATGATTATCTAGCGCGTTGCATTCAGCATGAAATTGACCATTTAAACGGCATTTTATTTATCGATCATGTGGAGGAAGGTCAACTGTACCTGAACCAATCACAGCAAAAAGCGGATCTTATGGCAGCGTTGAAGCTTTCATGGAAGTAGCGTGTCTTATCCGTGGTGAGGCGCTAGATCAAAATGAAAAAAGGCGGTATAGAAATAAGCCTCTGTACCGCCTTTTTTTCCTCTTTCACTCTTCTTGGAGAGAATTAACTCTTAAGTGAGCTTTCTACTCTTGGGACAACCTCTTTTTAAATATAAGATGCCATTCCTAACGATGTGCCGTATATACATTCGCGCGGCTGATGCTGCGGATCTTATCCAATTCTTCCACACTCAGAGCCGGCGCTTCCGCTGCCTCCACGTTATGGATGAGCTGATTCAGCGAGCTTGCGCCCGGAATGGCTGCCGCAACGGCTGGATGACCTAGGGGATAACGTATCGCTGTTTGCGACATACTGCGGCCGGGTTGCACAAATGATTCCAGCTTGCCACGGACTTCCAGCAGTTCTTCGGGAGTATAACCCAGGTAACCTTTACCGACCTTTACCGAGCCTGCCTCGGCCAAGACCCCAGAAGCCACAGGTCCGCGGGCGATAACGCTGATCCCTTGTTCCACCAGCAGTGGCAGCACCTCCTCTTCAGACCTTCTGTCCAAGATGCTGTATTGGCTCATAACAGATACAATATTCGAACGTTTCACGTATTCTCGAATCACATTTGGACGGATCGACGAGATGCCATAAAAGCGGATAACCCCTTCCCGTTTCAATTCTTCGAAAGCTTCGATCGTTTCATCGATCGGATCGTCTAGCGTGCCGCCATGCAGCTGATACAGATCGATATAATCGGTTTGCAAACGCCGCAGACTGTCTTTGACTGCCGACTTGATATAAGCTTTGGACGGGTCCCAACCCCAGCCTTCTTTCCCAGGGATCCGGCGATTGCCCACTTTGGTAGCCACAATCACGTCGCCACGACGTCCTTTCAGCGCTTTTCCGACAATCTCCTCATTCCGGCCCGCATCATACAAATCCGCCGTATCCAGAAAGTTGACCCCACGTTCGAGTGCCTCATGAATCAGACGTTCGGCGTCTTTTTCCTCCGTCCCTAGAGACATGCACCCAAGGCCGATTTCACTGACGTACAGATCCGAAGATCCTAGGCGATTTTTCTTCATACCCCAAACTCCCTTCCCCATTTTGTTCATTTAAGCTTCTTAAGTAATCAACATATGAACGACAGTCAGCACAAGACCGATCAGGAAGCCGAAAATAGCGCCATTCACCCGGATCCACTGCAAATCGCTGCCGATCTTCTCTTCGAGCATCTGCACCAATGCTTCATCGTCAAGCTGATCCAGATTATCGCGCACCAGCAGTCCGATTCGGTAGTAATTGGCTTCAACCGCCTGCACAATAAGAGACAAGATGCCCTGCTCCCAATGGTCCATCATTTCTTCCTTGCCCCGCAGCATGTTCGTAATCGAGCGGCAAAGCTTAATGATACTACGTCCGCCGCTTTTCTCCTCTTGTTCGAGCAACAGCAGCACACGGGCTCTGATCTCTTCAAGCTTACGGAGCATCCACTCTTCGGTGTCCGTATTCACCAACTTGTCGCCAATCATGTTTTTCAAACGTTCCGCCACTTCCGGACTTTCCGCAAAATAGGATACTTGCTCGCGAACCTCCGTTAAGATCCGCTTCCGGAACATGCTGTCCTCATATGACAATTCATGAATGGAAGACAGGATCAGGTTTTTCAGAATATTGCCCAGCTTCTCTTCACTAAAGAAACCGACCATGGCTTGCAGCGCAAAGCCTTTCATACCGCTAAGCTGAATTTCCTGCAGTTTATTGCTCGCAAGCTGCCCCAGCATAT
Source organism: Paenibacillus sp. (assembly GCA_031254035.1). Taxonomy (GTDB): domain Bacteria; phylum Bacillota; class Bacilli; order Paenibacillales; family Paenibacillaceae; genus Paenibacillus_AQ. The sequence goes on from JAIRVF010000033.1 coordinate 140,278, forward strand.
ATTCGTTCTCTGGACGGCTTACCCATCTGCCTGCAAAGTTTAAAATAAAGTTTAACGCTTTCTCATCCAATTGACTGCGAAAAGCCTGACGGGATGCAGCTTCGAGTACCGGGGACAGATCTTGGCTGCGTAAAAATCGGGCCAGAGACTTCTGTACGGAAGGCGTCATCTCTTCTAATGGAACCTGACGGACCACATCGCTTAGTTGGCGGATGATTTTAATCCGGATTTCTTTCCTTGCTATCAGCTTCAAAATGCCGGAAGACAAGCCCTTAAACAACTTTGTTTGTCGCAGACGCTTGGTAATGCTGTCCTTATTCAGCAGCTCCGTTTCCAGTGAAGAAATGAGCGAATTCACGATTTTATCGCGTTTTTTGAGGAGCAAAGACGTATGGGGAATCGGAATTCCCATCGGATGTCGGAACAATGCAGTCACCGCGAACCAATCGGCGAAACCGCCGACAAGCCCCGCTTCGAAGCCGCCCTGAAGCAGACGAACGCCTAAGTTTTGGGGCAAAAACAAGGTGATCAGAAATCCCGCTCCCATGACCGCGAGTGAAGTTCCTGCCAAATATCTGGTTTTCATGTTGAATCCCTCCGCTATGTACCAATTCAGGTGCGATCAAAAAAATAATAGATCATTTGATTTGCCGAAAGTAGCTTAGGCGACGGGCAGTTTTCGTGCAAATCTGATTCGCTATTTTTTTGATCGCGCCTCACTAATCCTATTGTAACCAAGGTTGACCAAAGGCGATCAGCCCTGCTTCACAGAACAGAAAAACTCCCGATTCCGGCGGGAGCTACAAATCATATTTCGGTTGATATACCGTAAATTTATCTTCAGCCGGTGTTCTTGGCGCGCCTCCTGGCGCTTCGTTGTAGAATCCCAAATGCAGGAATCCAGCAATTCGTTCTCCCTGCCCTACACCGAGCATCTCCTTCACCTGTGGATCATAAATATGTGGGTTTGTTTTCCAGACTGAACCAAGCCCGCGCTCCCACGCAAGCAGTTGGAAATTTTGGATCATCGAGCTGACCGCACCGAAATCCTCATCCTGCTGTTTTTGATTGTTACTCTCTGTCATGATAATGATCAAATACGCATCCGGCTCATTAAAATATTTGATACGATTCTCAAACATATCATCTGGGTAATGCTGCGCCATTTCGAGCGCAAACAATTGCTTGGCTTCCGTAGGCACGAATATAAATCTCCAAGGCTCGCGCAGTTTATGGTTCGGCGCATACACCGCATCATTAAGCAGCTCTAGGACCAAATCCTGCGGGACGGAAATATTTTTATAACCAGTTTTAATGGATCTTCTTTCCCTGATGATTTGGGCCAAAGCCGACGGTTTGTCGTTATCCTTATCCATAAGTTCCATCCTCTCTTCCTCTCTCTTCCGTGATGACTCGCCCGTGTTATTTAAAAGAATACAACCTTTTATTGTTCCAACTGCGCAGCAACATGCAAGTGATCAATAGTAGCACGCCTGCATTAATAGCTAGGTCGGCAATATTCATGATCCCGGAGCCCGATCCCCATACGATAAAATCAGTCACCTTACCGTATAACAGCCGGTCGAGCGCATTTCCTAAAGCACCTCCTGCTAGAAAACCTGCAGCCAGCTCCATCACAATTCCTTGTATGCTGCCTTTGATCTGGTAATAAATCAGTCCTCCCACCACGACCAATGCCAAATAAGCAAACCATTTTCCATATCCTTGAAAAGAGCTGAAGGCTGCGCCGCTATTTTGATAATATTCAAAATGAAGGTAAGGGGCAAGTACGTCTCGATGTTCGCCAACATACATATGGGTGCGAACCCACCATTTTGAACCTTGATCTATCACTACCACAATAAGCGACAGTAAATAAAAAACCATAGGCCCACTCCTTTCTTCCTTGTGATGCGACCGCAAGCGGCATATAAAAAGCAGGAAGGTATCGCTCCCTGCCTTCTATGTGTGAAACCGTATTAACGGCTTTTTATCAAAAGCTCAACCGCTTCCTTGACAAGCGTACCCGTATCATTTCCTTTGGCCTGTTCCTCCAAAATACAATGCTCAAGATTCATCGCAACGATATAGGCCATAGCCTTGTCAGTTGCACTCCGGACCGCGGATAGCTGCGCGATGACATCTTTGCAGTTTTTGCCCTCCTCCATCATATGGAGCACACCACGAATTTGCCCTTCGAGCCGCTTCAAGCGCCGGACGACATTATCATCGTAATTCATGTTTATACATCCTTTCCTCCCAAGGCTGTGAGGTTTGTTTCAGCAATTATTGTTCCATCGATTCAAGGGCTGCATCGACCAAAGCATCAAACAGATCGTCGTCTTCTTCAAGAAGCTCGTCCGCCTTCAAAAACTCTTCCTCGATGCCGGATTCCCCCGCATAATTCAAGCTGTAATCCCAATCCTTGCCCTTTTTGCTGAAAAGAGTAATTTCGTATTGCGACCGCTGTCCTGCCAATGTAAATGTCACATGTCCGAGATACTGCTTGTCCTCATTTTGCTTCATATCCGCCTTAATGATTTGATATTCCATTTGCGCATTTCTCCTTTATTCCGTTCAATGTCTCTATAGTATACCATGTGCGGTATTCTTTCCATCCGAGCCGCGAACATATTTCCTTATGTCATCCGATTTAGTACAATACGATCAGAGGATTTTATGAAATCCTTTTTCAAATGCAAAGCATCATGAATAATATTGGGGGGTTTTAAGACCATGGCAGATTTTCAGGAAAATCTCAACAAATATGCTGACCTGGCCGTCAGAGTCGGCGCCAATGTCCAGAAGGGACAAATTCTCGTGGTGAACGCGCCAGTGGGATCGGCTGAGTTCGTGCGGATGATTACGGAAAAGGCTTATCAAGCTGGGGCCAGCGAGGTTCGTGTTCACTGGAATGATGAAAAAATCACACGGCTCAGATATGAGCATGCGGCGGATGAATTTTTTTCCGAAGCCCCGAAATGGTATGCCGGCGAGATGACCGAGCTTGTGGAAAAAGGTGCAGCCATCATGCACGTGCTTTCCGAAAATCCAGACTTGCTGAAAGGGATCAAACAGGAGCGTATTACAGCCAATCAAAAAGCGAGAGGACAAGCGATGACCAAGTACCGGGCATACCAGCAAGCTGACAAATTCAGCTGGTGCCTGATCGCCGTTCCTTCGCCAGAGTGGGCGGATAAAGTATTTCCAGATGCGCCGAAGGAAGAACGCGAGCAAATGCTCTGGGATGCGATTTTCTATACCGTACGTGTCGATTTGGACAACCCGGTCGAAGCGTGGACCACACATCTTGAAACATTGGATCAGAAATCCAAAATTCTAAATGAAAAGAAATACAAAAAGCTGCATTACATAGCTCCAGGAACAGATTTGACGATCGAGCTTCCTGAAGGCCATATCTGGGCTGCCGGCGAAAGCTTCAATGAAAAAGGACACAGCTTCGTCGCCAACATGCCAACCGAAGAAGTGTTCACCGCACCGCTGAAAACAGGCGTCAACGGTTATGTCAGCAGCACAAAGCCACTCAGCTACGGCGGAAACATCATCGACCGCTTCACCGTTACATTTGAAAATGGCCGTATCGTCGGCGTCAAAGCGGAAGAAGGACAAGAAGCGCTTGAGAATTTGGTGGAAATGGATGAAGGCTCCCACTATCTTGGCGAGGTCGCTCTTGTTCCTCATCAATCGCCGATCTCTGATTCCAACATTTTATACTTCAATACGCTATTCGATGAAAATGCCTCCAACCATCTGGCTATAGGCAGCGCGTATGCCTTCTGTTTAGAAGGCGGCAAAGACATGACCCAGGAGCAGCTCATCGAGCATGGCCTGAATACCAGCGTAACACATGTCGATTTTATGATCGGCTCCGGAGAAATGGACATTTTCGGCGTAACGCAAGATGGAAACGAAGAACCTGTATTTAAACAAGGAAACTGGGCATTTTAAAAGTAGACTTCAAAAATCATCAATGCCGTTATAGTTCGGCATAAGATGGATCCTTGGAGTTACGTGGATTCTTTCCTGCGATGCGGGAAAGAATCCATTTGCTTTGGCATGGAGTTTGTTTTGACACAGTATTTGTTTTAATGTTATTTCTTGACAGGGCGTATATCCTATGCGTATTATGAAACTCCATTCTTCTCTTTTTGGCACCTTAGCCCAGCGGCTTGTTACATATGACTACTAAACATCTCTTCGAGACGGCCATAAGCCTTGAGTGTAAACAGACGGTCTACCGTAATCAGACCACGCCATTCGGATGCGTTGCCTTGACTTATCGCCGGAAAACTTACCGTCCACCCTCCATCTTCCTGCTGATTCTGGATCAGATCATCCAAATGCCGCTCCACATCCGCCTCTGATATCCATTTTTTCGCATAGCTTTCCGGCGCCTTAGCCCAGTCCAATACCTTATGCACATAACCTTTTGCCTTCGGATCCAGCTCGATTGTTCCAGGCTGCTGAAGCCAATGATCCACGGTTTTCATCACTGCTTCCGCCCGCTCCCGATCTGGAGTATGCTCCAGAAAAGCGATGCATTGAATGACATCATGATAATCCACAGGATTAGCCCTTGGGATCTGTCCCCACACAAAATTCAAACTTCGCTTCAACCATTCTTCATCTTCGTGTCCCGTTAACGCTCGCAGCTTGTACAAAAGTCCCAACATTCGCCCGGTAGGATTCAGCGATCCTAAGCTATCATCATCCGTATTCCACCAGGGAGCGTGCGGATAGGCATTAACTCTCACCGTTGCCCGTGGCAATCCTCCTGATACCCGCTGCTCTTGCTTAAAATAGCGCATAATCCCCTGCAGCATGCTTGGATCGGCCTTACCGATTTCGTCCATAATCAACAGCGCAAATTCAGTGGCAATGGGCTGGCTGTCGGGTACACGCATATCCGGTTCAAGCGCGCTACCAAAGCCGCCATCCGCATTTTGATAGGCGCGAAGTGCATCCAAAACTGGTTCCGGACCCCCATTCGCAAAATGGAACTCAAACCGTCTGCGGTCAAGTAGCCGTGCATTGGCATAAATAAAATCCCTTGCATTCATAAACTGCGAAACGGATAATTTCACAAAGACCAGCCTCCTATTGTTGGAATATTTTTTTAAAGTATGCAAAAGCTTTGCTGCTGCAGCCGTCTTGAAGCCGCGCGAGCAATTGCTGTCCAGCCTCTTGTTTGGAACACGAAGTTTTCTGGATTCCGTTCTGTTTCATCCAATGCATCGTTGTCTCGTAAGCTGTGCTGCTCCAGCCGTTTATTTCACCCGCTTCATTCACCTTGCTTTTCACGCCCGAGATGACGATCAGCATCGTTTCCTGAAGTTCAAGAACCGCTCGGTCGAAATCCTTTTTGTCTTCCACCGCTTTCATATGCGCCCGCTCGCGCAGCGCCCGTGTGTCGATTCCCTGGTCGATATCGATCAGCTGATACAGCTCCCAAGCCGTTCCAGACAGCAAGCCATCTTGATAGGAAGTCTCGGCATCTCTGCCCATGCCCAGACAGGCATAAACTAAAGGAAACCATTCCGCCGAAATCAGAAATGCCTTTTTCTTCATAAACTTGCCATAACCGGCTTTCCCCTCATACGGAAACCTTGTTCTCCAGGTCCAAGGATCATCCTCAGTCCCACTGTGCCAGCTTTCTTTGCGTGTGATGCTTTCAAGTGACGGAAACTCCGGGATACAAGAAGCTAATGGCAAAATACCGACCTGACGGACATATTCCGCCGCTTCTTCGTATTTTGTCACAATGGTCTCGCCTTGATTTGTTTGGTTCATGAATCAGCGCTCCTCTGCTATCGCATGATTATAATCGTTATACAGATCACTCGCTCTTTGGCGGATTTCAGCCCGCAGTTTTTCCGGCTTGATTACCCTGGCTTCACGTCCTAATGAGAAAAACAGGCTCACCACCCATTCCCACTCTTTTTCCGGCAAATGAAAGTCTGCAACCCAGAGTTCATCCCCCGCCGGCTCGATGCATTCCCCTATATGCTCGTCTCTTTCAACCTGAAGCATCCCCTTATAAGTAAGCTCCGCACGGATATGTATGTTTGTATCCTGAACATGGGTAGGTTCAAGCTCCCTAAAATCCAGAGGTTCCTCCGCTTCCACGATGTCGCTGATCCGGTCGATCCGTAGCCTTCGATTCTCCCGGTGCGTTTGGGAGATGCAGTCACAATACCAGAAACCGTGCGCAGCAAAAATCTTAAGCGGCTTGATCAGCAATCTCCGGCGGTGGTTCATGGACTGGTAGAATACCGACAGCCATTTTCCCTGTGCCGTCATCTTCAACATCCGTTCAAGATGAGGGATATGGTAGACTCGTTTGGGAACGTCAAACTCCATGCTGTCCAGAAGCGGTTCGATACTATTACCCGTTTCCTCAGGAAGAATGCTGCGGATTTTGTCCATTACGGTCCACCGCTCCCCGTTAAAAGGAGTATCCGTGTACCTCATCAGTCCCTGCAAAGCAAAAAGTACGCAGAGAGCTTCCCTCGAGCTAAGCTGCAGCGGCGGAAGCTGAAAGCCTTCCATAAGCGAATAGCCGCCATGTGGACCACTTGCCGCGCCAATCGGCACGCCGATCTCGGACAATATTTGAACATCCCGCAATATCGTGCGACGGGATACTTCCAGTTTCTCAGAGAGTGTGGATGCCGTCTGGCTGCCATGCTGCAAAGCCATAATAATTGCCATCAAGCGGTCCATCTTTTTCAGGCGAGCCACCTTCCTTTTCATGAATTTATTCCCATTATAACAGTCTATTAGTGACATCTTGCATGTCACCGATTATTTGGCCCTGTCAAAAAAACAGATGTTTCACTCCTTGATTTACTCGGGTATAATGCGATAAGAATAACATCTTCGGCGTTCTCTCACATAAGAAATGCGCGTCAGATGCAATTTGTCCTAGCGAATATGGAAATGTCTCTTTGTTGAAAACGAAATAAATTCTATATTCCGAAGATAAGCCATACTATATTACCATGAGGTATCCATAAGCAAGGGGCGGAAAATGGCCATACACCGCATACTTTTGCATTTAGAAAAAATGGGTACAGACGGATGAAGGAGGAGAAACCCCGTTATGTCCAACTTTTTAAACAAACTCAAACAGGGTGTGTCAGATGCAGGCAAAAAAGCTCAGCAAACCGTAGAATCCACGACATTGAAATTTCAGGTATCATCTAAAGAAAAGGAAATCGAAAAAAACTATACGGAAATTGGACGGGTCGTATACAGTTCTCTTGAAACCCAGCCGAGTTTTGTCCCCAATGAGGAATTTCAAAAATACCGCGAGGCTATTTTAGGCTTAGAACAAGAAATCGAAGAGCTTAACCGAAAAATCCAGCATCTACAAAACTTAAAGGAATGTGGATGCGGCAAAATGCTGCCGACAGACGCTTCATATTGTCCATTTTGCGGTCAGCAGTTTCAAACGGTCGTTGTACAGCCCGCCGCAGTACAAGCGGCCATTACGGAAAAAGCGTCTTTTTGCCCAAAATGCGGTGAGGCTGCTACTCCTGGTGATCATTTCTGTCGCAGCTGCGGGTCCAATTTAAATGGACAATAATTAGCAAACCGCTTCGAGCATATCCCAAAAACCGCCCTCCCGTTGAATCGGAAAGGCGGTTTTCTTATGGCTAGTCATTATCGTTTGCGTTTTATAGCATAAAACGAGCTTGTTTCTACCCATCTTTCACCAGGCTCAAGCCCAACCAGGCCGATTTCCTCTGCTGGAGATCCGGTAATGTTTGGAGCGTTCACCAAATTCATTTGCGGCTCCGGACAGAAAAACTTGCCGCAGACGTCATTATTCCAGATCATCCAATATTTATAGGAGGTTCCGGCATCGTAAACGAGTACATCCCCCGTCCGATTATCTGTCAATTCCATCCGGTTGCGCCCGTTTTGTGGACTTGCAGTGTAATGGTTATCCAACGAAGCAAAGTAAGGGTTGACCCCGTCCGTCTTCATAAGCTCTTCTTCCCGGCTGAGCGGCTGGAACTGGCCTGTTGGCAGCATCCGTTCATTCATTTCGCGGCGCTCCCCGATGGTCATTTTAAATGTGTAATCCTTTGCAGTGCTTCCCGGCACAAAAGGGGCATTCACAGCCGTATGAAATGCCAGTAAATTTGGCATCTCTTCCTTGCCGTCATTGCTTACAGTCACTTGCTGATGAAGGCCTTTGTCGTTTAGGGTATAACGGAGTGTGATCGTAAATTCGAACGGGAAATACTGTTTATACAGGTGGCCGTCTCTCACCTTCTGTGATATGATGACCACGCTTTCATATTCGTCTCCTTTTATGTAATCCACGGTCCATGGCAGTTTATGCATAAATCCGTGTAGATGGTTGCCCTTGTCTATCTCATTGACCGGAAGCTCGTAGATCTTGCCCTCCCAGGCAAATCTCCCTCCGTCATAACGATTGGGTGGAAACAACACCGGAATACCATATACGCCGGGATTGGTTTTGAAATCTTCCATTTCTCCCGCCTCCGGCTCACGCAAATATCGGAATCCGTTCTCTATGTCCCTGAACAAAATCAGATTGCCTCCAAGTTCAGGCAGCAATGCCGCTTCATAACGGCCATGTTTCAGCCAAATTGCACGTTCACCTTGAAAATCGCCTTCAAATGCCGAATATTGTGTACTCATGATAGCCTCCCTACAGGTTCAAAAAAAATGAGTTGCTTGTAACTAAATATACCATATCAAACCGGGCCTTTTTCAGAGAATATCGTTTTGTCCAGAATTTATTAAATTTGTTTTATATCGTTCGCAGGGATTAAGTGACGCTTTCTGGATTGGAGACAAGAAGAACGTCGAGGTCCCTTGCTAGCCGGATCAGCTCTCTGACGCTACTACGCCTGCGCTGCGTTTGACCGTCCGGCATGGCCTGGCCAATGATGATTTGCGTTGCTTTTACCAGGTTGGCTTTATCCATAGCTAGACGGGGAATCTCTTTCCACGTAATAGCAGACGTTTCCTCAAAGATTCCGCCAAAGCTCTCGGTCAGCTTCCGGCAAGCTTCCACTTTTGAAGACATCATCTCTTCACCTGGAACCGGTCCTAACAAAATATAATTCACGTGTAGTTCCGCCTTCAACCGGTACGCAATCCGGAACCCGCGCCGGATCAGGCGCTCCCCACTCGAACCAGGTAGTATGCAGACGTAGATAGCCTCCTCTCTTCGCCAAGGTCCTCGCAAGGAAAATTGCCTTTCCCACGCTTCCAATCTCTCGTCCACGTCATCAGCGATTTCACGCAGGGCCATTTCCCGCAGAGCAATTAGGTTTCCCGTTTTGAAAAAGGAGCCAAGCGCTTGCTCGATTTTATCAGTCGCATATATTTTACCTTCCCTCATCCGCTGCTGCAGTGACTGGGGCGTAACATCGATCAATTCCACCTCGTCGGCCATCGACAGAATATAATCCGGCACGGTTTCCCGAACACGGATACCCGTCATTTGCTCCACTGCGTCATTCAGGCTTTCCAAATGTTGTATGTTCACGGTGGTGATCACAGATATTCCATGTTCGAGCAAAGCGACGATATCCTCATATCTTTTTTGGCGCAAGCTGCCGGGGACATTACTGTGTGGAAGTTCATCCACAAGCACAAGCTCCGGGTTCCTTTCGAGAATAGCGCCAAAATCCATTTCCCGCAGAATCGTGCCTTTATAAGGAATTTGAAGCGCAGGCACCATCTCAAGATGATCCACCTGAGCGGCCGTCTCCGCCCTCCCATGCGTTTCCAGCCAGCCGATCACGACATCCACTCCCTTGCGTAGGCTCTCATTCCCTTCCTGAAGCATCGTGTACGTTTTACCGACACCGGGGGCCGCGCCGATGTAAATCTTGAAACGCCCTCGTTTCATCCGCTCTACTTTCTTATCCATCTCTTCCTTGCTGAGCCGGTGATATCTGTCATCGTGATCCCCGCTCCGGCGGCGCACAGGCAATATCCGAGGTTCTCCGTGGGCCGTCCGGTCCGCAACCCAGAAGATGTCAAGGCCTTCGGCACGTTTTAGAATCCCATCCGTGACCGATCCCTGCCAAAATTCCTGCCAGCGGCTCTTTTTTGAATGTCCCAATACGATACGTGTTACCTTTTTATCCATGGCATAGCGAATCAGTTCCCCGGTAAACTTCCGCGTTGAGCGCAAAGACAACTCCTCGATGGAGGCATCCGTCTTTTTAGCCATTTTATACAACGAACGTTTAAAGGCCTCTCCTTCTTTCGTAAGCTTCTCCTTCTCCGCAATGAAAACAACAACCAGCAGTTCCCCGTTGAGCCGCTTGGTGATTTGCTGACCTCCGCGGATATAAATAGAGCCGTTCCAGTGGTATTGCGCCGACACCAGAATCCGTTCCGAGGCACCGGAAGGTCCCTGCAGGCCCAACTGATCACGGTATCTTTCTAGCGTCGAATTTACATCCTCTGCTACCAGGCGCAGGGACAATTCCCGGAGGACAGCCAGATCTTTACGAGTAAACAGCCCAGTATCCGTACTCTGCCTAAGATGGCCCTCCCTCAGCCTCGCAATAAGCGTCTCCGGCGTGACGTCAATCAGCCTCACCTCATCAGCCATTTCGAGCGTTTCGACCGGTACCGTCTCTCTGGCCTTCATTCCGGTCCATTTTCTGACCAGATCCTGAACGCCTTCAAGTTCGTACACATTCAGCGTTGTAATGACACTGATTCCTTTTACGAGCAAAAATTCAATATCTTTGAGCCGGGTTTCAAAACAGGCTTCCTTGCGGTTCCGATGAGCGAGCCCATCCACGAGCACAACCTCGGGGTTGCGCGCAAGTAGTCCTTCCAGATTCAAATCCTTGGTTTCCTTGCCGCGATCTACCCACTGGATGCTGGTCACCCGCTCCAAATCTGCGAGCTGCTTGACGGTTTCCGGGCGCCCCCGCGTGGAGACAGCGCACACGACCACATCAATCCCTCTGCTTTTGAGCATTTGACCTTCCCGCAGCATATGATAGGTTTTGCCGCTACCGCTTACGGCCCCGATTAAAATTTTCAGTTTACCACGCTGCAATTTACGGATATCCTCCAAAACTTGTTCCGGCGTTTTTCTTTTGTATCCATCCATTTCGGCTAACGTCTCCCCTACTTGCTGCTCTATGAGATGAATCGTAAACCTAGGCAAGCTTCTTGTAAAATGAAAAACGGCTTAATTCTGCTATTTAAACCGCAATATGCTGATCAATAGGCTTTTTATCCAACCAAACACATATATTTGAAACATTAACGCTTCGTACCTCTAATCATCTTATTTTGTGGCTTTTGTTTCCCTAAAAATTTTAATGACAAATATTAGGCCAAACTTTCACAAATCATGTAAAATAGTATCTGGAAAGAAAGCAAGACGGGGGTTTTCGGGAAGGAGATTGTCATGTCTAATATGATCCGGCTTCTTACAACAACGGACTTTAGCGATATTGACGAAAATTTACAGGAAGAAATATATTATGAGTATTATGATTTTGCCTACAAAATGATTCTTTATATTATAAAAGATCACGCGGCAACCGAAGACATCATACAGGAAGCGTTTATCAAAGTGATTAAAAACAAGCCCGTATTTGAAAATGAAGGGAAACTCAGGGCATGGTTAAAGGTCGTGACCAAAAATACTACCATAAATTATTTACGAAAAAATAAAAACTACCGTAACCATTTGGATGTTGAAGGTGTTTTTATGTATAAAGAGGAAATTGTTCAATCTCCATTATCCGTTGAAAATACGGTAGAAACCAAGCTGATCGAAGAATCTATCATGGAATATTTACAGCAACTAAAGCCTGAATATCGGGTATTGATTGAATACCGCTGGAAACAGGGTCTAAGCTACAAAGAAATTGCAAATATATTGGATCTGAGTGAAGATGTCGTCAAACAACGTCTATTCCGGGCTCGGGATAATATTAAAAAAATGCTGTTTAAAGAGTGGGGGATTAAGGATGAAAAGCGAAAAATTTGAAGAATGGTTTGATGTCGCCTTTGAGCGTGCGGCTTCTTCCTCTTCCTTAACATCCGACGAAAGCAAGCAAGCATCCTGGAAAAAGGTACAAACGAAAATTGATCTGATCAATCGCAAACGCAGACGGAGTCGCCGGATGCAGCTCGGTAGTATCGTGGCCGCTTCCTTTATTGCAGGAGCTGTTTTGTTCAGCCCTCCGGGCGTTACCAAAGCGATATCTCCGATTGTGAATACCGTTGTCGACTTCGGAAATGGGATGATGGGAATCGTAATAAAGAGTGGGGACGTCTCACCGAATGTTATTACACCTAAGACGTTAGAACCAGATCAGTTCCTTGACTTAAATAACGAAGGGGAACCCTTAGAAGAATCCTTAGATCACTCATACACCTGGGATAGTGTGGATAATCCAAAGTCTATTGTTGATGCACAATCTCAACTTTCATTCCTAGTACCTGATATAAATCAGTTACCATCAGAATATCAATTACGAAGTTATACGATTTCCGATCCGAGCGAAGTAGGTAATAAATTTGATAAAATTGCACTTGAGTTTACTAATAATAAGGAACAGACAGTTTGGATTACAATTGTTCATTTAAAAACCTATCAGTCAATGACGTCAGTTGTTCCCACTGAAACCGAAAAACTGCAAGTAGGAACCGATAGTGTATTCTACAGCCCAGGGTCTTATAACCAGCTTTTGGCGTTAAGAGGAAATTTAACAATACAAATTGGAAGTGATCTTCCCAAAGAAGAATTAATTCGAGTGTATGAATCACTGCTGCAGATTAACTAAATTTAAAGTGAAAAAGGAGCCGACCGATAAGGTCAGCTCCTTTCTTATATCGATTAGTAGCACAGCACCGGTCCCGAATATTCAACAGATTCTTCGTAAATCGTATTTGTAATGGAGTGGACGCATTTAGTGCGATAGTAATATCCTTTAATCCCTGTGAAGGTTGCATCACCAGCAACATAGTTAGATGAGTTCTTCACAAAGGCAGCACTGCTGGCGCTTACATCTTCATATGATACACCATTATATCTTTGGAGATATACTGTGGCTCTAATCGTACTGACCACTGTTTTTGCCGAAGTATCGCCATTAATTTGAAGTTTCCCGTTGCTAATTGCAGAAATGTATGAGTTTCCTCCAGCCAAGTATTGATAGTTGCCAGAAATACTGAGCGGGCTAAACTCCTGAGGTGGAGGTGATGTGAGAGCGCCAGGCTCTTTCACTACAGTAGAAGCTGATGTATCGTCTGCAACGTAAGATTCGGCTCCCGCCCCGGTAGCCAGCAGCATGCTGAGTGCAGAGACGGCAACAGTCAAGGATAATAGTTTGGTAACATTGGATTTCTTCATATTCTCACCTGTCCTATTGGTTAATATTGGAACACACTTCTTATAACGTTTTAAAAGTGGACAAGTTACGACAAATTTCAAATTTTTTTTAGTTTTTGAGATAAGCTAGATTCAAAGCCAATCTTCCTGGTTCATGTTGCTATATAATCGAATATATTCGATTCTAGGAGGGACTGATTCTGATCATCAATAACGAGCAAGATCTCATTCGAATCGTTCAAGAAGATGCGTGGATGATGGATGTTCTTCGCAGTGCCCAAACGCTTCGGCTACCGGATTGGTGGGTTTGCGCCGGCTTTGTCCGCTCTAAAATCTGGGATGTGATGCACGGATTTTCGGAACCGACGCCGCTTCCTGATGTGGATGTCGTTTATTTTGATCCGGACTGTACGGATGAAGCGGTTGAAAAAGAGCTCGAGAAAAATCTGTTTTCTATCAATCCCCATGTTCCTTGGTCCGTTAAAAACGAGGCACGTATGCATCTCATCAACAATATGCGGCCCTTTACCTCATCTGTTGATGCCATCGCCCATTTTACCGAAACGGCAACTGCACTTGGCCTTACCTTGAACGAGGATCAACAAATCATTTTGACTGCCCCCCATGGAATCCAGGATGCGGTTGATATGGTTGTGAGACCTACCCCCTACTACCTGCAATCTCCAGACCGCGCACAAATTTACGAAGGAAGGGTTTCCAAGAAAAATTGGAGCCAGATTTGGCCGAAATTGAAAATCGTACATATCCAAATAACATAGCACTTACATACCGAATGTACCCGCTTTACCGGTTCCCGTTATCTTTTTCTTCAGTGACAATGTTCGCATATACGTCCTGAAATCTAACAGGGGCCTCCGTTTATGGAGACCTCTTTATTGATTAAATCTGTTATTTTTCAATGAATTTCACTTCAGGGTATGCGCTGCTTGGTCCATTCAGCAGTTTTCCTTTGATTCCCTTCAAATGTTCGTCGAAGAATTCAAGTACATATCGGTCTACAATCTCCGCACCTCTCTTGCCATCGATCTTGCCCGCCATTCCCGTCCATCCAGCCAATTTGGTGAACAACTGCAGATCCGTAAAATTATAATGCCCCGCGCCATCAATCAAAAGCAAGTTTCCGCCATGTGCAGCCGCTTTTTGGGAAATGTCCAGTTCAGCTGAAAGATGCTGCGCCACTGGTTTCTCCGCATCCGATCTCGCAATGTACTCTTCTGAGCTGCTAAGATAGTCCTCTGCCCTCATAAACAAAAATGGCTTGCTGATTTGCTTTCTTTTCGTTGCTTCAAAAAGTGTTCCATCCATATCGATTCCTGCTTCAACCCGGTCATCCTTGCTGACGATATCAAAAGCAGTAGCCCCTCCAAAGGAATGTCCCATCATTCCGATATGCTGCAAGTCGAAGATCCCTTTTATACCACTAGGAACCTTCCCTGCATTTATCTTTGCCAGTTGATCGATCACAAACTCGGCGTCTTCGGCCCATACCTTGCCAATCTCGCTTGCTTGTTGAAGGAAGTTTTCTTCATCTATATCAATTTTATAACCTGTAACTTTGCCGTCAGGAAAAGCCGTCGCAGTCGTGTTGTAAGTATGATCTATAGCGGCAACAACATAGCCGTGGCTTGCTAAATTCTCCGCCTGCGAAGCATGGAGTATCATACCTGTCCCCATCCCGTGACTGAGAATAACTAGCGGATATGGTGACTCCCCGCGCATCGCCGTCGCCTTTTCATAGGCGTGGGTGTTAATATACTTTAAGTAACTAAAGGTCCACTGGGGAATGCCCATCTGCTTAGCAAATGCTCCAATGAAATTGTCAAAAGTCTGCTTGTTTTCCGGGAAAAGATGTGCCGGGTGGCCATTTGTCTGTTGCTCTGCCGGATACCACACCCTCACCATTAGCTCTCGCTGCTGATCGGGGTTGTCTGTAAAAGTTTCTTTCCGGTTCTGATCCACAAAATGAAATACCTCGGTTCCCACCTTATATTTGCCGGTTGGCTCGGGAAATCGGAATACAGGTAAAATCACCGACAAACCGATGGATACGGCCAACAGTAGCATCGAAGCGACATAAAAGCCGTACTTTAACAGTCGTCTCCCTATTTTCGGCGATTGTGAGGATTGTTTTCTCCATCCGGCTGCTGCATAACATAAAAGCAATATGTTTATGACATAAATTAACCCCATCTGCCATCGGTACCCCTCCACAAACAAATGAGTCAGCAGCAAGCCGATACTAATCGCGCCTAGGATGGCTGTTACTGTGTTTTTTCGAGCTGGTTTTTTGAAAAAGATAAGATAATTCAGCATAACCAGACAGGATACAGCCAGCAATATTTCAAATAATCTCATGGTTCCTCCTTGTAAATGTTGGTTATGTACTATTAATACCAGATCAGTATAGAGTGCGAAGTTTAAAACTCGTTTCCGTTTACTTTAAAAATTTTTAAATTTTGGTGTTTAGTTCCTGTCAGGTTCGACAAAAATCCCTTTGAGTATTGTCGAATGATAAATCATGTTGTATGATTGTTCTATTGTTATTGAACTACTATACATATGATGGAGAGGAAGAAAATTTAGATGTCGACTTATCTACTTGTTCATGGAGCCTGGGACGGCGGATACGTATGGAAGGAGGTTGCAGCCATACTTCGACGAGCTGGTCACGACGTGTATATGCCTTCGCTCACTGGGCTAGGCGAACGTACACATTTGGCGCATCCTGGGATTGGCCTTGATACATTCATTCAAGATATTGTGGGGGTCTTACAATATGAGCAGCTGGAGGATGTCATTCTTGTTGGCCACAGCTTCTCCGGCATGGTCATCACAGGGGTGGCAGAGCAGGCGCCTGACCGAATCAAGCATTTAGTCTATGTGGATGCCATGGTACCACGAAACGGCGAATCTGTAGCTACATTATCGGCTCCTTATTTGGGAAGGGCTTATCGCACCGACCCTGACGGCAACATAATGCCATTTATCGCGCCCCGTGATCCGTCCGATCCAAGAAAGTCACCCATGCCTACTCGCTCCTACATGCAGACGCTTACTGTATCTAATGAGCAAGCAGCTCGGATTCCCCGTACATATATTGAACCGTTGGACAACCCAGACAGCTGGCCTATGTCCACCTTCTTCCGGCAGATGGCAATGCGAGCAAAAGAAGCCGGATGGCAGCACCTAACCATGGAGCAGGGCGGCCATTGGCTGATGAAGACACAACCAGTACGTTTGTCCGAGATACTGCTCTCCGTATAAATGAAAGAATACGCCTGTTGCACATTACTTACGTACAACAGGCGTATTTCATTCGATGAACTTCATTTTAGCAGCGTTGTTACACTCTCTAGCACGCAGCATGGCATCAACATTTAATGGCAATAACCAAGAAGCCGCTCCAATTGATATGATTGGAACGGTCCTTCTTTCATTCATTTTTAAATTCACATTATGCCAAGTGGCAGGCTACAAAATGACCCCCACCGGCGTCGCGGAATTCAGGCACTTCTTCCTTACAGCGGGCAACGGCAAATGGGCAGCGCGTATGGAATTTACATCCGCCCGGGGGATTGGCCGGGTTCGGAATATCCCCTTTCAGCACGATCCGCTCGCGCCTCAGCTTCGGGATCGGTATCGGCACTGCGGAGAGCAACGCTTTAGTATAGGGGTGAAGCGGGTTTTTGAACAACTCATCCCTTGAAGCCGTCTCCATCATGGACCCCAGATACATCACACCAATTCGGGAACAGAGATGCTCCACGACGCTCAAATCATGGGAAATAAACAGGTAAGTCAACCCGCGTGTCTCCTGAAGTTTACGGAACAGATTGATAATCTGGGCTTGAATGGATACATCTAGGGCAGATACCGGTTCATCCGCGATAATCAAATCCGGATTCAGAATAAGTGCGCGCGCAATCCCGATCCGTTGGCGCTGTCCGCCAGAAAATTCATGCGGAAACCGATCGATATGATAAGCGGATAGACCGCATGATTGCAATACATCCAATACGCGGTCCCGAATTTCCTCTTTGGGCACGAGGCCGTGATCCAGCAGCGCTTCGCCAATGGCATCCCCTACCCGAACTCGCGGGTTAAGCGAACTGTACGGATCCTGGAAAATCAGCTGCATGCTCGGCCGGATCTTGCGCAGCTCCTGGGAGGACAGCCCGTACAGATCGATACCTTTAAACTTCACTTCCCCATCCGTTTTTTCCGTCAGCCGGATAATCGTTTTACCGACAGTGCTTTTCCCACTGCCGGATTCCCCGACAAGGCCAAACGTTTCTCCTTTTTGGATCGTAATACTGATATCGTCAACAGCTTTCACATGACCGACGGTACGGTTCAGTAACCCCTTCTGGATTGGAAAGTATTTTTTCAAATGGTTCACTTCAAGCAATGCTTCAGGCATGAACAAGCACCTCCTCGTACAACCAGCAAGCAGCCTTCTGATCTTCTGAAACTTCTCTTAGCTGGGGCAGCTTCGTTCTGCAAATGTCCATGCAGTGCTCGCAGCGGTCATGGAAATAACATGACTCTTTCAGCTCAAGGGGATTGGGAACTTGCCCTGGTATGGAATAAAGCTCATCCTGGCGCTGATTAATGACAGGTTTAGACTTCAATAATCCTTGCGTATACGGATGCTTCGGTGATGAGAAAAGTTTGACGACTTCGCCTTCTTCCACGATTTTACCTGCATACATCACAATCACGTAATCTGCCATTTCCGCCACGACCCCCAAATCATGGGTAATTAGCAGAATCGACATATTCGATTGTTCTTTCAACTGGCGGAGCGTATCCAATATTTGCGCCTGGATGGTTACATCAAGTGCGGTGGTCGGTTCATCCGCAATCAGCAGCCTCGGATTGCCGGATATGGCAATCGCGATCATAATCCGCTGCAACATGCCGCCGCTCAGCTCATGCGGGTATGATTCCATGATCTGCTCGGCCCGGGAAATCCCTACCTGATCGATCAATTGAATGGCCCGCTCACGCGCTTGTCTTTTGCTCATTTTCTGATGAACGATGAGAGGTTCCATAATCTGCTGCCCAATCTTCAATACCGGATTTAGCGAGGACATCGGCTCCTGGAAAATCATCGATATTTCTTTGCCGCGAATTGTACGCAGTTCATTTTTGCTTAGTTTTAGCAAATCCTTTTCTGCAAAATGAATTTCTCCCCCTACGACTTTGCCCCCCGGCTCTTCAATGAGACCCATGATCGACATCGCGGTGACGCTTTTGCCGCAGCCGGATTCTCCCACGATGCACACCGTTTCCCCTTCGCGCACACGCAGGCTGATATCGTCAACGGCTTTGACTTTCCCCCCGCTGGTATCGAAATAAGTGCTGAGATGGTCTATTTTAATTAAATCTTTCATCGTAACTCTCTCACCTACCTCTTCTGTTTCGGATCAAGAACATCCCGAAGACCGTCACCGAAAATATTAATGGCAATGACTGTAGCAAAAATGGAAAAGCCCGGAGGAATCCAAAGCCATGGACGTTCCTGGAAATCAATCAGATTATTAGCGGCATCAATCATGTTCCCCCAAGTCGGCGTTGGCGCCATAACCCCGAGCCCGAAGAAGCTGAGCACGGATTCGCTTAGAATCGATCCACCGATGTTCAATGTAGCAATAACGATCAATAAAGGCACAATATTCGGCAGCAAATGGTTTATCAGCTTGCGGCTGTCGCGCAGCCCCAGTACGACTGTAGCCTGCATAAACTCACGTTCCCGCAGGCTAAGCATCTGTCCACGTACCATCCGGGCAAGCCCCGGCCAGTTTACGAATCCCAGCATTAACATAACAATGTACATCCGGTATTCCGTTGGTACCTTCCATTCGGACAATAAAGCGCCAAAAATAAAAAGGATCGGCAAACCGGGTATCGTCAGCAGCAAATCCGCAATCCGCATAATGATTTGATCGACAACTCCTCTGTAGTATCCCGCAATTGCCCCAAGGAGCGAACCGATAAATACGGAAAGCACCATCGACGCGAGCCCGACAGTCAAAGAGATGCGGCCCGCCTGAAGCACGCGTGTAAGCACGTCTCTTCCAAGGGCATCCGTTCCAAGCCAGTGCTTAAGACTTGGTGCTTTGTTCATCATCGCCATATTCACTTTATTGTCTGTGAACGGCGAGAAAAAAGGCCCGACAAAACAAGCCAAAAACATAATGATAACGACGATGAGTCCTGTAATCGCAAGCTTGTTCTTAATCAGCCTCCGCATCGACTGACGGAAAAGGGATGAGGATTTCGCCGCGGCAGTTCCGGACCCAATCGCCCCGGGAAGCGGTGTGCTGTTCAGTGACATGAAATGTTTCCCCCTCTCTAGTGCAGCCGGACGCGCGGGTCGGCAATATGGTACAACACATCGGACAACAACGTTCCTATGACTGTCAGTATGGCCAGCATCATAGTAAAGCCCATTAGCAGTGGATAATCCCGCAAACCAAAGGATTGTAGGTACAGCTGCCCGATTCCCGGCCAATTGAAAATTTTCTCGATGATCAGCGACCCGCCGAACAAAGCCGGCAGCTCAAATCCAACCAGCGTAATTGCTGGCAGCAGTGCGTTACGCAGGGCATGTCTGAACAGGACTTTGCTTTCCTTCAGGCCTTTGGCCCGCGCCGTGCGGATGTAATCCTGTTTGATGACGTCGATCATGTTGCTGCGGAAGTATCGAGTCAGCGAACCGACGCCAAGCAAAGTCATAACGACAACCGGAAGCGTCATATGGCTGATGACTTCCCGGATATAGGGCCAGCCCGTTGCGTTGCTGCCGGTTGTCAGCATGCCTCCTGGCGGCAGCCATTTGAAATCGACTGCGCATATTTTGATAAGAAATAACCCGATAAAAAATGATGGCAAGGACATCGCCGCAAAAATCAATACCATCACAAGCGTATCAAACCAGGAGTACTGCTTATAGGCTGATATAACACCAATGATCACGGCAATAAACCAGGTTAAAAAGGTCGATACAATCGCGAGTAGAAAGGAATTCCAAATATACTCATTAAACAGAGTCAGCACTGGCTTTTGCTGTGCAAGAGAAAAACCGAAATCTCCATGAAAAACGTTTTTCATCCATACACCGTAACGCTCCAGTACAGGTTTATTCAATCCGTAAATCTCCCTCAGCTCGGCCTTACGTTCGGGACTGAGCTTGATATTGTTGCTGATAAAATCCCCCGGTGTCAGCGCATACAGGCTAAATATCAGAAGTGATGCGGCTAGCAAGATGATCAGCATGTAACTGATCCGTTTCGTCAAATAAGCGCTCATCATTAGCCTCCTAATCGCATGGTCCCCCGCTCAAAGCAACATGGCTTTCAAAAGCGAGGGACGAAAAGTTTATAATGGATTATTGCGCTGGTTTCAGCGACCAGTTCGGAAGACTGTTTGCCAAACCGACAAACGGACTGACGCTCAGGTTATCGATCCGTCCATTATAGCCATAGACGGTTTTCTTATAGTTAGTGAAGATAATCGGAAGCTCATCGTTTAAGAGCTGGAATATTTCCTTGTACACTTTCTTACGCTCTTCAATATTGGAAGTGCCTAGACCTTTGTCATATAGCTCTTTCAGCTTCGGATTGTCGTAGCCTTTAATCTCACCGTCCAGAAATTGCACCACGCCGTCCGACGGATCGGTCAGCATTGGCGTCGAGAAGGAGACGAGATCATAATCTCCGCTATCCACTTTAGACACAAGCGAGTTGAAGTCGGCGAACACTTCTGCATCGAATTTAACGCCTAACGCCTGGAAGTTTTCCTTGGCCACGGCAATGAAGATATCCGTCTGCTTGCTTTTGGATCCGAGGAAATGGATGACAAGCTGTTTACCATCTTTTTCGCGGATACCGCCCGCTCCTTCCTTCCATCCCGCTTCATCCAACAACTGCTTACCTTTTTCCGTATCAAATTTATAAGGATTGATTCCATCTTCGGTGTAAGCCCATGAAATTGGGGAAGCTGGAATATTGGCGATTGAACCTGCGCCTTGGTTGGCGTCAACGTAGATACTTTGACGATCCAGCCCGTAGGCAAGCGCCTGGCGTACCTTTTTGTCTTTGAGCGCTTCATGCTTCAGATTCACCTGCAAATATCCGTACGTGCTTGGCGTGTAAGGTATGATGTTGACGAACCCAAGGCTCTTTAGTTTATCGATATTTTCCGTCGTGGCACTGAAAGAAGCATAGTCTACCTCACCGGTTTCAAGATACTGCCAGGTGTCGCCCTCGGAAGTTTTATAGATAAAATGCTCCGTTTTCGGTTTACCTTTGTAGTAGTTCTCGTTTGCCACAAAGCGAACTTCCTGTCCCGGGATAAATTTCTCCAATTTGTAAGGCCCGTTGCCAACTGGATTCGAATGGAGCTTCTTGATATAGTCCAGCTGCCCAAACTTATAATCTTTGCCGTAGTACGCTTTGGACAGAACTTTGTCCCCCAGCATGACAAGCGCGGTCGCATTCGGCTTCTCCAGCGTTACCGATATCGTTTGCGGATCGATCACCTTGATACCTTCAATAGTATTGGCTTTGCCTTCTTTGAAAGCCTCGGCGCCTTTGACAGCCAGCGTTGGCACCATGGAATCACCGTCATAGGCTTTGTTGAACAGAATTGTCCAGGTGAAGGCAACATCGTCCGCGGTAAGCGGCGAACCGTCACTGAATTTCAAATCCTTTCGCAAATGGTATGTATAGGTAAGCTGATCTTCGGAGACATCCCATTTTTCCGCCATATCAGGAATTGGAAGCCCTTTTTCATCTACAGTCACTAAAGAACTGAACAGCAGCGAGTTGACATTTCCATCATAGCCGCTTTGTGTAAAATATGGCGTAAATGCCCCACTCGGGTCCGTCAAACCAACGATAATCGTATCCGTGCGCTGTTTGGCCACTGAGGGAAGCTTCGACATATCCGCTGCTGTATAAGTCTCGGTTAACCCGGATTCTCCGCCCGGAGCCTGAGTTGGCTGCTCCTTTGAGCCTTGCTCGGTTGTAGATGCCGTGTTATTGGATGGTGCTGCATCTTTCGAATCGGAGCAGGCCGACATCAACAAGGAACCGGCTATCAGTAAGGATGTTAATAAAATGACGCCTTTCTTCATAAACTATAAAACCTCCCATAATAGATTTTCATCACATATCATATTTTCATATATTCCTATGCGATTACTATGTTTTAATATTATTAGTGTTTATTATAGGGAGCATTTGTGGTTCTGTAAATAGAGAACTTGAAAAGTTTTCTAATATCAGTAAATTTCTTTTTTGGATGCTTTTGTTAATGGCGTGAATATAAAGATAAACGAAAAAAACCTCTTTCCTGCCTTCAGGCAAATAAAGAGATTTTCCAGTAAAATTATAGAGATATAACATCCTATTCTGCTTCAATATAACGGAATAATCGCTCCTGCAGCTGTCCCAAAGCCCGTTTTCTCAAACTGTATTCCGTTAGGTTCTCCCCTTCGAAATGAGCATACAGAACGCCAGCACTCCGGAGCTTGGATATATGATCATGAGTGATTCCTTTGGACAGCTTCAAATGGCTGACGATTTCTGTAAACGTACACGGTCCTTGATGCAGAAACCTCAAAATTTTAAGCCTGTTTTTTTCGCCAAGGCTGCGAAGTAGCCGAAGATCATGCGATGGAATAAGGCTATCATCGCCCAGGTAAATGCGCGCATTATAATGGCAAATGATTCTATTTCCGTACTTCGTAACTATGTTCAGCGGCTGAAAGTGATACTGTGGAACCAGGAGCAGCTCCTTAAATCCGGGAAGTGATTTGAATAACATGCCATTTGTCGTCTCATCAACGAACTCTTCCCCATGAATTTCAGTCAACCGCTGAATCCGCTCTTGCTTTTCCTGTTCCAAGGCAGACAAGATCCCTGGATCCACATTTTTAAAATATTGCTCATTCCACTGCCGTAGCACGGACAACATTCTCTTCTTAAAAACTCCGATCTCTTCTTCCGGTAATTCGTTGCCGCTCGCCACAAACAGTTCAATCATTTCATGGACGCTTAATTGCTCAAACCATGTAAGAAATCCCTCGACCCCAATTCCCTCAGGAGCAAAGTAAGCCATGAGATACGCATAATTCCAATCTCCGTTGACCAACATGTCATCAAGCGTCTGGGCAAAATCTGGTGTGAGCTTTTCTTTGGTCTCTTGAGCCCAGGATGGAGCAAGATCTATTTTCTTATGCGACTTTCGACATATGTAGGAATGCAGGCTGCTCATAAATACATGAACGGGTTCAAACTTAATACCTATGTTATAATCCAATCTATTTTCCCCCCATTATATGGTTGAACCTAGACATTCGAGCCAATTGGGCTCAATACTGAAATTAGTTCTTGACATTGTGCGAGGTGACCGCTGCGGTTACGGATCGTGCCATTAATTGACTTCATTATAACGTGAACAATTTAATCATTCCATTATTTCAATCAATTTACTTAGAAATAAGTAGTAAGTAATGCTCGAATTTATACACATAAATTTGATCCATACCGCCGACAGAAGCCATCATACCAGAGTACGCGTTGGTTCTTCAACAATGCCAAAAAGACACGATGCATAAATAGCACCGTGCCCCATATTTATATTACACTTTATGCGCCCGCTTCCTCCACTATGATTTGTGGTTTGAGCAGTTTAATCCTTGATATGCGCTTATGATCCGTTTCTTCCACTATGAAAATATGACCATCGACTTCGGACGATTGCCCCTCCTGAGGAGGAATTGCCTCGATACGGGAGTACAACCAACCACCTACAGTGTCGTAGTCCGTTGTATCCAGTTCGAGATCAAATCGTTCGTTTATTTCGTTAATGAGCATCAACCCATCAATCGAATATTCATTCTCATGAACCTTTTCAATGCCAGGACGTTCTTCATCAAATTCATCCTGGATTTCACCGACGATTTCTTCCATAATGTCTTCCAGGGTAACAAGCCCGGATGTGCCACCATACTCATCAATCAAAATAGCAATCTGGGTCTTGCCCCGCTGCATCAGCTTCAGCAAATCGCTGATCTGAATGGATTCCGGTACAGCAAGGATTGGACGAATTAAAGTATTGTATTCGGTCGCAGTAGAACGCAATAAATCTTTGATATGAATGAATCCAATAATATGATCCTTATCACCATCACAAACAGGGTAACGGGTTCTCATGCCTTCATAGGCAATTTCGAGATTTTCTTCACGGGACAGCTGCGTGTTCAAACAAATCATTTCCGTACGGGGAATCATGATCTCTCGGCCGGTCGTCTCCGTAAAGTCGAAAATATTGTCAACCAGTGCAAGTTCCGTATTGTCAATCAGACCGTTTTTGTTGCTTTCCTTCATCAGAATCCGTATTTCTTCCTCTGTATGAGCGGAATCAGATTCCGAAGCAGGTGCGATGCGCAGCATGCGAAGTAAAGCGTTGGCCAGCCCGTTTAGTACCCAGATGAAAGGATACATCAGTTTATTGAAATAAACCATTGGAGCGGCTGATATGAGCACGACGGATTCCGCATTGCGGATTGCCATCGATTTTGGCGCCAGTTCTCCAAGCACGATATGCAAAATCGTAATGATCAGGAACGCGATGATCACGGCGATACCGTGAACAGTAGCTTCCCCAAAACCCAAGGCATGAATCAGAGGTCTAACGAGACTTGCCACGGCTGGTTCTCCAAGCCACCCAAGTCCAAGTGAAGCGAGCGTAATGCCAAGCTGACAGGCAGATAAATAGGCATCCAGATTACTAACAATGTTGCGGGCGAATACGGCGCCTTTGCGCCCTTCGTCTACCAATGTCTCCACGCGGCTGCTCCTTATTTTTACCATCGCGAATTCCGCGGAGACAAAAAAACCATTCAATAATACCAATATCACTACCCAAATCAAATTAAACAAACTCGGTAAGGGGTCAGCCAATCTTCTTCCTATTCACCGTACGTACTAACCGGCAAATAGGTACACCTCCTTCGTATTTTAAAGTTGTATGCGACGTTATCAATAAATAAAATGTGAACCATCAACTCCCCAATGGACCCACCCCCATTTTTGTGTATTATTTTGGAATATATCTTTTATTATATAATTATACACTACACAGTCAAACCAGCAGGTATGACTGAATAGTACAGAGACCCGATGTTTTTTCGAGCAAACCTCCGATTAGCCATTAAAAAGAGCCGTCCCCTGTCAATTATGGCGACAAAGGCGGCCTTTTACGGCTTTTTGCATTGAAATGATACACTTTCCAGTTTTGTGGGGTTATTTTAGCGGGTTAAACCTGGAGTTCCGGCTGGATATTGGTAATTAATCGGTTCATCAAATGTAATGTAATCCAGATTAAGCATCAGCAGGATAATCCGTTGTCCAGTCGTTGAATCCGAAATAATGATATGATCCCGTCCTGCAGCTTCAATCCTCCCCCTGAATATTTTTGCATTCCACTGGGAGTTGTTTTCATAAGTCATGTAGAAAGTTCCGACTTTGCCCCGGTTCAAGCGCAGAATGTTTTCGACGAATGATTGTTCCAACATCGCCTGCGAAGTAGGCTGGATAACCGTTCCCGTGGGAGTGATGGTGCTGCCGGCAGTTGGCGTAGTCATCGGCATTCCGCTGGGCATAGTGCCGCTACTGGACACTCCAGGATATCCGCCCCCATAGGGAGCCGGACGAAGCGTAAAAGGTTGCATCATTCTTGAAACTCCTCCTTTAATTAAGTGCAAAGTACATTTCTAACCAACTTGCATAATGCTGCTGATTTTCTTTCGAGAACTCTCCTTCAAAAGACCGCCGCTGGTTGCTACCACTTCAGCTTGTGCACCAGTGTCGAAGGGAAAACTTAGTAGACACTCGAACAATCTTCGCCTGATGGACTGAAAAAACAATGGTTCTTAAATCGTCCCGTATTCGCCTGATTAAACCAGGTTGCTGGACATTCACCTGTAGGACGGAAAAACCCAAAACATTTTTGAAATCGAGGCAATCTCCCAAAACCCGGTTTACACCGACATTTCTCACCATCAGCATGCCAAGATTACCATCGCACTCGGCTTCAGCTCATCAAACGAGCGGGCAACCCGGTTTGCTCCGTGTTCGTTCTGATAACAGCCAAGTTCCTACCTCCCCACCTGATTGTTTTCATTATAAGTGTATGTGCATTCGCCCAGATCAGTGACAACAAATATTGCCAACTTGTACTTTAATGCGACAGCATTTACATCCCATTGACACTTCGTTTTCTGAACTGCTAATTCTTTACATTGTATTGACTCCCCCATAACACCCGCGCTTTATACTGATGACGAATCATTTGAAAACATAAATAAAGCGAGGTTATTAAAGCTATGGAGAAAGATATATCACTTCCTGCCCCGCTTCCGCGGAAAAGCGACACCACACGTAGCGTTCCATCGCTCCGGGCACGCCGCTGGAAAGAAAGATCATTAGCCTATTTCTTTTTAGCTCCTTCTCTGATCCTGTTCGGGATATTTCTGTTTTATCCGCTGCTAAAATCCATTTATCTCAGCCTGTACTTAACCGATCCGCAGGGCCGGGTCGCTTCTTTCGCTGGAGCCGATAATTTCATAAATGTTTTATCCTCTGAAGTTTTTTACAACAGTCTATGGACTACCGTCAAATTCATTTTGCTTACAGTACCTACGGGAGTTGCAGCAGCTCTTGTGCTGGCTGCACTCACAATCCAGAAGATAAGATTTAACAAGCTGTTTCAATTCTTTTTCTCCCTGCCTATGGCAGTTTCGGTTGGTACCGGGTCCATCATCTGGATGGTTCTGTATCATCCAACATTAAGCATTCTCAATTACGCTTTTAGTCTGGTCGGAATCTCACCCATCGCCTGGCTGACCGATCCCAATTGGGCGCTGCTCTCCATTGCCTTGATGACCATATGGCTTAACCTCGGCTTTAACTACATCGTTATGTTAAGCGGTATGCAGAGCGTTCCTGAAGATCTCTATGAAAGCGCGAAAATTGATGGTTCCGGCTCGTTCCGCACCTTTTTCCAGATTACCTTGCCACTCATTTCGCCTTCTCTCTTTTTCATCAGCGTCGTTTCGATCATCAGCGCATTTCAATCTTTCGCGCAAATCCATATTTTGACCAAAGGCGGTCCGATGAACAGCACCGATGTGCTCGTATACAACATCTACCAGGATGCTTTCATTAATTACCGGTTCGGAATCGGCAGCGCGCAAGCTTTGATCCTATTTGTCCTGATCACGCTTCTGACCATCATCCAGTTTAAATTCGGTGAAAAGAAGGTGCATTACCAATGAGCATACGTCCTGTCAACCAAACCATTCTTTACATCCTGCTCGGTATTGCTGCACTAATCATCTTATTTCCGCTTCTCTTCACGATGTCATCCGCGTTCATGAGCAGCGCTGAATCGGCCACGTATCCGCCGCGGCTGCTTCCTTCCGGGCTTCACTGGGACAACTTCCTTCAAGTGGTGGACACGGTCCCCGTAATCCGGTTTATAACAAACAGCTTTGTTGTGTCCGGATCCATCATGCTCGGTCAGTTGATTACGGCCAGCATGGCTGCCTACGCCTTTGCGTTTCTCCGCTTTCCTGGCAAAGCGCTTATTTTCTCGCTGTTCCTGTCTACCATGATGATTCCATGGGAAGTCACCATGATTCCGAACTATCTGACGGTACGCAGTTGGCATTGGCTTGATTCTTATCAGGGGTTGATCGTGCCCTTCCTGGCATCGGCATTTGGTACGTTTCTGTTGAGACAATATTTTTTACAGCTTCCCAAAGAGCTTCTTGAAGCCGCCAAAATCGATGGCTGCGGTCATCTCCGCATCTTCGCGCAGTTGGTGTTGCCGCTGTCAGGGCCTTCGCTGGCTACGCTGGCTGTATATTCGTTTCTGACGAACTGGAGCAACTATTTATGGCCGCTGCTGATTACTAACAAAGAGAGCATGCGTACCGTGCAAATCGGTATCGGCATGCTCCAATTCGAGGAAGTAACCGCTTGGAACGTGGTCATGGCGGGGATCGTCATGATGCTCCTGCCTTCCCTACTCCTCCTTATTGTTGGTCTGAAGCCTTTGGTGCGAGGAATTACTGCTGGAGCTTTAAAGGGCTAATATCATTAACTTTTAATCAAATTTACTTTATGATGTGTCGTCATTACACGCTCCGCTTGCTGCGGCTGCTTGTAATTTCGCTATAAACCACTAATTCAAAAGGGAGAGAAGAAAAAGAATGAAACCATTTAAAAAGAAATCATTGGCTATGCTATTGCTATCCTGCATGATGTTGGTTGCCTCGGGCTGCGGCTCAAGCGGATCGGTTACCAAGGAGGATACAGCGACTGCCGCTGATGCTCCAGCGAAACAGGAAGAACCAATCAAAGTCATATGGTGGAATTCCATGAGTGGTGATGTGGGGAAAGCAGCTCAGCAACTGGTGGATGAATTCAACGCGCAGCACAAGGACATCGTCGTTCAAGCTGAATTTCAAGGTAAATACGATGAAAGCCTGAACAAGCTTAAGGCTTCCTTAGGCTCAGACAACGGTCCTTCCTTGATTCAGGTGTACGAGATCGGCAGCCGCTTTATGATCGACAGCAAGGCGATTACTCCGATGCAGCAGTTTATTGACGCCGATCATTATGATACTTCTAGCCTGGAGCCAAACATTTTGAACTACTACACCTTTGACGGCAAGCTCTACTCCATGCCTTTCAACACATCCAATCCAATTCTTTATTACAATAAGGATGCCTTCAAAGCGGCAGGACTCGATCCCGAAAAAGCACCTGCCACCTATGAGGAAGTTGCCGATGCGGCCAAAAAGCTGACCAAATCCGGTCAAGCAGGTAGTTCCTTCGCCATCTACGGTTGGTTCATGGAGCAGCTGTTTGCGGGCCAGGGTGCTGAACTGATCAACAACGGTAACGGACGCACGCAGCCGGCTACCTCTTCCCTCCTCGGCAGTGATGCCGGTGTAAAAACACTCGACTGGTGGAAGTCGATGGTTGATGATAAAACGATGCTCAATCTGGGCCGCAAAACGGATGATACATCGAAGGCTTTTGCCGCAGGACAAATCGCCATGACGCTTGATTCCACGGCTTCCCTGCGCAGCATTGTCAAGGCAGCCGAAGGCAAATTCGAAGTTGGCACCGGCTTTCTACCAAAACCGGATGCTAATGACAAGGGCGGCGTGATCGTCGGCGGAGCAAGTAACTGGATCCTGAACAATCGTCCGGAAGCTGAGCAAAAAGCCGCTTGGGAATTCATCAAATTCCTGGCTGAGCCCAAATCCCAAGCCGAATGGCACATCAATACAGGTTACTTCACGATTACCCAAAAGGCATATGACGAGCAAATCGTCAAAGACAATATGGCGAAGTATCCCCAGTTCCAAACCGCAGTCGAACAGCTTCACCAAACGGTACCAAGCCTTGCCACGCAAGGAGCCGTGATGGGCGTGTTCCCGGAAGCAAGACAACTTACCGAAACGGCAATCGAGGAAGTGTTGAACGGCAAAAAAACATCCAAGCAGGCATTGGATGACGCAGCTAAAGCGATCACAAGCAAGATTGAAGAGTATAACAAAACAGTCAGCAAATAAGCAATACCAAGCCCCTCTTTCATCTGAGAATGGAAGAGGGGTTTTATTAGAACTCATTAGTTTACGTAATATTATTTATGTTATTAAATCTCGGAGATTACGGACGAATTCGTCAACGTTTCCACCTGTTGGATGATTTGGCCTGCAATAGCACGCAAAGCAGCAGGATCTATCGCAGCATCATATGCTTCCCATACTTCATCCCGGATGCGCTTCACATCCGCCAGAACGGATATCGAATGTTTCATGGAAGATTGGTATCTGGAACGGATCTCAGCAATTTCTTCTGCATAAGCCTCATCTGTGCCTTCCTTAATCGCCAGTTCATACACATCGAGGATGCTGTCGCCTTCCCGGCTTGGAAAATGTTCATGCGGTGCCGTGCTGTCGAAGATGGCAAGGCTGAGCTCCGGAAAAATAAGCATATCCAAGCTATTCGGATCAAAGCCGCAATGATAGATTTCCGTATCAATACCGCGGGCTTCCGCTTCTTTTGCTAGCTTCTTGAACATAGTAGATTTACCTGACCCGGGACGCCCTTTTACAAAAATACGTGTACGGAGTGGTTCTGTTAGATTGGGAACATAGTCAACAGCCCCCTGCCACGTTGCTGCTCCCAGGAAACGGCGGGTGATTCGAGCTTTTTGGGTGGTGATCGGAATCAGATATTCATCGGCAAATTCAGACGAAATCCGGTTCGCGCTATCGCGGTCCAAATTTTCGATATAAAATTTCTCCCATTCATCATGAATCCGCAGTGTTCTTAAGAAAGAGTTGTAGGCTTGGGTGTAAAGTGATGCAATTTCTCGCTCGCTTTCCGCTGTTTCGGCCTTCGCTTCCTCTAGAAGTTCCCCGCGCAGGGCCTCAGCAGTATCTATTATGCAGATATCCGTTCCTTCCAGAATAGGATCGGCACTCCAGGCATTCCCATCGATGATACCAATACGCGCTTCCTCCAGAATAATGCCTTCAAGCCGTTCATTATTCAAAGGATCATGTATAAAGTGCTTGGTCCATCCGTTATTTTTCCATGCATCCGCCAACTCGCTCAGTATCCGAGATGTGCCTGATCCGGTCCGTCCGTTAATCACAAATATAGTGCCCAAACCGTTTAAAGTAGAGTCGTACAAAGAATACAATCCCGCCGCCGTGTTGCCGCGGCCAAAATAGTGCTTTTCCAGCCCTTCCATTCAAGTTCACGCTCCTTCATCTGACTCAACTGCTAACACCCTATAATTATGCCGACTGGTGATTTTGTGTGAATGCCTATACGATCAGGGCTTAGCACTTTTCCAATATTCATAGGCATGCACGATGTTGCCGGTATATGATGGAGAATCTTTTAACATTTCAGGCAACTTTG
The DNA here is from genome assembly GCA_031254035.1 of Paenibacillus sp. Taxonomy (GTDB): domain Bacteria; phylum Bacillota; class Bacilli; order Paenibacillales; family Paenibacillaceae; genus Paenibacillus_AQ. The sequence continues at coordinate 171,709 of JAIRVF010000033.1, forward strand.
CAAGCTCCCCCTCCATATACTTCGCGCCCTTTTCATAAAAGGAGACGTGCTGCCCCTCATGGCTTTCTTTCATCTCGACCGAGATGAGGATCAGCTTGCCCAATTCATCCGCGAAAGCAATTTCTTCCTTGGAGACGTCAACAATGCCGTTTGACCCATTGGCCGTATTCCGGAAGGCCATTAAAGATACATGGTCCATGCGATCAATCATCCATTTGCTGACCGATATAATTTCCCCGGGAACTTTGTATTTATCGAGCCAAACAGCCAAATCCATACTAGCCTGCAGTTGCGAGCCTTTTTTCAATTCCGTAACAAACGCATCGATGTTGGAGATCCAATTTGAAATGACCCGTTCAGGATCAGCATTCCATTCCGGCAGCAGGTAGGGCTCAATGTCCAAGTGGATGCCATGGAAACGCTCATCCCCTTTGACAGCAAGATTATAGTCTTTTACATACTTGACCAGTGTCATCATCTTTTCCCTAGTCTCCTGAAGAGCCCAACTCGGGTTCCCTCCCATGGCATGTACTTCGATGCCAGCCGCCGACGCTTGCTTAACGAAGGAACTGTACGCACTGAAAGGCTGCTGCAAATCCAAATGGACATAAAGCCAGTTCAGCTTCTTCTCTTTTGCAAATTCGAGAATTTCTTCGCTGTTCTGTAGGACTTGATTCGCATCCCAAACATATGTGCCTCTTACCTTTTCTCCTCTGTTCACAGGATCCGCATCAGGTACCTGATCAACTTCCCCAGGTTTCGGATCAATCATAATTCCCCTCCATTTCTATGCAAGTCTATCGAGGACTGATTTCATCCCCTTGAAGTAAACGGGGTTATTATAGCATTGATCCTATAAAAAAAGATGAGCCCATATCCTTAAAGAACAAGCCCACCCTAATTGCCGCTGAAAATATCTGCACAAAAGGAACTATACCCTTCAGTCATATTTCTCCTTTTAAGTTGCAGCTGAGAAACCATGGAAAACATTAGGGCCAACTGCGCAGGAGAAAAGTTACGGTTCGTAAATCATTTTACGTGTCATCCCCCCGTCAATGACCAGGTTCGTCCCGGTAACGAAGGAATTGCCCGGATCTGCCAAATACAGGCAAGCCTTGGCGATATCATCCGGTTTGCCTACCCTACCTGCCGGATGCTGTTCATGATCCGCCTGTTTGAGTGATTCGTAATCCTGTGTTTCGATCCATCCCGGACTGATGCAATTAACCCGAACCCCATCTGGACCAAGCGAGACGGCCATTGCATGGGTAAGCGCTACGATTGCCCCCTTGGACGCTGCATAAGCTTCAGAATTGGGCTCGGACATTAGCGCACGTGTGGAAGCGATATTCACGACAGCCCCAGCACCGCCATGCTTCTTCATATATTTTGCAGCCTCCCTGGTAGCTAAGAAGCAGCTTCTCGCATTGGTGTTCAAAACATCATCCCACTCGCCCACAGTTAGATCGTAAGGGGACTTCCAACGGGAAACGCCCGCATTATTGATCAGCACGTCTATTTTCCCATATTTGTCTTCAGCCGTTTTCATCAGCTGTTTGATTTCTTCTTCTTTGCGGACATCACATGGCACAAAAATGGCTTGTCCGCCATCATTCCGAATCGCTGCCGTCGCGGCGTCCCCTTGATCCGCATTAAGATCCGCCATGACAAGCAGAGCTCCTTTTGCCGCAAAAGCTTTGGCCACGCCGTAGCCGATCCCTTGCGCAGCTCCGGTTACGACCACGACGAGATTTTGATAAGACATTTTTTATTCCTCCTTATTTACGTTCGCTGCTTTTATTTTAATTCACCTGGGAAATGAAACAACCTAAGATTTTTTTACTCTGCAGAAAAGACCACATCCTAAAAGGATGCGGTCAATAACTTTAACGTATGACTCAGTGCTATCATCTCTCATAATCACGATGGCGGGCACCGGGACGAGCCTCACTCACCAAACGCATACTTCGTTCAAAGCCCTTGAACCGCGTTCCCTGAAACGTTAGACGTCCTGAATCTCCTTCTGCACACAAACCGAACTGTTTCCCGCTCACGGGAAACTCCATGCGGTCCCCACTTTCCACTTCAAACGTAATATAGTAGGTCGTATTCGTGTGGCTCGACATATGATCATTGGGTTCATGATGATGATGTTGCTTTATTTCAGTACGTTTACTGACAATCCGGGAGTCGACCGTGAGAACAGGCTGTTTATTGTTCCGGCCCCACTGCAGCAATCCTCTGCCGACAGACAAGACGATGATACCGATAATGACAACAAAAAAGATCGGCATGACTTTACCGAAGAAGTCAAACATCCAAAATGACTCTTCTCCTGGCATGCTTCCCCCTCCTTTTCGACTTTAGGCTGGACGATGCAAGTTCTCAGCAGGCCTGTTCATTATCAGTATATGCATGACCTATGACAAAAAAACCTCCACTTCGCTTTTCAGCTCGTGGAGGTTTCAGGGTGAGCAACAATCGGATTTAAGCATGGACCTGATCGAGATAATATTGCGTTTCATCTTGCTCCTGTCCTTCCAATAATCCTTGCTGAGCCCAGCATTCTCTGCACTTCTCTTCTGTGTCGCATGTGCATGCATCCTCGCAGTTGTAACAGAATTTAAGTAAGTATTCAGTCGTTTTTTCCTTATTGAAGTTAGTCATGGTTCTCACTCCCGTTTATGTTTTTTAAGCTCTCCTTACACTCTTAGAGTACCATACTTCCACCTGTATGATTGTGATTATTTTCACATTGAACTACAAATTTTAAGTTATTTTTGAAATTGCGCGGTCGCTCATCCTTGATATGGCTTCGATTAGGTTTTCTTATCAAAGGCGGACTTTTTGAACTACTTTAAAAGATTAAAGCGGAGAACCTATTGTTCCCCGCCCCTTGTTACAATACTCTCCAGGTCGCGCCGCCATCCATCGTTTGCAGCAGCCGTGAGCTTTTCAGATCGCTGTTCTCAATCAGCAACCATCCAACCCGCGGAGACGAAAACTGAAGTTTTACAACCTCGGGGTACTCCCGAAGCCTATCTCTCAGCATCTGATTATCGTTATTCGCCGACCATATCTTTCCTTGATCCACCGTATGGTACAGCATATTGTTAACCAATGCCCAACCTTCATTTGCATTAATAAATGACGGCTGGACCGTTTGGTTAAGCCCATCGCTCCTGCTCAGTCCGAAGTTTGCGAAATTCCAGCTCATACCGCCGTCTTTCGTAAAGTAACCGTTATATTTCGTACTGTCCCCGATTTTGCAACCGATCGGAATCCAGCCTTCCTTATGCGTGGATCCAAAAAACTGCGGAGTGCCTGCCGTATACGAAACACATGATTTCAGTTTATCCCTATCGAAAAACGCCGGATCCGATATCCACTTATTGCCTCCGTCTTTTGTCCGATAAAGTTTTGGCTCCCCCAATTCCTGCAGTAATACATATCCATGCATAGAATCAGTAAAACTCATACTGATCGTATAACCAAGATGCGGGATTGGACTGCTGGATTCCGATTTCTCGGGAGCATATATCGAGTTTTGCATCACGACATTCCAGTCAGATCCGCCGCCATCTGTCCGGTAAAGAACCTTGAGTTCCTTGCCTGTCGACGAATCTTCCGTAGTCATCAGCCAACCGCGCTGGGGTGATTCAAAATCAATTGCAGAAACTTTATTATTCTGAGGAATCGATGTAATATTCCAGTCCTCCCCGCCGTTATCCGTATGAAGGATGATCGTTTCGGACATCCCCGTCGATTCTCGTACAATCCAGCCATGCATCGGATCTGTAAAATAGATATCTCTTCCGTAGCGTGGATTGGCCGTGAATTGCACATTGGGGGAAGGAGATATATTGACCCACGTCCGGCCGTTATTTTCAGTTATATAAAGACGAAGTTCATTGCGGGTTAACCCCCAGGCGATCCCTTTCGTTTCACTTAGTAGCTGAAAATCCTTAAGTTTGGTCTGGATTTGATATTTGCCTGCATCATTCACACTCTTTTTATTCGAAGCTTCCGGAGCGACCACAGTTAACGTCTGGCCCTGATCCGGTGATACCTCAGCTGCGTCCTGCACTGCGGGAGCCGATGCTTGCATTCCGGTCTGTTCTTCACTTGAGAAACATCCACTCAGAAATACACTGCATAATAATGTGATACCAACAAGCTGTTTATACCGCTTCATTCTAGTTCCTCCTCTCCTGAGGACAGCTTGTCCAACAAGACCTCCAATTCAAATAATATAACAAAATCAGAGGTTTGCGCCAGTTTAAGCAACGGAAAGGAATGAAATGTTAGTTATAACGGTTAACAACAATTATAATTTTCGTTCCGGATGTTCCCGTTTTTCTACAGGATTCTGATTGAGCAAGCTGTGTTTTTTACCGTACAAAAAGTAAATTATGAGTCCTATCAACATCCATATTAAAAATCCCATCCATGTAAACAAATGCAAATTGGTCATTAAGTAAACGCATGCCGCTGCACTCAGCAGAGGGATAACCGGGACCCACGGAACTCGGAAGGAGCTTTTCTTGCCCAGATCGCTTTTTCGAAGCGCAATGATCCCGAGAGATACGACGGCAAAGGCAAATAAAGAACCGATACTTGTCAAACTAGCCAGTTTGCTCAAAGGAACGAACCCACTTAGAATCGCGATGATCGCTCCGGTAACCCATATGCTTTTCGTTGGCGTTTGAGCCTTGCTGCTGACAGTTGAGAGCTTGCTTGTAAGGAGCCCGTCACGGGAAATGGCAAAAAGAAGCCGCGTCATCCCAAACAGCATCACCAACAACACCGTCGTCATGCCTGCAATCGCCCCGATCGATATGAAACCGGCCAGGAAATTTTTATCCATAAACCGCAGCGCGTAAGCCACCGGATCTCCCACATTCAGAGAATAATACGGTACGATTCCTGTCAAAACCAAGGATACCGCAATGTACAACAGCGTACAAATGACAAGCGAAGCGATGATTCCGATCGGCATGTCGCGCTGGGGTCTTTTGACTTCTTCCGCTGCAGTCGACACGGCGTCAAAACCAATGTATGCGACGAAAACTGTCGCCGCCCCACTGATAACACCACTAAAGCCGAATGGCAGAAAAGGCGACCAATTCGCCGGTTTCACATAAAACGCACCCACCCCGATAAAGAGCAGTATAACCGCCATCTTAACGACTACCATGATCCCGTTAAAGCGGGCAGTCTTTTTAGTGCCTTTGCTAAGCACATAAGTTATCGCTAAAGTAATCAGTACTGCCGGCAAATCAATGATTGAACCTTTGGAAGCATCATAGGCGCCCGAAATCGCAGCTGGTAAGTGCAGCCCAAAACCATCAAGAAACCCCGTAAAATAAGATGACCAGCCACTAGCGACGGTCGCAGCCGCCACTCCATATTCCAGTATCAAATCCCATCCCAAAATCCAAGCGATAATTTCGCCAAATACGAAATAACTGTATGCGTAAGCACTCCCGGATACCGGAACAGTGGATGCAAATTCAGCATAACAGAGTGCCGACAAGACGCAGGTAAGGGCAGCAATAATGAATGAAATAATAAGACCCGGCCCTGCATACATCGCTGCAGCGACTCCTGTCAGAACAAAAATGCCCGTCCCGATTACGGCTCCTACACCAAGTGCCGTCAAATCAAGCGCTCCCAACGTCCGATTGAGCTTCCCTGCTGTTCCATCAAGGCTTTCTACCGTTTTTTTCCGAAAAATATCCATGATGTATCTCCCCTTGTTGTGTTTTCCCCTTTAAACGGTGAAAGTCATATATGTCATGGTTTTTAATTATGAATGTCAAGGCTTTTTGTTGTCAATAAAACAGCTCATGGAAAAATTTATCTGGGCCATTATGCACAGATGCAAAAAACGCCTAATCTCCCGCTAAGGGCCATTAGACGTTAGATGGGTCAGGGAATTACGGAAACAATATTACAGTTATTTGATGACCTTACACGCTGCTCTATGGACATAATTACCTTCTCGCCTGCGGGGTGCCGCAGGATGATTGGGGCATCAGCGTTTCACCCAAGCTTTTTCCAAATCCATTTCCTGAATACATTCCATGCTGTCATGGGCATCGTTGTCAATCAGCGGTGTTACTGCATAGGCGAACATTTCATCCGCCGGAAGGGTACGCAAAATAGGATCTAATAGGTCCAGATCCATCGTATCTTCATTCAGCCAATGGTTCATATCCTCTTGTGACAAAATCGCTGGCATCCGGTTATCGAATTCTCCAATCAGGCGATTCGCTTCCGTCATGAGCAGTGTACACGTCCGGAGCGGATCTCCTTTATGATCTTTCCAAATTTCATAAAGTCCCGCGATACCGAACATTTTGCGATCCCTCATCACAACGCGAACAGGGTATGACTTCTTGCCTTCCTTTTTCCAATAGTAAAAACCATTGCAAGGAATGACACAGCGCTGTTTATCCACCATTTTACGGTAGCTTGGGTTCAGATGAACACTCCTCAAATCCGCGTTGACGGCATCCTTCCCCCAATACGGAATAAAGCCCCAGCGGTATTCATCAAGGATCCTTTCCTTGTTCTGCTGGAGCACGACAGGCATATGTTGTGTCGGACTTATATTGTAGCGATTTTTATAGTAGTACATGGTCCGATCGATTTGAAAATGCTCTTGCACTTCCTGCAGTTCCGCAGCCATTGAAAAACGTTGACACATACAGCATCAACCCCCTTTTACGATGTATTGTTTGTAAAAAGAGGTTAATTATGCATGCTAAAAAGGAAGCACCACCTCAAGACGTGAAATAGCCTCCTCTTTCTCTCTGCTGGTGACATGTGTATAAACAGTAGTTGTTTGTATGGATGAGTGTCCTAGCAGCTCTTGTACCGTCCTCAGATCCGCGCCTTTGCGCAGGAGCATGGTGGCGAAGGAATGGCGCAGCTTATGGCTGGAATAGGGTATCCGCTGATGCTTCGGCAAATCGGATTGATACCGGGCGAAAGTCTCCGCGGCAATCTGCTGAATGTTACGGATCGAAAGCCGCTGCCCTTTTTGCGATATAAAAAGCGCGTCTTCCTTTTTCCGCCACGGTGTAATTCGTTCCTGGATGGCACGATCCAGCATGACCCCTACTGCAGCCGGTACTGGTAGCGTACGCCACTTCCTGCCTTTACCGAATACATCGAGAGTATGCCGCTCTCTATTATAATCGTTCAGGTTGAGTGTGTGTACCTCCCCGACGCGTAGTCCCATGTAAGCCATCAGCAGAAAAACGGCCACGTTCCGCGAACGGTATTTCCCCTCAACGCTTTCCAGAAACCGCGGCATCTGCTGCTCATCCAAATAAACGGGCGTCCGGTTTTTCTCGGTTTTGGATTTTTTGATGCCCCCGGCCGGATTGGATGCGGCCATTTCGAGCTCCATCAGCGCTTTGAAAAAGCAGTTCACCGCTGCATGCTTCCGGTTTCGCGTATTATCGCTAACACCCTTCTCCCGGACGGAGGAAAGGTAGGACATCACATGAATTTTTTTGACCTGCTCCAACTTTTTGCCTACAAGAGAATCAAGAAACTGCGATACATCACCGAGATATGATTTCTGGGTATGAACGGTATATCCTACATCCTTCATCCAGATCAAAAAAGCATCGGTGTATTCCTCATAGCTGACGTTCATATCTACCATCCGAATTCCCTCCCCGCTAAATAAAATATTAGTTCTTGAAATTATGCGATGTGCCGTTATGGTGAACCAAACAATTACCCCATATTATGGGATATACGTAACGTTAAGGTGTGGAATATCTACCACTAGGAGTATGTATGACTCGTCATGTTTCACCATAAAAATCTATTTGAAATGAAACTGCGTATAATTTATATTATGCGCAGTTTTTTGGAGATGCTTTTATTGTAGCATATTTGCAGGCAGAGTGGTTATTTCAGAGGTGATTTTACGTCTATGAGCGCAAAAAAGGCGGCACCAAGAATCAATCCTTGAGCCGCCTACATTTCACCCGTTCTCCTTTTAACATACAAATGCAAGCAAATGCAGCAGTTCAAATGCCGCAGCTCAAATGGAATCCCCTCCACTGAAGTAAACAAGCTGGCGATATCGAATTGTTCTAATTTAGACTGCAGCTGCTTGTCATGATGTATGATTTTCATTCAAAGCGATCCTTTCAGGACATTTGTCCTTCCTATAGTTTGCAAGGCTGTTTATGATGAAAACAAAAACATTGAGGATGAGTCATATGAAATTTGTGTTTGATCTCGACGGTACCTTTGTTTTCAAGGGAAACCGTTAAGCGATACCATCGTTAACGCACTTGATGAACTAACGCGTTGTGGGCATGAGATTATTTTTGCTTCCGCACGCCCGATTCGCGATCTACTCCCTGTCATTCCGGAGCATATGCATGGTTACCCGCTGGTTGGCGGAAACGGAGCTTTTGTCGCTAACCACAAGCACATCATTTCGACGGTTCATTTTGAAGAAGATGTCAAAAACGAGATTTTGGCGATCATTAAGGATTATAATCTGAAATATTTAATCGACAGTAAGTGGGACTATGCCTATACAGGCAGCGACAACCATCCGATCCGGCGCAACGTTGATCCGCAGCAGCGGGCAAGACAGGTCAACCTGGATTCGATGGACATCATCGTGAAGATTGTGCTGCTCGATTTATCAGATCACAAAGTGATTTTGGATGAGGTTTCAAGGCTTCCCATCGTTATCCATAAACATGGCAATGAAGGCATATTGGACATCAGTCCTCTAGGAATCGATAAATGGAGTGGGCTACAGCAGCTGGGACTGCAAGACCGGTCTTTTGTTGCTTTCGGAAACGATGCTAATGATATTTCCATGTTTCGGCATGCGCACACCTCGGTCATGATCGGTAACCATCTGGAACTGCGAAGTTATGCAGCCGAACAAATCCCTGCCGATGAGATGGTGATTACCAGCAGATTGCTTGCATTCTGCAACCAGGAAGTAGCGGCAGCTGCATCCCAGGCTAGCACAAAAAGCACACCCCGTTAACCAAACGGGATGTGCTTCACTTTTGTTGCCAGACAGCCGGGGCACGCGCTCCTCAACCTTCTCTAATCAAGTCCCAAACTATCATTAAACGCTGCATGAAGGGAGCCATAACGATTCTGGAAGAAATCCACAGTCCCCGCTCCAACGTTCCGCCCATGATTTAGAAAAAGAACATGATCCGCTGTAGTTTCGGCAGCTTCGAGCTGATGTGTGGAAAAAATGACCGCAGTGCCCTCCTGCCCCACCTGCTTCATCAGCTTGATCAGTTCGCGGTTCCAGAAAGGGTCCAAACCGTTTGTCGGTTCATCCATCATCAGCAAAGTCGGTTTGACGAGCAGCGCCTGTGCAAGCAGCAAACGCTGGCGCATCCCTTTGGAGAAGGAACTCACTTTCTTCCTCTTTTCATGTTCCAGTCCGACCATTTTCAGCAGCTCGGCGACCCTTTCCTGCGAAACCTTGCGCAAGTCCGCCCAGAAGGATAACGTTTCCTCAGCGGTAAGTCCATGTTGAAATTGAAAATCATCGGGCATGTAGCCGATTTGCTCCGCGTACAACTTTCTGTTCTTTTTCCATTCCAGATCATTTACAGTAATCATACCGGAAGTAGGCCGCATCATCCCTGCGATCATCCGCAGCAGTGTGCTTTTTCCAGCTCCGTTCCCACCGCATAATGCCAGGATGTTTCCCTGGTTCAGAGAAAAGGAGATCTCCTCGACGATATTTTGCCGCTTGATCCGTTTGGATACTCCATCTACTACAACGACTGTATTACCCACGATAGCGCCCCCTCTCCCAAACCCAATAGACCGCAGCAATAGAGAAGGTCATCCAAGCAAGGCATACCAGAGCAAACATTAGGCTTCCGCCTGGACGCTGAATCCAATCAACCCAAGTGTAATATTCCGGCCCCAAAATCGAACCCCCGCCCAAACGAATCACAACAAACAGCCGCACCAACTCGGCCGGATTCAAAAACGTCGCAACCGTCAAAAGCGGTTTGACCCATAGGTAGGGAACAAAGTTTAAAACAGATAGCAAAATCGTAGCCCAGCCGATCACCGCAAAAAACCAAACGGATACCGAAATGGTTAACGCCTGCCAGCGATTGCGGGATATCGAACCAATGAACATCGCCACACATAAAAAAAGCAGGACCAGCAAGCATGAAAACACCAAAAACAGAAAAAACGTTTGAACATCAAAATTTGCGCCTATAACCCAGCTGATCACGCCCATCAGACCATAGCCAAAAGCTACAATAACCAGCAATACGGCAGCGATTCCAATAAATTTTCCAGCAACAAACGAAAACGTACCAAGCGGATAAGTGGACAGCAGCTGCCAACTGCCGTCCTCCTTTTCCGAGGTAAGGGAAAATGAACCGATCAGAAGTGTCATAAGCGGCAAAAGATATAAGGTCAGACTGAGCATCGAACCCGTAATACCCGAATATCCCTGAATGTAGTTTTGCGAGTTGATGATAAGCAAACATATACTAAATGTACTGAATAAGACCAGAAAAGAATACGCCCAGGGGTTGCGGAATCCTATTTTTATTTCCCTTTTGGCCACATGCAGCATGTCCGACATTTTCCTTTTCCCCCAGACTTCCAATTATTTATGGCTTTCTTCCTTCTTGTGATCCTCCATATTGGAATGGCCATCCTTTTCCTTGTTCTCACCCGTATCTTTCATGTCTTTCATGTCTTTCATATCTTTCATATCCTTCATGCCATCCATATGTTTCGAATCTTTGCCTTCATGCTCCATCATCATTTTCATCATATCTTTGTTTTGTGTCCACTCATGGGCTTCCAGGTCTTTGACGTCAATGGCTTTACCGACACCTTCCTTGGCAACGAAGTCTTCAGCCGCATTTTTTTCTTTAAAGCTGATCACCCCGTATGCCATAGGAGTGCGGATGGAACCATCATAAACATAGGTCGCCTTGTCATGCTCTATCCATGATTTATCGTTATAATCCCGAACAAAATCCATGCCCAGCTTTTCTTGTTCATGTTCTTTTTCCCATTTCTCCATACAGCCAAGGTCGTCAAATTTATAATTTTTACCGTCTGCCATGATGAGCTGCGTAGCATAGGCATCATCCTTCACCTGCATTTTGCATTCGTCGCAAACATCGACTTCCTCGTTGATTGATACAGCCTCGTATTTCTTTTCTCCACAAGCGCTCATCATAAGCACGCTCAACGCCAGCATCGCGACAGGCATCCATGTTCTATTTGTTTTCATTTTCTAATTCCCCCTAAATAAATGGTAACAACTGAAGTTAACAACAAAATCAAGCCAATAATCAAAATGCCCTGACCGCCATCGATCGGGCTGCGACCGGCGGACGGCTGAAGATCCGGTTTCATCAGCGGCGCATCGTCTGCTGCAGACGCCTTTCCGCCAGCGGCAAAAATATCGTTTAAAAAAGTCATGCTCGGCGATTGAAAAAACAATTGATACGCGCTATTGCCGGTAATCACGCGCTGAAAAAACGGATGAATGCGGTAAGGAATATCGCTTAGACCGTCATTCGTCACATCAAGCCCTTGAAAGGAATCCCAGTAATTTTCCGTCAAGCGGTTGGCAGCACTCTCTCGCTCCGTCGCTTCGATTACATTGGATACAAACGTATTGCGCTGCATCAAATTGTCCTTGGCCTGAATCATCTGGATACCCACGAAGTTTTGCAGCAGCGCATTCTCTTTCAGACGGTTCCCCTCAGCTCGTTCCATATAAATGCCGACCCGGTTCCCCTCGATCACATTTCTCTCGATTCGCGAATCCCGGATGTCATACAGCAGCAGACCTTGCGAGTTCACATTTCCGCTCTGTTTTCGGAACGTATTGTCCTCGATATCCGCATTTGAAACCTCCATCACCATCGCCCCAGTAATGTTGTATTCGCCCGAATTATGGGTCATGCTGGAGTCGTCTATATACATGAAGTGGATACCATACCTTGAATAAGAAACCTCGTTTCCTTTTACGGTTTCATTCCGACCTTTTTCCAAATAAATCGCATCTTTCATATAAGCGATATTATTGTTCAAGATTTGGTTATCCAGTGAGTTGTATAGATCGATTCCGTTTCCCCTTTTTCCAATGCGAACGGGCTGATCCGCAGAAAAGGCGATGTCGTTACTTTGGATCACGGATTTGCCTGCGTCTCGCAGCATAATGCCGTACCCACTTGTACGAATACGAAGTTGTTCCAATTGGGCCGAGTGGGCATGAACTTCAACACCAGCTGATTCCATTGCCCCTTGATGCCGAATATTCAGTCCATGCAGCCGGGTCCCGCTGGCATCAATCGAAATAGCGGATTTTTCACTGGTATTGATCAGCGTTGCAGCTCCCCCGCCCTCGATAGTGATGGATTTTCGGATGGTAACGGGGCCAAGATAAGTTCCCGGCACCAAACGGACGGTATCTCCTGCTCGGGCCTGATCGATAATTGGCTGCAGCGGTACGGCAGCGGTTGCAGTGTTGCTCGCCCAACCTATACCGGGTTGTAAGACAATAAAACACATCAGCAATAAAGCGGTAATGATGAAACGAAATTTGGACAGCAGATGGACCCCCAATCCGATTCGGTCGGTTACTTTACATATTCTACAAAAGTCGTTATCTGTTCCATATAGCCCGATGTGGCTAAAATCGCCAATAAGTTGTGTCCACTTTGTGATCTATCGCATTGCATTATGTAAAATGGCCATTTTGACCGTATATAGCAAATTAGCAAAAAAAGCATGATTCATTCACCAAATGAATGATCATGCTTTTTTTCTTTTTATTTGTGGCTCAACATCATGGTCAGTGCTTGAGAAAAAAGCGAAAGTAGCGGAGGGGACGGAATCGTTTCTTACGAAGCGGCAGCGATCAGAAGAACGATCCGTAACCGCAGCGGGCCACCACGCATAATATCAAGAACTACGATAATTGCTGCCAATAAGCCAATACGTTATATTGGATTTAGCCTATCCGATTGGAGATGAACTCACATCCATGACTGTATATGCAGCTTTGCTCCGCGGCATTAATGTCTGCGGACATAACAAAATCAAAATGGCTGAGCTGAGAAACGTTCTCGAAAATGCGGGCTGCAGGCAGGTTTTAATCTGCGATTCAGCGGCTTTAGTCACGGCTACTTGATTCAGAAGAGCTTCTACGGATAAATTCCCTCGTCACATGATCCAGAACCGCTTTTAGTTTATTCACTTCTAGGGGAATATTCACTTTGCCCGGATCTGTCACCCCATCGTATGGATCTTTTGCGAAACCAACCTCTTTCATGCTCCACATGGCTTCCGCGAGCTGCTCTCCCAAATCACCGGCTCGATCCGAGATATACTTGACCTTGACAGCATCTCTAATCCCTTCTTTCATTCGCTCATACCGAACGGAGCTTCTGTTCCCTGGATATACTTGAAAAGCATCTCCGGATTCCCACGTCTTGAAATCTGTCGTCTCAAAGGGATCCTCGACAAAGGAATCAAATGCCCATCTTAAATAGCCATCTGTTTTGTGACGCATTGTATACCATATGACCCACACCGGTTCCGCGAGATTGGAGCGTATAAAACTGTTGGGATAATGCCCCACGCAATTATAAATCGTTGTTTTCAGTCCAAGCTGCCGGCGATGATTCGCAGCAACGATTAACTGATGACTATCATGCTGAATATAATAAAGGCCAACAGAAATATTGCCCATTCGATCCAATCTCGGATCATTCAGGCTGTTATAGTTCATTGCCGCCGTGATTTTTAGTCTGCCACCCGATATCTCGTCGATTAGATCGGCTGCTTGAACCATCGCATCAAGTCCTCGTTCATCATTGGCCATGTACGTGATATCGAGCCAGCCTTTTTCTTCTAGATGCGGTACGAATGCTTGCAGAAATGCGCGCCACATGGTGTTCCATCCCTCTGTGCCAGGTTCCGCGATTTCGATCACGTCTTTTTTCTGTGCTTCATCATAATATTTGATTTTGCTAGCCCAGGAGACCATACTGTAGGCATCGATCTCCTCATTGACCCCAAGATCCATCATGAACTGAACCCATTTGTCGAATATATCAAAATCAAATACGAACGTGCCGTCCGCTTTCTTCTTCCATCTCACCATACTGTCGTATGGGTCATACGTCTGCGAGTTCCAGGGATCATATGTAACGGTTGTCGTAATGACCTTCTGCCCTGCGTCGGCAAGCATTTGATAATGTGGTTTCATGATATCGAAATGCTCTTTCGTCCACAATTGGTCTTTCGAAATATTGTTGATTCTAGCAACTGCATACGGATTCTGCCATAAATCAAGGAAGAAATCCCAATCTTTCGCTTCCGGCAGTGTGATATCCAGTACCTCAAGTTCAAGATGGAAGACGATTTGATAGCCCGAAGCTGAATTCACTTTAATCTGCCCGCGATATTGACCTGCATCTGCATCCTGAGGGACGTCAATAGATACCCAAACAGGTTGTACGTTGAAAGCGCTCATATTTACAGGATCCGCAGAATAAATAATGTCAGGAATGAGCTCTTGCGGGTTTCCAAGCGAAGGATTGCCCCGTGCCGCTTTTGTCGTTCTCACAAAATCGGCTTTAATCTGCGATGCGTTGATCCGATGATTCCGATGATCGACTAAATCCCCTACAGTTAGTGAAATGTTCTCCTGCGCCTCTTCCCCCGTCCATAGCACAAACTGTGCACTCGCACGGTCACCTTTCCACGCGTTTCCCTTCCAGGTGTTCTCCGTCATTGCCATGATTTCACGATATTCGATCCGTTTATAATCCTCTTTGAAAGTGTTCTCTTTGACATAATGCATATCCGTCGTTCCCACAACACCATTTAAAGCCCCTGTTGATATATGGTTCTTTTGAGTTACTTCTGCATTCAAATTTCTGTTTGAAACATAATCGTTGATCACAATGTCTAACCCTCCATCCATAGAAACGGCATTGAGCCCATACATTGGGCAGTAAATACAATATTATCGTTTCGCGGCGAAAATCCTCCTATTGTGACAATATTTTCACATTCTTATGAGAAGAAAGTCGAATTCCATTTGATGGCGTTACTACGGGTTAAAATTTGGAGCTACCCTTTCGTTCCCCCCTGCATACTAAACCCTTTGGACATAAACCGCTGCGAAAGAATATACAGTACAATCGATGGCATGGCATAAAGCACAGAAAACGCCGCTAACCTGCCGTAATTGTAAGGCACGAAGAAGTTGCCCCAACTGCCTGAGAAGGTAAAAATCGCCACGGTGCATATTCCGGGTACCATGAGCGGTGCTATGATTTTGCGGATGCCCATCAAAACTGAAGCTCCGTCCACCCATGCCGCCTCTTCCAAATCACCGGGGACGGAGTCCATAAAATTTTTGAGCATCCATATCCCGTATGGCATAGACGACGCGACATAAAAGAGCACGACTCCCACATTGTTATCATACAACTTTAGGCTTAAAAACAACTGATAGACAGGTACCATCACAGCCGTAATCGGCAACGAGGTCATGAAAAGGATCGTGAGCATAAACGGCTTTTTATACTTCAACTGGTACCGAGATAACGGGTAGGCTGCCAACAGAGCCAGCAGGACCACGATGATGGCTTGGCCAAGTGACATGAGAAGACCAATGACAAACGCTCGTTGATTCTCAGCGCTGGTCAGTACATCCACATAATTCACTGCGGTTAATTGCTTGGGCATTTTTAGAGATTGCATTGCACTTGGATCCACGGATGCCACCAGCACCCATAAAAGCGGCAGCAGAAAACAGATCCCGATAATCGTTAAAATTACATAAGGAAGGATTCGGTATATGAGTTTGCGCTGTTTCGTGTTCATACGAAATCTCCTTGTCTCGTATTTAATCTTTTAACGAACGAATATAAAACAGACTGAGCACGATCCCGATCAATAGCAGCAGGAGCGAAATGGCTGTTCCATAACCAAGCTGGTAGTTCACGAACGCCTGATTGTACATGAAAATCGGCAGTGTCATTGTCGATGTTCCTGGCCCGCCCCCCGTCATGGCATCGATAAGACCAAATACACCTAGCGTTTGCAACGTGACCAGCATCATGTTAGTTGTGATTGTTTCCTTAATATATGGAATCGTAATCCGGAACAAGATTTGCATCCGGGATGCGCCGTCCACAACAGCGGCTTCTTCAATTTCATTCGGTACGTCATCCAGTGCCGCCTGAAAAACCAACATGGAAAACGCAGTACCGTGCCATATATTTGCGAGAATGACTGTAAGCATGGGTACAGTGTAAAGCCAAGTTACCGCAGATATGCCAAAAAAGGAAAGGATCGCATTCAAGGTGCCCTCATCACCGAAAAAGCTATATAAACATAGTGCGCATACAATTTCTGGCGTTACCCATCCGGCCAAAACGACCGTACCGATAACACGTCGGAATACCTTTTTCTTGTGTTTCATCAGCATTGCAATAAGAAAACCAAGCACCTGCTGCCCGATAACCGCTGAACCGATCAGAAAAACAAGCGTGTTCCAAATGCTGACACGGACTGTCGGATCCTGGAACATCCGGGTGTAGTTGTCCAAGCCGACAAATTTAAGTTCCTTGGCCGCTTCACCGGTCAGTGCAAGATTCGTGAAGGAATAGAAAAAAGTAAGTAGGATCGGGTAGATAAAAAACAACAACATGATCGCTATGGACGGTAGCAGGAAATAAAGCCAAGTAATGTTTTTTCGTTTCCAATACGGGGTCGAAACCGATGCTCCTCCCATATCTACGTCTCCCCTCTCTGCTGAAATGCGAACTCGCATGCCCTCGCCGAAAGGTGAAAAGCATCGGGCATGCGAAAATATTATTTTTCTAAAGCGTTATCTTGACCGACAATTCGAGTTACATCCTGCGCATATTTGCCCGCTGCATCTGCCGACTTGGTACCCGTAGCTACCGATTCAACCATTGTTTGAATTTGGGTGGACACCTCGGGATATTTGTCCTGGGCTGGTCTAAACTCGGCGTTTTTCAGGTAATCCGTGGAGATTTCGTTAAACGGCATTTTGGTATATTCCGGATCTTTAGCTACATCTGCACGTACCGTGATATTACCTGACGAAATGACCAATTTCTCCGTGTTTTCCTTGTTTAAAGCGAATTTTATGAAGTCCCAAGCTTCATCCTTATGCTGCGCATTGCTTGGTATGGACAGCGCCCAACCGCCTGCAAGAGTGATTGAACCGGGTGCCTGCCCTTTGCTTGTTGGCATCGGTGCGAATCCGAGAACGTCCTTGTATTCCGGCCACGGAGATGTTCCGCCTTCCAAATAATTGCCTGGGATCCAAGATCCATCCAACGAAATCGCAAGCTTACCTTTTGGCAAGTATTCACGGGTTGCGGTATTGCCCGCTTGCCCGTTTAACACTTTAGAAAGAGGCGGTCCCAGCTTTTCCTTGGTAATCGTCTCGATAAAGGTCAAAGCATCGTTGATACCTTGGCTTTTGACGATCCATTTTTTGCTTGCGTCATCATAAAGCCGCTCACCTGTTCCATACAGCAGCATTTCGTACGTCTGCATCGAGGTTGCTTCCCCCGTTGCTTTGCCGAGGTTCATCCAGATCGGAACGACATCGCTGCCTGCCTTTTCCTTGATTATTCTGGCCGCGCTCAGCACCTCATCCCATGTTTTCGGATTCCAATCCTCAGGTAGGCCTACTTTCTTAAAAATCTCCTTGTTGTACCAAAGCCCCCGCGAGTCGGTATTGTATGGAACGCCATACACTTTGCCGTCACTAGCGGTAACACCCTTTTTCATAGCTTCAATAAACGAACCGTTGCTCCAGTCCTCCCAACCTTTCAGCCTGTCGTCGATCGGTTCGAGAAAACCGGCGCTTGCGTCCGAATTCAGCATGAAGGTATCTTCCGTTACGATATCCGGCGCGGTATCTTTGGACTTGAGAGCTAGTGCGATTTTGGCGAAATAATCTCCTTCCGAAGCTTGGATTGGCGTCGGTTTGATCTCCACATCCTTATTGGGATATTGGGAAGATATGTCTTTGATCCACTTATACAGCGTGCCCTTCTCGCCTGCCCCGTCATCGCGGTATGTAATCGTAATCGTTTTCTTAGCAGCCGTGCCAGCCGTGCCTTTGTCACCCGTGTCCTTGGATGGAGCTGGCTCACTTCCTGTTTGTGTAGGTACGATTCCTGCATTTGTGTTTGAACCTGAGCTTGAACAACCGACCGATAGCGCCAATAGTAACGCTGTTGGCAGTATTGCCAATTGTCTTTTTGCATATTTCATGTTTAACCCTCCTTCATTATGAAAACGCTTCAGTATTTTTAATCCTTATTTCAATTTGTCCGTAATTATTCGATAAGGCTTCAAAAATTGAAAGAGTAAAGATTTATTTATATTTTAAATTTTAGTCATTTCCTTCAGAGTTAATTATGTTTAAATATGTAGATTTTTGCATGTGTATCATTTGCTCAATCATGTCTATGAACCTATATTTCCCTTCTCAAACAAGCAGATAAGCATCTGTCCTAAGGTCTTAATCTATTGAATATTATATTTTTCGCGATTTTATCCGTTTTTTCAGCACCATTAAATGACGGCAATCGATGGATCATACACTAAAGTCTATGAATCTTAAGTCTCATATCATAATAATGTATAAATTGTAAAATGAAAGTGTTTTCTACTAGTGTTCAATAAAAAAAGGGGGATCGTATTTGCAAGATTCATATTTTTATTAAAGGAGGACATCATTTGAGTAAAAAACAATCAAAATTCCGTAATTATTCCATGGTGCTATTAAGTACCATACTCGCGGCAACCATTGCTTATCCGAATACGACCGCCGCGATGCCACCTTCGGCCAAGCTTCCAGAAAACATCAAAATTCAACTGGATTCTTTGCTAAAGTCCGAGAAATTAAACAAAGATTTATTAAAGAAGGATTTATTAAAACAGAGTACGGTTTCCGGCCCTAAGGCATTTGCAGCCACTGAAAAACCAGAAAACTTTGTGCAAGAAACGGATAGCAGCGAACCGATCACCGTCATCGTCCAGCTGCAAAAAGACCCGATTAAGGTGTTTGAGGCTAAGCCATCCCTTAATTCCAGCTTTTCCATCAGCAGCTACAGCAGCCAATTGAACCGAGAACATTTAGATTTCAAATCAGCAGTGCAGTCCAAAATCGGTGCCCAATTCAAGCGGGAATATTCCGAAGTATTTAACGGTTATTCCGTGACGCTGCCTGCGAACCAGGTGGACAAGCTGCTTACGTTACCCGAG
Source organism: Paenibacillus sp. (assembly GCA_031254035.1). Lineage (GTDB taxonomy): Bacteria > Bacillota > Bacilli > Paenibacillales > Paenibacillaceae > Paenibacillus_AQ. The sequence goes on from JAIRVF010000033.1 coordinate 191,056, forward strand.
GTTAAGGCGGTTTTCCCTAACGCCGAAGTTCATGCATTGCCGATTGAGGATAAGCATGAATTCTATCCATTGATGGATAAAAGCGCTCCGTGGATTGGCGCAAACGACATGTGGAAGTCAGGATATGATGGCAAAGGCATCAAGGTTGGCGTCATCGATACCGGTATCGATTACAACCATCCCAGCTTGAAAGATGCCTATAAAAAAGGATACAATTTCGTGGACAATAACGACAATCCGATGGAAACATTCCCTGATCCGACCAAATTACCGAATAAAGACGGCAAACCATATGAAACCTCTCATGGTACTCATGTTTCCGGAACAATAGCCGGGCGCGGCGACCCGGAGCATCCGGAAGATAAAGGTTGGGTTCGCGGTGTAGCTCCTGCCTCTGACCTGTATGCTTATAAAGTACTTGGTCCTTACGGCGGCGGCACCACAGAAAATGTCGTTGCAGGCATTGAAAAAGCCGTAAAAGATGGCATGGATGTCATCAACCTCTCGCTAGGTAACGATTTTAACAATTCGTATTCCCCCGATGCGATCGCAGCGGATAATGCGGCTCTTGCCGGTGTAACCGTTGTTCTGTCGAACGGAAATACAGGCCCCGGGGATTACACTGTCGGCAGTCCGGCTACGGCTCAGCTGGCGATTTCTGTAGGCGCTTCCACGCCGCCGATACAAACGCCTGTTTTCGAATCCTCTGTAGGAACCGTATATGCCCAGCTTGCCGGCACATCCTCCACATTGGAAAAGGTAGGAGAAGATCTAGAGCTTGTGGATGCTGGATTCGGCAAACCTGAGGATTTCAAAAATGATGTTACAGGCAAAGTCGCTCTCATCTCCCGCGGCGACATCTCTTTTGCTGAAAAATCCCAAAATGCCAAAGCAAAAGGCGCTAAAGCAGTTATTATCTATAACAATACTGCCGGGCAGATCTCTGCAACGCTGAATGACGCTCCAGGTACCGTTCCGACCTATACGATCACCCAGGATAACGGTAAGGATCTGTTAAAAGCAATGAAGGATGGCAAAAATCATGTCACCTTTAATTACAAGATGGAACAAGATCTCCTCGCCGATTTTAGTTCAAGAGGCCCTGCCCTGCCGAACTACACCATTAAACCAGATATTACAGCGCCAGGTGTAAATATTAAATCATCCGTTCCAGCTTACGATGGAGATTACACGAATGCTTACGAGGTGATGCAGGGAACAAGCATGGCTTCTCCGCATATTGCCGGTGCTGTTGCGTTGCTGTTGGAGAAAACACATAAGGAAGGCTTGAATCTCCAACCGGAACAAATCAAAGCGTTATTAACCAATAACGCAGTAGAGATTAAAGACCGTCAAGGCAAACCGTATAACGTCAATGAACAAGGCGCTGGCCGCGTAGACTTGATAAGTTCCTCGAAAGCACAAGCGATTGTCAAAGTCGAGGAAGATTTACCGGATCAACTTCGGGACAGCACCCATTCAACCGCTTATTCAGGCAGTATCTCCTTCGGTCAATTAGGCGCAGGCACAACAACGACAAGAAATCTGGTTATCGATAATATTGCCCATGTAGACCAGAACTACGGCGTATACGTTAATTGGAGAAGCAATAATGAGCTGACGCTTATTCCGAACATTTGCGACATCAAAATAAAAGCCGATCAGGCTTCTGCTAATCTGTCGGTCACACTCACCATTCCGCAAGGAACGACTGAAGGCATGTACGACGGACAACTCGAATTTACACAAATGAAGACCGGACACAAGCTGCATGTTCCATTTAGTGTTTATGTAGGAAAAAAATATGACCGGGATGGAATCTCAAATGTGGAGCTCGATCCTGTCTATCTTTCTACAGCCGAAGGTGGCCACGGTGCTAAAGTCTATTACGCGGTCAACAAAAAACTCGATGATTATGTCTTCCTCGTAGCTAGTATCGACGATGACAACAACTTACTACCAGTCGGCCTAATCAACAATAAAGATTTCCAGGATAAGCTTGATCCGTTTTATTATTCGTTTGATTGGAACGGAATCGTAGATGATTTGAACGATCCTAATAAACATATCAAACTAAGCTCAGACGGACTCTACGCTCTGATACCATACGTTTTCGAGCAAGGATCGAGCAAGCCTTTACTTTTAGTGAAAGATGCCAAAGCTTTTATCGTTGACAACACGGCCCCGAAAGCCACTCTGCCGGAAGAAGTAACGGTAGATCCGGCTGAGCCGAATCTCGGCATCCTCAAAGGGAAAGTTGATAATGATATGTTGTTGGAATACTTGGACGATGGCACAAATCTGCCTAATCTGATTCACGTTAAAGCAATTACGGACGCGATCGATCCAAAATCACGTGAATATCTGGGTACCTTTGACAAGGATAAAAACTTCATCGTCAAGTTCCCGCTTAAGAAAGGTCTGAACAACATCAAGCTCTTTATTTCCGATGATGCGGGCAATGGCTCCGCCGTTCCTGCAAAGATTTATGAATACGATACCGAAAAAGTGAACGTTGACCATACAACTGAAGTTGGACTGAAAACAGATCTTTCTAGTACAACTGTGACTGATCCTATTCAAGTCAGCGTTAATTTCAACGGAAAAGATGAAGTTCATTCTGTGGCCTTTGACGTGGAATATGATGCTAAACTTGCAGCTGATCAACCCGCCGTTTCTGTCGTCGAAGGAAATGGAGTCGGATCTTCGGATGCTGTCGTTTCGGGTCAAACTGGATCGGATTCCAACCAGGTATTACATTATGAGCTTGCATTGAAAACACCTGCAGCTGCAGGTACGCTCGCGAAATTTACGTTCCATGCTTCAGAAACAGGTCAATACACCTTTAATATCAAAAACGTAAAACTAATGGGTGCAGATAATAAATCAATTTCCGTAAAAGAATCCAACGGAATAACGGTTGATGTTGCTGCTGCTCAAGCAGGAAACGGCAACGATTCCCAAACTCCAACTCAACCAACGGATCCCAAACCGACACCGGAACAACCACCTGTAGATCCGGTCGATCCGCCTGCGAACCCTGATAAGGATCCTGCTGCACCGACAACACCAGAGACAGGCACCGAGCCAATTCAAGGTCCAGACCAAGTTTCCGGTTCGTACCATGTGACAAAAGCAGCGCTGGCTTCTTCCAACATCCAAGCTGCCGCCGCTGAAGTATCAAACACACCTGCTCTTAGTCCATGTCCAAAACCAAATCCGAATCCGGATCCAAAACCAAATCCTGACCCAGACCCAAATCCAAACCCTGGGACAAATCCAGGCAGCGGCTCCGGTAATGCCTCTTGGTCAGGCGGTGGTGGCTCCAGCCCTACTCCTTCGCCAGTATCACAAGGAATCAAGGTGAAAGCCGGGGTTCTGACTGATAAAGGTACAGGCGATCAAAAATACGCCGAATTAAACGTTGATTCTGTTTACATTACCGAGCAACTGAACAAATCAGACACCCAAAAGGTTACTTTGGACATCACCGATGTAACCATCGACTCTAAATATCCACTCATCATAAAGTGGAGCAGCTCTCTGACTGAACAGCTGCTGAAAGCGAAAAAGCCGCTTATCATTAAAGGCAAGGGATTCGAAATTTTGATTCCTGCGGATGACATCAATAGCTTTGTCACGAAAGATGGACTTTCTATTACCGTCCGTTTTGGAAGCGCACCAACGGGTGCTCCGCAAGCACCAACCGGTGGAAGCGTCAATTTCGTTTCTAACGCCTTGACAATCAATGAACCGGCAACAGCATTGGTATCGCCGGTTACGATTACGATTGATCTCGATTCATCCAAAGTGAAAAACCGCAGTAAGGTAGGCATTTTCTCGCAAAGCAGCGGCGGAACATGGGAGAATGTATCGGCAGGAAGCAAAACTATTGGTTCGGTATCATTCCAAGTTTCTAAGCTCGGTACGTTTGGAGCTGTCGAAGTTCTTAAAACATTTGCGGACATTGCCAATCACTGGGCTAAAAACGAAATTGAAGTGATTGCTTCCCACTATTTGGCGAACGGCAAAGACTCAGCTGATACGTACAAGCCGAATGATCAAGTTACACAAGCAGAGTTCCAGTCACTGCTCGACCGTCTTCTCGGGACAGGCAAAACCTGGAGTGATCGTGCTGCCGAAGCAGGTTCAAATCACGCATTAAATCGTGAAGAACTGGCGATTTTGCTGGCAAATGCATTGGGTGCAAACTCTAACGCCACAGCTTCTGAGCTCTCCTTCAAGGATGCAAGCAGTATACAGGAAGCAGCGAAAGGAGCCGTCTCCTACGCCGTGCAAAAAGGCTACATCCAAGGAAATCCGGATCATTCCTTTGATCCAAAAGGCAAATTAACTAGAGCGCAAGCCGCGGTCATCCTGTACCGCGTACTCCAAGATCTTCAAGCAAAATAAAATCCAATAAAAAAGCGGCAGGCACGCGGAGTTTATTCTCCGGCGAAGCCTGTCGCTTTTTTACTAAAAGAACAACCTTTTCTGTTTTATCTTCATTTCAAATCATTTCTTTTCTACTTGCAGCAGCGTGACCTGCTTTAAAGCGTAGGAATCTTGAATCCGTTCCTCTTTTATTACTCCCAGTTTGACAAGACCGGCGATTTTGCCTGGATCGGATTTGGATAGCATCCGCCACAATTCAAGATCTGGTAGGGCTTCATACAACTTGACATCATCATATTCCTTTCGTGATTGTGAAATCAGCTTTACCCGGTAAGGACCTGCGGCAAACTCCGAGGTTTCTTTTTCCCCACAAAACGTTATGATCTGATCGCGCAGTTCCTTGAGTTCCTGCTCGGTCTCTTTTTGCTGCTGCTTCAGCTGATAATATCTTTTGACAATCTTGTCCACGCCCTCTTCACGCTCCCCTCTCCTCAATACATATGCAGAGCTGGATTCGAAAAGGACGGGAAAATCGTATGTGTAAAATGTATATCCGCTAAGATTGCATTGCTTCACTCCAGCTTCGTACATTCTTCTCTACATCACCCATGAGTATAAATCTAGACTGCCGGAATACTTCCTTTCCTTCCGCAAACATTAATAAAGTCGGTGCTGTAAAAACGAGATATTCCCCAGAAATTTCCGGTGCGTCCTCCATCCGTACATATCCACCATGTACATCCGGGAAATCAGGTAAGAATCGCTCTAGCTTATTCAGTACGCTGTCGCACACCCCGCATTGATCGGTTTTAATGAGCAACAGAAAAAGAGGTCTTGCTCTTAATTGGTCTTTGATTTGTTCCAAACTGTGGTATGGATGCATGAATGCTTCCCCCTTTTCTAATCTTTGATGAGTATAGAATCTTTCTCTTTGTTGCTTCACTATAGGGTACCATACAGATTTCTTATTGGTTTTTAGTACCATGATGAAATTTAGTTTACATAACTTTGTTTATGGTAATTCGAATCCTTTTTCTATTTTGTTGATAACAACGTGAATGAGTTCTACTTTAGTTGAAGGTGCTAGGTACGGTAAATGAGTTGTTTTACTGTTATGAATTTTTCATATGGTGATTTTTTAACATATTGATGCACATAAGGTTGCTGTCATTCAATATTGAACGTGAAATGGCTTTATTTTCTTGCGTAAACTACGTTCTCGTTCACCACCGTCATTTGGACGATGTCCTCAAGCAGAATATCTAGGTTTTCGTGGAAGGGATCCTGTCGCAAAATCGTAAAATCCGCTGCATACCCCTCCTGGATCAAGCCACGTGCTCCTTCATGGCAGGCCGCAAAAGCGCTTCCTTTGGTATATAAAGAGATTGCTTCATACATCGTGAGCCTTTCCTTTTCTTCATAGACGGTATTCTGGCCGGGTTTTGTCCGGGTTACTGCCGCATGAATGCCTTTGAGCGGTGACACCTTTTCGATCGGTGCATCAGAGCCGCCTGCACATGGGATACCTTCTGTCAAAAGAGTATGCCAGGCATAAACCAGCAGCCCTTCGGGTTCGCCAATCCGTTCCATTACCCACGGGAAATCTGAGGCCACAAAACTTGGCTGAATGTCGGTTATTACAGGCATCCGCTTCAATTGTGCAACCAGTTCGGGACGGAGGATCTGTCCATGAATCAGCCGGTCTCTTTTTCCTTCAGGACATGGGTACTTCTCCAGAAACTCAAGCACCTTCTCGGCAGCCGCATCCCCGATGGCATGAGTGGCAACAGCTAAACCATGCAGTCTTGCCTTGATGACCAGACTTTCAAGCTCATCATCCGTATGGACCGCAACACCATTTGTCATTGGATCATCCGCATACGGCCGACTGAGCAGAGCGGTTCTTCCGCCGAGTGCCCCATCCGCAAACAACTTCATGGCGCCAAATTCAAGCAGCGGAGATTCGATTAACTCGCCTCTGTGCTCTCGCAACCACTCGTCTAGCGCTAAATGATGAACGAGCAAGTGAGCCCGAAAATGCTTGTGCCGCTCATGGATGACCTTATGAAACGCGTTCATAGTTCGGGTACAGCTCCCATAATAACTTAGATCCTCTGAATGGCCACCCGTTAAACCTTTGGACCAACAGTCTTCAATCGCCGCCTCCAGCGCTGCTGTCAAATATTCATCCGTCACTCCGGGCATCGCCCCAAACACCAGATCCTGAGCTTGCTCTTTAAGGATGCCGTTTAATCTTCCCGTAGAATTCCGCCCCAATACACCACCATTCGGTACACGAACATGTTCGTTCACTTCCGCTGCGTCAAGCGCGGCTGAATTGACTGCAATCACATGCCTGCACACTCTCCGCAGGAGGACCGGGTGCTTGGGTGATACCGAATCAAGCAGCTCCCGTTCAGGCAAACCTGGATTGGTCCATTCATTTTCATTCCAGCCTTCACCGATGATCCACATACCTGCCGGCAGGGTCTCGGCTTGTGCTTTCACTCGTTCAAGTACCTCTTCTCTACTTCGGCAACCACCTAACTGCAGTTTGAGAAACGTCTCCCCATGTCCGATTAAATGCATATGGCTGTCCACAAAACCAGGGAACATAACACCACCTTGCAAATCCTCGACCTGATCTATTTGTTCGCGGTACTTATTTTCTAGTTCGGTCAATGTACCGGTTCCCAAAATAACCCCGTTTTCGGTATATACCGACTCAACGGTTTGGAGTTCCGCTTTCATCGTATAAATTTTACCGCCCTTCCACAGCGTTCCCATTGAATCCCCTCCTTTTTGCGGTTCTTAATTCATTTCACGTTTGATTTTATTCGCTTTGCTGCCGCCCATCATATATACATCTTAAAGCTTTATATACCATCATACATATATATCTTAAAGCTTTACATATGTTGATGTCACGAAAGCTTTAAAGGTTTAGGCGATAGATGAACCAGCGATAGACCTACCTGCAAAAGACGCATCATAGATAGACGCACCAAAGTGCATTTTGTGGTGGGCCTTCAACATGCAACCACACCGCGCGCTGGGATCTTGTGCACGGTGTGAAAGTTATTTTTTTCTTTTGTGAATTTTTCATATGTTGATATTTTATAGTGTTCAAATTCCAACATTTATAGGCTAACGAAACACACAATCGTTATTCGAGCAAAAATGAGCTTTTAAAATCTCTAACGAAACTAGGAAACCCTATTCAGCTTAATAGAGGTATATTAACTAGATTTCGCTTAAATAACGATATGTAGTTTCATTAGAAATGAATTGGCACCGTTTTAGTAGATATAACGCTCCCCAGTTTCATTAGCGAATGTTTGGATACTAAAAAAAGAGACGCCTCCCGCTATTTACAATAGCTCAAGAGACGTCCCTTCGAATGGTTAGCTTATAGAGGTTGTTCAAAAAGTCCGCCTTTGATCACGAAGTGAATCAGGAAGTAGGTTCGACATCGAATCTTGAATTCAGCCGGGCCTTCCGGGGCTCACGTACCCACTACGTACGCTCCGCTCCTCAGTCCCTATCTTCATCCAATCTTCTCGGTGCTGAAAACCGACCTTTTTGAACACGCACTTATTTTATTTGGCCACTTCTTGTCCAGCAATGCGTCCGAATGTAATCGCATCGGCAATTGCGTTCCCGCCGAGTCGGTTCGTGCCATGAATAACACCCGTTACTTCACCGGCTGCAAACAACCCTGGAATCGGCACACCCTTGTCATTTATGACTTGTGTTGTCTTGTTGATGACAAGTCCACCCATCGTATGGTGAACGGAAGGTACGGCTTTTTCAATGTAGTAAGGACCTTTGCTCATATCCTTTAAGCCCGCACGATGGTTGAAGTCTCCATCCTTACCTGACTTGGCGAATTTATTGACACGATCAATCGTTTCTTGCAGCACCTTCGGATCGATTTTGAAAAATTCTGCTGCTTCTTTCAATGTATCGGCTTTGTACAGGACGCCTTCCTTAACGAGCATATCATATTCATCCTTATGCACTTCTGCCGTCTTGCTGATGTCTCCGATTTCCTGATTCCACAATTGATAAGCGTAGCCGCCTTCTTGAGCCAAAATCGCTCTGGAAATAACGTCACGGCGTTCCAGCTCTTCTACGAAGCGTTTACCCCCTTGATTAACAAGGATTGCCCCGTCAAAACGACTGTCTGCAACCAGTGAGATAACGCCGGTCACAGGATTACATACCGGATAAGTCTGGATGTTTTCCATATTGGTCAAGGAAGCGCCAACAGCTTGCGCCATGACGATACCATCCCCAGTGGAACCCGGTGCATCTGTAGTCATATATTTCTCATCGAATTCAGAATTGTATTTCTTTCTCATTTCAATATTGGATCCAAACCCGCCTGTTGCAATAACTACACCTTTATTCGCATGGAATGTGATCGTATTGCCATTCGCTCCGGTTGCTTCTACGCCGTTCACTTTACCGCTTTCATCTGAAAGCAATTTATCGGCCTTCGTATTCGTCTTCAGATCGATGCCCATATCATCAAGCTTTGTCTTCAGTTTTGTAATCAATTCTGCACCGGTATGTCCTTCAGGAATAAGCGCACGTTTAACGGAATGACCACCGAATTGGAACAGATTATCTTCCAGGAAATTTACCTTGATATCATTTTTCAGCCATTCTGCAGCTGCAGTTGCGTTCTCCGCAAGCACGCGAACCATTTCCGGATTACCGACATTATCTCCGCCTTTAAGTGTATCTTCAGCGAACAGTTCCACACTATCTTTGATGCCCAGCTTTTGCTGAACCCATGTGTTTGCCGCGTTCATCTCACCACCGGAAATCAACGTGTTTCCGCCTACTGTAGGCATTTTTTCCAACACAACGACAGAAGCCCCTGCTTGCTTCGCCTCTAGAGCCGCACTGAATCCGGCGCCGCCAGCACCAATAATGACTACGTCATACGTTTGCTCAGAGGGCTCATCTGCTGCGTTCTTATTAGTCGCCTGCTTCACCACCAGCGTTAGTCCAGCTTTCGTGACAGCATCTTTAACGGCATCAATATATCCCTTGCTCGTTACAGTCGATCCGCTGATCGCATCTACATCTGCATTATTCGAAGCAATCATTGTTTGTTTCAATTCTTTAAATACTGGCTCGGACAGTACTTCGTTTTCTTTCTGTTCAAGAACTTTAATATCTTTTATTTCATTGTTTTCAAACGAAACTTCTACCTTAATCGTACCATGTTTGCCATCACCTTCGCCGATAGCAGTAATGATGCCATTATTCCCTGCTTCGGCCTCCTTGCCGTTGTTCCCACCGCCACATGCTGTAAGCATGACAACCAAACTCAGGATAAGAATGATACTCCCAATCCCCTTCATCTTCTTCATTTCAGCATTTCCCCTTGTCTTTTCTTAGTTGTAAATGTTAATTGAAGCTGTACAGTGCTGTGCACTACTCCGCAAAGAATAACATAAAATATTACCAATGTTTGTGAAAGTAATCACTTTCACAAACAAAATTGGCTCTTTAATTTTTTCGGCTATACTTTTCAAGTATGGGCGCAGCGAAAAAAATGGTTAACAAAGGAATAAATTGTTCAGACAGATTATTATTTCGATAATAGTAGCCCCATCGCCTACATGAATCTCACAGGAAAAGAAGCCGTCAAATAAATATGCTGACCGCTTCCTTTTTTTACACTGTAAAAGCATGTAATGACTCAAAGAGATCAGGTTTTCCCCACCCAATCATCATCAGCAACCTGCTCCCAGCGCGTGCGAATTTGTTCGTATTCCTGCTCGGATAAAGTACTTGTCTGCAAAACTTTCGCATTTTCCGACCATCTGCCCGGTTTTTGCGTGCCGACAATGGCCGTGTCCACTCCGGGTACGGTTAAAGCAAACCGCAGTGCAGTTACAACCGCCCGTTCAGGATCCGCCAGGAAATCATATTGAAGCTCCTTTAACCGCTGCCAATACACATAAGGGTAAGCTTTTTCCGAAAGGGTCTCATAGGTCCATGCCACATTGGCGACCGGACGCTTGGCGATAATCCCCATCCCTCTTTCCACGGCTTCAGGCAAGGCTAATTCAATGGCTTCTTGGTCGGCAATGTTCAAAGAAATCATCAGACTGTCGAATATACCAGTTTGAACGGCATATAATGCGTCAGTCCGATCTCCGCTGTAACCGATAAAACGGGTTTTGCCCTCCTCCTTCGCTTTCTGCAAAACTTCGATGACAGCTCCTTGGCGCAAGATTTTCTCCGAGCAGCTGTGCAGATGAATGACATCCACATAATCCGTCTTCAGCCGCTGCAGGCTGCGGTCAATGCTCTTAACCAGCATCGCCGGATCCCAGTCTTCCTCATTAAATCCCGTCGCATGACCGCATTTGGTAAATAAATAATAATCATCCCTGCGATGCGACAATACCCTCCCGATCAACTCTTCGCTGTCGCTGTAGCATTCTGCCGTATCAATCACGTTTAAGCCTTCGTCAAGCGCTTGGTTCAGCAGTTGCTTTACTTTCAGCAGATCTTTTTCCTGCCCGATTTGCTGTCCGCCAAAACCTAAAACGCTGACTTCCATCCCTGTTTTGCCAAATGAACGCTTTTCCATCTTTCTGCCTCCTTATTCATAATATAAAAATATGAACTAGGTGCCCTAGCAAACGGTGAGCGCCATGCTAAATTCGTAGGAGCTCCAATCCAATTAATTAATTGGATTAACATTTTTCGTCATAAAATATTGACTTACATGCCCATTTAATGAATTCGTTTTCTCTTCAAACTGGTGGTCTGTATAATCACCTATAACCTTCCGCCAAAAAGCCTGAGCCGGGGTATTGTTTTTGATTTGAGTGACTTTCCACCGTCCTTGATGGCGGTCAAACAATTCGCGTGCAGCCCAGCTTCCAAGCCCGGAACGGCGATATTTTTGCATTACGAAAAATTCCGTCATATAATAATCGCCTTCTCCCGGATCAGTCAAACGATCCACAAGCGCGAATCCTGCCGGTCTACCTCCACTCGTCATCAGAAAAGGGTATTTCCCCATGCTTTTTTTCCAATAATCATCCAGACCCAAGTATTCCGGAAACACGCCATCCTGGTTTACGTCCAGATTTTGATAAAGGGTGAAATCATACAAATAAAGCTGCATCAAGCCGCTAATGACCTGTTTTCTTCGAATAGGAACTAGATCTATCCTGAAATCCATGAATCCACCTCATTTTTATGTACTTCGTATTACTTCCAATATATAACTTTGAACCTTAAGGGGCAAGATTAACCCTTTTCCTGATCCCATGATAATTTAGAGCAAACTTTTGACGACTGATATGGTAAAATATACTTTACAAAATCATTCCAACAACTTTGAGGTGATGCCCGCATGAACGTACAAAAGGAATACGACCGGATCAAACTTGATGATAAAGTATTGGGCATGCCGTGGTTTGTCCAGCAATTTATCGATTATAAGCTGCCTGACCTGTCCCCATCGACCCTTCTCGAATACGTGAGGGACTATGAAACATTTTTCAACTGGTTGCGGGGCGAAGGGCTCTCCAAAGCGGAAAACAATAAAGAAGTCACTCTCCTGGAGCTAGAAGTGCTGCGAATGGAAAATGTGGTCAGTTACCGAACTTTTCTCACCACAAAACGGGAAGGCGCCAATTCCCGCATCACAGTGTCCCGTAAGCTGTCTTCCCTCCGTTCATTATTTCATTACTTAAGCCAAATCGCGGAGGACGAAGAATTTTACCCCCTTCTGAAGCGAAACATTATGGCAAAAATCGAAATCAAACGCATCCATAAACCCAAGGATACCGCTGCCAAGCTAAAAGGAAAAATTTTGGAAGAAGACGAGCTGCTAGAATTTATCGGATATATTCTTGAAGGATACGCCAAAGACGTTGAAAAAAACAAGCAGGCATTGTACGCACATGAGCAAAATAAAGAACGGGATGCTAGCATTACAAGCCTGATCTTGAATTCCGGCCTGCGTGTTTCCGAGGTCGTCAATTTAAACATGGATGATCTCGATCTGAACAATAAGCTGCTGTACGTCTACCGCAAGGGCAACAATGACGAAACCTTTAAAACCCCAGTCTATTTCCGGGAGCAAGCCAAAGATGATCTGACGGCTTACTTGAATCTACGCCAAACCCGCTATAAATCCCCAAAAAGGGAAAAAGCGTTGTTTCTAGCCTTGGCTAATGGGAAAAGCGAAGGCAGTCGTATGACCAAACGGGCCATCCAAGCCATGATCATCAAATATGCCAAGCACTTCGGAAAACCGCATCTAACGGTTCACAAACTTCGGCATTCCTTCGCAACGGATTATTATTTGCAAAACGATATTTACAAAACAAAAGAGCAGCTTGGCCATGCCTCCACCGAAACGACTGAGGTTTATGCACATCTCACAGACAAAACCATGTCCGAGGCAATCGAGCGGCGCACGGAATCCTGATATGGCACCAGATTTGGTCATCTGTGCCCTCACAAATAACCCCACAAAGAGTATCGGAAAGAAGTCCGACGCCTCTCATAGAGGGGCGCTTTTGCGGAGCAAAAGTACTGAGAGTATCGGAAAGAAGTCTGGGTGCCACTTAAAGAGGGGCGTTTGCTGTCCCAAAAGTGATATGCTCCCCTTACGGTAGAACAAGTGAGATAAATAAAACACTACTGTAACGGGAGCTTTTTCATGCTGAATAAAAAATATAGTGCGTAAGAAAAACGTTATCGACGTACTCTCATAGAAGACAGACCACGTTTAGCGGTAATTTTTCTTTGCGATATAAGGATGCGCGATCCCCGAAGTTTATACTTTCTTCAGAACAACTCATCTATCCTCGAGTTTTGAAGTCGAAATACAATTGTTGCGATAGTGCAACCTTTTCAGACGTTTCGTGGAGTGGGAGGCAGAATTGATGCGAAAGTGCAACCTTTTGACCATGAATGATTTAATTGCGCTCAGAAAAAAGAAAAAGCTTGCACTTTCGCAAGCTTTTTATCCAAATCAAACCGTTGTGTCGTAAATTGATGCACTTTTGCATCAATTTCGCTACTTGACGGGGGACAGTTCACCTTTGGACACCCTCTTGGGCCGTATTATATGAATGCCGCTTGCCGCAATATCCATTCAACAATCGGTTTGTGCTCATCCTTATCAAAAAAATCGAAACAAGCTGAAAATCCTTGCTCCACATCACTAAAGGTTTCCTCCATCGGCAGCCAGCTCACGACACCAGCAACAGCTTCAAGGCTTCCAATCAGCTCCCTGTCCTTCGGTCTGCGTACCATCACCAGTTTGGGATACCCTTCCCGCTTAAAGCCTTCAACAAGGATAATATCATATGCTGAAAAACCACCTATCAGTTGATTCAGCGAGGTTTCTTCATCCCGGATTACCGCTGTTTTGCGAGGGGACACCAGCGCAATCGCCGCTGCTCCGGCTGCACGATGACGATAGGAATCCGTCCCCGGATGATCCATCTCGAAATCATGAGCGTCATGCTTGATCACAGCTACCTTGTATCCTAGCGCGGTCAACCTTTCCACCAGCGAGCATACTAGTGCGGTTTTGCCGCTGTTTTTATACCCGACGATTTGGCATACGAACGGATTGTCCGTCCGCTTCGAATCATTCAAATTCATCGGGCTCACAGCGTATTCCCTTTCAACAGCAGTATTTTCACTTTTCCCCCAGCCGGTGTAACATCTTTTGCAGGTGGAATTACGATCAGGCAATCGCTGTCCTTGATCGTAACCATCACACTGGATTCATCGACCTTGGCTGGAATTGCGTACAATATGCCGTCTCTTACTTCAACCCGGCCTCTGACGTAACGTGTAAAGGCATTAACCTTTGTATAATCCTGATCGAGCACGGCTGTCCATTCGGTTAAGTAAGGTTTCCCGCTCCCCAGCGTCCGCTGAATGAAGGGGCGCACAAACAGCTCAAAGCCAACAAAACATGCCCCGGGATTCCCGGAGAGGGCAAACAGCAGCTTGCCGTCTTTAACTGCCGCCGTAGTAACGCTGCCCGGTCTCATCGCGATTTTATTATACAGCATGTCCACGCTGCCACTCCGCACGAAATCCCCCATAATATCATAATCGCCAACAGACACGCCACCGCTTGTGACGACCGCGTCATATTCGCGAAGCGCTTTTTCCACTTTCGCTTTTGCCAATGAAAGATCATCCATCACCGCTTCAAGAATGTACGGCTCACCCCCAGCCTCGCTTACCTGGGTGGCCAGCATGTATGTATTGCTGTTGCGGATTTTGCCCGGCTGAAGCGGCTCGTCTACGGTCAGCAGCTCAGAGCCCGTTGAAAATATCGCGATACGCGGCTTTTGGTAAACGGTAACCTGGTGAATGCCGAAGGATGCAAGCACCGAAATTTCTCCCGCCTGAATTCGGCGACCGGGACGGAGCAGGATCTCCTCCTCCTCTACCTCAAACCCGATTGGCGTTATATTTTTCCCTGCTTCGATTTTCCGTTTCAACCCGACTTGTACACGTCCTTCATAATCGCGTAGTTCAGTCATCTCCAGCATCACCACGGCATCCGCGCCTTCCGGTACTTGGGCCCCCGTCATGATGCGGGCCGCCGTTCCGGCCATTATTTGTTTATCCGACACAGAGCCGCATGGTATTTCGTCTATGACATCTAGCCAGACCATATGCTCTGAGCTGCAGCCTGCCGTATCCTCCGATCTGATCGCATACCCATCCATGCCCGATCGGCGGAATCGTGGAAATGGATGAGGCGCCTTTATTTCCTCGGCCAGGTAACGTCCGTAGCTTTCCGGCAACGGAATTTGCTCGATTGGCCCGGACTGCCCATATGCTGACAGCAGTTCTTGGGCCTCGGAAACCTGCAGCGGCTTGCGGTTAAATTTATCGTTGTTGTTAAGCTTCATGTCTAAACACCATCCTCTAAGACGCGATCAAAAAAATAATAGATCATTTGGTTTGCTGAAAGTAGCTTAGGCAACCGGCGGTTTTCGTGCAAATCTGATTCACTTTTTTTATCGCGCCTAAATAAACACATGCTTATATCATGACACAAAAAAACGCACGAATCTATGCTTCGTGCGTTTAAATTAATTTCATCTCCGCGATCTGCGCGTTATTTTCCCGGATCCTGACCTCGTTTTCGGCTTGGTGTAGGATTTTTTGGGTGAGTCGAACAAACCACCCGATCCGCTTTTCTCTCTGGAGATGCTTCCCTTGCTTCCCTTGCTTGATTTGGAAGAGTCCGTCTTGCGGTCGAAAACACTGCCTCCCGACCCAACGCTCGAATCCCCGTTGCTCCCGCCTCGGCGGAAGATCGAACCCTTTTTCTCCACCGTAAGTGGAGGGGCCATCTTTTTATCGCTAGTCGTTGGCGCATGATATGTGCCTTGCTTCGGCTGATAAATATCCCGGCTGGAATATCCCCTATAACCGCCTCCCCCGCCGCCAAACGAATCAAAAATATGACCGATCACGACGGCGGTAAGGTATCCCTTCAAGAAACTTGAATCATAGTTTTTCTGGACGTATGCCTGAGAATCTATTTCGATCAGTGTGTCGGTTTCTTTTTTAGGATCCTTTTGCAGATGGTAATACTCTTTGCCGTAAACGAGAAACATCCGTTCCGTGTCTTCCTTGGACATTTGGTCCGGCTTCTTATCGTCGGAAAGCTCTTTTGCCACTTCCGGCACGGTCTTATCCGTAGCTCGGTATACGTATGAGGTCGCATTGCCGTCGCGGTTGACCGATTCCAAAGGGTAGGTCTCCTTGACGTTCGGGGAACCGAACCCGCAGCCGGTCAGCAGCGACATGATCAGGCTGATGACCAACGCGATTTTCAAACCAAGCAGCGACTGTCCCCGCCATCCTTTCATACAATCACCCCTAATTGGCCCGGATGACCTTTACATCTCCCGGCAGTACTTTCTCTCCTTCATAAAGCATAAAACGCCCGTTCTGCCATTCGATACGAACCAAGCGGTAATCATCGGACTGATATTGCCACACATGCTGTTCTCCGCTTTGGGTAAACGGCGTTTTTCCGTTGATCAGCACGTGGCCCTCATATTCTTCTTCAAGAAAAAAGGTTCTGTCGTCCAATTCCAGCTCAGTAGGCACCTCGCTCGGATTATCGAGACGACCGTCGAGTGGACTATACAGAGCATACTGCAGCGTTTCGCGTTCTTCGATATGCAGGTAAGCAATCGTATTGCCATCCTGTAGCGTAAGGACCACCGCGTTGCGCCCGCGGTTATGCACTCTTCCCGTAACTTCATACGTCACAAGCGACACTTCACAAATATCGCCAGGCGTAAGGGATAACATGCTCTTCTCAGCCTTGGGCGGCTCGGGCTTGGCAAATAGATTGCCGATTCGTTTAAATACGCTCATAGATTATAACTCCTTATTCTGTGATGAACTTTCCATTATAGGCAGGCTGTAATAATTAACGCCCCTACCAGGTGAAGCGAACCGGCAAACAAGCCATAACCGACCTTTCCTTGCTGCGTGCCTACATCAAGCTCGAGCTTGGCCCATACGCGCAGCAGTACGCGGACAATGGACTCTAGCACAAGCAAGATCAGGAAGGATATGATGGATATCATGATAGCATCCAGCAAATTGTTGGATGTACCAATGGAAACGGACAAGATATACCCCTGTGCCAGCAGCTTCATTACAAGCCTTGTAGTGACAGCCATATTGCCCGCTTTGACTTCCTCAAAATCTTTGTATCTTGTGAACAGTGAATCCACAAACATGAGAATGAACAGGAGCAGCGCTCCGGATCCCGTCCAAACGAGAATCTGCATCATCGTATTAAAATTCATTAACACGTGCCTCCACCAACCCAGCATTTTAATCATATACAGCAGGAGCAGCGAAGGAGGATGCCATATGTCATCCCCTCTTCGCTGCTTTTACAACATACGCTTTAATTGACTTCCGTATTACTTGTTTTCGTATTGTTTCATCAAAGCGGCGAGCTCGTCTTCAACTGCTTTGTCCTTGCCGATTTTTTCAAACTCATCGTCGAGGGATTTGCCTTTGGAAGACAATTCATTGCTGGCTTCCGCTTGTGCTTCCATTTGCAACATTTTTTCTTCCATACGCTTCATGCCATTTGAGGCACTATCCGTACTAAAACCATTCATAGCTTTATTAATTTCATTTTGTGCTTTGGCGGCATTGTAACGAGCTACCAACGTTTCGCGTTTGTTTTTCATTTGAGTCAGCTGTTTGCGCATTTCTTCAAGCTTATCGCGCAAATTATCCGCTGCTGCCTTGTTTTGGTCGTAACTTGCTTTATACTCTTCCATTTTTTGTTCAGCGGCTTTCTTTTCCTCAAGCGCACGGCGCGCCAGATCCATGTTTTGCGCCTGTGCCGCCGTATGGGCCTGCTGCGTACGTTTCTCAACGAGTGCCTGCTGCTCTTCATACAGCTGTTTGAACTTTTTCTCAATAGCTATTTGAGCCGCTACTGCTTTCTCTGCATCCTCAAGGTCCTCCGTCATATCGCGAATATATTGGTCCGTCATTTTAATCGGATCTTCCGCCTTGTCGATAAGTGCATTAATGTTAGACATAGTAAGGTCACGCAATCTTTTGAAAATAGCCATTTTGTTATTTCCTCCTACTAAAGTTTAATTGGATATTCTTATGATATTCATTTACGCAACAGGGCTGAAGTAGTTTCAAAAATAACAAAAATATTTTTTATCTTTCTTTCGCCGCCTTTGTAAGGTATGTATTAAACACGGCTTTCGCCTCCGCGACGATGTCAAGAATCTGCGCCTTGTTGATTCCGTCATAATGGATCCCAGCCGCCACGGTCACCGTGCATCCAAGTGCTTCAGCCGCTTTTTCCGCCATATAAGCAGCCAGTTCTTGCTCCCGATGTCCAGGCAGATCTATGGTCTGTACCTGTACTTCTTGAGCTTTTCCGCAAAAATATGCTGTTGCTACCGCCCCGATGTGAGCCGTACCGCCCGTTAAAAGAAGCAGAATATCACGCCCCACGGGAACCTCTGTAATTCGGATATCCCAGTTCGTTTTTGATGTCAAAGTTTCCGCCTCCATGTTCTGTTATTATTCAACAATATTATACACGTTAGGACATGATATATGGAAAAGGACGGCATATTTTGAAAAGCCATCATAATTCCTTCCCATTCAGGACATAACAGTATAGACAATCACATTTGCTGACAGCAAAACGTGGAAAGGAGCCGTCATCCATATGAGAAATACATATCTCGGCAAGGCTTTCGTCGCTTTGCTAGTTATGGGTATGCTTTGCCCTGTATCCAATCTGCAGGCGGCGAGGTCGGGAGAATCCGCGTCTCCCCATTCCGTGAAGGAAACGAGCGGCTACGAAAGAGCAGGAAAGGTTCAGGAAAAACAGGTTTTGACTTTGGGTCAGCTTATTAAAAAATACCCGGATACTTTTAAAATTCATGGCCCCTATGTCAAGCAAATTGCACTGACGTTTGACGATTGCCCCGATCCCAGATTTACGCCACAGGTTCTCCGCATTTTATCCGCTAACAGGGTAAAAGCAACGTTCTTCGTGGTAGGAAGTCGCGCCAAGAAGCATCCCGACATCGTGGCCCGGATCGTCCGGGAAGGGCATGTCATTGGGAATCATTCCTATAACCATCCTCAGTTCCATAAACTGACCATGACGGAATATATGGATCAAATCGTTCGGACGGAAAATATTCTGTACGGCATCACCGGGTACAAGCCAAAATTAATCCGTCCCCCATATGGCGATATTACAGAAACCCAGCTGCGCTGGGCTAAACGTGAAGGCTATAAAATCGTCAACTGGGATGTAGATTCGCTGGATTGGAAAGGCCTCAGTAAAGAGGCCGTAAAAAGAAATATTATGTCTACGGCAAGTCGGGGATCGATTATTTTGCAGCATGCCGGCGGAGGCAGTTCTTCGGATTTGTCTGGGACGATCGGGGCACTGCCTGAAGTCATCCGTGATCTGAAAAAAAAAGGATACACCTTTGTTACCGTACCCAATCTGCTTAAGATTCAAAAGGACAAATAATTTTCACGGAAGACTATTAAAACAAATAGCCTCCGCCATCTTTGATTGGCGGAGGCTGTTTATATACTTTTATGTCTAGTCAATAAAATACAATTCCACGTTTTGGAAACCAAATTCACTTACACTTTGCGCACTGCCGGGAACGAAAATGTCAATGCGGTTGCCTTTGATCGCACCGCCGGTATCTCTGGCAGTTGCCACAAAAGCTTTTTTAGGCAGGCCGGGGAAGCTGTGGCCTGTGACAAGGACCTTCGTGCCAAGTGGAATAACGGATGGGTCCACCGCAATGGTTCCAAGTTCTAGCGGATTGCCGAAGTAATCGACAGCACCCCATTTTCCATTCTCGCTGGCTGCTGCAGAGTAGGCTGAAGCTTTCACTTGAAGTGTTTTGCTATAATTAAAGGTTTTCCCCCATGCTTCTATGACTTTTTGATCGGAATTCACGTTAAGAGAAGCCGTGATGACGCTCGGTGCTGGATCCGCATACGCCTTCATCGTTTCTTGTCCCGGTATATTCATTTTTATTCCCTCATAGATGTTGTTCGCCTTGATGCTGGGATTAGCACTCATCAGGGTATTTAAGTTCACACCATACTGTTTCGAAAGAGTATAGAAGGTATCGCCTTCTTTGGCTACATGTACAGAATCCGCATAAATTGGTGCGGCTTGTACCGCCAATGTAATTCCAATTGCTGCTGCAATAATTTTCACGCTCTTAAGACTCTTCTTCATAGTTCCTCCTTAAAATCATCGATGCCTGCGAGGTTAGTTGTCGGGTTCGGATTGAGGAGACAACCCTACGTTCGAAGTAACGATTCACCCCAAGTGATTTCAAATCTGTCACGATGAAGATGTTCCCCACACTTTGTGTTTTCAAAGTTTTGGCTTATTCAATATATCACAATTTTGTAACCTGTGCGCTTGAAATTGTTACCAGTTTGCAATTTTTCAGTGTTATTCTTCCGTTATCAATTGGTTATCGAGATAAAATAGCTAAAAAAAATTACATTCTTTTAAATAATAAAAGCGATTCTTTAATCTATTAAGTTAACGAAATATATATTATGTAAACAGAAAATTTCTGCATATTTGCAGGAAATAAAAAAGCTCCGTCAGGGCCTAACCCTGTACGAAGCTTTATTGTAGGCTTGATTACAGAACCTTGCTCAAAAAATCCTTGGTACGGATATTTTGCGGATTGCCGAACACTTCGGAAGGTGTGCCCTCTTCCATGATATGTCCGCCATCCATGAAAATAATACGGTCTCCAACCTCTCTGGCAAAACCCATTTCATGGGTTACGATGACCATGGTCATGCCGCCTTCAGCGAGCTTTTTCATAACCTCTAGCACTTCCCCTACCATCTCCGGATCCAGCGCCGATGTCGGCTCGTCGAACAGCATCACATGCGGCTGCATCGCCAGTGCTCGGGCAATAGCAATGCGCTGTTTTTGTCCGCCGGAAAGCTGGGAAGGATATGCATCCTTTTTGTCAGCAAGGCCAACCGTCTGCAGAAGATCCAAAGCGATCTTTTCGGCTTCAGCCTTAGGCATTTTTTTTACTTTTACCGGAGCGATCATAATATTTTCCAATACCGTTTTATGAGGGAATAAATTGAATTGCTGAAATACCATTCCCATCTTTTCACGTGTGAGGTTAATGTTATGCTTTTTATCTGTGATGGATTCGCCTTCGAAGGTAATTTTGCCTTTGGTCGGCGTCTCAAGCAGATTTAGGCAACGCAAAAACGTACTTTTACCAGATCCGCTGGGACCGATGACAACGACAACTTCCCCCTGGGCAATTTCGATGTCCACGCCTTTCAAAATTTCATTTTTGCCAAATGATTTATGCAAATCCTTAACGGTTATCATCCGTATTTAACCTCCTTTCAAACAGGCCGAGCAGCTTGGAAAGCGTAAAGGTCATAACGAAATAAATGAAAGCGATGATCAAAAGCGGCTTGAGCGATTCATACGTAATGCTCGTTACAGCCCGTGCCTGGTACATCAAATCAGTAACACCGATAAACGATACGATGGATGATTCTTTAATAATGGTTATAAATTCGTTGCCGATGGCTGGCAGCACGCTTTTTACGGCTTGCGGCAGGATGATATATCTCATCGTCTTGCCTTTCGTCATCCCCAAGGAACGAGCAGCCTCCGCTTGTCCGCGGTCAATTCCCTGGATCCCTGCACGGAACACCTCTGCCAAATAAGCGGAACTGTTGATGCAAAGCGTAATAGCGCCGGATTCAATCGGGGTAAGTTTAATGCCAAACGATACTAAACCGTAATGGATAATAAAAAGCTGTACAAGCATCGGGGTGCCCCGCAAAATCTCCACCCACACCGTGCCCAAAAAACGCGGCAGCCAATAACGCGATAGCCGCAGCAGGGAAATCAATATGCCGAGAGCAAAGCCGCTAATGACCCCAATCGCCGCCAGCAGCAGTGTATACTGGATACCCGTTGCAAAAAACGATCGGTACTCCCAGAACGTTTGAAAAATATTCATGAAAAACTACATCCTCCTTCACATACAACAGAAAAAATAGCGAAATGGCATTCGCTATTTTTCCCTGTTTTGCAAGATCAATTTTATTTGGCCACAAGATCGCTGGCTTCGGCCACAAACTGGTCGATTTTATTTTCCGTTTTCAGGCGGTCCAGCGTTTTGTTGATTTGCTCCACAAGCTCCGCGTTACCTTTTTTGATTCCAATCGCATAACCGTCTTCATTATATTCCGGCACGGCGTCCGCAATGGCAAGACCTTTTACATTTTTCAGGAAAGCTTCTGCGACCGGTTTTTCCATAATCGAAGCATCGATGCGGCCTGAATTCAGCTGCATAATGATGTCGTTGATTTTCCCAAGACCGGTAATATTGGCTTTCGGAATACTTTTGGCGATATCTTCTTGAATGGAACCGGTTTGGATTCCGAAAGATACCCCTTCAAGCGATTTCATCGTCTTATATTTGTCTTTATCGGCTTCTCGAATGACAACCGCTTGTTCGGCTTTGTAATAGTTATTCGAGAAATCCGCTTCTTTTTTCCGATTTTCGTCCGGCGTCAATCCTGAAATAACAAAATCGACGCGACCACTGGACAATTCACCAAGCAATGCATCGAAGTCCATATCCTTGACTTCCAGCTTGGCTCCCATGTCTGATGCGATCTGCTTGGCAATCTCGATATCGAAACCAACGATTTGGTCTTTACCATCGATCATTTTGTGAAATTCATAAGGCGGAAAATCTGCGCTCGTCCCAAGTACGACCGTTTTCTCCGTCTTATTACCACCGTTATCTGAACCCGACACCTGATCCGCATTTTTGTCACCACAGCCGGCCAGCAAACTTCCGGCCAACATTAGGCAAACGCTCAAGACTCCCCATTTTTTCATCTTATCTTCTCTCCTATCTTCAGCTTTATTCTATATTGAATAGAAATAGTATAATTATATCGGCTGATGGTCATCAGCATCTTTAAAACATGTTTTATAGTACAATACTCTGCATGATTATGCAATGTAATTTTCATACAATTAATTAGTTCTTGACATCGGGCGAGGTGAACGCTGCGGTTACGGATCGTTCTTCCAGCCTAAAAAATTCATCTTCTATACATAATCTAACTCCAGGCATTGTCATGTCCTATTTCAGTGCATACTAATGATTAGGTTATAACGCCATGGCTTGTAGTTCCAGGTTTTCCGGCGTTAGAGACAAACTGGAGGTGCAGACATGCTGCTCGAGGCTTTATACCATGTTCCCCGTGACAAGTGGGCTTATGCTTATGATTCGCGAACCGTCCACCTGCGTATACGCACCAAGAAAAATGACGTCAATTCCGTGGTAGCCATGACCGGCGACAAATACGACTGGAACTCGACTTATTATGAAATTACGATGGACAAAGCAGCATCCGATGATATGTTTGATTACTGGGAAGCCTCGGTCTTGCCAAAATATAAGCGTTTATCCTATGCGTTCCGCATCACGGCGGGATCGGAAACGATCTATATGCTGGACAGCGGAATTTATCGTTCTTGTCCCGCTCCTGTAGCCGGGTATTACGAATTCCCTTATATACACGAAATCGATGTCATCAGAGTTCCGGATTGGGCAAAGGATGCGGTTTTTTATCAGATTAAACCTGAACGATTCGCCAACGGCGATCCCGGTAATGACCCCGAAGGTACCGAGCCATGGGGCGGCCAACCTAAAATGGACAACTTCTTTGGAGGTGATTTAAAGGGAGTCTTGGATCATTTAGATTATCTGATTGATCTTGGTATTAATGCAATATACTTCACCCCTATATTTACGGCGCCATCCAACCATAAATACGACATCGTCGATTACAAGCAGGTCGATCCCCATTTGGGAACTAACACACTTTTAAAAGAGCTGGTTGAAACCTGTCACGGGAAAGGCATACGTGTTATGCTTGACGCCGTATTCAACCACTGCAGCGAGCTATTCCCCCAGTTTCAGGATGTGTTAAAGAACGGAGAAAAATCGAAATATAAGGATTGGTTTCACATCAATCAGTTTCCTGCCCGTGTGGAAAAAGGCATTGCTACCTACGATACATTCGGCTTTTATGGCAACATGCCGAAATTCAATACAGCCAATCCGGAAGTAAGGAAATACCTGCTGGATGTCGCAGAATACTGGATTAAGGAGATTCAGCTGGATGGCTGGCGTCTAGACGTTGCCAATGAGGTAGATCATCACTTCTGGCGCAACTTCCGCCATGTAGTCAAAATAGCGAATCCAGAAGCTTATATCGTCGGCGAGGTATGGAGCGATTCGCTTTCATGGCTTTCTGGCGATCAATTCGATTCAGTCATGAATTACCCTTTTGCTGACAAGGTGCTTGAGTTTTTCAACGGCGGCATGGACGGCGGCACTTTCTCAGACCGTATGAGCTCACTTCTTATGCGCTACCCTCAACAGACGAATGAAGTTGTATTTAACATGCTTTGCAGTCATGACACTCCCCGGCTATTGACCCGGGTTGGAGGCGATAAACGCAAGCTAAAACTCGCTGTCGTTTTCCTCTTTACGTACATGGGGACACCCTGTATTTTCTACGGCGATGAGGTTGGTATTGCCGGTGGCGGCGATCCCGATTGCCGTAAATGCATGATATGGGATCCGGCCAAGCAGGATCGTGAGTTGTATGATTTCTATAAAATCATGATTCATTTGCGCAAAACACATAAGGCGTTGCGGCAGGGCAGATTTCGTTTCCTAAAAGCCGATCCGGGCAATTCATCCATTATTTATGAACGTGCAGATGCCTCTATTCACTTTACGATTTGGATGAATAATACGGGGCAAAAGCAGACCCTTTCCCACCCGATGGTAACAAACGATTGGTGCGATGCTTTAACCAAGGAGAAGGTCCCACCCGTTAACGGCATTATGAACATAACCCTTGATCCATTCGGATACAGGATTTTGTACCGAAATATCACCCAATAGGCGCGATCAAGAAAATGGATGCTCGCCTAACTGATTTCATGATAAGAGCACTCCGAGCCTCTTCAAGGAATTCTGGAATGCTCTTTTGTTTTCTTTTTAACCGCCTTAGACTTCATCTGCAATACGGTGGTAAATATCCATATACTTGCTCGCAGAAATATTCCAGCTATAATCCCCGTCGATTGCATTTTTAACGATCTTGTTCCAATGCTCCGGCTGGCGATAGAACGAAATGGCGCGCCGAATGGTATGCATCATGTCATGAGCATTCATATTCGTAAAGCTAAAGCCGTTCCCTTCTCCTGTGAACTCGTTATAGGCATGGACAGTGTCATTTAATCCACCCGTTTCCCTGACAACGGGGATACTGCCATATCTTAAAGCAAGCAGTTGACTGATCCCACAAGGCTCGAAATTCGAGGGCATCAAAAATATGTCGCTAGAAGCATAGATTTTCCGTGATAGCGCTTCGGAGAATGTGATTCGGGCAGACATTTTTTGCGGATGGCGCTGCTCGGCTTCCATAAACCAGTGTTCATATTTCCCGTCGCCTGTTCCGAGAATGACAAACTGCATATCGTCAAACGTCAACATCTCGTCCAGAACTCTTAGAACGAGATCAAGCCCCTTGGAATCTACCATGCGGGTAACCATTGCAATCATCGGCACATCGCACGACACTGGCAAATGAAGTTCTTCCTGCAAGTGCATCTTATTTTTTCTCTTTTTGGCGATGCTCGAGCGGTATTGAATGGCAATATGCTGGTCGGTTGCCGGATTATAGCTGTTCATATCGATTCCATTCACAATCCCGCTCAACTTAGGTCCAAGTGAACGAAGCACCCCATTCAGACCGTAACCAAAATGGTCGGTTTGGATTTCCCGCGCATACGTTGGACTAACGGTTGTAACATGATCCGAATAGATGATTCCGCCTTTCATGTAATTGATTTCCCCGTAAAACTCCAGCCCATCCATCGTGAAATATCGATCATCCAGTTCAAGAAGTTCGCCCAGAACTTCGTAAGGGAATATGCCTTGATACAGCAAGTTATGGATCGTTAGCACCGTTCGGATGTCGCGGTAAAAAGGATCATGCCGGTAATGAGCATGCAAAAGTACCGGTATAAGCCCAGTATGCCAATCATGGCAATGAATAACGTCAGGCTGGAAGTCGACCGTTTTTAACAACTGAGGAACTGCTCGGTTCAAAAAAGCAAAACGTTCCCCATCATCCGTATAGCCATATACCGAGTCACGTCCAAAGTAGTATTCGTTATCCACGAAATAGTATATAACTTGTTCATGCACCAGCTTTTCGATTCCGCAGTATTGGTTACGCCAGCCTACCGGTACATACAATTCCCCGACATGCTCCATTTGCCTGCGGAAATGATCCGGAATGCCGCGGTAATTCGGTAAAACAACACGGATTTGGGCCCCACTGCTCTGTAGAGCCCGGGGCAAAGCACCGATTACATCGGCGAGTCCCCCGGTTTTAATGAATGGCACAGCCTCTGCGGCGGCAAATAGTACCTTCATGTTTCATCACCTCCTTTATCCGCCTGATTCTGTTTGGATGTTACACCTGCCACCTTCGCGGTTTCCCTATTGCTGGAGCGCCGTACCGATGGTTTGGAAGTCTTTTTGCTTTGGGACGGATCAAGCGCGGTTACGCCCTTCTTGTTTGCCGCTTCCCGCTTCAAAACGATAAAGCTTAGCGGCGGCAGTGTAAGTTCAAGGCTGTTCAGCTGATCATGCCAAGGAATTTTTTTCGTCCGGATCGGTTCTTTAACGGAAGAACCCTGTCCTCCATACTTTTCAGCTTCGCTTTGAAATAGAGGAGCATAGCTGCCTGCCCGCGGGACGCCAATGCGGTAATGTATTCGTTCAACCGGCAGGAAGTTTATTAAAATAACCAGCGCATCGCTCGCTTTTTTCCCTTTTCTAAGATAGGAAATGACGCTTTGCATCGAATCATGCGGACTAATCCATTGATACCCTGACTGTTCATGATCCAGCTCCCACAGCGCTTTTTCCTCCAGGTACAATCGGTTCAGATCTGCTGTATAAGTCTGCATTTTACGATGATTTTCATATTCCAGCAGCATCCAATCCAGTTCGTACTGGTCACGCCACTCGATGAACTGGCCAAATTCACCGCCCATAAAAAGCAGCTTCTTACCCGGATGCGTCATCTGGTATCCAAGCAGAATGCGGAGCCCCGCAAATTGCTGCTCATAATCGCCGGGCATTTTGCCAATCAAGGATCTCTTCCCATGCACGACCTCGTCATGACTCAACGGGAGCGCATGATTATTCGAATACGCATAAGTGAACGGGAATGTGAGAAGGTTATGTTTCGCCGGTCTTTGGGCATATGGGACCACGACATAATCCAGCGTGTCGTTCATCCATCCCATATTCCATTTGTAATTAAACCCAAGCCCTTCCTCATCCGCAAAAGAAGTGACGCCAGGCCATGCGCTGGACTCTTCCGCCATCATCAGGGTGTATGGAAAGTATTGAAACACGGCTGTATTCAGCTGCCGCAAAAATTCGATTGCTTCCAGATTTTCCACACCTCCTTGCTCATTTACAAGGTACTCCCCTTCTTTTTTCTCAAAATCCAAACGCAGCATGCTGGTTACGGCATCTACACGCAGACCATCGACATGAAACATCTCCAGCCAAAAAAGAGCATTTGAAATGAGGAACGAACGCACTTCGGGTTTGCCGTAATCAAAGCTGAGCGTCCCCCAGCCTGGTTTTTCCGCTTTTAAAGAATCCGCATATTCGAATAAAGGAGTTCCATCAAACATCCTCAGGCCATGCGCATCCTTCGTAAAATGAGCCGGAACCCAGTCCAAAATGACTCCAATCTCCGCCTGATGGCATGTATCAATAAGATACATAAAATCCTGCGGCGAACCGAAACGGCTAGTTACGGCATAATACCCTGTACATTGATATCCCCATGATAAATCATATGGATGCTCGGCAAGCGGCATAAATTCAACATGGGTGTAATTCATTTTTTTTAAATATGGGATAAGCAGTCCGGCAATCTCCCGGAATGAATAATACGATCCATCTTCCTTTCGCCGCCAGGTCCCGAGATGGACTTCGTAAATATTGACTGGTTTGCCGTAAAGATCCTTCTTTTTCCGGCGCCATAAGGAATCCCGCCAGTCATAGCCGTTCAAATCGGCTACAATCGAAGCCGTTGCGGGACGAATCTCCGCTGCGAATGCATAAGGATCGGCCTTCAAAAAACGTTCCTCATTTGGACCCTTGATATCGTATTTGTAAAAAGTACCTGTCGTTATGTCGGGAAAAAAGCGAGTCCAAACGCCCGAATCGGGTATCTTATGTAATGAATCCCGAGCTCCGTTCCAACCGTTAAAATCGGAGGCTAAGCCGACATGACGGGCATTCGGAGCCCATACCGTAAACCGGACGCCTTCCAAACCGTCTTCCACAGCAGGATGAGCGCCCAAGATTCTGTAACTGTGGCAGGAGGTCCCTTCGTGAAACAAATAGATATCTTCGTCTGTAGACGGCAGTCCGGGTAGTGCTATTGATTTTGCCAAAAAGATCACCTACTTCATGAATTTATTGACCTAAACCAATACCCATTCTAGCCAAGATTAACTTGAAAATGACTTTTGAAAAATAATGTTGTAATTTTTCAAGTTTTTTTCAATATAATCGTTTCAGATGGGCGGTGCCCCGCTGATGTAGGACTAACTTGACATTTTTCACTATTTCCGGGAGGGAAACAACTTGAAGAAGAAAGATTGCATCGCCATGTTGCTTGCCGGCGGCGAAGGCCGCAGACTTGCACCTTTGACATCCAAGCAGGCAAAACCTGCCGTGCCATTCGGCGGCCATTACCGCATCATCGATTTTCCTCTCAGCAACTGCGTAAATTCAGGCATTGATACCGTCGGTGTCCTTACGCAATACGAGGCTGAATCGCTCCATGCACATATCGGAGAAGGTGAGCCATGGGGTCTGGAGCGCAGCGGTGAGGACGGTATCACCATTTTGCCTTCGTGCAACACGGACTCCGCGAAATATTTAGGAACGGCCGATGCAATTTACAAAAACATCGAATACATTGATCGTCAACAGCCCGAACATGTTCTTGTTCTTTCGGGTGATCATATTTACCACATGGATTACAATAAAATGCTTCTTTTTCATAAGCTGCAAGGATCCCAAGCCACGATTTCCGTCATGGAGGTTCCCTGGGAAGAGGCGAGCCGTTTTGGTGTCATGAGTGTGGATGAAAAGCAGCGCATCTCCGAATTTGCCGAGAAGCCGGCCGAGCCGGAAAGTAATCTTGCTTCCATGGGCATTTACTTATTTAAATGGGAATACCTGCGACGTCATCTACTGGAAGATGCCTCCAATGAATTTTCCAGCCATGATTTCGGTAAAGACTTGATCCCTAAAATGCTTGAAGAACAAAACCATTTATTCGCCTACCGCTTCGATGGATACTGGAAAGATGTCGGTACGGTCAATAGCTTGTGGGAAGCACATATGGATCTGCTTAACAATGATAAAGGCTGGAAATTTCTTAATAGTAAGTGGCCAATGTACACCCGCTCATGGCACACTAAATTCAATGCACAAAAAACAAGTCAGACACCAAACTGCCTGATTTCCGAAACCAGTACCATCGACGGTACGACTCATCAATCCGTTGTTTTTTGCGGCGTTGAAATCGGAAAATATTCGGAAATCAAAGACAGCATCGTGATGCCTAATGTGAAAATCGGCAGAAATGTGCTCATTGAACGAGCCATTATCGGTGAAGGTGCGATTATTAAAGACGGCACGATCATTAAAGGTTCCGCCGATGAAATTGTGGTGGTTGGTCCATACGAAACCGTATATCCAAAACCTACTATCCGTACCCAGCCTTCCCGCTTGCTTCAAGAAGTATACGAAAAAACTGGCCGCCTTCGTGCTGAGGGCTTATCCTCATAATATTGATATTCGTCACGCAATATGCTGAATAGTACAAAAAGAGCGAAAACCGCTTTTGCGGCTTTCGCTCTTTTAATTAGTCTAACTATGCGTGATCAAGAAAATAACAGCTATTTTTTTGATCGCGCCTTATCAACTTATACCTCTTCAGAGGGTTGCGGCATTTCCAGTGGCGCAGTTGGATCTTCCAGCAATCTTGGCAACCTGACGACAATCGTGGTTCCTACTCCCAACTCGCTTTGGATCAGCAGAATACCGTGATGCAGTTCAACAAGCTGCTGTGAAATGGCCAAACCAAGCCCAGTGCCCCCATTCAGAGGATCAACCTGGAAGAAGCGGTCCTTGACCTTGACCAAATGATCCTCACTGATGCCAATTCCTGTATCATGCACCTGTACTACAACATTATTCCCTTCAAAGGAAACAAGCAAATCAATCGCCGAATTTTCATGTGAAAACTTGATCGCATTGTCTACAAGATTAAGAAAAACCTGCTTGAGTCGATTGGCGTCCCCCTCCACGAGGGGATTGTCGACCGAGTCTAAGCGGAGCTCGATGGACCTTTTCTCTGCTTTGGTCCACAGGTTCAACATAATTTCCTGCAGCAATTCCTTCAGGTCCACTCGTCCGAACGCAACTCTCATCTCGTTTTGCTGCAGCTTGGAGAAGTCAAGAATTTCTTCAACCAAGCCAATCAGTCGGTCCGTTTCCTTGGTGATGATCTCCATCCCGATTTTCGTTTCTTCCGGATCATATCCGCCCGAATTGATTGTCTCACTCCAGCCCTTGATGCTAGTGAGCGGGGTCCGTAGTTCATGTGAAATCGAAGAAACAAAATCATCTTTCACCTGATTGCTGCGCACAATTTCCTGTGCCATATAATTAAGCGTTGACGCTAGTTCGCCCATTTCATATTTGTAATTGCCCTTAACCCTGACATTAAATCTCCCTTGAGCCATCTGTGCAGAAACCGCCGTGATGTTATTCAGCGGCTTCACGATCGAATTCGCTAAACCAAGACTAAATGCAAGCACAAGCGCAAGCACTGCGGCAGCTACAGCTGTCGCAAGGAGCGTCACGTTCAGCAGTTTTTCGTTTACCCTTACAAGCGAAGTGACGTATCTAACAATATACGCATCCTGTCCGTTGGTTCGCTCCATTTTGGAAACGGCCATAACATCCTCACCCGTGTTCGCCTGGCGACCAACCCAGCGGCCTATGTTGCCCGACTGAGCCTGGGAGATATCGCTTGTCTTGATGGATACTTCAGGGCGAAACTCCGACGAGGTAATCAGCACATCACCCTGCACATTAAGAATCTGCAGTTCGGTGTAATTTAATTTATAGTTCGCCAGCAAATTGCCAAGATCATTCCTGCCATCACCAGAGGTGGTGATGAATTTCTGATAATCTTCCATCTGTCTGATGTGCTGCGTGATATGGCTGTATATGCTCTCATAATAATAACTTCGTATTGCCAGCAAAAAAATGACTTCGGCCAACAGCAAAGTCGAAAACACCACAATAAAGTAGTGCATGACAATCTGTCGGCGAATGCCCTTCTTGATCATTGTCCCTGACCCTTCCATTTATACCCGTGTCCCCATACGGTCTGAAGGAACTCGGGCTCGGAAGGGTTATCCTCAATCTTCTGGCGGAGACGGCGTATATTCACGTCAACGATCTTCGGGTCTCCCATATACTCCTTGCCCCATACGTGATCCAGCAGAACATCCCGGCTGAGTGGGGTATTTTCTTTTTCGAGAAAAAATTGTACTAGTGAAAACTCCGTAGGTGTAAGTTCAATGCTATGTCCATTTTTTCTAAACTGTTTGGAAATCAAATCAAGACTAAATGGTCCGGATTGGAAACTAACCTTCGCGGATGTCTCACGGTGAATATTCACTCGGCGTAGAAGAGATTGAATCCGTGCGATCAGCTCAGTCGGACTGAACGGCTTGCTCACATGATCGTCAGCCCCTACCGACAATGCATAAACTTTATCTTGCTCCTGCACTTTCGCGGTCAAGAAAATGATACCCAGACGTTGGTTCGTTTCGCGTATACGTCTGCACACTTCGAAACCGTCAATTCCCGGCACCATCACATCCAGGAGAGCGATATCGATATCTGGTGTACTCAGCAGAATATCGAGCGCTTCATTGCCGTTGGATGCTTCCAGTACTTCAAAGCCATTGCGCTTCAAATTGATAACGGTAAAACTACGGATGGAATCTTCGTCTTCCAAAATTAACACTTTACTCACTTAACTTGTCCTTCCTTTCTATTGGAGGTACTTCATCTTTTGATTTATTTTTATTGCCAGAGAAGTCAACATTACTGAAGTTCTTTTTATATCCGATGATCTTTCCGCCGGTCCGGTAGAGATAACTCCATTCATCATGTTTCTTTTCCCATTCACTTTGAGAGAAGAACTTAATCTCGGCGATGGTTTTCCCCGAATCGATCATGACAAACCGCAAATATTTGTTCATCTGGGATTTGGTATCCACCGTTATTTTATTATGCAGCTCCGGCGGAAAAAATCCGAAATCGAAATCATTTTTGAAATCATGGAATTTTTCCGCAACGAAAGTCATTCCATTTTTCCCATCCCATTGATAATACTCTGAGAAGTATGGAATATCATCTTCGTTCGCAAAATTATCCCATCCATGCGGCCTCTTAAGCAGCGGAATCTCAATGATTCCATCATCGTTGACGTCTTCGCTGTACATCCGGTGTAGTCTGAACATCTCATCGTCTTTTGGGAGCACGGACTTCAGCTTGCCGTCTTCCATCACAATGATACTGGTTTTTGAAAAATCACCAACCGCTGAAAGAGAAGCGTCGAGCACAATCCCCTCAATACTGTTTCCATTTTGATCCATATACACTTTACCTGCAACAACATTGTAATAATCGGAAATAAACGGCTTCATTTCAAGCTTATCCAGCTCCACGAAGCTACCGTCCTTATACTGGTATGTTGTAATGAAGTTGCTTTCGCTCCGCTTCAGGTTAACAATCGTCAAATCATTGATATGATCCTGGTTCATGTCGCTGATAACGTAATTTGTATACGGAAGTTCGAGCATCCGTTCAACACTTTTTCCGGTATAGCTGTAAATGATCAGACCGTTTTGCAGATCCTCATCCTCTTTGCCCCCGGAAAAGCCAGCTACGATATCAATGTTGCCGCTACCCGTCATATCTTTAAAATACAATGATTCGAGAACCTTGCCTTCACCATCAAACGTAATTTGTTTCACCCAGATATCACTGCTCTTCTTAAAAATCATCCCGTGAATGCCGATATTCTGATCCGGTGTCTCATAAAACACAACCGCTTCACTCACGCCGTCTCCGTCCAAATCTACGAAATGGATCACATTGGTGTCATCCTCCTCGTTCGAGCGGATCAGGTTGGCATTCTCGGGCAGCTGCGCCATGATGATGGATCGTAACGATTCCTTTTCGGCGGTAAGCTCCGGCGTTTTCATGAGCAGTATCGGGTCACTGATAGTAGAACATCCGCTCAGCAGAAACATGAGAAACAATGCCGTAGGGATATAAAACCAGTAGCGTTTTACCAAAATTGATCACTCTTTCTATCCAAAGCCTACTTAGAGGCTTTATAACATATTTCGTTCACGAACCGTCAGCCGGCGTCCGGAAATATCAAATGCGATCTCACCGCCGGACAGCGCCACAATTCGTGTCGCATAACGTTCCGCAAGCTCCAAGGGCAGCACCGTCAGTACGGTGGCTCTCTCCTCTTCGCAAAGCTTTTTCAACGTTTCCATTACACTTTCCTGGGATTTGGGATCGAGCCCGATCACGGGTTCATCCGCGAGGATGACCTTGGCACCATGCACCAACGCGCGTGCAATCGCTATTCTCTGGCGTTCGCCGCCGCTTAGCTTTTCACATTTATCATGTGCCTTATCAAGCAGCCCCATCTGCTCAATGACGTCCATCGCACCCATATAATCATCAGAGCGGATCATGCCTGTGGCCATTCTCCACAGCGGGGTCTGGCTGGCTTGTCCGATCACGACATTTTTCAAAGCTGTTCGTTTCAGGTTCAACTGAGGCCCCTGTTCCAAGTATGCCCATTCACGTTTAAGTTTTCTTTTTCCGGCAAACGGGTTTTTCAAGACATCAAATCCATCAGCCACAAAGTTGCCTTTGTCCCATTTCTCTTTCAATGCCAGGCAGCGCAGCAGCGTACTCTTCCCGCTTCCACTCGCCCCAACAATCGCGATCAATTCCCCCCGCTGGAAATCAAGAGAAACGCCCTTAAGGATGGGTATTTTATCTACTCCAACGGACTTGGCTAGATGCTGGATTCTAATCATGACATTTCTCCCCTTGTCTCTTATCTCTTGTCTCTTGTCTCTCGTTCTCTTCCTACTATCATAATGCATTCCTAATCAGTAGTACAGCTAAAGGCCAGATTCGATCTCAGGTCTTTTTCTGACAATGATTCCAAGCAAACCAAACGCGATGAATCCCGCCCCTAGAACGACAAACATGCCTCCATTCCAGCCATACTGCATCAGCGTACCGCCGATATTCGGGCCAGCAATGCTGCCGATATTAAAATGGAAGGAAGCGATCACGTTCGCTGCAGGCAGCAGCACTTTGGGGAGAATATCCGCCGCATAGGCTAAGCCCAAAGAGAAAAATGAGCCGATCATCCCGCCAGCAAGCATAAGCAGACTCAAAATCGCCACTGTGGACGTTCCCGCCATAGGAACAAACGCAAATGCCAGGCCGCCAAGGATACCACTTATGATCAGGACCCGTTTCCTTCCGAAGCGGTCACTGAGCATGCCGAGCGGCAGCTGGAGCGCCATACCGCCCACCCCGATAAATGGAAGCAGAAATGCGATTTGCTGCTCGCTTAGTCCGACACGCAGACCGTAAACGGGAAAATTACTGTTAATTCCCGATTCCATATAACCGTAAAGCAAAGCAGGAATCAGCGCGTACCAGGCAAGTGCGTAACTGCGGCGGAATCGTTTGGCCGGGCGCCCTTCCGCACTTAGCTTTTCGGGACGCAAATCCGGCAGCTTAAATAAAACAAGCAAGAGAGACAACAGTACCAGTACGGCAAGAACGATAAAAGGCACACTATTTCCAAGCTTTAGAAGCGGTATGCCTAGCGGTCCCAGGCTGAATCCTAAGCCATACGACATGCCGTAGATCGAAATATTTCTGCCCCGATTCTCTTCGGGTGTAACGAGCAGCACCCAAAGCTGTGCAGCGTAATGCACCGCGCTGTCTCCGATTCCAACCATAAGCCGGAGAATAAACCAAAACGTTACGCTCGGCACAAGCGGAAACAGCACCACGGAAACCACAACGAGCGCAAGCCCTGCGCTAACTAGCTTCTTGAAGCCTAGAGCCCCAAGCGTCCGTTCAGCCAAAAGCGTCATAGCGAAGGATCCGACATATAGGGCAGCGGCATTTAAGCCATTCATAGAAGATGACACGCCCATCTGCTCCAAAAAAATCGATAATAATGGCAGTAGTAGCCCCTGGCTCATGCCAGCCGCTACAATAACAGTAAGTAATATGAAATAATGAAAAGATGAGCTGCGGTTCATGCTATTTGACACTTAAATTTTCCTCCTTCGGTAATTCCGGGCAAACTACTTGAACATTATAGTGGACAACCCGCTACTCAACAAGCCATAATGAAGAAGATGCACTGATTTCATAGGAGGTTATCGGTTTCATGAACTATGAAGTGAAAGTAGATGTTTCACCAATATACGAGCTGCTCGGCAGTTTTATGGTATATACATCGAAGAAATGGGTCCGCAATCTGGATATAGGACCTGAATGGATCAGTGAAGTGAGCAGCAAGCTTCCACAAGAAGTGTCTGCTGAACTATCTCGGACCATGGCATGGCCTTTTGATGACTATGACGTGCTTTATGCCTGGGCGATTCACCGAAATAACGGCGATTCCGTGCCTTGCTTCATAGAATGCTTGTATGAAACCCCTGAAGACGTGCTGCTTGCCGTGGCTTCTCCTTATCTACCGAATATCACAATCGAAGAGACCCGGCGGATTCGGGACCAATATACGCCGCTGCTAGAGCTTTGGTATGAACATTACTTCAAAGCAATAGAACCGGACATTATCCCGCTTATTGAAGAAGATGCCAAAGAAAAGAAAATGCTGCTCACGAAAATGGAGCCTATGAGTCTCGTCGAGTATGCCTCAGGTGGACTGGTTATTGAAAATGCTTCTGAAGTTCAAA
This sequence comes from Paenibacillus sp., assembly GCA_031254035.1. Lineage (GTDB taxonomy): Bacteria > Bacillota > Bacilli > Paenibacillales > Paenibacillaceae > Paenibacillus_AQ. The sequence continues at coordinate 227,324 of JAIRVF010000033.1, forward strand.
CGATCGTTCTCTTTCCAACCGTTCATAACCGTCCTATCAATACGTACTGCTTCTATAATAAAATGATGTTGATCCAATATCCTGTGGACGTACCTGAAGAGGACGAAGACGAGCCGCCAACCTGCTTGCTGCGGATGACGCACGCCCTATCCGATCCCAAACGTCTCCGTCTGCTCCGGTATGTGGCTGAAAAGCCGCATTCTTTAAAAGAAATGATCCGTGATTTGGATCAAACCGAGGAGCTGCTCAAACACCATTTGATGATTTTGCGGGTAGCCGGATTATTGCGGATTCATCTTGGTGTAGAAGGCAAGGAAAAATACAGCATTCGTCCTGATGGTGCGTCGGAGCTCCATATGTTTCTGGAATCTTACATGCGTCTATAAGGAGTGAACCCTATTGAATTGTACTTTTAAGCAACATATTTTGTTCGATCTTGATGATACGCTGATTTACTGCAATAAATATTTCGGATTTGTTTTGGGTGAATTTTTTGAGCTAATGCATCACTGGTTCGGAGAACAAACGTTGTCAACCGATGAAATTCGCCAAAAACAAATCGAAATTGATGTCTCGCAAGTAAGCCGAACCGGCTTTAGCAGCGGCAGTTTTCCACATTCACTCATCGAAACCTACCGTTTCTTCTGCCAAAAATTGGGCCGTCCAATCCATTTGGAAGAAGAGCAGCAGCTTAACAAGCTGGGACTCAGTGTTTTCGAACATGAAGTCGAGCCGTATCCGGGCATGGTAGAAACTCTGGAGACCCTGCAAGGGGAAGGTCACAAGCTTTATTTGTACACCGGCGGCGAAACGGCGATCCAGCAGCGCAAAATCGACCAGATGAAGTTAAACACCTATTTTAACGATCGGATTTTTATTACGCAGCATAAAAACGAATCCACATTGGAGAAAATTTTGCAAAAAGGTTCTTTTGACCGCTCCTCCACCTGGATGATCGGAAATTCGCTGCGCACGGATGTCGTCCCTGCCCTCACTGCCGGACTGAACAGCATATATGTCAAACAGTCCGACGAATGGGCATTTAATATGGTTGAGCTGCAGCATGAGCCGCAGAGCCCGCTATACACCATATCTTCTATCGAAGAAATTCCGGACATTATCAACATTAAGATCAAAAGCGAACAAACACAACGGACTCTGAACTAGAGCCCGTTGTGTTTGTTTTAGAAGCAATTTTGCATAGTGCCCACCAAAAAGCTGTCACAAACGAACATCGGCCATTCTAACCAATACCGATAGACCCCGTATCCCGGTCCAACAAAATCAAACGGCCTTCCCGCTTCTGTCCTCCGTCTTCCAAAGTAAAGCTCCTCGACGTTTTCCCATTTGCGGCAAGGGAAGCGATGTCCTCCGGTTCAAGTGAGATGCCAAACTGATCCTTCCAAATCACAAACGTGCAGCCCGTCTTATAATGAGAGCAGCCATAACCCCGCCGCCCCATGATGAGCGTGCCTCCGCAGCCCATTCTTGGACATGACGCAATGCCGGCGGTTACAGTTCGGGGCTCTGGAGGCTGACTAGGCATATGGCTTTGTTCCGTTTCCGATTTGATCTTTGCGGTCGTATTCTTCGTTGTGGTTTTTTTCGCAGCCGTTTTTTTCGCTGTGCCCGTTGAAGTGCTAACTGCATCGCCTTCTTTAACTGCCGCCGTTTTTTTTCGGCTTCTTGATGGCTTGGCAGCTTCAGTCTCTTTTTCCTCAAAAGATTCTTTCGCCGCGCGTGGCTGCACTTTAACCTTGCCGATGATCATCGTCGCAAATTTCTTCACGTTCGTCATAAAAACTTCATCCGAAGCAGAGCCCTTGGCAATTTCGTTCAACCGACGCTCCCACTGCCCGGTCATTTCCGGAGAAGTCAGCAGATCGACGCCCGCTCCCCGGATCACCTCGACGGCCATTTTCCCCTTCTGGGTAATGACAATGCGTTTGCCTTTCATCACCATATACCCAACCTGTTTGAGCCGTTCAATGATGGCTGCGCGTGTCGCTGGCGTCCCTAGTCCAGAGTCCTTCATGGCATCGCGTAATTCCTCGTCTTCAATCTGTTTCCCCGCACTCTCCATGGCTTTAAGAAGGGTGCCTTCGGTGTAAGACTTTGGAGGCTGCGTCTCTTTTTCCTTCGCCTCACTCCTGACGCATAGAACGCCTTCCTTCGCGTTTAATTGAAAAGGAGTTGTAACTTCTTCCTCGCTTTGCGCTTCGTCATCGTCTTCCTTGTCTTTTTTGGAGCGGGACTTCTTGGCATCTTTTTTCTGATCCGCATAAATGACCTTCCAGCCCTCGGACAACAGCTGTTTGATGGTCGTCTTGAATTCTTCCTTTTCCACTTCCGTCATGATCGTATGGACCTTATATTCAGCGGGAGGGAAAAAATGGGACAGAAATCGCCTTACGATCAAATCATAGATTTTGGCTTCGTCCGGAGCCAGGTTCCGCGCCATTTTGTTTGTCGGCAGAATCGCGTGGTGATCCTCTACCTTGGCCGGGTTGCACACCGATTTATTATTTTTGTGGACATATTTCTTATCGGCTTGCCCTGCAAATTTCACGTAATCCGTTCCCCGCAACTGATCCAGAGATTTATGCATTTGCGGAATGTTTTGTTCGGTTACATAGTTGGACGTCGTTCTAGGGTAACTGATCACCTTATGTTTCTCGTATAGAGCTTGGGCGAGATCCAGCGTTTTCTTGGCAGAAAAACCAAATTTGGCGTTGGCCTCGCGCTGAAGAAGTGTTAAATCATACAGCTTAAAAGGATACTCCCGGGTGTCTTTGACTTCATAACTTTGAATGATCCCAGGCTTGCCCTGGACCTTCGCCGCAATCGCCTTGGCTTTCTCCTCGTCCTGGATTCGATCTCCCTGCCACAACCCCTTGTACTCGACATCTCCCTGCTTAAAAAAAGCCTCTACGTCATAAAACTTTGCAGAGTTGAATGCATCGATTTCCTTTTGCCGGTCGTATACCAATGCAAGCACAGGTGTCTGCACCCGTCCCACGGACAGCAGTACATTATGTTTGGTTGTAAAGGCGCGAGATCCGTTCATCCCAATTAGCCAATCCGCTTCGCTTCTCGCCCGGGCAGCTTTGGACAGGTTCACATATTCGCTGCCGTCCTTCAGCTCGTCAAAGCCCTTTTTGATCGTCTCCGGCGTCAAATCCGAAATCCAAAGCCGCTTTACAGGCTGCCGCAGCTTCAAATGCTGCTGAATCAAGGAAAAAATATGCTGGCCTTCACGCCCAGCGTCACAGGCGTTAACAAGCATATCGCTGCGCTTGGCAAGCTCAGCAATGACCTTAAGCTGATCCTTTGTCTTCGGATTGGGCTTTAGTTTGAAGTGCTCGGGGATGATCGGCAGGTCATTGATGTTCCATTTTTTATATTTGTCATCGTATGCATCCGGTTCGGCTAAACCGATTAGATGCCCGATTGCCCAAGTGATGATGAAATTCTCGCCTTCTATGTAGGTTCGAGCGTTTTTGGCTTTCGGTTCGATTACCGCCGCTATATTTCGTCCCATATCCGGTTTCTCAGCAATGACTAAAGTTTTCAACAGTTCCGTCTCTCCTCAACTCGGGCGTTTCCCATGACAATAACCCCGGGCAAGTGAAGCATGCTTCGAGGCTTCATTGATCATTGTTTGCATTATGAAAGCAAAAGGTCGAGAAAAATAAGCTCCCCGACCATGGCTTGTATATGTTTTAGATTAAAATTACTGCAAAATCTTCGATTCTGATCCGTGAATCCTCAAATATGATAGCATACATCATCTTTTGTTTCAATGAATACGCCTGCTCAATCCAAAGCAGATGCCGTCATGATAACCTCCAATGCATTGAATGCTTCACCCGTCCCGCTTCAACGCTGTCATGTCGCAGTCGAACTTTCTGCGTCTTGAAAGTGTAATGGTGGGTCTCAACCATTTTGAAATCGGATCTAAGGACTGGAAGAAAAAATGAAGGAGTTCATCTAGTCCATTATGTGTTCATTAAGAATATATAATGGGCTATCCCCCTAACCTGCTTAAGGATAGCCTCATTATAATGATGTTTCTGAAAATTAACGTTCCTTCAGCATAACGGCGACTAATGCTAGACTAATATAGTAGACACGGATTATCCTAGAGCTTAATTATGAATTGGGGGGGCTGTGTCAGGCAAAAAGAAAACAGTTTGCAAGTAGGCCACGATTTTTTGCACATACAATGCATCTATTTGCGGCCAGTAAAACCCGGCCTTGCTTAAAGCAATCTGTGTTTGTAACGAGTCATGCCGGACGGCGGCATACTCGCCCTCAAGCTGCTCTCCGGCTCCCATAAACATTTGAATGTCATGAATGTGCTCATCGTCCTGGGATAATCGAAGCATTAGCGTCTGAAACGATGAATCATCCAACAATTCAACCAAGTGTCCCGCCTTATCTAGTAGTTCCACGATCTCGCTGAGCTTGACTTTATGATGGTTATACAAATGGAATACATAATTTTCCCTATCGCTTGCATTTGCTTTTATTAATGACACAATAGCCTTGCTGCAAACGTCAACAGGCGTGAACTCGATTTCATTCGATAATAATTGCTTGGCGGCAACGCCATGTTTCAACACGAATTTGAAGCGGCTCATAAATGCATTGTCAGCGATATTCTGTTGATGTTGTCCGTCAGTGTGGCGGTTGGTCAGATTGCCCACCCGGTAAATGGCAGCGTCAACACCAACCGATATCGCTTGGAATAGTGCATGTTCAGCCCAGAATTTGCTTTTCACATATACATTATCCTCGTAGTTTTGTTGAATGTAAAAATCGTTCTCGGTAAATATCTGCTGCTCTTTTCCAAACGCAGCATGACCTGATACACTCATCGTGGAAATGAAATGCAGTTTTTTGTTACGCCCTGCAAATGAGATGAGTTCTTTCAGCGTTGCTACATTCGCTCGCTCAAAATCAGCGTAATTTCCGAAGTGTTTGGTCAGCGCTGCAGAATGAATGACACTTCTGATCGTACCATCTAGTTGCGCATATTCTGTATCGCTTAGGCCGAATTGTTTCTCAGACAAATCACCATTTACAATAACAACGCGGCTGCTCAGCAACATTTTATACTTCGTACACTTATCTTTAAAATAAAACTCAAGCTGTTCCAGCAACCGATTCAGCGGATGTTCTCCTCGAATCAAACAGTATATCTTGCTGTCTGTGCCCTCCAGCAATTCAGCCAGCAGATGCACGCCCAGATAGCCCGTGACACCTGTAAGCATTACGTCACCGATCAGGCTATCGGCTGCATGCGCGGCATTTTTCTTCGGCGGTTTTAGGAATTGCAGTTGAGATGACCCGGTATCACAATTATGGTAGTAATTAGTATTACCGCGAATCTTTTGCGCGATTTTTTGTATCGTTTGCAACTCGTAGTAATCCATAACCGTCACATGCCATCCTTCTGATAGACCTTTTGCCAATGCCTCCATAATCTTCATGGAGTGTCCACCTAAGTCAAAAAAGGAGTCATGGACGCCAATCAAACTTTCCTTCATTCCTAGCACACTCGACCAAATCTGTGCAAGTTTTGTCTCTGTAGCATCACGAGGCGCGATATAGCTTTCATGGACCTGTGATATATTGTCGATGCGGGAAAGTGACTTACGATCAATCTTTCCATTGGGCGTTAACGGCAAGCTGTCCATCTGAACAAAACTCGTCGGCACCATATAGCTTGGCAAGCGTTCACTCAAGTAGTCCCGCCATTCCTGCACACTGCCTTCTCCGACCAGATACGCCGCAAGCTGTTTCTCACCCAGCCTGTCTTCCTGCACGATGACTGCTGCCTGTCGCAGAGCTGGATGCTGGCTCAGCATCGCTTCAATCTCCCCTAGCTCAATCCGGAATCCTCTAATCTTCACTTGATCGTCGAACCGGCTTACATAGATCAGGTTGCCGTCAGGCAAATACTTCACGGTATCTCCCGTACGGTACATTCTCGCTCCAGGTTCACTGCTGAAAGGATCTGGAAGGAATCTCTCCTCGGTCAGCTCTGTACGGTTCAAGTATCCACGAGCAACTCCGACTCCGCCAATGTACAACTCGCCGGTGATGCCGATCGGCACAAGCTGGCGATGTTGATCCAAAACGTACAATCTCGTATTCGCTATTGGCCTTCCAATCGGCGGCAAGCCCTCCTGCAAGGAGCTAATCCTTGCTGCTGTGGCTACAACTGTACATTCAGTAGGACCGTAGTTGTTGACCAACGTAAAAGGCAATGAAGCTGGCGGCGACTGCCGCAGCAAATCCCCCCCTGTCAACAAGCAGCGTAACGATGTATGCATCGGCCAATGCAGATGCATCATGATTTCGGCCATCGGCGTCGGCATAAAACCGATCGTAATTTGCTGCTCAACGACCCAATCGCGCAGCGCTTCGGGGTCCGTTCTTACGCTTTCCTTGCACAGATACAAACTAGCGCCTCTGCTCAGATAGGGCCATATTTCCGCCACTGCGGCGTCAAAAGCAATGTTTGCGATCTGCATGGCACGATCCTGTTCCATGACTTGATAGTACTGCTGATGCCAGAACACCATGTTAATCAGTGTGTGGTGTTCTACCACAACTCCTTTCGGGTTACCGGTAGAACCTGACGTATATATCAGATAAGCCATGTTTTGTGGCGCCGTGATGATTGACGGGTTCTGATCGCTCTCCTGCGACAACATCTCCTGATCAGCGGCGTCGTCCAGGCATATGCGCGAGATGTGCTCCGGTGCCCAACCGCTGACCGCGCTTCGGGTCACCAGAAGCTCAATCCCTGCATCCTCCGCCATATAATGCAGGCGCTGCTGCGGATACGACGGATCCATCGGCACATACGCGCCCCCTGCCTTCAGGATGCCCATGATCCCGACGATTAGATCAACCGAACGATCCATACAAATACCCACCAGCGTCTCCTGTTTCACGCCCCGGCTTCGCAAGCGGTGCGCCAACCGGTTCGCCTGTATGTTCAGTTCCCCGTATGTCAGTTTCCGCTCGCCGTCTACGACAGCCACCGCTTCCGGCCTGGCAACTGCTTGCTCCTCGAACAGTGCGTGAATCATCTTGTCTTTCGGGTAGTCCGCCTTCGTGTCGTTAAGCGTCTCCAGGAGGTGACGCTTCTCTCCCTCCCCGACCAACTCTATCTCGTTCAGACACATTTCTGGTCGCTGTACGATCTGCTCCACGATCTCCGCCAGATGTTTGCCCATCCGCTCAACTGTGTCCTTCTTGAACAGCGCCGTGCTGTATTCCCAGTCGAAATACAGCCGCCCTTTCTGCTCGACCGCAGCCACCGTCAGGTCGAACTTCGCGACCCGGTATTCCTGCGGGTAAGGCCGAATCGTCAGCCCTTCCGGCTTCCATTCGCTCATCTGCATGTTCTGCAGCACCAGCATGGTGTCGAACAGCGGGTTGCGGCTCGTATCCCGCCGTACCGCCGTCTTCTCCACCAGTTCCTCGAACGGATAGTCCTGGTTCTCCATCGCGCCCAGCACCGCAGCCTTCACTTCCGCCAAGTACGCGTCGAACCGTTTGCCTCCCGCTGGGCGGCTGCGCATCGCCAGCGTGTTAACGAACATTCCGATCATCCGGTCCGCATCCGGATGCCTTCTGCCCGCCACCGGAGAACCGACGACGACATCCTCCTGACCCGCATAGCGCGACAGCAGCACCCCGTACGCCGCCAAGAGCGCCATGTA
>JAIRVF010000052.1 GCA_031254035.1 Paenibacillus sp.
AATCATCCGAGACACCACCTGAAATTAATACTTTTATTATACAGGAAACCAGGATACCCTTCCTCAAAATATCGAGGAGGGTATCCTGGTTATAGAATTTGGACTTTTTCAGCAGTCTCTATTGTATACGGGGTGTCCCTGGGGTTACCTCTATTCATCCTTCATGTATTGATCAAAGATTTCCTGTATTTTTTTCACAACCTCAATGTCTATCTTCTTGTCATTTTCCTGAATAAGCTTGATCATAAGTTGGCTGCCGCGTGCATTTACCGTATCGTCGACTTTTGAGTAATATAAAGCTCCCTCTAACAGACAATTAACACTTTTTTCGTAATCACCTACAGCTAAATAATAATCGCCTTGGAGTTTAAGAAAATCTGCATATTTAGCATAAACAAAGGGATTATTACTGATAAGCGATGGATCTATTTTGCAATTACTTAAAACAACCCCAACCTCTTTAAGGTTGCCTTGTTTTAGGTATAATTGTAGAAGTTGATTTGTGGCTAGAATAGCAGAGTCATTACTGCAAGTTTTAAGGAATTCCGAGAGCAGTTCAACTGTTTGCTTGACATTTCCCTTCTTAGCGTTGAAAACTGCTTCCATTAGAACGATGTTTTCACGAATCAGTGGACAGGAACTGAATTGCTTGTATTGTGTGGAATAATGCTCTGATTGAGCATAATCCTCAATATGGAAGTAAGCATCTCTGAGAATGACAAGCGAATTTACTTTATGGAGGTTTTCGCCATCATATTTAAGTACACCTTTGCAGTGTTCAATGCTTTCATGATAGAATCTCAAGTTGTAGGCATGAACTCCGAGCTTATAAAATAGCTCAATTTGCTCCTCTTGCGGCAAGAAATTAACGTAATTCAGGATATTCTTGCCACTATAGTATGTTTCCTTCAATCTGTTAAAATCATCTCGTTCAATCAGATACTTATGATACATTCCTCTGGCGATGTAGGGCATGATCCCATGCGAGAGAGAATAGTCAATGATGAGGTCATACAATGTTAATTTAATGAAGGTATCTTCAATAGAGCTGATCGATTGAAAAAGCTTTTCCGTTAGTTCTAAGCTATCTTCGTTTGACTCAAGGTATTTTGCAGCGACTTTCCGAATTTGTTCAATGCTACTTCCCTGTGAGAGCGCAGTTTCATACATACTTTTTAAATGATCTGATCTGGTTTCAATCTCAACATAATAATCTATCAGCGTTTCAAAAGGGATTTGTAATACTGTTGCCAATGGGAGAATCGTCTGAAACTCGGGGCGCTTGACATTCCCATTCTCAATTCTTGAAATGGTTCCTTTGTGAATGCCTGAAAGCTCTGACAACCGTGTGAGCGTGATGTTTAAGGTACATCTGGTGTCGTGTATGAGTTCCCCGATTGTTCTGATGATCGATGCTTCCATCATCATCCCTCCCACTGAGCAGATCGATAAACTATATTTTACCATACGGCGAAATTCATGTAAATTAATAACATTAGTAGAATCGCCCACGAAATTGTGGCCATCAAGTTAGCAGACCATCATTTGACCAATCAAACGCTCCCCCGTCATACCAAAAAAAGACCTAATAAACAGGCGTCGGTTCTGAACCGGCGCCTGCTGGCCTAACTTTCGGGCGAAGTGCGACAGAAGTTGTATAAGCAAATATACGTCTTCTACTTCACATTCACTTTCTCTTCCCTTTTTCATCTCGAAGCGACTGCATCTCTACGATGTATTCATCCAGTTGCTGACTAATCCTAATCACTTCATCATCCGTAAACTTCCATTTAATTCCCATCGTCTCAACTAGCTGTTTTCTTAAATCATTTATTTTTTCCTCTATTGGCATACCAATGGCTGTTCACCTCACATACACTAATCTCTCCTGAGTATAATGTACGTTTCACAATAAATGATGATATGGATTCGAAGTAACATTTTGTAAAAAAAAAATGAAAGAAGTCACCTTGAAGGTGCTTAAGCCACTACCAAGGTGGATAAATACCAGTGGTCCCCCCTAAAAATACTATTACAGTTGCTGCAAATAGGCCTGTGTAAAAGTAGGTTTTTTTAATAAAGTTTTTCATACTTAATCCTCCCTTTTGTTAAATGCCTTGAGTATAGTAATTACTAAGCTTTTCAAGCGTTGACTCCCGCATAGGGATTTTTTGAACTAAATGATTACGTATAATCATATCCAAACATTCTTTCTCTTTAATTGTGTCGTTAATTTTTGAGTAGTTTAAAGCTCCATCTATTAAAACTCGGATGAAATTATCAAAATCGCCTATGGCTAAATAATATTCCCCTTGAAGTTGAAGGTAATCAGCATATTCAGAATAAGTAGACGGATTCCCTTCATCTAACATGGATGAGTTTACTTTGCTGCTTTCTATTACAGTTTTAGCTCCTTCAAAATTCTTTTGTAATAAATATAACTCCAGAAGATGTTTTGTTGCAGGAAAAACAAAAAAATCACTACATGTCTTTAAAAATGTTAGGAGTTGTTCGGTAGCTAGAGCAATATTACCCTTTTTGGCGTTGAACAAAGCCTCCATGAGAACAACATGGTCTTGGGTACTTGGATAATTAAATTGCTTGTATTGTAAGGAATAAAGTGCTGATTCTTCGTATTTGCCGAGGGCAAAATACGCATCTCTAAGAACCCAAAGTGCATATACTCTATAGGGACTTGAACCAGCATCTTCTGCAAAAATTCTTTTACAATGTTCAATGCTATCGTGATATAACCTCAAGTTATAGGCATGAACTCCTAATTTATAAAATAGCTCAATTTGTTCCTCGTGTGGCAAGAAACTAACGTAATTCAGAACATACTTACCGCTATAGTATGTTTCCTTCAATCTGCTAAAATCATTCCGTTCAATCAGATACTTTTGATACATTCCTTTAGCTATGTAGGGCATGATTCCATTTAAACGCGAGTAGTCAATAACAAGATCATATAATGAACATTTGATGGTAGTATCTTCGATCGGCTCAATGGATTCAAAAAGATTCTCTATCAGCTCTAAACTATTTTCGTTTGATTGAAGGTATTCTATGGCAACTTCTCGAATGATCTCGATGCCGCTCCCCTGTGTAAACAATTCTCCAATGGTTTTAACGATTGCGGGTTCCATTCTCTACCCTCCTAACTTCATAAATCTACCAGTTATATTTTACCATATATTTAAATCTACGTAAATTACAGAATGGAGCCAAAAAAAAACCCATGTAATAGTTTACAAAAAAAGAGAAAAGAGACCTTGAAAGAACGAATCATTCCTTAAAGGTCTCCTTGCATAACATCATGTACGCTATTTGTGTACGCTCATCAATCCAAGCTCATTGATTTTCACTTCCGGGTTCGTTGCCACCTGCCTGATTATGGAGATAAAGTGTTCTTGAATCTGTTCTACCATCGATAAGTCATAAACATTTGCATTGTACATCAATATGATCTTCATCTGCTCATGGGGTTTTACGATCAAAGTAAAATCAAAACTATTATGTTCTTTGCCCTTCACGTTCATAATTTCAAGCGGCTTTTCGCCCTTTTTGCCCAGATTCTCCATTTGATCTTCAACAGGAAAATTCTGATATACAACAACATGATTAATCAGGGATTGTTTTTGCTTGGTAAGATTTTGAATATCATATAATGAATACGTATCGTATGCATGTGATTCAACAGCTTTTGCTTGGTTCCTCTTCATTAATGATACAAATGATTCTTCTCCCTCAGAGTGAATACGAACAGGGATTGCATTGATAAATAGTCCAATCATTTTTTCAATCCCAGGAATAACAGGCGGTCTGCCTGATACGACACTTCCGAATACAACATCGTTGCTTTGATTATATTGCTGTAAATATACACCCCAAGCCGTCTGTATTAACGTATGAATGGTCACCTGATGCTGCTCCGCTACCTGTTTCATTTGCTGGATCAGTACATCATCCAAGTGACAGCTTAGCGTTTTGGAATCTTGCCGTTCATGTTTCGGTTTGATTCGTTCTCCAGGCAATTTCGTTTGCCCTTCATAACCTTCCAAGTAACGACTCCAATAGGTTATTGCTTCCTCATTGTCTTGCTGTTCCAGCCATTCAATGAATTGGCTATACGGGGTTAATAAAGTCATTTCAGGCTTTCTGTTCTCCCGGAACGCAAAGTAATTTTCGAAAATTTCCTTGCTGATTAGTGACATACACCAGCCGTCCATCAAAATATGATGAAAGCTCCATGTGACACGATATTCTTCATGCTGAGTTCGGAAGACAGACATACGTATTAAGGAGTCTTGTTGTAAATCAAATCCCCTTTCCTCATTCTGCTGGATATAATCATCCACATACGCCATACGCTCGGACTCATTCCGGTCCATTAAATCTTCATAATGAAATTCAAATTCCTTCTCTTGATAAACAATCTGTAGCGGGATGTCCAACATATCACTATAAAAATTGGTCCTTAATATCGCATGTCTTTGCATTAATTGATCCAAGCTCTGTGCAAAGGAATTAACATCGAAGTCCCCGCGCATGTCAAACATGATTTGTACAAAATATGCTCCCGAAATGGGATTCCGCACACTTTCAAACAGCATTTCCTTCTGCAAAGGTGTTAGTGTATATACATTTTCAATGTGACCGATGTGCCGGGTTTGTTCCACTAATTGATCCAACTGATCAATGGTTAATGACCTGCAAGAAATATCACTTGGTGTAAGTTCGGTTCGTACTTTCCGTATACAGTGTTCGACCACTTCATTGAGACTTTCCTTATAGAAACAAGCCAATTGTTCCATCGTTTCACGCCGATATTGTCTCGGGTTGAAATTAATGGTGAGCGACAGCCTTCCCTCGATAACAATCCCATTGATGTTAAGTACAAACGGCCTCTTGTTGTTTTCGCTGACGGATGGACCGCTGGAATAAGTTGAAAATCCAATCCCATCATTCGAGCCTTGGTTCACCTGTCCCATATAATTGAAACTAATTTCGGGACTCTTCTCTAAAGTGAACCCTTCATGCACATGAGACAAATACCTCAATATCCCGTAGCCAATGCCCTTATTCGGTATCTGGCGCAGACTCTCTTTCACTGTCTTAATTCTCTTCGATACATCGCCGCCTGCGTTCATCGTTAGGAGTACCGGATACATGATTGTAAACCATCCTACTGTACGCGTAATATCCATATCTGGAATGATCGGTTCTCTCCCATGCCCTTCCAGATTCACGACGACTTCTTCCATGCCTGTCCAAGCATGAATAGCCATTCCCAATGCCGTTAGCAATATATCATTAATTTCCGTACTATACGCATGATGCGTTTCCTTCAATAATTGCTCGGTCTCGGCTGCTGTCCACTGAATGGTGATCGTCTCACTTTCTTTCCCGATGGTCTCATCATAATCAACATCTTTAGGCAGCGGGCTCAGTTCAGCCTGCTCCATACGGCTCCAATATTTATCCTCTTGTTCCATCGCGTCGCTGTCTGCAAAAATAGATAATTGTTCTGCCCATTGTTTAAACGAAGCTGTTTTTTGTGGAAGCCGGATTTCTTGGCCTCTTAAGAACTGACCATACCCTGCTTGAAGATCTTCATATAAAATGCGCCATGAAACCCCATCTACCACCAAATGATGAATAGCAATAAGCAAATGATCGCCTGCAGCACATTGGAACAAGCCCAGTTTTACCAGAGGCCCCTGATGTAGATCGATACTGCTCTGAATTTCCTTTGCTTTATTTTCAATGATCGGTGCAGGGTTTGCTTCATTCTTAAGGTCAACAATTTCAAGACTGAATAATTCTCCTTCGTCTATTCCCCGATTCCATGCTTCATATCTGCCTTCACCCGTCTGATGGTACACGGTACGAAGAGCATCATGATGCGTAATCATCGCATTCATCATGTTGTGGATGAAACTGACTTCGAAGCCTGTTTCCCGATAGAACATCATTTCTTGATTGTAATGATGCGCATCCGCCATATTTTGATCAAAAAACCAGCGTTGAATGGGGGTAAGCGGCACTTGACCTGTAACCTCACTTTGGTCGTAAATAGTGCTCACGGATTGAACGTGTAAACTTAGCTCTGCTACGGTCGGATAGGTAAAGAAATGCTTCATTTCCACTTTATAGCCCTCTTGAAGCAATCGAGAGGATACTTGAATGCACTTAATCGAATCGCCCCCGAGTTCAAAGAAATTATCCAGGATGCTAATCTTTTCAACGCCAAGCACAGCCTCCCAAGCAGATGTTATCACTTGTTCTACATGGGTTTGTGGCGCCATATATTCTGTTCCCTTTTGTATGCTTTTTTCAGGAGAAGGCAATGATTTCCGATCCACTTTCCCATTTGACGTTAACGGGATTTGCTCTAATTGAACAAAATAAGACGGGATCATATAATCCGGGATTTCTTGAGATAATGCCACTCTTATTTCCTTGGCCGTAAGTGAGCAGTCGCCTTTCCAATACGCACATAATTGCTTCGATCCATCCTCATTTTCACGAGCAACAACGACCGCCTCTTGAATGGATTCAATTTGCAGAAGCGCTGCTTCCACTTCGCCAAGCTCAATTCTGTAACCACGAATTTTCACTTGATGATCAATCCGTCCTAAATATTCAATATTTCCATCTGGCAGCCATCTCGCGGCATCTCCCGTTCTGTACATTTTCCCTTCTGTAACAAATGGATTATCTACGAATTTCTCTGCTGTCAAATCAGGCCGGTTTAGATAACCTCTGGCAAGCCCCTCACCTGCTACATATAACTCGCCCTTCACGCCAATCGGTTGAATTCGCTGCTTATTATCCAAAATATACGTTTGCAACGTAGGGATCGATTTCCCGATATTGCTTTTCCCTGCTTGTATTTCAACTTCGGTTATTTCTTTATAGGTTACATGAACCGTTGTTTCAGTGATCCCATACATATTAATCAACTGTACTGCTGGATACTTTATCCTCCAATTCATAAGTAACGCTGGGTTTAGAGCTTCCCCTCCAAAAATTACTTTTCTTAATTTCAACTCTCTTTCATGATCCTTCAGCTCTTCTTGAAGAAGATGATAGAAGTACGTTGGTGTTTGATTCAATATCGTCACTTGCTCATCTTTTAACAATTGTAAAAAATGTTCCGGACTTTTTGCCATCATTTGCGGCACGATGACTAATTTTCCACCATACAGCAGTGCCCCATACATTTCCCATACGGAAAAATCAAAACAAAAGGAATGAAACAGTGTCCATGTGTCCGATGCATCAAAGTCAAACAGGTTTTTACTATTGAACAATAAGCGAACGACATTTTTATGTTCTATACACGTCCCTTTCGGTTTGCCTGTCGTCCCTGAAGTATAAATCACGTATGCCAATCCCGTTGGTGCAGCGGTGATGTCCAAGTTGGAATTGTCCTCATGATAACATTTAGGATGATCCAGGTAGACCCTATTCCCCGTAAAAGCAATGCGCTCTTGCAAATGACTTTGCAGCAATAATACCTGTACTCCCGAATCTTCAAGCATATAGCAAATACGATCCTCTGGATATTCAGGGTCAATAGGCACATAGGCCCCGCCAGCTTTCAAAATTGCTAGGATTCCAATAACCATATCTAACGATCGTTCGGCCATGATCCCGATGAGCTGATCCGTTTGCAGCCCTTTGCCTTTCAGCGTTCTTGCCAATTGATTGGCTTTCTCGTTCAGATCTTTATAGCTCAAGTGTTGATCCTCAAACACAACGGCCACTTGTTCAGGCGTTCGTGCCGCTTGCTCTTCAAACAACCCGTGAATGGTTTTGTCCCTTGGATATTCAGCCATGGTATCATTAAACACTTCTAAAATTTGCGCTGTCTCCGGTGCTGTTGCCAATTCCATTTCATCTATACGGATATGCGGATTGTTGGTCACTTGCTCGATCATATGAATCAAATGACCTTGAATGCGTTCTATGCTTGTCCGATCATAGACATTTGCATTGTAGAAGAACATCCATTTCATTTCTTCACCTGGTTTGATAATCAGGTTAAAATCATAATTTGTTTGTTCATCCCCTTCAACATTCGTAATCCGAAGAGCTGTCTTCTCATCATCCCCAAATTGTTCCATAATCCCTTGTACAGGATAATTTTCGAATACCAGGATATGATCAATCAAATCTTGTTTTTGCTGTGTTACAGCTTGAATCTCATAGAGTGGATACGTATCGAAATGATGCGAAGCGACAGCGTGTTCTTGATTCCGCTTCATGATCTCTACAAAAGTATCCTTCCCTTGGGCCTGCACACGTACGGGGATGGTATTAATGAATAAGCCAATGATGCTTTCCACGCCATGGATCGCTGCGGGTCTACCGGATACCACACTTCCGAAAACGACATCTTCACTACTATTATATTTCTGAAGCAGCATACCCCATATTGTCTGCATGAATGTATTCATCGTAGCTTGATTCTGACTGGCGACTTGTACCATTTGCCCGCTTAGTTCTTTATTTAGTGTAACAATCAAATTCTCTGAAGCGTATTCTTCGTTCTTCAAGATTGTGCTGTTCCGCGGCAAAGTGGTTTGCTCATCATAACCTTGCAAATAGTCACTCCAGTATTTCAAGGATTTCTCTTGATCTTGCCCTTCCAGCCATTCGATATATTGATTGTAATGAATCGCCCCTTTTTCTTCGGGCTTTCTTTGTTCTAAAATCGAAAAGTACCCTTCAAACAGCTCTTTTATAACAAGCGATAGACACCATCCATCCATCAAAATATGATGATAGCTCCAAATAAAATGATAGGTTTGTTCATGGGTGCGCAAGATCGAAATACGCATGAGCACATCTTGAGACAGATCAAAACCTTTTGTTTTATCTGCTCTCGTATAGGATGCAACATAAGCTTCACGATCTTCTTCATTCATTTCACGCAAATCTTCATAAAAAAGTCCATTCTGTTTATGACGATATACAACCTGCAGCGGTTTATTCTTCCATTTACTATGAAAATTAGTTCTGAAAATGGTATTCCGCTGCATCATATGATCCAAACTCTTTGTAAAAGCTTCCACATCTAAAGGTCCATGAAGATCAAGCGTCGTTTGAATAAAATATGCTCCAGAATTAGAATGAAGCAGGTTATGAAAAAACATGCCATTTTGCATAGGTGATAAAGCATATATATCTTCTACTTCACCAATATGTTCAGATTGCTGTACAAATCCTTCCAATTCCTCGATAGTAATTTCTTTTAACGAAATATCACTAGGTGTTAATTCCGGCTTCTCTTTCGTGATGCAGTGAATTATAATTTCTTGCAAGCAATCTCTGAAACATTCCGTCAACCGTTCCATTGTTTCTTCCTGATATTGCGTACGGCTATACCGAAGCGAGAGAGACAATTTCCCTTCCATAATAAGAGCGTTGATGTCAATCAGATGATTTCTTGTGTGGTTTTCGCTTGCTGTTGCCCCGCCCGAGTATGGGGAAATCTGCATCGCACTGTTTTGAATATCCTGATCGAATTGTCCCAAATAGTTGAAGCTTATTTCAGGATTCAATGTAAATGGAACCTCTTTCTGATTTCCGGTTAAATATCTTAAAATTCCATAACCAATACCCTTTTTAGGGATTTTACGGAGGTTTTCCTTGTTTGTTTTGATGAGGCGGGACAAATTGGAGCTTTCCTCCATATTTAGTACAACAGGATACTGGCTCGTAAACCAGCCGATCGTACGTGTTATATCGAGATCCGGTATAATTTGTTCCCTTCCATGCCCTTCTAAATTGACCAGGACTTTATCCATGCCAATCCAATGATGAACAGACAGGCCTAATGCGGCTAGCAGCAAATCGTTAATCTCGGTTTTATAGGCATGATTCGCTTGTTTTAATAATTGTTCTGTCTCGGCTGCGGTCCATTCCAAAGTGATTTCTTCACTGTCTTTTTCCAGTGCATACTCCTGTCCGTGATCTATAGGTAGCGGCTTATACACCATTTGTTCTATTTCATTCCAATATACGAGCTCCTGTTTGATGGCTTCACTGTCCGCGTACAATTTCAATTGTTCTGCCCATAATTGGAATGAACCTGTTTTTGGGGGAAGTTGAATCGGTTCTTCTTGACATAATTGTTCATATCCCCTGGAGATGTCTTCAATCAGAATTCTCCATGAAACCCCGTCGATAACCAAATGGTGAATAACGATTAATAGATGATCTCCATCTGCACATCGGAACAAGCCTAACTTCATCAATGGTCCTGTACCCAAGTTGATGCTGCTCTGAATTTCACTTGCTTTATTCTCGATCCGCTTAGATGGATCTGCTAATGAGTTGAAGTCCATCACTTCAAGCGTGTACAAGGGTTCTTTTTCCGCCCCATCGTTCCATGCCTCATAACCATCTTCCGTGGGGCGGTATACAATACGAAGCGCATCATGATGCTCACATATTTTATTGAATACGGCGTGAAGGGCAACTTCTTGAAAACCTTCTTTCCGATATAACATCACAGATTGATTATAATGATGGGCGTCTACCTTATATCGCTCAAAAAACCAATGTTGAATTGGAGTCAGTGGCACTTTTCCAGTAATGATCCCCTGCTCTGACATCATGCCAATCGGTTGAACATATGGAATTAAGCCTGCTATGGTTGGATATTTAAACAAATGATCCATCTGAACCTGATAGCCCGCTTGATATAATCTCGAAGAAACTTGAATGGATTTAATCGAATCCCCTCCAAGCTCAAAGAAATTATCCATAATCCCGATTTTGGGGGCGCCCAGTACCGTTTCCCAGATGGACACGAGTTTTTGTTCCACAACCGTTCGTGGTGCTTCGTATTCCATTCCTTTCAACATATTTTCTTTTGGCGCAGGCAGCGCTTTACGATCGATTTTCCCATTAGAAGTAAGCGGCATCTGTTCTAGTTGTACAAAATAGGCCGGAATCATATAGTTTGGCAGTTGCTGCGATAGTTCTTCCCGCAGTTTTCCTATCTTGATTGCTTCTTTCCCGACCAAGTATGCACATAACTGCTTTGTTCCCGCTTCATCTTCTCTGGCCATAACGACGGCTTCTTCAATCATATTTATGTTCAACAGTGCCGTTTCCACTTCGCCAAGTTCAATCCGATATCCACGAATTTTCTCTTGATGGTCTATTCTTTCGATATATTCAATGTTGCCATCTGGCAACCATCTTGCTAAGTCACCGGTTCTGTACATTTTTGCTCCCTGAACAAACGGATCATCTACGAATTTCTCCGCCGTAAGGTCTGGTCGGTTCAAGTAACCCCTAGAGAGACCTGCTCCTGCCACACATAATTCTCCCTGTACGCCAATAGGTTGTAATTCATTATGTTCCCCTAAAATATAGACTCTATTATTCGCAATAGGCTTCCCGATTGAGATATCCTGATCCGCGCGATTGATAGAAAGAACTGTTGATACGACACTATTTTCGGTTGGACCATATTCATTGCAAACTTCGATGTGTGGATTGATACGCTGCAATTTATGTATTAAGGCAGGCATGATTTTCTCTCCTGCAGCGACAACATTCTTCATCGAAATCCAATCTTCTGTATTCACATTTTCTAGTAAGGTCATCAAAAAACTAGGTGGACTTTGAATATGCGTGATCCCCTGTTTTTTTATGATGGTATGGATTGCTACAGCATCTTTACAATGGTGTTGGTTTAACACATATACCGTCGATCCGGATATTATTGGACCAAAGAAATGGGTTATAAATGAATCAAACACGAAGGGATTCAGCATCAAAACCCGATCTTCTCCAGAAAGTTTATAAAATTCAGACTTCCATTGAAGGGAATTCGTAATGCTGCCGTGTTCGATCATCACTCCTTTAGGATTCCCTGTTGTTCCCGACGTATAAATTACATATGCCAAGTCACGCGAGTTTACTGAGTGCTCCAAGTTTAAATGATTGTTGTCGTAACTCTTCTCATCATCAAGAATGATACATGCCCCTGCGAAATCTACTGGTTTTTGTAGATGACTTTGCAGCAGCAGCCATTTTGCTTTTGAATCCTCTAATACAAAATGAATACGTTCTTCCGGATATTCTGGATCGATTGGAACATAGGCTCCCCCAGCTTTTAAAATACCAAATAAGCCGACGATCATCTCAAGCGAACGTTCCGCCATAATCCCAACCAACTGACCCGTTTGGACTCCATGAGACTGAAGTGTTCGGGCCAATTGGTTGGATTGTTGATTTAATTCTCTGTAAGTTAATTGTTTATTCTCAAATACCACAGCCACATGATCTGGTGTTCGTTCCACCTGTTCTTCAAACAGCTCATGCATCGTCTTATTTTGAGGATACTCCGCCACTGTATTATTGAAATCAAATAATAATTTGTTTCTATGAAGCTCTGGAAGCATTTCCACTTGACCCAATTCTAGGTCAGCCTGGTTTAAAACAATGGAAAACAATTGGTCTAAATGTTCTATCACTTGAATTATAAAATCTTTATCAGAACGATCTTCATCATAAATCAATTTCAAATGAATCAAATCATCCTCTAGATCAAAATGAAAAATGGTAGCTACTTTCACACTATTTTCATCAAGGGATGAATGAATTTCATTCAAAGAAACAAGGGTATGGATCATAGGTACATGATTCGAATCATATTGCATATTTAAATGTTCGACCATTTTTCTAAAAGGTACCCTTTGATGCTGGATGGCCTCACTGAAACTTAATTTCACTTGATTAAATAAAGATTTAAATGACATCGTATGATCCATACGATTTTTTAATAGTAAGAATTTATTCGAAAGCGAAAGATCATTGTTCTTTTCTTCAATAGTCGGCATACCAACAATCATATTCTTTTCACTTGTGTATTTATAAAGCAAGCACTTCACTCCAGTTAACAGAATCGCATAAATCGCCATCGGAGCGTTTTTCGCGATAGACTTAATTTTATGTGAAACGTCGTGTGACAAAGGTTTATTTACAAAATTGTGATGGTCCGTATCGCCTGTAAGCTTTGAAGTTGTTTTACAATAAGGCAAATGAATGAGATAATCTTCATCTTCGAACTGACTTGCCCAAAAAAACTCTTGCTTTTTAAAAATAGACATACAGCACCCCTATCCATATTTATATATTAAAAATCGGCTCAATCGTAATTAGTGCTGGACAAAAAGCGAAAGTAGCGGAGGGGACGGAATCGATCTGAAGAAGCTAAAAGCTTTTTGAAAAAAAGCTACTTCGGAAGCGTATGCAGCGGTCGCCTGAAAGCTTTCCGAAGGAAAGCTAGCATCGGAAGCATATGCTTTGTCTCCGAATTTCTACCTTTGTGTAAATATAATCAAAGAAATTTGGAGACAACAGCGATCGGAAGAACGATCCGTAGCCGTAGCGGCCACCTCGCACAATGTCAAGTACTAATTTCAGTATTGAGCCTAAAACTCCACCTCAATTAAATCTGCGAGCGTATCCTGGTGAATCAACTCTTCCACCAATTTGATCTTGTTGATTTCGATATCAGGGTTTTGGCAAATGGATGTTAATATCAACAATAAATTTCTTGACATCGCGTCAATCGTTGTTTTCTCAAATAATGTTGTACGATATTCAAAAGCGGCTTCCAGTTTATGATCCAAAATGGTTGCATATAATGTTAAATCAAATTTTGATACCCTATTATTCAGGGCATAAGGCTTACATGTCACACCATCCATTTGAATCTCCACTGTATCCGTATTTTGCAACACGAACATGGTGTCAAACAACGGATTGCGCCGGGCATCTTTGGTTAGATCTATTTTCTCGATCAATTCCTCAAATGGATAATCCTGATTTTCATAGGCGTTTAACATCGTTTCTTTCACTTCAAGCAGATACTCCATAAATGTTTTTTCTCCCTTAGGGTAATTTCTGACGGCAAGTGTATTCACAAACATCCCCATAACCGGTTCCAATTCTGCATGGGTTCTTCCTGCAATCGGTGTTCCAATGATGATATCTTCTTGGCCGCTATATTTGGACAAAAGAATCGTATAGGCCGCCAATATAATCATATACAGCGTCGTTCCTGTCAGAGCTTCCATTTTTCTAAGGCCTACAAAAATTTCCTCCCTCAGATCAATTTCAAATAAATCTCCTTCATAGCTTAAGAGTTCAGGCCGCTCATAGTCTGTTGGCATATCCAATAGAGGAACTTGCTTACTAAAGACATCAAGCCAGTATTTCTCCTGCTTTGTCATCCGCTCGCTTTGAAGTTGATCCTGCTGCCATTCAGCATAGTCCTTGTATTGAATTCGAAGGGGTGCAAGCTCTGCACCCTTATACAACTGGCTCAGTTCGGTCATTAGAATATTGACGGATAACCCGTCTGAAATGATATGGTGCATATCCACAAGCAATATATGGCGCTCCGGCTCTAGTTCAATCAGCCCCACTCTCATTAGAGGTGCTTGTCCGAGATCGAATGCGCGAACAAACTGTTGTATTTGGTCTTCGATATCTTCTTCCGTTGACGCTATAGATTCAATTCCAAAATTCACTTCAGAATGTATCATTTGTTTCGGTTCTCCGTGTATGACTTTAAACGCCGTCCGGAGGGATTCATGCCGCCCAATTAATTTTTGGAACGCTTCTTCTAATCGCATCCGATCCAGCGAGCCTTCAAGCATAAAGACGCCTGACATGTTGTAAGCGAGTTCTTTGCCGCCTTTGATACTCATAATGTACGTTCTCATTTGCGCCGAAGAGAGAGGGTAATATTCTTTCTCTACTGCTTTGGGAATAGATACTTGTACATTTCGCTCCATTTGATCAATGCGCTGGGCCATCTGTTCGATGGTGGGCTGTTCAAAGACGTTTCTTACAGATATGCTGATATTCATTTTTTGATTGATTTTGGACACCAGCTTTGTCGCTCGTAAAGAGTTGCCACCTACATCAAAGAAATTATCTTTTACGCTGATTTTTTGTACGGATAGCACGTCCTGCCAAATCGCGAGCAGCTGTTTTTCCACTGGCGTTCTAGGTTCTACATAATCGCTTCCCGTTTGTATATTTTCTTCCGGAACCGGAAGCAATTTGCGATCAACTTTTCCGTTCGGGGTCAGCGGCATGGAATCCAATTGTATGAAATAGGATGGAATCATGTAGCTCGGCAAAACATTTGATAGTTCTTCTTTCAAATCTTTCACCGTCAGCATGGAATCCGCTGTAAAGTATGCACATAGGAATTTGTCCCCGTTATCATCCTCTTGCGTGGTGACGATAACCTCTTCCACACACTCTATATTTAACAGCGCCGCTTCAACTTCCCCTACTTCGATCCGGTATCCGCGAATTTTCACTTGATGATCCATTCGTCCTAAATACTCAATGATGCCATCCGGAAGCCATTTTACTAAATCCCCCGTCTTGTACATTTTTGCGCCCTGGACAAACGGATCATTTACAAATTTCTCCGCTGTCAAATCAGGTAAATTCAAGTACCCTCTGCCTACCCCATCGCCGGAAATACATAACTCCCCTATGACTCCCACAGGTTGTACCTTTCCATATCTATTCAAGACATACAGACGGTTATTTCCTAATGTCCGGCCAATCGGCACGTAAGCTCGGCTATTCTCCGAATCGAGCTGCTCAGGAATCATACTAAATGTAGCAACATCCACACAGCATTCTGTCGGGCCGTATACATTGATAATGGTTGGCGAAGCTATTTGACTGCGGGCAAATAATGCTGTTAATTCCGCTACACTTTGCTGAGGAAGAGCCTCCCCGCCAATCAGCATGTATTTTAGCGATGCCCCTTGAACGTTTTGTGCCTTTAAAAGTAATTTCAGATGCGCTGGTGTACCGTCTGTTAAATCAATTTGATTTTTCTTATAGAAATCCAATAAATCTTGTCCATCCAATATCGTTTCATTATCTGTGATAAACAAGGTATGACCTAATAGCAGCGCGCCGAAGATTTGCTTGACCGATGCATCAAAATAGTAAGGCGCCAGTAAAGCGACATGCATATGTTCACGCTGACTACCAATAACCTGGCTATAAAGCGATTTAACCAAGTGGTGCACCTGACGGTGTTCGATCATCACGCCTTTGGGCTTGCCTGTTGTACCTGAAGTATAGATAACATAAGCTAATTGCTCGGAATCTCCTGCGGGCTCTAAATTCGACACATCATCTGCGTAGGTTTGTTCATCATCCAAATCAATCGTTTTACCGTTGAAAGAAACAGCCTGTTTAAGATGCCCTTGCGTGATTAACAACCTTGCTCCTGAATCATGCAGGATATGCTGGATACGCTCTTCCGGAGAATCCGGATCGATTGGCACATAGGCCCCTCCCGCTTTTATAATGCCAAAGATGCCAACCATCATATCAATTGAACGCTCTGCCATGATGCATACTAATTGATCCGCATGTACCCCTTCCGCTCTTAGCGTACGCGCTAACTGATTTGCCTTTTCATTCAGTTCACGGTATGTCAATTGCTGATCTCCAAATACAATGGCCAATTGATCGGGTGTCTGCTCCACCTGCGCTTCGAATATTTCCTGGATCGTCTTATCCCGTGAATAATCGATATGGGTGTCATTAAATTCACTTAAAAGATAGCTTCGCTCACTATCAGACACCATTTGAATGTCTGCCAAAACAACATCCGGTGCGGTCACAATGTCTCTAAGGATGTTGATAAAATGCGTTCTCATTCTGTCGATGGTGTCCCTTGCAAATAACTCCGTCTTATAATTGAAGTGCATCTCCAAACCCTCGCTGTCATCTTCAACGATAAGCATCAGATCATACAACGATATACCGACATTTAATTCTCTAACTTTAAACTTGCAATCATTTTCCTGTCTTTGATGGAGCCTTGTATTTAAAAAGATGTACATCGTATTGAAGAGTGCCATCCCGGTTGTGTCACGATGAATATTTAACTTTTCTACCAGGTTGTCAAACAGATAGTCTTGATTATCAAGAGCATCCATGGATTGTCTTTTGATTTCTTCAAGATAGAATCGGAACGATTTATTCGCAGCCGGCTGTGATCGAATGGCTACCGTCTGAATAAAAACACCTATCATTTTTTCGACATCGGGATGGTTTCTTCCTGAAGTAGGCGTACCTACAATAATATCTTCTTGAGTTGAATAATGATGAAGTAGCACATTATAAGCTGCCAATAAAACCATAAATAAAGTGGTTCCCGTTTGCCTCGCAAGCTTGTCCAGAGAATTCTTCAAATCTTGATCCAAAATGAATGACAATCTTGACCCTGCCGAAGTTAAATAAGGTGTGCGACCAAAATCAGTAGGCAAATGAAGACTCGGAAGCTCCCCTTTAAATTGATCCAGCCAATATTTTGCTTGCTGCTGATAAGACTCTCCCGCCACAAATCCTTTCTGCCAAGCTGCAAAATCCTTGTATTCAACTTTAATTTCCGGAACGCTTCTTCCTTCATAATCATCGATGAGTTCATTAGCCAGAATCCCAACGGAATACCCATCCGATATAATATGATGCATCTCGATGAGTATTTCTGCATGATCATGGTCTATTCGAATGAATTCGGCACGTATTAATGGAGCCTTCGATAAATCAAATGATTGGGCAAATCCTAAAGCATGATGTTCAAATTGGCTTGAATTCATTTGAGACCTTTTCACTTCGAAATCAACCGATGGGGCAATGTGTTGGTAAAGCTCTCCGTCGATAAGATGAAAACATGTGCGAAATGCTTCATGACGCTGTACCATTTTCTGCAGTGATGAAATCAATTGAAGTTCATCTATATTTCCTGTGACGGTAATATGCCCGCACATGTTTTGAAACACGCTATCCGGCTCAAATTGGTCTAGAAAATAGATCCGCTGTTGTGCAGGAGATGTTTCATAGAATTCCCTTTCTTCCAATGCCTTAATAGGCATAAAAGTTGCTTCTTTCTCACCTGTAATCAAACTTGCAAGTTCCTTCAGATGTTGATTCATAAAAAATTCTACAATCGAAATTTTGTGATTGAACTGCTCATGTATTTTTGAAAGCATGACCGTCGCCTTGAGCGAGTTCCCTCCAAGTTCAAAAAAATGATCATTTCTCCCCACTTGATCTACGGATAATAGTTCCTCCCAGATCAGTGCTAGCTTTCTTTCCGTATCATTGGCCGGCTTTTCAAACACGGCTGCATGATCGCGCACTAGAGTACGCTCATTTGCAAAACGGTTATACATTTCATTTAATCGATCTTGTTGTTCAGGTGAAAATAATGATAGAGACGAAATATCTGCCTGCGGATGATTCGTCATATGTTGCAGCAGGCCAATAAATCCCTCTGACCATAATTTCATCATCTCATGTCCAATGAGGCCGGTATTATAATCAAAATCCAGGTACAATTCATGGCTAACATCCGTAATATTAAGAAATAAATCATAAGGTACGTATTTAGTAGGATACGGTAAAACTTTAGTCTCTATATTTTCAAATCGAAGCTGATGAATGGTTCTATCCATATTAAATAAAATGCGGGTATCCGCTGCCGGCAAATGAGGAAGCTGTTCTGATACGATCGTGAGCGGAACATGCTGATGCTTCATGACCTGAGCTAATGTTTCCTTAATATGAATGATGTTGTCCAAAATGGATTGCTCCGTTTGCACTGTATTGTGAACAGGTACAATATTGACGCAATTGCCAATCAGCACATTTTTATTCATATGGGATTGACCCGCCGTAGGCACACCAATCACAATTCGAGACTGACCTGTTAGTTGATGCAAATATAAATGAAACGCGGCAAACATGGTTACGAACAAACTGCTCTTATTGTTTATACTTAATGTCCGCAGTGATTCTGTTAATTGGTGATCCAACTTTACAGAATATCTTGCGCCTGAGTATCCCTTTTGAACATCCCGGGACTGCATCGTCGGTAAGATGAGCTCGGGGAATGGCCGAGATAATTGTTCTTCCCAAAATTGAATCCCTTGGGTAAATGTATCTTTGGCTTGTTCCAGCTGCTGCCATGTTAAATACTCACGAAATGAAGTTGCCTGTGGTAAAGAAACGGGAACCTTTCGAACAAGAGCAGAATAGGTTTGTTCCAGCTCCTGAATGAATACAGCGATCGACCAACCATCTGCAATCATATGATGAAACGTAAGCACCATAAGGTATTGGTTCAGAGCTTGTTTAAGCAAAGTGATTCTAAATAGAGGTTCCCCGGACTGTAAATCAAATGCTCTACTCGCATAGCCCGATAACCAATTGGAAATTTCCAGTTCTTGATTCGCATGAACATGATCTGAGAAATCGAGACATTCACACTGAAATTCCATCCCGGGTCTAACTTGTTGTGTTTCACGATTCACATGAATGACCGTTCTCAGAGCATCATGACGATGTACAATCTGGTTCACTGCCTGATTCAAGATTTGAGTATCCACATTACCTGTCATTTTTAGAATCATATTTTGATTTAATGAAGCATTCGCATCTTCGCCATGCAGTGAAGTCAGTAAAAGATGCTTCTGCTCCAAAGAAAGTTGGTATTCTGGAATCAGCGAGTCACCGGGTAATAATCCAAGCTCGCGAAGTTCATAGACCGTTTCTTTCACGATCTTGATGATGGTATTCATGTCATCCATCGTATGCACAGTGGATACGAAACAGTTGCGCCCTTCCCAAATATATAAGCCTTTATAGATTAGATGGTAGAAAAACAGCTCCAAATCCCCAAATGAGATGAATCTGAAAAGCGATCCATAGTTTACCATCTGAATAGGTACATTGGATTTTTTAAAGAACTCATTTAACTCTTTGACAAGATAATCTGTTTTTCCATTCAGGTCCTTATATAATTTTTCTCCTTGGGACTTTAGATAATGGAGCACCGTTAACGTAACCCTCATCGTAAGTGGGTGTGTACAAAATGTTCCACCGACAAAAGTTTTCTTATCCGCATCTGCAGGATAGGATTGATCGCCAAAATTCCAAGTTCCCCCATCAACTGCATTCATAAACTCAGCTTTACCTGCGACGATTCCAATAGGCATCCCACCACCGACAACTTTTCCATAGGTAATCAAATCTGCCTGCACGCCAAACCATGCTTGCGCTCCGCCTAAACCAATTCTAAATCCAGTGATGACTTCGTCGAAAATAAGCGCAATTCCAAATTGATTTGTAATCCCTCTAAGTTCATGCAGAAATTGTTTTGGCTGCACATCAGGTCTTCGGCTTTGCACCGGTTCGACAAGCACAGCAGCTAACTCATCGCCGAGGCTCTGAATGATTTCTAGTGATTCCGGATGGTTATAATTTAGAATAATCAAATCATCCATAAAGCTTTCTACAATACCAGGAGCCATTGGAAGCGCAGACGATAACGCATCTTCAGGATTCGCTACACCCAGCACGCCATCATGCGTGCCATGATATGACCCCGAGAACAATACGATTTTGGAACGCCCTGTTGCCGCTCTCGCTAAACGCAGCGCAACCATAACTGCCTCTGTACCCGAATTATAAAATGCGACACGTTCTACACCTGTCAACTCGCAAATTTTTTCGGCGACGTCACCTGCCAAGTCTGACATAGGACCTAAAGGAGGCAAATGATCTTGAAGGCTGTCTACCATTACATTTTGAATAAAAGATGGATTATGACCGAATAGATTTACGCCGAATCCCATGGTCAGATCCAAATACTCATTCCCATCCATATCCCAGATCTTCGACCCATCCGCTTTCGTAGAAATAATCGGATACGCCATCTCTTTCCAATAAGAGCGAAACCCGGATACATTACGATTATTCGCATGAGCAAAGCGAGTTTGATCTGTTTTTAATTTAGAACCTTTTGTTTTTGCGGTGTACTTACGTATAAATTGATCTAAATACTGTTCCTGGTAATACGAATATCCGCTCTCTTCATGGATTTTTAATGCTTGATAAGGTATAAATGGTTTGGCTTCCTTCGCTTCTGTTACTTGTTTGGTTACTTGTTTGATTTGATTCGGTTCTTTTATTTCACGGGTTTCTTTGACTTCATTATTTATAAGTTCCAAATGCGGTGATGAAGCAGTATTAATTTGGTTGCCTAACAGTAAATTCAAACTTTTTAATTGAGATTCCATCAGATGGATGGCAGACAGAACCATTTGCTCCGAAGTATTCACGGAGGCTTGCCGCGAAACATCCACCGAGCCTTGCTGCGAAACATCCACCGAGCCTTGCTGCGAAGCATTCGTGGATATTGGCTCCGAAACGTTCGCAGATGATTGTACCGAAACCGGATTGTTTACAACTGTATGATTCACAGGGTGTTCCTCTTCTTGTTGGTCACGCATATTCTCAGACACATATTTAACCAGGTGGTTAATGTTGGTCAAGGTCTCAAAAAACATATCCATAGGGATATCCAAACGGAACATATCTAATATTTCTTTCCTGATTTGCACCAAAATAATGGAATCCAATCCCATTTGGAGAAAATGAGCATGAACATCCAGTTCACCCAACTTAATTCCAGAAGCACGGCTTATACTTGTTTTAATCTTTAATTCAATATCATTTGTATTCATCTCCATCGGAACCCCATTTCTCTCAGAAATGTTTCGCGGTTGTACTGAATGTTGTTTCACTTCAATCCAACACCTCTTCTGTTCAAACGGATATAACGGCAATGGAATTTTCCGAATGACTGCATGTCCATAAAGTTTCTTCCAATCGATCACTGCCCCTTGTGTAAATAACTCGCCTAATTGGTTTAACGATTGCAACGTTGCCTGTTGATACAGACGATCGGAAATAAGCATCTTATCCTTTTTTCCATAACCAAAATAAACATCTGTAAGATTGCGCTCTCCACGTACAATTCGTTTTAATTTATCATGAAGTTCTTGGGCATTGTTTATAATGATTGCCAAGCGGTAATCTAAATGAGCTCTCCCTGTGCTTGCTGTATAACAAATTTCCTCTATGGAAACATCACTGTGATCGATTGTATATTGCTCATAACTTTGAACCAGTTCATCAAGTGTGCGTTCATTCGCAGCAGATAGAACGAAAAGATTCGGCTTTTGATCCGTAATTTTAGATTCTATTTTCAAAGGTACAAACTCTTCGAGTACCACATGCGCATTTGTACCACTGAAACCGAAAGAACTAACCCCACATCGCAATGGCTTGTCTTCCTCGCCAAAATCCATCAATTCTTGATTCACATAAAAGGGTGAGGTTTCAAATTTAAGCAGTGGATTAGGCTTATCAAAATGAACTAATGGCGGAATCTTTTTGTTCTGAAACATGAGTATTGATTTTATTAATCCAGCGATGCCCGCTGCTTCAAACAAGTGTCCAACGTTTGTTTTTACTGAACCAATAGCACAAAATTGTTTTCGATCCGTATATTTCTCAAAAGCTTTACACAGTCCTTTAAACTCAACCGGGTCACCTAATTTCGTCCCTGTTCCATGTGCTTCAATAAAACGAAGCGTATCCGGAGAAATTCCGGCTCCCCTCCATGCCTCTTCAATCACATTTGTCTGGGACTCAGGATTAGGCGCTGTAATCCCTACCGTCTTGCCATCTTGATTAATCGCACTTCCTTTAATCACACCATAGATATGATCCCCATCATTAATGGCTTGCTTGAGCGGCTTCAATAGTACAGCCAATGAACCCTCGCCAAACCCAGTGCCATTTGAATTTTCGCTAAACGTTCTTGTTAATCCATCTGGAGATTCCATATCGAGTCCAATGCTTATCGGTAACAATGCCGTTCGAATGCCACCTGCTATTGCCATCTCACAATCTCCAGCAAGCAAACCTCTACATGCCATATGAACGGCAACAAGCGAAGAAGAACAAGCGGTATCCAGCGTAACCGCCGGGCCTTTTAGATTCAGAAAATAAGCGATCCTACTCGCCAGTACAGATGGTAAATTTCCAATGATATAATTTTTAAGTTCATCAGGATAATTAGCCGTCACGAGCCGTTCGTAATCATATCCGACTTTCGAGTAACCTACATACACGCCTACATTTTTGCCATTGATCGCTTCACCTGCATACCCTGCGTCTTCAATCGTATGCCATGCGGTTTGTAAGAACATTCTTTGATTTGGGTCCATAAACTGTGCTGTTTTCGGAGTTAAGCCAAAGAATGCATAGTCGAATTGATCAATGTGATCTAAATAACCACCCTGAACAAATTGATCTTCATTCATTTCACTTCGAATCGATTGTAGATAATCCACTGCATCTTTTACCCGATTTTTAGGATAATCATGAATGCAATGTGTACCCTTTTCTAAAATACCCCAGAATTCATTCATATTCGTTGCGCCCGGGACATTTAAAGACATGCCAATAACAGCAATATCTTTGGAAGTTGGATGATGGTCTTCCTTGATTTTGCTGGCTTTTATGGTTTCGTCATCACTCTTTGCAAGATGTTTTGCTAATTCAGTAATAGACGGATATGAGAAAAGGTCAGTAATAGCAAGCTCTTCTCCATACTTTTGCTCGATACGTTCAGCGATTTGAGCTAGTTGCAATGAAGTTGCGCCCATATCAAAGAAACTATCCTCAATGTCAATCGTCTTTCTTGCCAGAACTTCAGAAAATAGTGAAATTAATTCGGTTTCTATCACATGAATAGATACTGGAGGCGTATCTTTTGCCTTATCATTGATGATTGAGTCACGAATAAACGTAGACTCTGTTAAGAACTTTCCCGCTTGATATTGCTTAGCTAGTTGATAACGCTGTATTTTCCCGCTCGTTGTTTTTGGTAGTTTTTTTATGGGCAAAACATCTTTGACACTCCATCCTCCATGTACATATAGATGTTTTTTCATTTCTTTAATAAGGGGCAGAAATTGTTCAATCGTTTTTTTATAAACCACGAACACAACAATCTCTTCACTTTGGCTCGTAGCATCATAAACACCACAAGCTGCAACTCTTCCTAAGTCGATCCCATCCATTTGAATCGCTACGCGTTCAATGTCATGAGGGTATACATTTTTACCATTGATGAAAATAATATCTTTTTCCCGCCCAGTAACAACAAGATCGCCGTTCATGATAAAACCTAGATCCCCTGTGTTCACCCAACCATCTTGTGTTAACAGATTCTCCGTTGCTTGTGGATTGTTATAATAGCCCTTGGTAACGTTATCTCCTCTAATTTGAATTTTCCCAATCACATGATCCGGCACAATATGATCTTCCTGGTCGCAGATTCGAAGCTCGCAATAATCAACTGCCTTCCCAACCACAACAAACGATGTCGCGTTCTCAGCATCTTTATCCAATTCAATCACTTGCTCTCCGAAGTTTACATAATTCCGGTGTAAATATACCGTAGTGAACTCTTCTTCTACATTCGGAAAAACAGCCGCGACAGAGGCCTCTGCCAATCCATATACGGTGAACATTGCCGTTTTCTTTAAATTATATTTCGACAACACGTTTAAAAATTCATCACATACTTCGGGTAGTATAGGCTCAGCGCCATTATAAATAATTCTGACATTTGATAAGTCCCATTCCGACGCTTTTTCTTCGCGAAAGAAATTCAGGAAGTACTTGTAGCCAAAGTTAGGAGAGGATATGACAGATGCCTTGTGTTCATTTACTTTTTTCATCCATAGAAAAGGTTTTCGGATAAATAATTCGGTTGGAATCAAGTACTGGTGAATACCTGCTATAAGCGGCACGAGGTGAAATCCAATTAAACCCATATCATGCGTAAGCGGCATCCATGAGAGGAAGGAATCATTTGAGTTTATTTTTGTACGGTTTATAGCAGCGCTAGCATTGTAAATTAAGTTTCGGTGCGTGAGCATAACGCCCTTGGGATCACCTGTTGATCCTGAGGAGAATTGAATAAATGCCAACTCGTCCGGCTTAGGTTCGTAGACTTTTGCGGGTTTATAATCATATACTTTATCTTGTATAATATCCGTTTTAGCTTCTAATTGATGATGAAAATCCAGTAACTCATGTTCTAAAGCGAATTGTTTCATTTTATCCAGCACCTTTTCAGATGCAAGCATGAATGGATTCTTTAACAAATCCCAAATGCGACACACTTTCAACTTCTGCTCTTCATCTTCACCAACGCTGACGGGGACAGGAATCAATCCACCCAGTAAGCAGGCCCAGAATGCCACTATAAACCGTTTATTTTCCTGTATCTGAAATACAATCTCTTGCCTTGGCTTAATTCCGATTTCCTGTAAATAACCCAAATATCCCCGCGCCTCAATAAGTAATTGACTGTAGGATACAAAAGTCTCTACTTTATCAGCATCAATAAAGAGAATACCACGATCAGACATATTACTTCTGTCCTGTATAGCATCTACTAATGTTTGAAATTGATTGGTGAACATTTCTCTCCTCCAAATCTATCATAGTGACCTTTTCTAATTTTATCTATCATTTTCAAGCAAAATTTTACCATAGCAATATATGTTAATACAACCATTTTAATATAATTAGTTATGTAAATTCTTTGTGAACTAATTATGTTCTTTTCATAGTTATAGTTGTTTTAATGATTAAAAAAATTCTAAACGTTCAATTAGGGATTTAAACCACAAAAAGGCTACCATCTTAAGATGGTAGCCTAGCATGTTTTATAAGAAACATAATAAACTTAGCACGCCTGTTGATTAACCAATAATATACAAAAAAAATGAATAGCAAAAAGGACGCCCTTTCTGTAAAATCGTAAGCACCACACAAACGATTTGAAAGAGGCGACCTCATGAAAAAGTCT
>JAIRVF010000118.1 GCA_031254035.1 Paenibacillus sp.
ATCGACGAAAACGGCAAGTTGACTGGCTTTGATGTGGAGCTGGTCAGAGAAATTGATAAACGCCTTCCGCAATATGAATTCGAGCTGCAAACCCAGGAATTTGCGAATCTCCTTCTTAGCCTGGAAACGAAAAAAATGGATTTTGTGGCCCATGAGATGGAAAAAAATCCGGAGCGTGAGCAAAAGTACCTGTTTAATAAAGAGCCTTATGCCCACTGGAGAAACAGAATCATCGTAGGCAAGGACAATAACTCCATTCATTCTCTGGACGATTTGAAAGGGAAAAGGGTACTGACTGGACCGACAAGCGCTGAGGCCCAGATTCTGGAGAATTACAATAAGAAAAACAACAATGCCATCAACATTGTCTATCAAAGCGGCGCGGCCAGGGACTCCGTAAACCAAATCACAAGTGGGCGCGTGGAAGCGACACTTGGCGCGGATTTCTCGCTTCCGCTGGTCGACCCCCAGGGGAAGCTGAAAACGACCGGGGATGATTTGTCCGAAGCTGATATTCTTTTCGTGTTCCGCAAGGACGATCCGGAGGAACAGAAGCTGGCGGATGACATTGATGGCGCGATCAAAGAATTGAAGGCAGACGGCACGCTTGGCAAACTTAGCAAAGAGTGGCTGGGATCAGATTTCACCGCCGATTCCAAGAAATAAGCTGACTGCAAAACATGACCTGAGGCAGGGAGGAGGAAGCGTAAGTGGGAGCACCGTTTGATTATACGTATATATTCAGCTATTTTCCAAAGCTGCTGTCGACGCTGGGCATTACGCTGCTGATCGTGACAGGTTCGCTTCTGGTGGGGATCATCATCGGGTTTCTCATCGCCCTCCCCCGCCTGTACCGGATTCCGGTGCTGAACACCATGGCTAGGGTGTACGTCTCCTTTTTCCGCGGGACGCCGATATTGATTCAACTATTTCTTTTCTATTACGGTCTACCTGAAATCATGAAGCTGGCGCATATCGATATTTCCAAAGCCCCGGTGCTGTTGTTTGTTATCTCGGCCTACGGGCTTCATACCGGCGCTTTCAAGTGGAGGCGGCATACGCGGTGGGGATGAAGGGATATCAGGCGTTTATCCGGATCGTATTACCTCAGGCGCTGGCGATTGCGGTTCCGGTGTTCTCCAACCAGGTCATCGCGCTGCTGAAGGACACGTCGCTTGCTTTTACGCTTGGCGTCATGGAAATGACGGGCAAAGCCGAGACATTGGGGTCGCTCACACAGCATTTTATTGAAGCCTATATTTCACTCGCACTGATCTATTTGGTTGTCAGCCTTACGCTCCAAAAACTGCTTTTGCTGGCGGGACGCCGTTTATTAAGACATGAACAGCCGAATCCGGCAGGAGAAAGAAGATTCCGGCTTCAAAGAAAATGCGGTTTACGGCGGCTCGTCGCAGGCATCGATTCCGGCAAAGGAGGGGCAGAAGCATGAAAATCGATCCATCCTTTATCTGGACGGCTTTGGTCCAGCTGCTATCGGCG
Organism: Paenibacillus sp.; assembly: GCA_031254035.1. Classification (GTDB taxonomy): domain Bacteria; phylum Bacillota; class Bacilli; order Paenibacillales; family Paenibacillaceae; genus Paenibacillus_AQ. Next base: position 1,501 of record JAIRVF010000118.1, read on the forward strand.
ATTCCCACAACGCTAGTGATTACGGCCGTATCCATTACCGTCGGCTTTATCATCGGGCTCATCACTGCGCTTCTGCGGATCTACAAAGTACGGGTTTTCGGCCAGATTGCGACGGGTTACGTGACCTTTATCCGCGGAACTCCTATGCTTACCCATTTATTGCTGATCTATTTCGGGCTTCCGATGTTGCTGGACACCTTGTCCGCACAATTCGGCTGGGGATTCAAATCCTCCCAGATCCCCATGATCGGCTTCGCCTTCATATCCTTCTCTATCACGGCAGGTGCTTATATGTCGGAAGTGATCCGCTCCGGGCTGCTTGCGGTCAACCGGGGACAGCTGGAAGCAGCGTATTCGGTAGGAATGACGACACCCCAGGCTTTGCGCCGGATTGTTTTCCCGCAGGCTTTTGCGGTCAGTCTGCCCAATCTCTCCAATTCGGTCATCGGCATGTTGCATGGTTCTACACTTGCTTTTACCGTATCCGTCGTAGATATTAACGCGAAGGCGCAAATTGTGGCTTCAACCAACTGGAAGTTCTTTGAGGCTTATCTGGCGGCAGCCGTTATTTTCTGGGGATTGACACTCCTGATCGAGCGGATTACCGCGGTCATCGAGAAACGAATCCATTTATACAATCGGAGTGGTGTAGCATGATCAAATTGACCAACATAAGCAAATCATTTGGCCGCCACCAAGTGCTGAAGGGGATCGATCTAACCGTGGAGAAAGGTGAGGTGGTCGTCATCCTGGGTCCCAGCGGTTCCGGTAAAACGACGCTTCTGCGCTGCGTGAATTACTTGGAGAAGCCAAACGACGGCGAAATCGCCATCGGCGATTACCGCCTGAGCTGCAAGCATGCTGGCAAAAAAGACATCTATCAGCTCCGCCAGAAAACAGCAATGGTGTTTCAGCAGTACAATCTGTTCAAGCATAAAACTGCCTTGGAAAACGTGATGGAAGGCCTCGTGGTCGTCAAAAAGCTGCCGAAGGAAGAAGCGAAAGCGCGGAGCATAACGCTGTTGGAGAAGGTAGGACTTGGCGGAAAGCTGGATGTCTACCCGAGCCAGCTTTCCGGCGGGCAGCAGCAGCGTGTGGGGATCGCTCGGGCGCTGGCGCTCGAGCCGGAAGTGATTCTTTTCGATGAGCCCACATCGGCGCTTGACCCGGAACTGGTTGGCGAGGTGCTGGCTGTGATTCGGAAAATCGCGAAAGAAGGCATTACGATGATCGTTGTCACGCATGAGATGGGTTTTGCTAGGGAAGTGGCAAATCACGTGGTTTTTATGGACGGGGGCGTCATCGTCGAAGAAGGAATCCCAGCCGAACTGTTCAATCATCCTCGCGAAGAACGGACAAAGCAGTTTCTGCAGCGGATTACTCCAGAACCTAACTATAGCATTTAGGAGGCAAAAGGTATGGCGATTACAATTAGCGTTCTCGACCAAAGTCCAATCTATCCGGGGGAAACGGCAGCGGAAGCTCTGGCGCACACCGTTTTGCTGGCGCAAAAGTCGGAGCAATTAGGATTCCGGCGGTTTTGGGTTTCGGAGCATCACGATTCCGAGCAGTTGGCAGGCTCCTCTCCGGAGGTGCTGATCTCCTACCTGCTGGCCAAAACGGAAAAGATTCGCATCGGCTCCGGCGGCGTAATGCTTCAGCATTACAGTCCGTTTAAGGTGGCTGAAAACTTTAACGTGCTGGCTTCTTTGGCACCGGGACGCGTCGATCTTGGAATCGGCCGCGCCCCGGGCGGCTTGCCCCGCAGCACGCAGGCGCTGCAACGCGGAAATACCGATGCGGCGTCATTGACGGATAAAATCGTGGAGCTGGACGAATATGTGCATAACCGGCTGTCGCAGGATCACCCTCTGCACGGCTTGAAAGCAGCCCCGCTGCCGGAACATCCGCCTGAGCTTTATGTGCTGGGCGCAAGTAAAGGGAGTGCAGAAATCGCAGCCAGCTTGGGCCTTCCTTATGTGTTCTCCTTATTTATTAACGGCGATGAAGCGGAGACGCTGGAAGCGATCCAGAGCTACCGCAGCGCCTTTAACACAGAGCATGGTACAAGGCCGCAGGCGATCATCGCGCTGGCGATTGCCGTTGCGGATACCGAAGAAGAAGCGGCGGGTCTTGCCTTACCCCAAAAGTTGGTGAAAATTCATTTGGACAGCGGAAAGACGCTCACGCTCGGAACCCTGGAGCAGGCAGAGGAATTCGGCCGACAGGCGAATGAAAAGTATTCGATCGAAGAGCAGGAGCCTTTCATCACAAAGGGGACAAAGGAAACCGTTCGTGCGAAGCTTGAGGCGCTTCATCAAGCTTCCGGCGTGGATGAGTTTATCGTCACGAGCAATATCGCTCCATTCGAAAAGCGGATTCGCTCGTTTGAACTGCTGAGTGAAGCGCTGGACGGGGCAGTTGTATCGAAGTGATCAGCAGCGCTGCTTAGTGAGAACAGTCTTCTATATAAGTTGAATTGAATAGGAGGATGATGGGATGACTGGTCATAAACTGGAGACCGTATCCGGGGTTGGATATGAAAAATTTATCGGCTTCCGCCGTCAGCTGCATCAATATCCAGAACTGTCGGGCGAGGAGTTTGAAACGACGAAAGCGATCAAGGGATGGCTGGAGGAGGCCGGTATTCGCGTTCTCGATTATTCCTTGGCAACCGGAGTAATCGCCGAAGTTGGAGGCTTACACACAGGAGGTCCCGTGATTGCGCTGCGCGCGGATATTGATGCACTGCCGGTTCAGGAAGAGACAGATCTTGAATTTGCTTCGAAGATTCCCGGTAAAATGCATGCTTGCGGGCATGATTTTCATACCGCCTCCCTGCTTGGGACGGCTTACGCCCTGAAAGAGAGGGAGGGCGAGCTGCAAGGAACGGTTAGGCTGATTTTTCAGCCGGCCGAAGAGAAAGCCGCAGGCGCGAAGCAGGTCGTTGACAGTGGGGCTCTGGAAGGGGTGCAGGCCATATTCGGCATGCACAATAAGCCCGATCTGCCAGTAGGGACGATCGGGATCAAAGGCGGACCGCTGATGGCTGCCGCCGACGGCTTTATCGTCGAGATTGCAGGCAAAGGATCGCACGCTGCTGTTCCCGAAGCGGGAATTGACCCGATCGTCACTGCCGCCCATGTCATTACGGCGCTTCAGTCGATCGTGAGCCGGAATGTGAGTTCCCTGCAAAGCGCGGTCATCAGCGTGACCAAGCTGAACAGCGGCACGGCCTGGAACGTGATTCCGGACAAAGCCGTGCTGGAAGGGACCATCCGCACCTTTGACGAACAGGTGCGCGTCGAAGTACTGGAACGCTTCGGCCAAGTGGTCGAAGGCGTGGCGGCGGCTTTTGGCACCAGCGCCGGCGTGCGCTGGATTGGAGGTCCGCCGCCGGTGAATAACGACGAGGCGCTTGCGGAGCTCGGCCTCGAGGCCGCAGCCGCGGGTGGATTTCAGGCCATAGAGGCTGTGCCGTCACCGGCAGGCGAGGATTTTGCCATCTATCAGCGGCATATTCCAGGGTTATTCGTTTTTATGGGGACGGCCGGGACGCAGGAGTGGCATCATCCGGCTTTTACGCTTGATGAAGCCGCGATTCCGGTCAGCATCCGTTTCTTGACGGAGCTTGCCGAGCGTGCTCTGACGCGACTTCGCGGACGGCAGGGGTGAAGGGTCATAACCGCCATGAAGAATTATGACGTCATTATTGTCGGGGCGGGCTCCATGGGTATGAGCGCCGGATACTACCTTGCACGGCGGGGCCTGCGCACACTGCTAATTGATGCGTTTGACCCGCCACACCGGGAAGGCAGCCATCACGGGGAACCGCGGTTGATCCGGCATGCATACAGTGGCGATCCAGTTTATACGGAGATGGCAATCCGCGCCCATCAGCTGTGGAATGAGCTGGAGGAGAGGATGGAAGCGCAGCTGCTGGTGCAAACCGGCGTATTGAACATAACGGATCCGAGGCGGTATTCCTTCAAGGAGCGTATAGCCGGTGCCGCAAGTCAAGGGGTTCGTACGGAAAGGATAAACGCGGATGAGATCCACAGGCGCTGGAAGGGTCTGCACCTGCCCGAGCATTTTGAAGCGATGTACGAACCTGCCGCCGGGTATCTGCGTAGCGAAGCCTGCGTTGAGGCGTATAAAGCGCTAGCGCTCGTCCATGGGGCAGAACTGGTGACGAATACAGCCGTTTGCAGTATTACAGCCTGGAAGGACAGCGTGGCTGTGGAGACCCAGAATGCTAAATATCACGGTGCCAAAGCGGTGCTGACCGCAGGGGCATGGTTCGGCTCGCTGGCCCCGTTTGTATCCCTTCCGGTCCGGACCGTCCGCAAAACGGTCGGGTGGTTCGAAACGGGTGCTTCCGGTGATTTCAAGGCAGGGAGATTCCCGGGATTTACGTTAAACACGGAGGAAGGCGGGTTCTACGGTTTTCCGGATATCGGTGGTGCCGGGCTGAAAATCGGCCGCCATGACTCCGGACCCGAATGGAAGCCGAGGGAACCGTTTCTTCCATTCGGCAGCTTGCCGGAGGATGAAGAGGAACTACGCAGCGTGCTTGGAAAGTATATGCCTGGAGCTTGCGGGCGGCTGGCCAAGGGCGCGGCATGCAAATACGAGCTTACCCCGGATGAAGATTTTATCATCGATCGGCATCCGCAGCATCCGCATATTGTCGTTGCCGGTGGATTTTCCGGACACGGGTTCAAATTTTCGAGTGTCGTCGGCGAAATATGCTCGCAGCTTGTTTTAGATGAAGCGGTGCAGCATGATATCCACCCGTTTGCGCTTTCGCGTTTTGCGCGGCAGGCGGCGCCATCGCCAAGCATTGCACAGGGAGGAGATTAAATGAGCGGGATTGATTTGGAAGATTTTTTGAATACCCATGGACAGCTGGCGGCAGCCGTTGCTGGACTGAGCGAGGAGCAGCTGAAATGGAAACCGTCACCGCAAGTATGGAGCGTGCAAGAGGTGGTTTCCCATCTTGTCGATCACAGCTTTGTGATTTCATTCCGGATCCGGGATATTCTCGCTGGGACATCGGCGCAGCTTCCGGCTTTTAACCAGGATGCTTGGGTTAGCGGCCAGCATTCGAATGAGGGCCGGATTTCCGATATTTTGGATGCCTTTCATGCAATTTTGGAATACAACAGCCTGCTGGTTGGGCGCTTAAACGAGGAGGAGCTTGAAAAAACTGGTGTCAATTTTAAAGGGGAGACGGTCAGCATCAAGGCGATTATTCAAGGATTTACCCGTCACATCCACGGCCATCTTGGACAAATCGAACGGATTAATCAGGCAGCTGAGACGAGTATAAGCATCACTTTGTACTTCTGGGCTTATATAAGGATATTTCCGATGAGGAGGATGAAAATATGGCAAAGCAAAAGCAGTTAAAGCTAGGAGCTCTTCTACATGGCGTTGGCGGAGGTACATCCTTGTGGAGGCATCCGGATGTTGATCCCGGCGCAAGCGTTAATTTCGAGCTTTATAAGAGTTGGGTCCAAAAAGCCGAAGCTGGCAAGCTGGATCTGATCTTCATCGCAGACGGATTGTATATTAACGAGAAATCGATTCCCCACTTTCTGAATCGCTTCGAGCCGATCACCATCCTGAGTGCGCTTGCTGCCATCAGCGAACATATTGGCCTTGTCGGAACGTTGTCCACTTCATACAGCGAACCGTTCACCGTCTCGCGTCAGTTCGGTTCCTTGGATGTCATCAGTGGCGGGCGAGCCGGTTGGAACGTAGTGACTTCCCCTCTTGAGGGGTCGGCACTAAATTATGGCAATAAGGAGCATCCTGAGCATGACAAGCGCTACCTTATCGCGACAGAGTATCTGGAAGTGGCGCGTGGTTTGTGGGATTCCTGGGAGGATGACGCTTTTGTCCGCAATCAGGAAACGGGTGTGTTCTTTGACCCAGAAAAATTGCACAAGCTGAATCATAAAGGCGAGTTTTTTTCAGTAAAAGGTCCGCTGAATATTGCCCGTTCGAAACAGGGAAGGCCGGTCATTTTCCAAGCCGGCGCATCGGAAGTCGGCAAAAATTACGCTTCGAAGGAAGCGGATGCCATCTTCGCGGGAGCTGAAAATCTGGAGGAGGCGCTGCATTTCGCGCAGGATGTGAAAGCTCGTGCGGCTGCTTTTGGACGCGATCCAGACGATTTGCTGATTTTTCCGGGCATCGGACCGATTATCGGCCGCACGGAGGAAGAGGCGGAGCGCAAGTATCAGGAGGTTGCGAGCCTCGTAACGATCGAAAATGCCCTCAATTACTTGGGACGTTTCTTCGAGCATCATGATTTTTCGCAATATCCGCTGGATGAACCATTCCCGGAACTCGGGGACTTGGGCAAAAACAGCTTCCAGAGCGGTACGGATAAAATCAAGAAAGATGCGAAGGAGAAGGGCCTGACGTTAAGACAGGTAGCGCTCCAATCCGCGACGCCGCGCGGCAATTTTATCGGAACGGCGGAGCAGGTAGCAGACCGGATACAGGAATGGTTTGAAGCGGGCGCAGCGGACGGGTTCATGATTACGGCTGCGGTCCCGCGCGGACTCGAGGATTTCGTGGATCAGGTGGTGCCGATTCTGCAAGAACGGGGGATTTTCAGAACCGAATATGAGAGTGATACGCTTCGGGGCAATCTTGGTTTAGCGGTGCCGGAGAACCGTTATACCCAGGGGAGAGTGGAAGCTGTGCGTTCCTAAACCAGGGGATTCACTTATGCCATCCATCAACTCCGATTCGATCTGGTGTAAGCACTCTTGTGCGGGTGCACGTATTCTAGCGAAATTACCCGTTCAACCATAAGGAGGATGAAAATGACAAAAATCGCTTTGATTGCAGGCAGTCCAACGCAGAGTTCCCGGTTATTCGGAATGACGCAGTATGTGGTGGATCGTCTCGCGTTGGCTGGTTTTGACATCGAATTAATTTCCGCCGCCGAGCTACCGGCTGAAGATCTGCTCCGTGCGAATTTTAACAGTCCTGCCATCCGACAGGCGCTTGCAACCGTGGAACAGTCGGACGCCGTCATTATTGCCAGTCCCGTATTTAAAGCTTCGTATTCGGGGGCGCTGAAGACCATTCTTGACCTTGTGCCGCAGAAGGGATTTCAGGGCAAAGTGGTTCTGCCGCTGTTCATCGGTGGGACGATAGCGCATCTGCTTGCCGTTGACTATGCTCTGAAGCCGGTTGTGGCCGCGCTTGGAGGAACGAATATACTGGGCGGGGTGTTTGCGGTCGACGGGTGGATCACCCGCACAGAGCATGGAGGTTTCGAACTCGAAGGGCAACTGAAGGAGCGGCTGGAAGATGCTGTTAACGAACTGGTACTCGAACTCCGGCGTGTTGACGCGGTTCGCGATCGTAGCAGACAGGAGCAAGCGGTCTAAGGGTGCTGCGGCGATCCTGTATTCCAAGCACCCCATGTTTATGCAGAAGTGTCCTGTAAAAGAGAAGCTCAAACCGGGGCGGCAAGGCGGGCGGGGGATCAAGTCGTTTTAAAGGAGGCTTTCGTATCTTGAAAGTGGCATTATTTAGTTTAATGATGAATGTCCCCAATGCGGTTACGGGCGAGTCCTGGACGGCACAGCAGAAATTCCGTAATGTCATTCGACAGGCCGTTCTTGCCGAGAAACTCGGGTTTGACGCCTACGGCGTAGGCGAGCGGCACGGCGCTCCATTTCTGTCCTCCTCGCCGCCGGTCGTGTTGACAGCCATCGCGGCTCAAACGTCTCGTATCCGCCTGCTGACTACGGTAACTGTGCTCAGTGTTCTCGATCCGGTGCGGGTCGCAGAGGATTATGCGACGCTGGATCACCTATCCGGAGGCCGGCTGGAAATGATTATCGGGAAGGGCAATGACCCGCGGCACTATCCACTTTTCGGTATAACGGAAGAGGAACAATGGGAATCGATGGCGGAACGTTATCGGCTGCTGAAAAGGCTGTGGACGAAGGAAAACGTAACGTGGGAAGGCAAATATCGTCCTCCTTTGGAGCAGGTGACGACATACCCGAGGCCTTTCCAGAAGTCGATTCCGGTATGGCACGGCAGCGCGTCCAGCACGCTCTCGACGGAGCTGGCGGCGCAGTTCGGAGAGCCGATTTTCTCCTCGAATTCATTCCATCCGCAGGCCAAGTACAAAGCGCTGATCGACCATTACCGCGAACCGGCTTGCCTATTACGGGCATGATCCGGCACGCGCCGTCATCGGGGCGGGTTCGGGCAGCTTCTATCTGGGCAGTACGACCGAGGAGGCGATTCGCTGTTATCGGCCATACTACAGCGCATTCAGCGTAACGGAATCCTCGAAGCATAACAAGTCTCCTTTTACCAGCCTAGAAGATGTGATTGCGAATGGTCCAGCGTTGATTGGCAGCCCCGAGCAGGTGATCGAGAAGATTTTGAACTATCACGAAGCCTTTGGCCATCAAGTGCTAAGCATTAGCGTCGATGGATTGACGGAGTCGGAGCAAGAGGAACAGTTGCAGCGTTTTGCCGAGGAAGTGCTGCCAGTGCTGAAGCGAGAAATTCCAAGCACCGTATGGGATAGCAGTCCGGCATTGTCCGAAGAAGAAAAAGCTGCCTCAGCCATTCATTAAATGGACTTGAGGCGGCTTTTTTTAATTGGATCCTTAGTTAAATCGCTTTATAGAGTAAATCTGTAACGTGTACGCTTCGTAGCTAGGTGGATCTAGCCGAAAGTTACCGCAACTATATTCTAACGGACACCTTTAATTCAGCTTTCGCTCAGTGACCTCTGTTAATAAAATTTCTAACGAGTCCATACAAGAACACAACAATTCCAATTACTAGAAAGGGGATAACAAAAACATTGTCTTTGGGATCTATCGAGGGGTTAGTAAGACCTCCGTTACCACTATAAATCGCCGATCCTTGTGCGGATAATCCAATAGCAACAAATTCTACACATCGTTCCAGAGTATGCAAAAAACCAGAGAAAATCACAAATATTACTCCGATAATTTCATAAAATCTCCCTTTCATATAACCACTCCTATGAATTCTCAAATGAAAAAGCGTTAAAAAACATGTTGCTCTACTTAAGACAATTCCCCATTCGTTTGCAATCATTCCTTTTGTAGGGATCCACTCAATGAAAATAAAGTAAATGGAATAATAAATTCCAATTATTACTCCATTTACTTTATTATATTTATTCTGTATTTATTTTAAAGAGTAGTATTAGCAGTAGCTGCTTTTGTCTAATTTGCGCAAGCGTTACTCCATTGGAAGAGCTTATCCCGCATATGATGAGGCATATTGGAATTCACTCCATTTATTTTCGAGCGATAGAAGGAACGTAATACATACTAACGCCTCCCCGTCCTTGCGGGAGCGGGGGTGTACCGATATAATTAAGGACAAGTTATATGTGTGGAAATGAAACTGAAGGTGGGTCACAGCATTGGAACAGATTCAAAACGGGGAACCGTTTGTGTATACTTCCCATAGCCCGGAGGATACCGAGGCTTTGGCGGCATGGCTCGCGGATGCGACATTCCCCGGAACGGTAATCGGCCTGGATGGAGATTTGGGAGCAGGGAAAACGGCATTTTCACAAGCATTTGCCAAGCATTTTGGGGTAAAAGGGGTCGTAAACAGCCCGACGTTTACCATCATTAAGGAATATGAGGGGCGACTGCCTTTCTATCATATGGATGTGTACCGGGTGTCGCTTGAAGAAGCGGAGGACCTGGGGCTGGATGAATATTTTTACGGCAGCGGAGTCAGCCTCGTGGAATGGTCGCAAATCGTTGAAGAATTGCTGCCTGGACCGCATCTACATTTATATATTGAAACGACTGGTGAAACCGAGCGAAGAATTACTGTGCAGGGTTACGGTGAGCCTTACGAAGAATGGTGCAGAAGTCTGAAACAGAATGGAGTCTTCACAGAATGAATCAACCACAATTTCAGCCGCTTAAGCGGTTTTTGGCGTTGGATACATCAACCGCATGCCTTGCTTTGGCGGTTATGGAAAATAATAAAGTATTGCATACGATTAAAGCTGCAGGAGAACGCAACCATTCAGTCCATCTGCTGCCTCTCGTTCAAAAGGGATTGGCGGAAGCCGGAGTATCTCCTTCCGAAGTGGATGGGATTGCAGTGGGGATCGGACCAGGCTCTTATACGGGAACCCGCATTGCCGTGACGGCTGCTAAAACATTGGCTTGGGCCTGGAAAATCCCAGTTGTGGGCATTTCCAGTCTGCATGCCTTTGCATGGAGCGAAACTTTTTCCGCGGCGGACAGAGGCCCTGGGGTGAACTGGGTCATTCCGTTTATGGATGCTAGAAGAGGGCAGGCCTACACAGCGTTGTTCCAAGGGCAAGGAGCTGGCATGCCTGTGCGTCAAAATGAGGATGCGATTCGCCTGATGGAGAATTGGATCGAAGAGATTAAGCGGCTATGGACGGATACGCCGGCTGATGAACAACCGGAAGAGGTCTGGTTTGTAGGGGATAACGGCAATCATGAGAGTACGATTGAAGGTCTGCGTCCTCTGCTGGGCAATCGACTTCATATCGCGGTATGTGATATGGAGGGAGAACCGGTAGGCCAGCTAGGCGCGGAGCGCCTGATGCATGGAGAAGCGGATGACGTGCACCGTCTAGTGCCGAATTATACACAGCTGGCGGAAGCTGAGAAGCTCCTGCGGAAGCCGTGAAGGGAGTCTGTCATAGAGATATGGAGCAAGAGCAATATCCGACTAATAATGGCCTGACTTTCCGGAAAATGGCGCTCGAGGACATTCCGGATGTGATGGTAATCGAACATGATGCCTTTACTCTGCCATGGACGGAGGAAGCATTCCGGAACGAGTTGACCCAAAACCATTTTGCGTGTTACATGATTATGCAGTATTTGGGCCAGCCGATAGGATATGCAGGCATGTGGACCGTGATCGACGAAGCGCATATTACCAACATCGCAGTTCTGCAAGCATACCGCGGGCGCAAATGGGGGGAACTCCTTTTGCGTGAACTCATGAAGACCGCAGCGCAGCAGGGCATGGAGCGAATAACACTTGAGGTCAGAGTTTCAAATGTAGTTGCACAGAATTTATACCGGAAATTAGGATTTAAACCTGCCGGGGTCCGTAAAGGTTATTATTCAGATAACCAGGAGGACGCACTGATTATGTGGGCGGATCTGCCCGAACGCGGCAGCGCGTATGGCAGCGAGGAAGGAAGCGAAGCATACTGATGAGTGAATTTCATAACGAACATGAACCCTGCTATATTCTGGCGGTGGAGACGAGCTGTGACGAGACTTCCGTTGCCATCGTGAAGGACGGCAAAGTAGTGCTCAGCAATCTGATCGCTAGCCAAATTGAAACCCATAAAGCCTTTGGCGGCGTCGTACCGGAAGTTGCCTCACGCAAGCATGTCGAGAATATTACACTGATGCTGGAAGAGGCCGTGAACAAGGCAGGTATCCGTCTTCAGGATATTTCGGCCGTTGCCGTTACGCAAGGGCCGGGGCTGGTCGGAGCCTTGCTGGTCGGCGTGGTTGCGGCGACGAGTCTGGCGATGGCACTTAACAAGCCGCTGATCGGCACCCACCATATTGCCGGGCATATTTATGCGAACCGCCTGGTGGCAGACATTGAATATCCATGTATGACGTTGGTTGTCTCCGGAGGGCATACCGAGCTTGTATATATGAAGTCCGAAGGCAGCTTCGAGGTCATCGGACGGACACGTGATGATGCCGTGGGCGAGGCTTACGATAAAGTTGCGCGGGCCATTGGTTTCCCTTATCCTGGCGGGCCCCATGTGGACCGCCTTGCTTTGGAGGCGGAAGAAACGGTGGAGCTGCCGCGTGCGTGGCTCGAGCCGGATTCTTATGATTTTAGTTTCAGCGGTCTGAAATCGGCGGTACTTAATGTTGTGAACCAACGCAAAATGCGCGGAGAGCCTGTGGTGGAGGAAGCCATCGCACGCGGATTCCAGGAATCTGTCGTGGAGGTGCTTGTCACCAAAGCAATCCGAGCAGTCGCCGCTTACAATGCCAAACAGCTGCTCCTTTGTGGAGGCGTAGCTGCCAACCGTGGCCTACGCGGGGTGCTGGAGCAGCAATGCCGGGAACAAGGCATCCAGCTAATTATTCCGCCATTTGAATATTGCACTGATAATGCAGCCATGATTGGCGCGGCGGCTTATCTCAAATGGAAGGAACAAAAGTTCACGAGTCTAGACATGAAGGCCATGCCGCAATTTTCGCTGGAAGAATGGTCGGTTCAGGAAAAATAGACGGCTGGACGGGAAATCCTTTTTAATAAAATGTTGACATGATTTGGATAAGAAATTATAATCAGTTCAAATAATTCCAAATGATATGTGAAAAACGCAATGAACAGGAGCAGTAGGAACCGGGATATTAGAGAGCTGCGGGATGGTGCAACGCAGCCGAAGGAACCTGCAACTCGCCTGGAAGCGGAGCAGTGGAAAGGCCGGATGTTGATCCGGACCGGTAGTGCACACCGGAAAGTATACTGCTACGGCTAGCCCCGTAAGAGGCTATGGAGGGGCTTCTCGAATTCCGCCAAGGAAGAAGAGGAGCAACAAGAGTGGTACCGCGAAGGTGAACAGCCTGTCGTCTCTTGAATAGAGACGGCAGGCTTTTTTGTTTTTTCGAAACGACGATAATTATATTCTAAACGCGATGAACGGGAGCAGTAAAAGGAATTCCGACACGGCAGAGAGCTGCGGGGTGGTGCGACGCAGCAGACGAATCCTTTGAATCTCGCCCGGGAGCGGAGCGGTGGAAACGGAATGTTCCGGATACACCCCATCACGGCTGGCCCCCGTTACAGGGATACTCCATATACGATGTTGTTCGATATGGAGAATGAGGAGGGCGTGTTCGGTCCGGCAATAATCGGGCAGCGCCAAGAAGAGTGGTACCGCGGAGGGTGAACAGCCTGCCGTCTCTTGATAAACAAGAGATGGCAGGTTGTTTTTGGTTTGTATGGCCGATTTCTAGGCATACAGCCTTGCTGCCGGCAGCAGTGGGCGGGGAAGGAAACTGCAAGTCGACGTGCGGTTTTCGTCATATAAGCGAAAGTAACGGAGGGCCGGGATCGATTTTTACGAAGCAACAACGGTCGAAAGAACGATCCGTAGCCCCGCAGAAGGGTCACCTCACACAATATCAAGAACGAATTTCAGTATTGAGCCGAAAAATGATCAAGAAAATGACTTGGACCGAATATAAAGAAATCTAAGGAGGATCATTCGATGACTGATAAAAGGAGAATTGAAATTTTCGATACAACGCTGCGTGACGGAGAGCAGGCACCTGGCGCGAGCGTTAAACCGGAGCAAAAAATTGCTTTGGCCGCCAAGCTGATTGAGCTGGGGATTGATGTCATCGAGCCAGGTTTCCCGATTTCAAGCCCAGGCGAGTTTGCCGCCGTACAGGAAATTTCGCGATTGTTTCAGGAGGTTGAGATCTGCGGCTTTGCCCGCGCGGTGAGGGGCGATATTGATGCCGCAGTCAAAGCGACCCAGGATGCCGCGCGCCGGCGAATCCATTTGTTCATTTCCTCATCGGATATACATCTGCAGCATCAAATGCGGAAAACCCGGAAGGAAGCGGTAGCCCTGGCGCGGGAGATGACGGCGTATGCGCGGCAATTTTCGGACGTCGTTGAATTTACGGCGATGGATGCGACCCGCACGCGGATCGAGGATTTGATTGAAATGGTAGAGGTGGCCATTGAAGAAGGTGCTTCCATCATCAATCTTCCGGATACGGTGGGTTACGCCCTGCCACAGGAGTATGGCAACATGTTCCGACGCGTCCGCGAAGAGGCCAGAGGCGGTAAGTCTGTACTATACAGTGCCCACTGCCATAATGATTTGGGCCTCGCTGTAGCCAACAGTCTCGCCGCCATTCAAAACGGGGCATCTCAGGTGGAAGTCACCGTCAACGGGATCGGCGAACGGACGGGCAACGCTGCTTTAGAAGAGCTGGTTATGGCGCTTGAGACCCGAGGCGATACTTTGGGGTATAGGGCCGGAATCGCAATCGATAAGCTGTACGAGACTTCACGGATGATCAGCGGAGCAATGCATTTTCCGATGGCCTACAATAAGCCGATTGTCGGACGCAATGCCTTCCAGCATGAATCAGGCATTCATCAGGATGGCCTGCTCAAGGACCGGAGCACTTACGAAATTATGGACCCGGAAAAAATGGGCATTCCGCGTAGTATGATTATCCTCGGCAAGCATTCCGGCCGTCATGCGCTCCGCGACCGTCTCGCCCGTTATGGCATTGAAATTCAAGGCGAGGAGCTGGATCAGTTTTACAATGTATTTAAGGAAGTGGCGGATCAGTTGAAGGTGGTGAGCGACAATCAGCTGCTGCAGATGGTCAGCCAGTCGCTCGGCAAACCCGCCCAGGTTTATGAGCTGGGGGACGTACAGGTCGTCGCGGGCAGTGCCTTCAACCGGGTTGCGGCTGTTACGCTGCGCCATCTTCATGAGGGGCGTGAGACATCCCATTCCAGCATGGGCAACGGACCGCTTGAGGCTGTAATTGCGGCGATCAGCCAAGGTATCGATGCCGAGATTACGTTTGGCGATCTGGAGCTTCATTCTTTAAGCGGTGGCGAGGACGCTCACGCTGAAGCAGCAGTGAGTGTCGAACGGAAGGGGAAAACCTATCGGGGAACGGCTGTTCATCACGATATCGTCATGGCAGCAGGGCTGGCTTATGTAGCGGCTTGCAACAGCGCCGTTTTGTCCGCGGAGGATGAGGAACAGCCGCTGCAGGTAAAATAATCTCTCACCGCGTGCAGCTCTCACCGCGCAGTGAGGCGTTGCATGATGGAGGTCCGCCCGCATCACCGTTAAGTTTGAGTGCCCGTTACTTTATGCCAAAGTGCGGGCTTTTTTTGCAGTATTCGACATATATTTTTGTCAAGTTGTGGACAAGGTTGTCCACATATCCTAGAAAATTTGTGTACAAATTGATATTTTAAGCGTAAACCGTTGGTTTATAAGGGTTTTGAAAATGGGGATTAAGTTTTCAATTTCACAAAGCAAGAAATGTGGATAATGTGGATAAATAAGTGGATAAAGGTGGATGCTTCGTCAAAGACCCAATTTAATCAGTAAAAAATGGCCCTGAGGGCCATTTTTTTGAATGGGTTATGCACTATTTATGTGGATAAGCATGTGTGCAATCTGTCTTTTTGGAAAATAAGAAAATTTTGTGAATTTGACAAATTCCTTTTTGTTGATCTCAAAGCCCTAAACGCGTATGTCCAAAGGCGGATTATTCGCTGGCGAGCAGTTCCCATTCGGCAAAAACTTCATCCAGCTCCTTTTTCTTGACTTCCTGATCCTGTTGATGTTTTTGGAGTGCGATATAATCCTGAAAAACCTCAGGTTTTGTCATCTCCGTTTCCAATTCGGCAATCACTGATTCAAGCTGCTGGATTTGCTCCTCTAGGACAGCGATCCTACGTTGGCGAGTGCGCTCCTCACGTTTAGCCTGCTTATCGGCTTCAAAGGAATTAACACCCGTTTTGTCGGTAGTTTCGGCAGTATTCTCTTGTTTGCTTATCCGGCCACCCGAGGCTTCAAGTGCTTCCTGGGACAACTCCTCCAGTTCCTGCTTTTTGGCGGTATAGTCATCATAATTCCCAAGATAATGCTCCACGCCTTGCGGATGAAGCTCGATGATTCTTTCGGCCATTTTATTCAAGAAGTAACGGTCATGGGAAATAAAAAGAAGCGTTCCTTCGTAATCCATAAGCGCCGATTCCAGCACCTCTTTACTGAACAGATCCAGATGGTTGGTCGGCTCGTCGAGGATCAGCATATTGGCTTCGAGCAGCATCAGTTTGGCGAGTGCAACCCGCGCCTTTTCGCCACCGCTGAGCGCAGCAATTTTTTTCAGGACATCCTCACCGCTAAACAGGAAGTTGCCAAGCACGGTGCGAATTCGGGCTTCCTCCATATGAGGGTATTCGCTCCACAACTCCTCCAGCACCGTATTGGACGGATTCAGGTTCGTCTGCTCCTGGTCATAATAGCCGAGCTTAACTTTGGTTCCCCAATGCAAGCTGCCTACCTCTTGGCGGGAACTTCCGATCAGGCATTTGAGCAGTGTCGATTTCCCGATCCCATTTGGACCGATGAGAGCCACGGTCTCCCCGCGGTGCAGGTCAAATGAGACATTCGAAAACAGTTTTTGCGGTGGGGAAAAGGAGACGGCTAGTTCGCTTACCTGAAGCACATCTTTACCGGACATATATTCAACGTCGAATGAAAAGTTGGCTTTTTTCAGATCGCCCATCGGCTTGTCCAGACGGTCCATCTTTTCAAGTGCTTTCCGGCGGCTCTGGGCCCGTTTGGTAGTTGAAGCGCGGACGATATTTTTCTGAATAAAATCCTCCATACGGGCGATTTCATCCTGCTGCTTCTCATATTGCTTCATCGTGGATTCATATTCGGCCGCCTTTAAATCGATATAACGGCTATAATTGCCGGTGTAGCGTTTCGATTGATGGCGTTCGATTTCCACAATAGAAGTCACAAGCCGGTCCAGGAAGTAACGGTCATGGGAAACAACCAATAGCGCGCCCGAGTAGGAACGCAAATAGTCCTCAAGCCATGTTAGTGTGGCAATATCCAGATGGTTTGTCGGTTCGTCCAGCATGAGCAGATCCGGAGCCTGAAGCAGGATGCGCGCCAGAGCCAAACGCGTTTTCTGACCGCCGCTGAGAGTCGAGATGGAGGTGTCCGGCGCGAAGCTGCCAAACCCCATGCCGTGCAGCACGCTGCGGATGCGTGTTTCCATCTCGTAGCCGCCATGATCCTTGAACCAGTCGGAACGGACGGCATAACGATCGAGTAGCTCCTGATATTTTTTCTCATTGTCCATTTGGTTAGGGTCCGCGATTTGTTGCTCCAACAGACGCAGCTCTTTTTCCGTTTCAATTAATGGGGCAAATACCTCCATCATTTCTTCCCAAATTGTACGGTTGGATTGGAGTCCGCTGTTTTGGGCAAGATAACCAATTGTGGTTTCCTTTGCTTTATAAATTTGCCCGCCATCATAGGAAATTTCTCCGGCAAGAATCTGGAGGAGGGTGGATTTGCCTGCGCCGTTAACTCCGACGAGCCCCACCCGTTCCCTCTCCAGAACCTGCAGATTGATTCCATCAAGGACGGGTTCAACGCCAAATAATTTTTTTATTCCACTTGCTTGAAGCAGCATGAGCTGTATAACCTCCGTCTTCATCTTATTAATGACAGTTTACATGAAATATGAATAATTCGCGACATAAGGGCAGGACTTCGAACCAATCTTGGCGAAAATGGAGCAACAGTGGTAAACTAAGAGCAAAATGAACCTGCGGGTTTAGCAGAGGTTCATGAAGCGGCTGAGCAGGTGCCAGATGTAGATCATAATGGTGTGATGAATTCTATATATGGGCCTATATCGAAATGAATTATATTTAAAAATTTAAAAGGCTTAGTCCCAAACTAGTTCTTGACATGGCGCGAGCTAACCGCTATGGTTACGGATCGTTCTTCCGATCGCTGCCCGTCTCCAAATTTCTTGATTATATTTTTTTCAATATGTAGAAATTCGGAGACAGCGTATGCTTTCGATGCTAGCTTTCCTACGGAAAGCTCTTAGGCGACCGCAGCATATGCTTCCGAAGTAGCTTTTTTCCAAAAAGCTTTTAGCTTCTTCAGATCGATTCCGTCCCCTTCGCTACTTCGCTTATTGTAAGGCACTAATTATGGTGCTGAGCCATATTTAAAATTCACTTTTAATGGAAAGGTAGCGGTTTTGGAGATATGAACGGTGGCGATACTGGCAGCATAAAGGAAATGAAGGCGTTGCTTCGGGGCCGGGTGTCTGAGCAGCGTGGCAGCATTCCGGCGGAGCAGCATAGAAACTCTTCCCAAATCGCATGTGATCACGCGGCCCAATGGCTGCAGATGGAGAACATCCGGAGCATGCTTATCTATGTCTCCTTCCGCAGTGAGCTCGATACGAAACCACTCATTGAAACGGCTTGGAAGGCAGGCATTAACGTATATGTGCCCCGCTGCCGGAGAGAGGATCGCTCGCTGACGCTCCATCTGCTAAAGTGCTGGGATGAGCTGAGTGTAAGCACGTACGGTATTCCAGAGCCCGATCCGCAGCGTTCCCCAGCTGTGCCGGAAAGTTTCATGCCAGAGGCAGTCATTATGCCTGGTCTTGCTTTTGACAGGAATGGGGGAAGGCTCGGCTATGGCGGCGGCTACTATGATAGACTGCATGCGCGTTTTACTGCACAAGGCCGCAGGGGGGAATCTCCCGTATGGGCCGGTATCGGATTTGAGGTCCAGGTAGTGGGACGAGTTCCCATGGGAAAGATGGACGCAGGTCCTCAGGTTCTGATTACGGAGCAGGGCGTATCTGAAACAAACAAGGAGAATAACGATGGAACTGACACATTTTAATGAACAAGGCAGAGCCAAAATGGTGGATGTCTCGGACAAGGAAATCACATCGCGGACGGCGGTTGCGCAAACGATGGTGAAGATGGCTCCGGAAACGCTCTCCCGAATTAAAGAAGGAAAAATAGGCAAAGGGGATGTGCTTGCCGTTGCTTCGGTGGCCGGCGTCATGGCCGCCAAAAAAACATCGGACTGGATTCCGATGTGCCATCCGCTTCCACTGACGGGAATCAACATCCATTTTGCGGATAACGGCAATGACGAACTATATATAGAAGGAACAGTGAAGACGACCGGCAAAACCGGGGTGGAGATGGAGGCTTTGACAGCCGTTTCCGCTGCAGCACTGACTGTTTATGATATGTGCAAAGCGCTGCAAAAGGACATGGTCATCGGACCGACGATGTTGAAGTCCAAGACCGGTGGAAAAAGCGGTGATTACCAGCGGGAATCATAGCAGTCCAGTCTTTTCATTACAAATTTTAATATCAGATGCGTAGGAGGAGGGGTGATCTCATGGTGTGGAAAACAGCGATCTTGACGGCAAGCGATAAAGGATCAAGAGGTGAGCGTGAAGATACGAGCGCCCAGGTCATCCGGGAGCTGGTGGAGGAGGAACTCGGTGGGGAGATTGTGGAATACCGGATCGTGCCCGACGAACAGGATGATATTATCGCATCGCTCATTGAACTCACGGATTATTTTCAAGCAGATTTGGTGCTGACGACGGGAGGGACGGAACTGGCAATCCGGGACGTAACTCCTGAGGCGACACGACGGGTCATTGAACGCGAAGTGCCCGGTATGGCTGAAGCGATGAGAGCAGCTGTAATGCCAAAGAACCGCGGGGCGATGTTGTTTAGAGGCATCTGCGGTATTCGCGGCCGGACGCTGATCGTCAACTTGCCGGGAACGCCGAAAGGAGTGCACGAGAACCTGGCTGCCATTATGGACCAGCTCCCGGAAGCACTGCTGATGGTCACGGGACAGTTCCGATAGTAGAAAAGGCTTGCGCTCTATTCCCGAAATTGTCACACTTATTTTGATATTGTTGTGATTTAAGTTATGGTATGATGTCTTTGTGGCAAAACCTTGTCTGAAATATGAGTCGCAACGTTTATTTAACAACTACTTATGATTCTCTTTCCTCAATATCAAAGAGCGGATGATCTGCTTTTTGTTTAAGAGTAAAGTACAGAGAGGAGAATTTGATATGCTGAGCAGTATTGGCGTACCGGGCATTATTTTGCTGGTAATATTGGCCTTGCTGTTGTTTGGGCCAAACAAGCTGCCTGAGCTCGGACGTGCCGTCGGACGCACCTTCCGTGAATTCAAAGACGGAGCCCGTGAAATCATTGGCGAGGATGAGGTTTCTCGTAAAAATGAACCGGTCCAAACGTTGGCTGCTGCCACTGGCGAAACGCAAACGGCAGCACCCGCAGCATCGCAAAGCACCGCTGAGAGCAAACGTCTTCCGGAATAACCCCAGTTTTAAGAGTATTTGTGGAATCCCTTCCGTACGGGGAGGGATTTTGTTTTGTCCGCGAGGGCAGAGAGATAGGATGGTGACAGTATGTCTGATAAACAGGTAGAAATGTCGATTGTCGATCATCTCGGGGAACTGCGCAAGCGCATTATTTACATTTTGGTCGTTCTTGTGCTCGGCCTGATCATCGGTCTCATCTGCGGCGATCCTATATATAAATATCTGGTCAGCGTGGACTCGGCGAAAGACTTACAGCTTCATGCATTCGCATTCTGGGACGGCATCGGAATGTACATGAAAATCGCCATGGTTGTCGCAATGGTATTGACCATCCCGTTTACGGCTTACCAGCTGTGGGCGTTCGTAGGTCCCGGACTCCGGGAGATTGAGCGCAAAGTGGCGCTTCGTTACGTGCCTTACGTATTAGTTTTATTTTTGATTGGCATTGCGTTTGGATATTTTGTGGTGTTCCCGATGGCCTTAGGTTTTACGGCGAAAATCACGAAAAGTATGGGACTGACCGAAACATACGGCATTACGCAGTACTTTAATTTCATGTTTACCCTGGTGGTGCCGATGGCGCTGCTGTTCGAATTGCCGCTCATCGTTATGTTTTTGACTAGGCTTAGAATATTGAATCCGCGCAGGCTGCAAAAGATGCGGAAAGTGTCCTATTTCGTACTGGTATTTATTGCACTGGTCATTACTCCTCCGGATTTTATCTCGGAAATTCTAGTTTCGATTCCACTGCTGCTACTCTATGAGTTCAGTGTATACTTGTCCTCATTGGTGTATAGGAAACAGCTCGCGGCTGACGAGGCTGCCGAAGAGAAGTACAAGTTCCCTGCGAACGTGGAATAACAACCATATTTTAAGTAAAATGACGTTAGCCCTGTTATGAAGAGCGTTCTTTTCCGCCGCGGAAGAGACGTTCTTTTTGCATTTGGGCCTGCAACTCTCTTGAATGATATTGTGCTCCTAGGCATATTTTGAAATGGGGTGGATAGAATGGTGGGGGTATAGCCGAAATATCCTCTCGAATCAGGATAGACAAGCCCTAACAGGAAGTCCATGAAAAAGTACAGGTTTCTTTGAAAAAAGCACCAAGAGGACTTGAAATCTGTTCTCAAGTTGAGTATCATAAAAGTGGTTGTTAGCACTAGAAGGTGTCGAGTGCTAACACATAACGACAACAACGCTGTTACAGAAACACAACATATTAACAAGGAGGCTATTTTTCATGATCAAACCTTTAGGTGACCGCGTATTGGTAGAGCCGATCGAACAAGAGGAAACGACTTCATTCGGGATTGTCCTTCCGGACTCCGCGAAAGAAAAGCCGCAAGAAGGTAAAATTGTTGCAGTCGGCGCTGGAGCCGTGAAAGACGGAGTCCGCGTTTCTTTGGAAGTAAAAGAAGGCGACCGTGTTCTTTTCTCCAAATATGCCGGAACAGAAATCAAATATGAAGGTAAAGAATATTTGATTATGAAAGAAAGCGACATTCATGCAATCGTAGGCTAAGGCCTAAACATAAGAATTACTGAATTAAACTATTATTTTATGGGAGGTTTTTATCAACATGGCAAAAGATATCCGTTTCAGTGAAGATGCACGCCGCTCTATGCTGCGTGGTGTAGACGCTTTGGCTAACGCTGTAAAAGTGACGCTCGGACCTAAAGGCCGCAACGTCGTTCTTGAGAAAAAATTCGGCAGCCCGCTCATTACTAATGACGGTGTGACGATCGCTAAAGAAATCGAACTGGAAGACGCTTTTGAAAACATGGGTGCCCAGCTCGTTAAAGAAGTAGCTACCAAAACTAACGATGTTGCCGGTGACGGAACAACGACTGCTACGGTATTGGCTCAAGCCATGATCCGCGAAGGTCTGAAAAACGTAACTGCAGGCGCTAACCCGATGGTTATTCGCAAAGGTATCGACAAAGCCGTTAAAGCAGCTGTAGTTGAACTGAAAAACATCGCTACTCCAGTTAACGACAACCAAAAGATCGCTCAAGTAGCCGCAATCTCCGCTGCTGACGAAGAAGTTGGCCAACTGATCGCGGAAGCGATGGAAAAAGTGGGCAACGACGGTGTCATCACAGTTGAAGAATCCCGTGGATTCAATACTGAACTGGAAGTCGTAGAAGGCATGCAGTTCGACCGCGGTTATGTATCTCCATACATGATCACCGATACGGACAAAATGGAAGCCGTTCTGGACAATCCATACATCCTGATCACGGACAAAAAGATCTCCACAACGCAAGAAATCTTGCCTTTGCTTGAAAAAATCGTTCAACAAGCTAGACCACTTGTGATCATTGCTGAAGATATCGAAGGCGAAGCTCAAGCAATGCTGGTTGTAAACAAACTGCGTGGAACATTCAACGCTGTTGCTGTGAAAGCTCCTGGCTTTGGCGACCGCCGCGAAGCTATGCTGCAAGATATCGCTGCTCTGACTGGTGGCCAAGTGATCACCGAAAAGCTCGGTCTTGATCTGAAGAGCGCTACTATCGATCAATTGGGTAACGCACGTCAAGTGCGTGTAACCAAAGAAAACACAACGATCGTTGACGGCAGTGGAGACAAATCCGACATCAATGCTCGTGTAAACCAAATCCGTGCGCAGCTGGAAGAAACAACTTCCGAGTTCGACAAAGAAAAATTGCAAGAGCGTCTGGCTAAACTGGCTGGCGGCGTAGCAGTTATCAAAGTCGGCGCTGCAACCGAAACTGAATTGAAAGAGCGCAAACTGCGCATCGAAGACGCCCTGAATGCAACTCGCGCTGCGGTTGAAGAAGGTATCGTTTCCGGTGGTGGTACTGCCCTTGTGAATGTATACACTGCCGTTGCTGCTGTTGACGTACAAGGCGATGAAAAAACAGGCGTGAACATTGTTCTGCGCGCGTTGGAAGAGCCGATCCGTACGATCGCAGCCAACGCTGGCCAAGAAGGTTCCGTCATCGTGGAACGTATGAAAAAAGAAGACGTTGGCGTAGGTTACAACGCTGCGACTGATGAGTGGGTTAACATGTTCGAAGCTGGAATCGTTGACCCAGCGAAAGTTACGCGTTCTGCCCTGCAAAACGCTGCTTCCGTAGCGGCTATGTTCCTGACTACCGAAGCTGTAATTGCTGACAAACCAGAACCGGAAAAACCAGCTATGCCTGACATGGGCGGCATGGGCGGTATGGGCGGCATGATGTAATAAGGGGAGTCAAGACCCCTTGGACACATGAGTGTCTGTCTGACTAAATAATGTTATAAATAGAAGCCCCTCACCAGTTCGTTGGGAACTGATGAGGGGCTTCTTTGTTATAAAATGAAATATCAAATGGATGTTTCTATAGTTTTTGCTTCAGGAGCGGTTTCATCAGAAGTTTAGCTTTGTGTGGCGACCGTCAATCCACCAGTTGCCATTGTCAGTAGAGATAAGGAACCAATCAGACCAACGTCCAATTACCTTAACGGTTTGTGGACTCAGAGTGGATACCTTAGGGGAAAAAGCATCCGGATATTTATAAGCATAAGCGCTATCCTTAAGATCGGTGGTTGCATCTATATTCTCAACAACGACCAGCTTTCCTGGTGACGGTTGAATCCAACCAGTCCCCTGGTTGCTAACCACCTGATACCAGTCGCCCTTCTGCGCTGTAACTTCAACTTGTTGTGGGTTCAGACTGGAAATACTGTCTGCAGACAATTTTGCTATACAATTTGGTTTCTGCTAATAGACTCATAGATTGCTGGAGATATTGAACCTTTTGTTTCTCCAGCCAAAGATTATAAGATTTTTGCGCTGTAAATAACGGAACCTCTTTATTTCTGGACCAGATTCCATTAAAAGCACTTAATGGTACGCTTTGTTCTCCGGCGTATGCTCCCACCTCGATGGTAAAGCCAGGGCGGCCAAATTCTTGGATGAACCAGTCTTTATAACCTCCGCCAGAAGGATTTGTCTCAGGTTTAACAAGAGAATATCCTGTAAGCTTGCTTAGCTCCGCAGCTATAACTTTATCTCTAGATAGGTTTTTACTAAGCGTGTTGAAGTGCCAGAACAGTATCTGTCCCGAGCTATGATAAGAAATCGTAAGTTCAGGATCGATCTTGTATGTAAAGTCCATCATACGTTTTACTTCTAGAGCTTGAGCCGCCTGAGTACCTTTATAATTTTGATGCCAAGGATACGCTTGGGCATATTTAATAGTGCTCCATTTGGCTGGGTATTGGCGATTCAGATCGATTCCCTGCATATTGGCTTTCCAGCGATTAAAGTTAGTGCTATTACCATTGTATTGTTTTAAGGTTTTCGCCAGATTTGCCGATAGACCTGAAGTTCCTTGCTGTGATAGGGTTACACCATCCGGATTAACCATAGGAACAAACCAAATAGTTACGTGATCTAGTAATTCGCGTACGTTATATCTCGAGATTTGTGTATTGCTATAATAGGTAGCAGCATATGTATCGATCATTTTCATTAAAAGAGACGTCGTGATCCACTCTCTGGCATGATGTGATCCATTAAGAAATAGTACGGAGTCACCCCGGCCTAATTTGATAGCCCATAACTCCCGGCCATATTTCGTCTGTCCTATTGTTTCATAAGATATTAGATCAGGGTAGGCATCTGTGAGTCTCTTAATGTCTCTCTGCATGATTGAATAAGAATAGATTTGGTTAGGA
>JAIRVF010000004.1 GCA_031254035.1 Paenibacillus sp.
TGGTAAAATAGTCATCGAGTAGAGTCCCTTCTAGGTGGTGTGGTAACCCTGAGAATACTCTACTTTTTTGTTCCCTGTTAAGGGTCCAAATCTTGGTACACAAACTATTGTACGTCATCGTCATTGAGTTCGTTTTGGATAGATATCGGTTAAAATGCCTGCACTTTCGCACAATTTACTAAAATAGATCACTTTTCGCAAAAAAAACCTGCACTTTCGCAACAATTTACTAAAATAGATCCTTTTCGCTGAAAAGCCTGCACTTTTGCAACAATCCCATAAGTGCAGGCTTTTTAGGTTATTTTTGCGTAATAAAGTGACAGTGACTCCCCAGAAGCTTTAAAAATGCAGAGGAATTCCTTTACTCTTCTACAATCAGCTTACCTTTCATATCACCATGGCCCCCACCGCACATAATGGAGCAGTCGAAGTCAAAAGTTCCAGCTTTATCCGGTATGAATACGGCTGAACCGTTACTTGTCAGATTAACTTTGAATTCAGGGATTTCCAGACCATGTGCGCCATCCGTATTTTTGAACACGAGTTTTATTTTCTCGCCCTTTTTCACTTTGATTTCGGAAGGTGTGAATTCAAAACTCTTAGCGTTAACAGTAATTTCTCTGGCGTCTCCGTCAGACGAAGAAGAATCGGATGCGTTATTGGAGCTGGAACCATTGCCACAAGCTGCAAGCATGGTTGCAGAAAGAGCCACGACAGCGATCAAGGAAAATACTTTTTTCAATTTCTCTCTCTCCTTTATTGGGAAAATAACGAAGTCAAACGTTGAACCTACATCATCGTTTACAAAAAACGAGTTTACGCTTCTCCCTGTGATGTGTCAATATATACTTTTATCTAATAATAAATATAAAATAAAAACCAATTTGACCTAATTCGCGTCAATTCATGCAAAAAAGCTCTCCATGTTGGAGAGCTTTTCCCAATTTCATTGAACCTTATGGGGAGGAACAAAGCAGTTCCGGCAGCGCGGTTCATAATTGTCGGAATCACCGATGAGGATAATCGAGCCGCGAGGGGCCGGCTTGCCGTTGACGATCCGCTGGGTAAAGACAGCCTCGGGGCTGCCGCAAACGGCGCAGAAAGAGGTCAACTGCTGAATGTCATCGGCCATCGCTAGCAATCCTCCGATAAAGCCGAATTCCTTGCCTCTGTAATCCAGATTCAATCCATCTACAATAACATGCTTGCCGCGGTAGGCGAGCTCTTCAACCAGACCAAGTATGGGCTTGTTAAAAAACTGCACCTCATCAAAAGCAACGACATCCGCGTCGGCAGTTTCATTAATAATTTCGGTTACAAGTTCACCCGTCAGATGCTTTGGGATCGAAATGGCCGGCAGGCGGTAGCCAATGCGGCTTACAATTTCATCCTTCGAGTAGCGCTGATCTTCAGCCGGTTTATAAGCAACCAGCTGTTTCCGTCCGTATTGGACCAGCTTTTGGCATCTGCGTATCAGTTCCCCTGATTTTTCACTAAACATGGGGCCCGTGATTACGGTAATCCGTCCTTTATTCACTCTTATGCTCCTTTCCCATTTGAAACCAGGTATTCCATAGGATGAAGAATCACGAAAAATGGCGACTTTTATAGAGTACCATAATCTACAGAGGGTGGCTATATACATTTGTAGGGTGGCGCATTCGGGGCGGAAAGTGGTAAGGTTAGTTGGTGGAAAGTCTATGTAATTACGGAGGAATGTCAACATGCTTGAGAAAATTGAGAGGTATCAGGAACTGATTTCGGGGATGGAGGAAGAGCTTGATCAAGTCCCGGAAGTCAAAGAGTTATTGGAGGAACTGCTTCAGGATTTAAATGATACGGTCCGGCAAAATCATGCACTCCGAAGAACGATTTTGAAAAACTCCAGCAAAGAATCGAGAATGTCCACCAAACTGAGAGATGCTTTATACGAATAAAGGCATTCGTCATTTATCTTCATATATGTTCACCAAATCTGTCGAACCGTTATATGCTGTAAAAGGAGTACATCAGAGGATAGCGGGGTGATCAAGTGAGCCAATCCAGAAAAAAACCGCAGAGCAGATACAAAGCTCCTCCAAAGAAGAAACCGCTTCGGACATCGGTTGCGTCCCCGAAGTTAAGTCCGCAGCAAATTGCTGTTATTGGGGGTCTTCTCTCCGGTTATTTTGTGGTAGAATCTGTACTGTACAACCGCCTTAACGAGCTGAAAGTGATACTGACCACCACTTCGCTGACGGATCTGCCAATATTGGGGAACAAGGAGCGGGAAGAACTGGAGGATATACCTCTTGATGTGATTGCGAGCGAAACAGGATTACCAACGCTAACCATCACACCGACCCTATGACCCGTAAAATTTAAAAGACCCCGCCATGATCGGAACATGCGGCGGGGTCTTTCTGCGCTTATGAAGTTGGCTGGGCAGGCGGTTTCGGTTTCCGTTTTTCCTTGAATCTGGGTCCAACATAATTCTTCTTACGGTCCCGGAACAAAATCCATCCGCCAAGAAAACTCATGCCGATTAGGAACAGAAGCAGACCAAGCCCGAAATGGCCCCATCCAAAGTTAGGGTTCGTTATATCAGCATTACCATGATCCGAATAAAACGTAAACACAGCGTCTTTCATAAATAAAAAACCTGTCATTGCCATGAGTCCTGGTATGACCAGAATAATAATCGCAATGAAACGGGAAATGACTAATTTCATATGGGAAATCCCTTCCTGTCGTTCTTATTTGCTTAACCTTATCATACCGCTTTCATGAATTTCTGTCTATTTGCCTGGAACCTGATTGGCTGTGATTTGTAATGAAGGAAAAAGAGAGTACAATATAAAAGATAATGGATGGATAAAGCGATATAATTAAAAATTTATGGATAATAAATGGGGGATGAACATGACAATTTCTTGCGACGTGGCTGTACTTGGCGGTGGAACCGGGGGATATGTAGCGGCAATCCGGGCGGCTCAGCTCGGGAAACAGGTGGTCATCATTGAAGCGGACAAGCTGGGAGGTACCTGCCTGCACCGTGGATGTATTCCGAGCAAATCGCTGCTGCGGAGTGCGGAGGTATACGCAGATATTCGCGATAGTGAAAACTACGGGATTGAAACTTCTGGAGCGACGCTTGTCTTTTCAAAAGTGCAGAGCCGGAAAACGGCAATTGTCGATCAGCTTCATCAGGGCGTTCAATATTTGATGCGCAAAAATAAAATTCAAGTGCTGCAGGGGAAAGGCCGCGTAATCGGCCCCTCCATTTTTTCACCTAAAAGCGGAGCCGTGGCCGTGGAGCTGGAAGGCGGGGAAATGGAGACGGTTGTGCCGACGAACCTGATCATCGCCACGGGCTCTCGTCCGCGTACGCTGCCTGGGCTCGAACCTGATGGGCGATATATTTTGACAAGCGATGATGCGCTTGTTATGGAAGAACTACCGGAATCCATCTTAATTGTTGGGGGAGGCGTGATTGGTGTTGAATGGGCCTCCATGCTGAATGATTTCGGGGTTCAGGTAACCGTCGTTGAGACTGCAGATCAGATTCTACCTGCTGAAGATGAGGACGTAGCTCGTGAACTGCAAAAACTGCTGTCGAAGCGCGGGGTCGTCATCCGCGCCGGAAGCACGGTTCAGGCGGATACATACCAGGTTAAAGATGGGCAAGTCAACATTGAAGTGCGCAAGGGAGAAAAAAGTGAGACGCTTTCGGCATCTTGTATGCTCGTGTCTGTCGGACGCCAAGCTAACGTGGAAGACATCGGGCTCGAGAATACCGATGTGCGTGTTGAACGGGGAGTTATCGCGGTGAATCGGTTTTTGCAGACTGGAGAATCACATATTTACGCGATCGGGGATGTTATTGGAGGCTTACAGCTTGCTCATGCAGCTAGTCATGAAGGTATATTCGCTGTGAACCATATTGCTGGTGAAACCGTCCATCCGATTCCGCAGCATTTGATCCCACGCTGCGTATATACGCGCCCTGAGGTTGCAAGCGTTGGTTGGACGGAAAAAGAAGCGCGTCAGAACGGACTTGAAGTCAAAGTAGGTAAATTCCCGTTCCAAGCGATTGGCAAAGCTTTAGTACATGGTAGCAAAGAGGGATTTGTAAAAGTTGTAGCTGATGCTAAGAGCAACGATATTGTTGGAGTTCAGATGATTGGAACTCATGTAACCGATCTGATCAGCGAAGCAGCGCTGGCACAGGTACTTGATGCGACGCCATGGGAGGTCGGACAGATGGTCCATCCGCATCCGACGCTTGCTGAAGTGATCGGTGAAGCTATGCTGGCCGTGGACGGATTGTCCATCGGGATGTAGATCCTTTATTAATGGAGCCACAAAACCTTAGATAAGCGCGATCAATGAAATAGATGAATCAGATTTGTGTTAGGCTACTTTCGACAAATCGAATGATCTAGGCGCGATCAAGAAAATAATAACTATTCTCTTGATCGTGCCCTATTTTTTTTGATCGCACTTAAATCGTCAGAAAATCGTCCTTTTCTTTTTAGGGCGCAAAGGATTATAATAGGGTTAACCCAAGTCTTAGTACCAGGTTTTAATATCAGGATAAGGATTAGGTCTAAGGCTTTATTAATAAGGAGGTACCTCGCATGAATAATCAAGGTACTGTTGGAACAGGGCATGAGCATGAGCAGCTTGGACTTAGCAACGGACAAGTTATTGACATGTATAGATATATGCTGCTTGCACGCAAATTTGACGAACGGAATTTGCTGCTGCAGCGAGCTGGTAAAATTAACTTCCATGTATCAGGCATCGGCCAGGAGACCGCACAGGTAGCCGCCGCGTTTGCCTTAGACCTTGAAAAGGATTATTTTCTGCCGTATTACCGAGATTATGGTTTTGTGCTATCTGTGGGTATGACCCCGCGCGAACTGATGCTGTCGTCTTTTGCGAAAGCGGGAGATCCAAACAGTGGTGGACGCCAGATGCCGGGCCACTTCGGCTGCAAAAGACTACGCATTGTAACAGGCTCCAGTCCAGTTACGACGCAGGTTCCGCATGCGGTTGGCATTGCGCTGGCCGCTAAAATGAGAAAGCAGGATATCGTTTCCTTCGTCACCTTTGGCGAAGGCTCCAGCAACCAAGGAGATTTCCACGAAGGCCTTAATTTCGCGGGGGTACACAAACTTCCTGTTGTCGTCATGTGTGAGAACAATCAATACGCCATTTCGATTCCAGTTCACAAGCAACTCGGCGGCAAGGTCAGTGACCGCGCGTTAGGTTATGGTTTTCCGGGATTCCGCGTCGATGGAAACGACGCACTTGCGATTTATAAGGCCGTCAAGGAAGCGCGCGAACGGGCAATCCGCGGTGAAGGGCCGACACTGATTGAAGCGATGATGTATCGCTTGTCTCCACACTCAACTTCCGATAACGACATGGTTTACCGGACGAAAGAAGAAGTCGAAGAGAACCGGAAAAAAGATGGGATTGCCCGTTTTAAAGCCTATTTGATCGCTTGCGGAATTTGGGATGAAGTGAAGGATGCCGATCTTCAAGAGCAAGTTGCACTTGAGATCAAGGACGCGACCGAATTTGCGGACAAAGCGCCTTATCCGAAACCGGAGGAAACGCTGCTGCATGTCTATGCGGATGATCGTGAAGAGGGGGAAAAGGCATGGCAGTAATGGAATATATCGATGCGATTCGTCTCGCTATGAAAGAAGAGATGGAGAAGGACGAATCCGTTTTTGTTCTCGGTGAGGATGTCGGTGTGAAAGGCGGCGTATTTACAACCACCAAAGGTTTGATGGAACAGTTCGGAGAATATCGCGCACTGGATACGCCGCTTGCCGAATCCGCCATTGCGGGTGTTGCGATCGGGGCAGCAATGGTCGGCATGAAGCCGATCGCGGAAATGCAGTACTCCGATTTCATGCTCCCAGCCACCAATCAGATTATCAGCGAAGCGGCTAAAATCCGTTACCGTTCTAATAATGATTGGGATTGCCCGCTTGTCGTTAGAGCGCCAATCGGCGGAGGGATTTTCGGGGGGTTGTATCATTCCCAATGTACGGAGTCCATTTTCTTCGGTACGCCTGGTCTTAAAATTGTTGCTCCGTTCACCGCGTACGATGCGAAAGGGCTGCTGAAGGCTGCGATTCAGGATCCCGATCCGGTTCTGTTTTTTGAAAATAAAAAATGCTACAAAATGATTACAGGCGATGTGCCTTTGGATGACTACACCGTGCCAATCGGCAAAGCTAATCTGCTGCGCGAGGGCGCAGACATTACCGTGATCGGATACAGCATGTCGCTCCATTTCTGCATGCAGGCTGCTGAGGAACTTGAAAAAGAAGAAGGAATTACGGCCCATATCCTTGATCTCCGTACGCTGCAGCCGCTTGATCGTGACAGTATCATCGAAGCCGTCCGGAAAACCGGCAAGGTGTTGATTGTGCACGAGGACAACAAAACCGGCGGCGTAGGCGCCGAAGTGGCGGCTATCATTTCGGAGGAATGTTTGTTTGATCTCGATGCACCGATCATGCGCTGCTGCAGCCCTGATGTGCCTGCGATGCCAATCAGTCCTCCTATGGAGAAGTTTTTTATGCTGAGCAAGGATAAAGTGAAGGAAGCCATGCGCCAATTGGCGATCTACTAGGGAAGCTTAGGGGTGAAAATATGTCTGGAAATCAAAAGTTAACCGATGTGGTGATGCCGCAGCTGGCTGAATCGCTGGTTTCGGCTACGATTGCAAAGTGGCTGAAACAACCGGGGGATCAAGTTGAGCAATATGAACCGATTTGCGAGGTAATCACCGATAAAGTAAATGCTGAGATTCCTTCAACGCTGGACGGAGTAATGGCTGAACTGATCGCTGAGGAAGGCCAAAGCGTCGGTGTAGGGGAAATTATATGCCGTATGGCTGTAGAGGGCCAAAACTCCGGGGCGGAGGATGGGAATAACGAAACGCAACATGCAACGTCAGCAGCTCTTTCTGCAAACGATGGTGATCAATCGATGAGAAGCCGTTACTCACCAGCAGTCCAATCTTTGGCTGCCCAGCATAACGTTGACCTAAGATCGGTGCAGGGAACGGGAATGGGTGGAAGGATTACCCGCAAGGATGTACTCGCTTTTGTAGAAAAGGGCGGCGCAAGCAAACAGTCGCAAAATGGCGCGGGACAGATCGTGAAAGAGGTTCAATCCCCATTCAAGGATCTGCCGCATGGCAATCCAGCGGTAACACCAGAGCAATATATTCCGCAGCCGCAGGTAGCGGAAAGAAGCTCTGGGCTGCATATGTCGGAGTCGCCAAAAATCCCGCCGATTGAAGTGGAAAGAGGCGGAGAGCGCGAAACGTTGATCGATGTGACGCCGCTTCGCAATGCGATCGCGACCAATATGCGCCAAAGCGTATCTGAGATTCCTCATGCCTGGACAATGGTCGAGGTGGACGTGACCAATCTCGTGCTGCTGCGCAATAAACTAAAGGATGAATTTAAGCGCAGAGAAGGGTATAATTTAACGTATCTGGCATTTTTCCTTAAAGCTGTTGTGAATGCGATCAAGGACTACCCGATCATGAATTCCGTTTGGGCCGTGAATAAAATTATCGTCAAACGAGATATCAATATTTCACTGGCCGTCGGTACGGAAGATTCGGTAATGACTCCGGTTATTCAAAGGGCGGATCAGAAGAACATTGCGGGATTGGCCCGGGAGATCGAAGAACTTGCGAACAAAACCCGCCAAGGTAAGCTGAAGCTAGAGGATATGCAAGGGGGAACCTTTACCGTTAACAATACGGGATCTTTTGGCTCCATTTTATCTTACCCAATCATCAACTATCCGCAGGCTGCCATCCTGACGTTTGAATCGATCGTGAAGCGACCGGTCGTCATCAACGACATGATCGCAGTCCGTTCGATGGCCAATATTTGTTTGTCATTGGATCACCGGATTTTGGACGGAGTCATCTGCGGACGGTTCCTGCAACGGGTGAAGGAAAATATCGAAGCCTATACGCTAGATACGAAAGTATATTAATTGAGCAGTCATTCATCATCAGGAAAGGACGCGAGTTATTCATGAGCAAAGAACTTCAAGTTTCCTATACACCGATGATGGGTTATGATGCAGCTTGGGATTTGCAAAAATCGATTGTAAAAAGCATTGACCTTGGAGAGCAGCAGGATACCCTGCTGCTCTTGCAGCATCCGCCAACCTATACCATCGGTTCCCAAAGACATCCAGAGCATCTGCTTCTGAGCAAGGAAGAGCTTGAGGTGAAGGGCATCGGATTATTTGAAATCGACCGCGGCGGGGATATTACATATCATGGGCCCGGCCAACTTGTCGGGTATCCACTGCTTTTGCTGGAGGGAGCCGGGCTGGATTTGCATGGATATTTGCGCAGTTTGGAGCAAGTTATTATCAATTATTTGCAGCATTACGGCATTGAGGCAGGACGAAAGCCAGAGTATACTGGGGTTTGGGTCGGCGATTTGAAAGTGTGCGCGATTGGAGTTAAATTCAACAAATGCCGTAGCCGTCGCGCGTTTGTGACCAGTCACGGATTTGCATTTAACATCAAGGCAGGTATTGGAGAACAGGGCTTTAAAGGGATCATACCTTGCGGCATTCAAGAATACGGCGTGACATCGCTGGAAGAATGTACAGGGAGAGATTTTACGGTGGAGCAGGTTGCAGAAGAAATTATGCCTTTCTTTACTGAGGTATTCTCGTACGAGACTGCAGCGAAGCTTATAACTGAAACAGCCCGCTGAATCAGCGGGCGATGACGGATTCCACCACTCCGAAAATTACGGAGCCGCACATGGCGATCAACATCAAGTAAACAAACAATCGAAACCATTTTTTATTTTGCATAGCTACTCCTTTACCAGTTGAAAAAATAATTTTGCAATATGGATCTCAATATGCAATAGCTTGTTTCAGGCGCGATCAAAAAAATAATAGATCATTTTATTTGCCGAAGACGGGCAGTTTTCGCGCAAATCTGATTCACTATTTTTTGGATCGCGCCTATTAATATCCATTGTAACTTAACCATGAGAGAGAGGGAAGTCCAATGATCAAACAGGAACGTTTAGTAGAAGAATTTATGGAACTTGTCAAGGTGGACAGCGAGACAGGACATGAAGAAGAAATTTCGATAGTGCTTAAGAAGAAATTTTCCGAGCTCGGGCTGAACGTGGTCGAAGATGATTCCAAGCCGAGAACAGGCCATGGCGCAGGGAATCTGATCGTTACCATGGAAGGAACCCCGGGGAGCAAGGCGCCTAAATTGTTCTTCACATGCCATATGGATACGGTGACCCCTGGCAAAGGGATTAAACCTTCCTTGGGCAAAGACGGCTGGATTACAAGTGACGGAACAACCATTCTGGGTTCCGATGACAAGGCCGGAATCGCTGTGCTTTTCGAAGCAATCAGGGTTATCCAGGAACAGCAGATCGAACATGGACAAATCCAATTCGTGATTACAGTAGGCGAGGAGTCTGGTTTGCTCGGAGCGCGTGCGATGGATCCGAAATATCTGGACGCGGATTTTGGATACGCGATCGACTCAAACGGCGAAATTGGAGCTATTGCCGTCGCCGCTCCGACACAGGCCAAAATCAAGATGAAAATCTTTGGGAAATCCGCTCATGCTGGCGTTAATCCGGAAGATGGCATCAGCGCGATTCAGGTTGCATCCAAGGCCATTTCGCGTATGAAGCTCGGACGGCTGGATCATGAAACTACCGCAAATATCGGCAAATTCGCTGGTGGCGGTCCTACGAACGTGGTCTGCGATTTCGTGGAGGTTGATGCGGAAGCGCGCAGCATCGTGCAAGACAAAGTGGAACGGCAAATCGAACATATGCGCGAAGCACTCGAAAGCGCCGCGTCTGAATGTGGTGCAAAATGCGAATTTATCGGCGAAATCGTGTACCCTGCATTTAATTTCGATGAAAACGATGAAGTCGTGAAGTTGGCGCAGCGGGCAATTGCCAAGATCGGTCTCACCAGCCGTACCTTCCATTCGGGTGGCGGCAGTGATGCGAATATTTTCAATGGCATGGGAGTGCCAACTGTGAATCTGGCTTTAGGCTATGAAAACATCCACACGACAAAGGAACGGATTCGGGCGGTAGATATGGCCAAAGCGGCTGAAATGGTCATCAGTATTATTGGCGAAACCGTGAAATAATCGAGTTGTACGGAAAAAAAAGGCTGTTATCACCGACGAAACATGGCCGGTGAAGCAGCCTTTTTCCTGATTTCAGCTAATGCAGTAAAACAGCGGGTCCCTTAGCATGGTTTCGCTCCTGAGCCGGAGTCCAAATCGTATGCCATTCCGTTATATTCAATATTTGCAGGGCGCGGGAAATTTTGTCTAAATGATGTTCGATTTTAAGGAATAGCTCGTTGCCGACAATGGTATTTTCAAGCCTTCCCATCAGTGATTTCTTAGTTTGCTGCAGGTAGCACGAAGCAGCGCCGAACCTTGCTGGCGAATGATTAGGATCCGTGCCGTAAATGGTCTCGAAAATGGCAGCTGCTCTTTCGTAATTGCCTGCATCATATTCAATCTCTGCGGCGATGAAGCAAAGATCGAGCGAAATCTGGCTGCGGTCATTCAAAGGTAGCTGTTCCATTACGGCGATTCGCGATGCGGCGAGTTCACGATAGCCCTGCTTGTACAATGTATAGATCAGCTCGTTGTACTCATCGGGGGTCGGACTCGCCAGTATTGCCAAGGCTTCATTAATTTTGCCGAGCGCGATTGCGGTTTTGGCTGTTTCCAAAGCTTCATACCGGGACAAGGCAGGCATACCGATACCTCCGTTCATGCCATACAGGCACCATTTGCAAACGTTTTTGACTTCCGTGGCCCTGATCATATGGTTTGCTGTCATTAGGAGCACGTGATCTGAGCGCATGGCTTGTAGCGATAATAATGTAAGAGCTTCTTGGAATTGATTTATGTAAATTAGACATAAAATATAGTGAATCTGATTTATCTCGGTAATGCTCGACTGCCGGTAACAGGTTGCGTAAAGTTCCGCCGCCGTTGAGTAGGCACCTAAGCCCCAAAGAACCTCTGCAACAAGTAAAATGTCATCTTCCATTAATTCCGTTGCGATAGCGGTCAGCTGAAGGCGTATTTCGGAATCGTTTGTCCCCATTTGGAAGAGAATAATACCGATTTCAAGGAGAGCTTCCATAGCGAATCGTTTGCGCGTCAGGCATTGGCGAAAAGCCGCGCCTGCCTGGGTGTTCCGACCTAGCAGCCGGAGCAATCTGCCGTATTCCAGCCAGCACATGGATTCGTCATAAGACTGCTTTCCGACGCTGCTTCCATCCCTTGAGGTTGAAAGGGCTATTTCAAAACATTGGAGCGCCTCTTCAGCCATACCGCGGGAGCGATACCATACACCTAAATTATACTGCTGTGCAGAAGATTCGGTATGGGACTTTAGCAATGAACCAAATTGATCATTTGATCATTCTTCATATGGAACCCCCTGCTATATATAACAACTTAAGCCGTCTTTAGTTATACGTTGCGATAAAAAAATTTAAAAAACAAAGATATTGTGACATTAATCATATATAATCATATATTTGTTTTATTTTGCAATATAGACCTACAGAACCATTCTTATCCGTTTGTATTGGTGTTTGAACCTTCCAATAATACAGCCAACGGAGTATGCGGTTGGGCCTCTTTCATCCATTGTTTGAGCATGATTCGGATCTGCCAGGCCTTTCCAACCAAATGAATGGAGCTTTCGGTACGGTAGCTCTTCATTTTCGCTTCCCCTCTTCCTTTGTTGAAGTTTGTTATAATAACACCATATGAGTCAGCTTGTACAAACATGCTTGTTTTTAAAATAAGGAGAGATGAGACTGTGAAGGAATTTGCAAATTCAAATACCAAGCTAGATGAAGTTACGGTCTCCACGAGACCTATTTTCGAAGGGAAAGTCATTTCCTTGCAGATTGATACGGTTCAATTACCAGACGGAAGTACCGCATCCAGAGAGATCGTCAAACATCCCGGTGCGGTAGCGGTGCTTGCGATCTATGATGATAAGATGATTTTGGTCGACCAATTCCGGCAGGCCATGGGCCGCTGCGAGCTGGAGATTCCGGCTGGAAAGCTCGAAAAAGGGGAAGATCCACTGGAAGCCGCTAAAAGGGAGCTACAGGAGGAGACCGGCTACGCATGTCGGAATATCAAGCATTTGCATTCTTTTTATACCTCACCGGGATTTGCTGATGAGATTATTCATCTCTATCTTGCTGAGGAGCTCCGAAGCGGGGAAGCAGCCCCGGATGAGGACGAGTTTCTTGAGCTGTATGAACTAACGCTTGCGGAAGCGGAAGAAGCCGTCGCATTGGGAAGAATCCGTGATGCCAAAACGATCATGGCCGTATATGCCTGGAAACTAAAACACGCGACAGGGGTGTTTGGATTATGACTCCGATCGATACCAATACGTCACATGAAAAAAACGAGGTGCTCACGGAATATTACGCCGATTTGCATATCCACATCGGAATGACCACTTCTGGACAAGCCGTAAAAATCAGTGGCAGTAAAGACTTGACGTTTGCAAACATCGCCAGGGAAGCGGCTGGTCGCAAGGGTATGAATCTGGTGGGAATCATTGACTGCCATTCGCCTGAGGTGCAAAAAGATATTATAGACTGCCTGTATTCAGGCGAGATGACGGAGCTCAAAGGCGGCGGCATTTCTTACAGGGGGACAACCATTTTACTCGGAAGCGAAATTGAGATCGTTGAAGAAGGCCGTGGGGCGGCTCATCTTCTTGCTTATTTTCCCGATTTGACCGTAATGCAGCATTTCACTGCATGGATGGCGAAGCATATGAAAAATGTAAATCTCAGTTCGCAGCGCATCTATGTCCCTGCCCGAGTGCTGCAGGAGGAGATATACAGCCGAGGCGGCATCATGATTCCGGCGCATGTATTTACTCCCCATAAAGGAATCTACGGGAATGTAACGGCGCATATGTCCGAAGTGCTCGACCTCAGTATGATCAGCGGCGTTGAACTTGGTCTCAGTGCCGACTCCGAGATGGCAGGACTGATTTCCGAATTGGACAGCTATACGTTCGTTACGAATTCTGACGCGCATTCTCTTGGGAAGATCGGCAGGGAATACAACCGAATCCGGATGGCCGAACCGAGTTTTGTTGAATTTGTTCATGCGCTGAATAAAGCAGAGGGCCGCTCTATAACAGGAAATTTTGGCTTGAACCCGCGACTGGGAAAATACCACCGCACATTTTGCCTTCTTTGCAGCCGCATCCTCGACCGGGAGGAAATCATGCTGGGAGCATGTCCGCATTGTGGCGGCTCCAAAAAAGTCCAGGGCGTTTGGGACCGGATTCTGGACATCGCCGACCGGAAGGAATCCTGGCAGCCGCAAGATCGTCCCAAGTACCATTATCAAGTCCCGCTTGAATTTATTCCTGGTCTCGGGAAGGTAACGATGAGGAAGCTGCTGGACCGTTTTGGCACGGAAATGTCGATCTTACATCGGGCAGGGGAAGCCGAGCTTGCGGAAGTTGTCGGCAGCAGCATGGCTGGGCAGATTGTGATGGCGAGAAACGGAACTCTTTCGTTGACTTCTGGCGGAGGCGGGACCTATGGAAAGGTAGTTCCTCCGTCTACTAAAAAGTCATAGTTTGATACTTGTCTTCATAAAGTAAAGGTATGTGATAGGAAGGGAGAATCCTGTGTGCGAACTTTCCGCCATACCTTTAAGGAGCAAACGGTTCTGTATATTTTTGTAGCTGTCCTGTTTCTAGTCGGGGTCATTTTCGGTGCCCTCATGGTGAATGCGTTGTCGCTGGAGCAGCAGCAGGACCTGGGGCGGTATCTTCAAAACTTTTTTTGGACGGTGGATCAAAGCGATACGGGAACGGGTGCCGCGCAGACCTTTTGGAGCATTGCAGGCTTGCATTTGAAATGGGTGGGGCTGATCTGGTTTCTCGGATTGTCCGTCATTGGTTTGCCTGGAATTCTCATTCTTGATTTTCTAAAAGGGGTGTTGATCGGTTTCACTGTTGGTTATCTTGTCGGTCAATTTTCTTGGAAGGGACTGCTTTTCGCCTTAGTAACGGTAGCTCCCCCCAACTTGCTGATCACCCCGGTGCTCATCGTTTCGAGCGTATCCGCTATCTCCTTTTCACTGCATGTGATCAAAAACAGGGTGATGTTGCATAATCGTGTCAACGTAGTCGGTCCTTTCGTTTCTTATGTCGGATTGACTGTAGTGATGTGTCTAATTATGCTTGGCATCTCATCATTTGAAACCTGGGTGACGCCTGCAATGATGAAATGGGTGACACCTTCACTTCTAGAGACGGCAGCAGTCCCCGGGTTGTGAGTAAAACCGTTTGACTTTGGAGCGTAACTCCCCCTATAATGAAGAGTGTGTTATATAGCAAAGGTGTATTGATTTTCCTGTGGGGAGGGAGAAAATGGAAGCTCGGATCGATAAAATCAAACAACAATTGCAATCCCAGGGCTATAAACTAACACCCCAACGGGAAGCTACCGTCAGAGTTTTACTCGAGAATGAAGAAGATCACCTTAGTGCGGAAGATGTTTTCATGCTCGTCAAAGAAAAGGCTCCTGAAATCGGTCTGGCTACCGTGTACCGTACCCTTGAATTGCTCAGTGAACTGCATGTCGTTGAAAAGATCAATTTCGGCGATGGCGTTGCCCGATATGATTTACGAACAGATACTTCAAAACATCACCATCATCATCTGATTTGCGTAAAGTGCGGCAGCTTGGACGAAATTAGAGAAGATTGGCTGGGTCAGCTGGAAGAGCGTTTGGAACGCGAATTCAACTTCACGGTTTCCGATCACCGGCTTGATTTTCATGGTATTTGTCATCGCTGCAAGGACAAGGAAGAAAGCGAACGCAGCGATAACGGCAAGAAGCCAAATGCTTAACAATCGGATATGATCCTCCAAGATCACAAGCTCTCGCTGGCAAGAGGTTTGCCGGAGAGGGCTTTTTTTGAGATTTATAGGATTTGGGGTCTCTGCAAAATATTTGGAATACGCATCGAAGCATAGGCTCCACTCCGTACTTTTCCTCCGCAAAAGCGCCCCTCTTTGAGAGGCACCCGGACTTCTTTCCGATACTCTCAGTACTTTTGCTCTGCAAAAGCGCCCCTCTTTGAGGGCGTCGGACTTCTTTCCGATACTTTTTGCGGGGATATTTGATGGCTCAAAGAAATGGCTTGTCATACGACCGGACAAGGCTACATAAGCTGAAATAATAGGAAGGCGCGTTGATGCCGGTCTCAGCTTTTTAC
The DNA here is from genome assembly GCA_031254035.1 of Paenibacillus sp. Classification (GTDB taxonomy): domain Bacteria; phylum Bacillota; class Bacilli; order Paenibacillales; family Paenibacillaceae; genus Paenibacillus_AQ. The sequence goes on from JAIRVF010000004.1 coordinate 15,356, forward strand.
TACTTCCGGGAGTGTGGTTCGGATGATTATATCGGTTCGTAAATGTCTGTCAACAATGAAGTTTTTGCTTGTTTTTATGGTATTAACCTATACGCTGTACCAGTTGTTCCGTTTGCTTGGATCTTGGATTACGCCGGTAGATCATTACCAGATTCCCGAGGGGCATGCTGTAAAGGCTTTTCAGCCATCGGATAAGGCCAAAACAGGTGAAATGATGGGCGACAGGCTGCGATTTTTTTATTGGTATGGAGAATAGGGATGCCATGCAGGGAACCGAAGGTTTTTTGTCGAAACACTAATAGTGTGTGTTCAAAAAGGTCGGTTTTCAGCACCGAGGTTCCTAATTCACTTCGTGATCAAAAGCGGACTTTTTGAACAACCTCTAATGGAGCGGCTAATCTATCCAAGGGAGCTTTTCAACTTATGATGCAGTATGTTCATTCCTTTATTCGTAATATAGGCGAAGAAAAAGGTTTGTCACGAAGCACGCTTGAATCCTACGAGCGCGACCTGCTGCAATTCTTTGAGTTTGTAGAGCGGCAGGGGATTCAGTCGGCAAACCAAATCAAGAAAATCCATGTTTCCATGTATATGAATGAGATGAAGAGCCAGAGTTTCGCTTCGTCTACGGTAACGCGGAAACTTGTTTCGCTGCGATCTTTTTTTCACTACATGGTCAAGGAATCTTTGTTAGAGCAGGATCCGACGCTGTATTTGGAGTCGCCAAAACTCGAAAAGAAAATTCCCCAAGTATTAACGGTGGAGCAGGTCGAGCATCTGTTAGCGGCGCCGGACATTTCTTCTCCGCCGGGGATGAGGGATAAGGCGATGCTTGAGCTTCTGTATGCCACAGGCATGAAGGTTTCGGAACTGACGGCGCTTAATTTAGATGACGTGAATCCGGATCTGAAGTTTCTTCGGTGTACAAGCAGTTCAGGGAAAGAGCGAGTGCTGCCGATCAGCAGCATGTCAGCTGAAGCCGTGGGTGCATACATAAAGCAAATGCGGCCGAAACTTGCCAGGGGGCGTGAAGAAAACGGACTTTTCCTTAACAATCATGGAACAAGGCTGACTAGGCAGGGATTTTGGAAAATATTAAAGAAATACGCCGCGGAGTCCGGCATAGATGAAGGGATCACCCCGCATACGCTCCGCCATTCCTTTGCCGCACATCTGCTGGAGGATGGCGCGGATATCCGGTCCGTCCAGGAGATGTTGGGACATAGCGATCTATCAGCTGCTCCGCTGTATGGAGCGTTGACGAAGAAAGTGATGAAGGATGTTTATGAAAGCCATCATCCTCGGGAGCGCGCGTATTCAACACAATTGAAGGAGAGATCTGTTTATGACAACAATTAACCAAAAAGCCATTCAAGAAGCGGCCGCTTACATTCAAAGCAAAACGGAAGTTAAACCGGAGGTAGGTCTCATTTTGGGATCGGGGCTTGGCATCCTCGCGGATTTGATCCAGGACGGCATTTCGATTCCGTATCAGGATATTCCTCATTTTCCTGTGTCCACGGTAGAAGGACATGACGGGGAGCTATTGCTCGGCACCATCGAAGGTCGTGCTGTTGTTATGATGAAGGGCCGCTTCCATATGTATGAGGGATATGGTCCGGAAGTAACGGCATTCCCGGTCCGCGTCATGAAAGAATTGGGTGTAAAAAGCCTGCTTGTAACCAATGCGGCCGGTGGTGTCAATACGTCGTATGAGCCCGGAGACTTGATGGTGATTTCCGATCATCTTAATCTCACCGGCAAAAACCCGTTGATCGGCCCGAATGACTCCGCTCTGGGAGTTCGTTTTCCGGATATGTCCGAAGGTTACAGCCGTCGCTTGCGCAAGTTGTTTAAGGACACGGCTGAGGCAAAAGGCATTACCGTGCAGGAAGGCGTCTATGCGGGGCTCCTTGGACCTACATATGAAACCCCAGCCGAGATCAGAATGCTTAGATCTTTGGGTGCCGACGCGGTAGGCATGTCTACGGTTTCGGAAACGATTGTGGCCCGCCATGCCGGACTTGAAGTGCTGGGGATTTCCTGTATCAGCAATATGGCCGCAGGCATTCTTGACCAACCGCTCTCGCATGACGAAGTCATGGAAACCACGGAACGCGTTCGTGAAAAATTTCTGAGTCTTGTGCTCGCAGTTATTCCGAACATGTAGCATGAAGGCGACTATAAACCAAATCATAAATTAATGAAGCATCCGCAGGTGTAAAACCTGCGGATTTTTTTATTTCCTGAAATTTTCCTTGGCAACCAGCCAAGGGATGGAATATTTTCCTGTGAACCTGACGACACTGGAAACAGCAGCAATATTAGAATTTTGCGCAAGCGGCTCATGCTGTTTGATCTTTGAATCTGCAAAATTCTGTTTTCGAATAATGACCAGAGATCAGGAGGGGACTTATTTTGAAGAAAACGCTATTGGCAGTGGTGCTATCGATATGCCTATCGGTTGCGGCTTTTCCGCAGTCGGGATCTGCCGAAGAAAAGGCCAAGCAAACGGGCCAAGCGGAGCTGGCGGCAAACGCAAAGTCCGCCATCCTCATGGATGCGGATACGGGAACTATTATCTATGAGAAAAACAGCCATGATAAACTGCCGCCGGCAAGTATTACCAAAATTATGACGATGCTGCTTACCATGGAAGCGATCGACTCTGGCAAATTGAAGTATACCGATATGGTCCGTACAAGCGAATATGCGGCGTCCATGGGGGGCTCGCAGATTTTTCTGGAACCTGGAGAAGAAATGTCGGTGGATGAGATGCTGAAAGGGATCGCGATGGCTTCGGGCAATGACGCCTCGGTCGCGATGGCGGAGAAACTTGCCGGCACCGAAGAGGCTTTCGTTGGGATGATGAATGATAAAGCCAAGGAACTCGGACTGAAGGATACCCATTTTGTCAACTGCAACGGGCTGCCTGTCCAGGACCATTACTCATCGGCGCACGACATTGCGGTAATCAGCCGCGAGCTCTTGAAGCATAAGGACATCACCAAATACACCGGCTCCTACCAAGACTATTTGCGTAAAGATTCGCAAAAGCCGTTCTGGCTGGTCAATACAAACAAACTTGTCCGTTTTTATACCGGGGCTGACGGGCTGAAGACAGGATATACCTCCGAAGCAAAATTTTGTCTGTCGGCAACGGCAGTCAAAGGCGATTTGAGAGCGGTGGCGGTCGTGCTTGGAGAGCCGAATACAAAAACGCGTAATGCAGAAGTGTCCAAAATGTTCGATTACATGTTCTCCCAATACACCACGCATACCATTTTCAAACCAGGTGACACGATTGGAACGGTAAAAATCAATAAAGGGAACGTCAAGGAACTGACGCTTACCGCAGGGCAAAAATACAGCGTACTACTCAAGCGAAATGCCAAGGCAGAAGGTATCCGGCATGAGCTGCAGGTTCCGAAGGAGCTGAAGGCCCCTGTTGAGGCTGGGCAAAGCTTAGGAAAGCTGGTGGTATACCAGGGCGACAAAATTCTCAAGGAATTTGAGCTCAAATCACCTGAACAGGTTGGCAAGGCTGGATGGTGGAAGCTATTTAAACGGACAGTCTCCAAATTGTTCCTTGTAGATTGATAGCAGTTTTCTTCTAGTTTTGTCGGGGGGCAGGAATATCTTTTTGTTTCGTAGAAATCCTTGTTCAAGCGACAGGAAGGAGAGTGAGCAGGCGTGAATCTGCAAGTGGAAATGGAGCATCACCGAAAAACACTGATAGTCCGTCTATCCGGCGAGCTGGATCATCATACCGCCGATCAAGTCCGTTTGCAACTGGATGAAACCATTCAGAGAGGACAAACAGAGCATTTGGTGCTTAGTTTTAAAAATTTGCAGTTTATGGATAGTTCTGGTTTGGGGGTTATTTTGGGGCGATATAAGCTCCTCAAAAGCAAGGGCGGAAAAATGGCCGTGTGTGACGTAAATGAGGCGGTATACCGTCTGCTGGATATGTCCGGGCTGTTTAAGATCATGCCTATCTACGATAACGAGGGCCAGGCGCTCTCGGGACTGGAGGTTGTGTCATGATGGAGGAGAAAGTTCAGCAGCGCAATTTCATGAATCTCCAATTCTCAGCCAAATCGGAAAATGAGTCTTTTGCTCGGGTAACGGTTGCGGCGTTTATTTCCCAACTGGATCCAACTATGGATGAACTGAGCGACCTGAAAACGGTTATCTCTGAAGCAGTAACGAACAGTATTATTCATGGTTATGACAGCAATCCGGAGGGAATGGTCATCATCACCGCCGATATCATCGGCGATACGGTAACGATCACCGTCCAGGATAAGGGAGCCGGAATTGAAGATTTGGATCTGGCTAGACAGCCGCTTTACACGTCAAAGCCTGAACTGGAGAGATCAGGGATGGGATTTACGATCATGGAAAACTTTATGGATGAATTTGAAGTTTCCAGCGAACCCGGCTCCGGTACATCGATCAGGATGAAGAAAAGGATTGAATCCAAGAAAGCTTTGTATAATTAGGGGTTGGGCGTATGGATGCTGATGTGAAAAAACCTTCACAGACCTATCTGGAAGATGCGGAAGTCAAACGTCTGATCGCTTTGAGCCAGGCCGGAGACAACACGGCCCGCGATACGCTGGTAAACTGCAACATCCGTCTCGTCTGGTCCGTCGTACAAAGATTCATGAACCGTGGCTATGAGCCGGAGGATTTGTTTCAAATCGGCTGTATCGGTCTGCTGAAGTCCGTCGATAAATTTGATTTAAGTTACGATGTTAAATTTTCTACTTATGCCGTACCTATGATCATAGGAGAAATCCAACGTTTCCTTCGGGACGACGGCACGCTGAAAGTCAGCCGTTCACTGAAGGAAATGGCCAACAAGGTCCGGAAGAAAAGGGATGAGCTATCGAAGCATTTGGACCGTCTGCCGACCGTTAAAGAGGTGGCTGAGGAGCTTGGGGTGACACCGGAGGAAGTGGTTTTTGCCCAGGAAGCGAATAAGCCGCCAACTTCCATCCATGAAACCGTGTTTGAAAACGACGGCGATCCGATTACACTTATGGATCAGATTGCTGACGAGTCCCAGGAGCGATGGTTCGACAAGCTTGCCCTAAACGAGGCTATAGACGGTCTCTCCGAGCGGGAGAAACTGATCGTATACCTTAGGTATTACCGTGACCAGACCCAGTCGGAAGTTGCCGCCAGGCTTGGGATCTCCCAGGTGCAGGTATCCAGGCTGGAAAAGAAAATATTGCAGCTGATCCGCGATCAGATTGCGCAGTGAAGAAAGAAATGGTTGGTGCTCGCGCACTAACTTTGCTGAACCTTTTATGAAGGGCTAGCCAAGATTATCTTGGCTGGCCCTTTTTTTTGTAATCCTTAGTCCGGGGATGTTCCGCAAAAAAATACTAACCTCCTTTTTATGGCTGAATTGCAGTCACTGACTAGAATACGGGGGTTTTTCCAATACTAACGTCAATGAAGCAGCAAAGGGGTGAGTGGAATGACTTCAGATCCGGCTCCTACGGTGTACCTGCAGCTGCGCAGCCGCGTGCCGATAACACAGGGGAGGATTGTGACGCTCGGGCATGTTGCCCGGATATTAAGCGATCCAGAGTGGGAGGCACCGCTTCGCAATCTTGAGTTGGTCCAGCCACATAAATGGGACGGTAATTTGCTACTTATTGATCTTATGTTAATCATTCCGAAGGTACAGGAGCTTATACCCGGCGTTAAAATTGAGCCAATCGGGAACAATCATGTTTTGGTGGAAGTCGTCAAGCCGTCCAAAAGACCATCGCTACTGTTGTTTTTGCTCGTTTGGCTGCTGTTGTTCTTCGGTTCGGCTCTTACCATCATGAACTTTCATGTGGATGTCAACATGCAGGAGGTGCAGATCCGGACGGTGGAAATGCTGACAGGCAGACGGGATGATCATCCCTACCTGTTTCAGACAGCTTATTCATTCGGCATTGGCCTTGGCATGGTGATCTTTTTCAATCATCTGTTTAAGAAAAAGTGGAATGAGGAACCGACACCTCTTGAGGTGGAAATGTACCTTTACCAGGAAGATATCAACCAATATGTTGTCGCCCAGGAATATAAGCGGATGAGGATGCCCCAAAATCAAGGTGATAAGCCTTGAGTTTAGTGTTTGGTTGGTTTGTGCAGATTTTGCTAGGCATCGCAGGCGGCATCGCGGTAGGTGGTGGGGTGATTGCCCTTTTTATCGTGTTAGACATGATTCCGCGGCTCGCGCAGATTACGAAATCCTACCATCAGGTTCATTGGTACGAGGGGGCGATGGTTGCCGGTTCCCTGCTAGGAACGGTTTTTGATTTCTGGAACTGGACGTTCTCTTTGGGATCCTGGGCCGGTTTTGTCGTCGGTTTGTTTAACGGGATATTTGTCGGTTTGCTGGCAGCCGCATTGACCGAAGTGCTGAACGTGCTTCCTATTTTAGCCAAACGGTTGAATATGACACATTATCTGTTCGGCCTTGTGATAGCAATGGTAACCGGAAAAGTGACAGGCTCATTGTGTGATTGGTTTATATATAGAAAGTAAGACGCGAAAGGTACGGGTGGATCATGAACGAACATGAGAATAATCCAAGTAGTGAAAAGGATCCGGCAGAGCAGTCCATGCCGACGCGGTATAGCGTTCCAGAAGATTCCGTAAGAAAGGGACAGGAGAGAATAATCTCCGGCAGCGATGAGGAGTTTGACGACGGACTTGAAGATTCCGGAATATCTGCAGGTGAAGAACTTCCGGGAATATCGGATAAAGGGAAGGCCCAGAAGCAGAAAGAGAAAAAGGAAGAATCCGATTCGGTAGAGGAATCCGTCATCTACTGGCAGCAAACGGACGACATATCGGACAGCTTGAACCGGACGAAAGCCACGCTTCAGGAAGTGGTTGGGCTCGGCAAGTCCTTTGATATCGTATTCCGCGAGATGAATCTTGCCGGGCAAAAGACCGGCTTGTTTTCCGTTAATGGTTTTGCTAAGGATAATATCTTGCTTGAAATCCTGAAGCGCTTGACATATCTGTCGGCCGAGCAACTGTCAACGGATGCGCTAAAATCCTTTTTTGAATGTTATATACCCCATATCCAGGTTGAAGTTGACAAAAAGCTGAGCTCGACGATTAACAAGGTGCTGACGGGGATGTCTGCTTTATTTATCGAAGGCGAGCACACGGCGATTGTGATGGATACACGTACCTTTCCTGTGAGAAGCCCTGAAGAACCCAGCATTGAAAGGGTCGTCCGGGGGGCCAGGGACGGCTTTACCGAAACGCTTCTCACCAACATCACACTTGTCCGCAGACGATTGCGCGATCCGGGCTTTATAACCGATCTGGTCCAAGTAGGTCGGCGCACGCGTACCGATGTGTGTATTGCATATATTGACGACATCGTGGATAAAGTGCAGGTAGACTCTATTAGGGAGAAAATAAAAGGCCTTGATATCGAAGGGCTGCCGCTGGCGGATAAGCAGCTTGAGGAAGGGATCATCAATAAGGGATGGCACCCTTATCCGCTAGTTCGTTATTCGGAGCGGCCGGATGTGGTCTCTGCTCATCTGCTGGAGGGCAGGGTAGCCGTTTTCGTCGATACCTCCCCAAGCGTCATGATCATGCCAACGACCTTTTTTGATTTATTACAGCATGCCGAGGAAAATCGGCAAACGCCTTTTATGGGCACGTATTTAAGATGGATCCGCTTTTTAGGGATATTCGCCTCCCTGTTTTTGCTGCCGCTTTGGCTGCTGATCGTACTAAATCCGGAGCTGAAGCCGCCTTTTCTTGATATTATTGGACCGCATGACAAAGGTAGGGTTCCCCTACTCGTCCAATTTCTGATGGTCGAATTCGGGGTCGACCTGCTGCGGCTTGCCGCTGTCCATACCCCGACTCCACTCGCTTCAGCCATGGGCCTCATCGCTGCGATATTAGTCGGTGATATTGCCGTCAAATCGGGGTTGTTCATCAATGAAGTCGTTCTATACATGGCTGTTGCGGCGATCGGTATGTACGCGACTCCGAGTTATGAGCTTGGGCTTGCCAACCGGATGGTGAGACTGGTACTCCTGGTAGCCGTGGCTATTTTTAAAGTGCAAGGATTCGTGGTGGGGACGACACTCCTGATTCTGCTGCTGACGCTGAACCGCTCGTATAATTCCTCATATTTGTGGCCTTTTATACCTTTTAATGCAAAGGGGATGGCCAATGTTTTATTCCGTTTTCCGCTCCTTGAATCAAAGAAACGGCCTTCTTTCAACAAACCGAAGGATAATACAAGAATGGCGCCAAATCCGGATAATACGGATCAAACATGAAAAAAACACAAATGTTCTGCATAAAAATCCATACACTCTCTTTCGTTGTCTGTTATACTGATGTAAAAGTTCAGATGGATTCTTTACATTTTTCAACAGAGAAAACGAAGGGATGCTGAATATGTTCTTACATGGTACAAGTCAAATAAATGCAGCCGGGCATCTAGAGATTGGCGGATGTGATGTTACGGATCTTAAGGCCAAGTATGGAACTCCGCTCTATATCGTGGATGAAGAGCTCGTACGTCAGCGCTGCCAGCAATACGTAGCTGCTTTTCGCGCATCCGGACTGAAGTTTCAGGTTGCATATGCGAGCAAGGCTTTCTGTGTGATGGCTATGTGCCGCATTGCCGATCAGGAAGGTATGTCACTTGACGTCGTATCCGACGGTGAGCTTTACACGGCCTTGCAGGCGGGGTTTCCGGCTAAACGTATTCATTTTCACGGCAACAACAAAACGCTTGAAGAAATTGAAATGGCGGTTGATGCTGAAATCGGCTGCTTTGTCGTGGACAACTTGGTTGAACTTCAGCTTCTGAGTGGCGTAGCTGCCGAGAAAAATGTGCGCGTGCAAATTCTACTTCGTGTAACACCTGGGGTCGAAGCGCATACGCATGAATATATTTCTACCGGTCAAACCGACTCGAAATTCGGTTTCGACATTGGAAATGGTTCCGCGTTTGAAGCTGTGAGGCTTGCATCTGAATTGTCCCATCTGGAACTTCTCGGTGTGCATTCACACATCGGCTCCCAAATTTTTGAGGTGGAAGGCTTCGAGATGGCTGTGCAAAGAGTCGCCGCTTTCGCGAAGCAGGTTCATCAGGAGCTTGACGTACAATTTACAGTGGTCAACCTTGGTGGAGGTTTTGGCATCCGTTACGTGTACGGTGACACGCCGCTTGAGGTTTCGCAGTATGTCAAAGCGATCACCGATGCGGTCCAAGCGCACTTCTCCGGCTGGTCCTCCGAGTTGCCTGAAATCTGGGTGGAGCCCGGTCGCAGCATTGTCGGAGATGCCGGCACGACATTGTACACCGTAGGAACAAGCAAGGACATCCCCGGCGTCCGCAAGTATGTGGCTGTTGACGGCGGCATGACGGATAATCCGCGTCCCGCCCTGTACGAATCGAAATACGAAGCGATGCTCGCCAACCGCGCCAATGAACCGGCCCAAGAAACGGTTTCCATTGCCGGCAAATGCTGCGAGAGCGGAGATATGCTGATCTGGGATCTGGATTTGCCAAAGGTAAACAGCGGCGATCTGTTGGCTGTTTCTTGTACGGGAGCATACAACTATTCCATGGCCAGCAACTATAACCGGATCCGTCGTCCGGCGGTTGTATTTGTCCATCAGGGAGAAAGCGACCTGGTGGTGCGCCGCGAAACGCTGCAGGATCTCATCGGTAATGACATGGTGCCTGAGCGGATCAGCAAAGAGGCTGTTCTAAAGTAAGGATAGTTGTACTTAAACGCAAGAATTGGAGTAGAACAAAACGTAAAAAAGGATCATTTCTGTATTGGGGAATGCGGAGATGATCCTTTTCGTATTGAATTAGCCGATAATTATGAAAAGAATTTGGCTCATTTCGCTCTTGTCATACTAATTATGATGTTGAACCAAAATTTTTCTTAATTTCTTTGCTTCGTCCATTCATTCATAGTAAACTATACCATGTTGTTGTTATTTACAGACGAAAGGGGTTTTTCACATATGGCAAAACAAGCGAAAATTACTTTAGAAAACGGTGAAGAGGTTATTATTGACCTGTTCGACCAAGACGCTCCCAATACGGTAGCTAACTTTGAAAAGTTGGCAAATTCCGGATTTTACAACGGTTTGGTGTTCCACCGCGTTATTCCTGGCTTCGTAGCTCAAGGCGGATGCCCAAATGGTTCAGGCACTGGCGGGCCAGGATACAATATCAACTGCGAAATCAACCCTAACAAACATGAACGTGGAACATTGGCTATGGCGCATGCTGGCCGCAATACAGGCGGAAGCCAATTCTACATCTGCTACGAGCCACAGCCTCACCTGGACGGTCAGCACACTGTCTTTGGTAAAGTAGCCAAAGGTATGGAGCTTGTGGATGCATTTAAAGGCCGTGACGTAATGAAAACGGTCGAAGTTTACGAAGTCTAAGGGACAAGCTCAGATTTTTGAAAAAGTCTTGGCAAGCCGCCTTTTTCCTTGCTGCTGCAAGGGGAAGGCGGCTTTTTGCGTCCTGCGGACAAGGGCGAGGCCCGCATGGGTCGAAAGAGCTTACATGGCATAAAAACGAATTAAGAGTGGATTAAAAACCAAAGGAGAGGCTGAAATTAGGAGTTGAAGAAAAACGTTTTTGCTATAGGTATTTCATCCTTTATTTTCGGGTTCATTATAATCGATTCACAAACTATAGTTATGAGTTTCATCTTGTTGTATATTGTTCTGTTGTATTTCTACATGTATGTATTCGTAGTATGCTAAGGTTCCGGCGAGTAGAGCTATGATTGACCAGCCGACCCAAAGATACGTTCCAACGATTAAACATGATATAGCAATAATTAAACTCCACAATCCAAATGCTAATATAGCAGTAAACCTACTCATCATCAATCCTCATTCCTGGTGTTTTTATCAACTTATAAATAGGTCCATGAGTAGCCTATCAAACAGATAAGTAACATAATCGCATTAAATGAGGCTCAATATTGAAATATTTCCTTCATTCAAAGTGCTAATTATGATGTTGAGCCTAAAATAATTTACTTTTTTTTTGTGAAAACATGCCTATCTAATTTATCGATAATACTCCATATTTTTGTAATAGGCATATGGAACCTATAATTTTAAGGGCTATTTACCCCTAACGCTGATAAGTTTCTTTATAACTATGGAACTAAACACTTTAAGATAGGGTTGAAATTTCCCAGATAATTATGTTTGAAGTGGAACATTCTACCTTCATTCTTCGATTAGATGGAGAAAACTTAACAAATTAGTAGTCAATAAGCAGGGGAATACTTTATTGCCTTGCTTTTATTTTTTTAGGTGATAATATCCACATATAGATTGAATGATGCTTCTGATTACATCAATGCTTAATCTATAAGGTATCATTAGGTAACTAAATATTATTGGTTGATCCTTCGGGACAGGAAGGATTCTAATCATAAAAAGAAGCTCAGGGACCTTATAAAATAAGGCTTATCTGAGCTTCATGATATTTATCGGTAGGTATTTGGTAGGATTTATTACTCTCCATCTTTTCAGAAGTTCGAAAGCGTATCGGTAGTGTGTTTTTCCTTTTTTTTCGTACTCATAAATTGGCATAAAAGTAATTCCTCCTTCCAATAAAATAAATATACATATAACTTTATTTTATATCAATGAGTTTGCGGTTATATAGATAATTTGAAATTAGAAAAAGGGGTATTTTCTATGATAAGACATGTACAGTCCTTCTATTTTCAATTCTAAGACGTATTTAAGAAGGGAACTTAGAAGGGGGGGAGAATTGTCTATCTCTAGCTCAGAGTGGCATTCTGGCCTCTTTTACGCATCGATATTGATAATGTCAACACAAATATTTTAAATGTGTTTTGGAATTTATATTAACTAACACAGATATTTTTGATATCAATGCTGAGAAAGCAGTTCAAATGATTTCCTTGCCGAGAATCTAACTCGTGAGAAGGAATATAATTTGGTCATCAGTTTCAGTGAACAATTATTAAATGATCCAAGAGTCGAAGACGTTGATGTACCAATTAAAAAATTTGAAAAAAATGAGACAAGGAAAGATAAAATACACAATTTGTTAAGATATCAATCCATTAATAGATCGCATTCTTCTCCATATTGGACTTCACACATATTTTCCTACAGCCTTAAAGAAGTAAGATGTTGTTTTAATGCACGAGCCAACACTGCGACTGACAAAACTAAGTCATGATTTACATAATCGCGCCTTAGTTTTGGTTCCTATTTACTATATAGCCATTAATACCCAAATGTTACAATTGATATAAAGTTAATAAAAATTAACTTTGAAAAAATTGGAGGTGTTAGGGTGATTAGGATGGGAAAAAAATTTGTAATACTCTCTTCGATCATTGCGGCTTTTATGACTGTTGCAGCAATACCAGTATCTGCAAGTCCTACCCCACAGAAAGATTCTGAGATCACAACTCAATCTTGTCTCCCATGTAGAGTTAAGACTTATATGTACCCTAAAAGTGAGTATAGCAAAGATTATTTCAGGCAATCATATTACGTTACCGTCGATGGAGTGGAATACTTTTTTTGGTATATCGATGATAAAAAATCTACATCCACGCATTGGTATACTCTTTGGAAAGAAGAGTAAAATAAAGTATATTACCAAGTGGGATTTCAGCAGAATTTATTCAAGGGCTTAAAGATTACGTAGTTCTACTGAATAGTGTTAAGAGAAAAACCTTTCTGCTAAGTAACAAGTCAATGGCTTACCCTCGCGAGGCTTGCTTCCACTTCACAAGTCGTTTCAAAGACTTTTGCTTCCTCGCGAGTCTCCTAAAACATAGACAATTTCATCCTCATAAGTATCCATATCTACCAAGTACAAGTTTTTACCATCCCAACCACTGTTGATTTGAATTTTAAAGAAGATAAAAGGCTATAAAATGTTGGTGAGCAAAGCAATTTTTATTGATTGGCTCGAAGGTAAATAGTATACATAAAAACAGGCAGGCATAATTTACGCTTGCTTTTTTTGTTTATGAGTGCTAACTTAAGACACATCAAGATGCATTAGATGTCTGTAAAAGTAATTCCTTCCTTTTGTATGTTTGGTAGGGAAAACGGTAGGAAACTAATTGTAACTCACTGTTTTCAAATGATACCGAACAACATTTAGAAAGAATCACATACAGCCTTCAAAGCCTTGATGAATCAAGGATTAATGTACTAAGTGGCACTGAAAGTAACTAAACGTCACGAAATGATTAATCCGCAATTTCATAAATATTATTGGTGATCCTTCGGGGCAGGGTGAAATTCCCTACCGGCGGTGATGATGCTTTTTGTCTCTAGATGAAGAGACATGGAATCTGCAAGCATCTTAGTCCGTGACCCGGACGTGTGGCTTGTTGCCCGCGTACGGTGGACCCGGTGTAAATCCGGGACCGACAGTATAGTCTGGATGGGAGAAGGAGAGAAAGCGCATGTTACATATAGTTCATGCGATGCACCCAATAAAGCAAGGTTACGTGCTTTTTTTCACGAACTTTCTTGTGAGCAATTTTGACTAAAGAATAGTTGTATCTCAGATCTAACTTCGTACGAAGTGGGAGATTTGGTTTCAGCTTTAGTTTATTTTGCATAGGTAAGTTTAGATATCAGACATGATAAACTTCAGGGAATAAGCCGTTTGATATCGCCACGAGAAACAGTCTTAAGATGACCTTTCTATTTTGACAGGCATCCGAAGATGGTTTTTTTAACTTACCTTCCATACCGGAATATCCTTCGTGAATATAAAAAGCATGGCATTTACCGACTCTGTCCATGATTCATCATGGCGGAAGCTTTATTTGACGTGTTTTCAACTTACTCTCATACTGCCCCCGGACGGGATCCGGCGGGCTTTTTTTGTTGCATTTTGGATGGGAAAGGAGGATGGGAACGTGGAGATGGCGATTAACGATGAGTTTTATATGTCTCTGGCGCTGGATATGGCGCAGCGGGCACTAGGGCAGACGGGAATCAATCCGGTCGTAGGCTGTGTCATCGTTAAGGATGGCGCTCTTGTCGGGCTGGGAACGCATCTCCAGCGGGGGAGCGGACATGCGGAAGTACATGCCGTCCAGATGGCAGGCAATAAGGCCGAGGGGAGCACGGTCTATGTCACGCTCGAACCTTGCAGTCACCATGGGAAGACCCCACCCTGCTGTGAGCTGTTGGTGGAGGCCAAAGTAAAAAGAGTAGTCATCGCCTGCGAGGATCCGAATCCACTTGTCGCCGGTTCTGGCATTGATCAGCTTCGCCGGAAGGGTATTGAAGTAAAGGTCGGCGTATTGAGGGAAAAAGCCGTTCGTCTGAATGAGAAATTCGCCAAATACATTACTACCGGCATGCCCTTTGTAACGATCAAGACGGCGAGCACATTGGACGGCAAAATCGCGGCGGACACCGGTGACAGCAAATGGATTTCCAACGCTGAGGCAAGACTGCAGGCGCATGTCCTTCGTCATTGTCATCAGGCCATTATGGTTGGCATTGGGACAATCCAAGCGGATGATCCCAGTTTGACGACAAGGCATGACGGGGTAGACGGTTTACAACCACTCCGAATTGTAGTGGATTCGCAGCTCAGATTGACACCGGAGGCTAGAATTTTTAGTGCCGGAAATGCTCCAGTGGTGGTGCTTACGACAGAGCGGCATCAAGAGCAGAAGGCAAAGCTTCTCATGGATCATGGGGCAAAGATTCTGGTCTGCGGCAGCGGCCCCTGCGTTGATCTTAAGACCGCGCTAAAGGAACTTGGGCGCTTGGAGATCGGGTCCATCCTTGTAGAAGGTGGAGGGACGCTGAACGGAGCGCTGCTTAAGGAACGCCTTGTTGACAGGATTGTCCTGTATGTTGCACCGAAGATTATTGGCGGTAAAGCGGCCCCGGTCAACTTCGTTTTTGAAGGCATTCACCGCATGGCGGATGCCATTACTCTGGGGGCGCTGGAGGTCGAACAGGTCGGGGACAATGTATGCATATCAGGAATTCCGGTATGGCCGGAACAAGGTGGGAATCAAAAGTAAGAGGAGGTGGCGGAATGTTTACAGGAGTGGTTGAAGAAATCGGCTTGTTGGATGGAATTACAAGGCAAGGGGAGGCCATGGTGCTGAGTATTAAAGCTTCCGTCATTATGGACGATATCCGGATTGGCGACAGCATCGCGGTGAATGGGTTGTGTCTGACCGTCGTCAGAATTGGCAATGACGGTTTCTCCGCAGATGTTACGCCCCAATCTTACCGTCATTCCAATCTGGGTTTGCTGAAGCCGGGCAGCAGAGTTAATCTTGAACGGGCTATGAAGGCAAATGGACGTTTCGGCGGACATCTGGTGCAGGGGCATGTGGATATGACGGGTACGGTACGCCGGTTATCCAAGGAGCAGAATGCTGTACTGATCGATATCCTTCCAGATAAACCGGAAATGTCGGCATATATCATCCCACAAGGTTCGATTACGGTGGATGGAGTCAGTTTGACGATAGCCCAGACCGACGGGGAAATCTTCAGGGTATCTGTTATTCCCCACACGCTCGGGGAAACCGGGTTATCCGGTATCAAGCCGGGCAGTGTCGTGAATATCGAATGCGATATCATTGGCAAATACGTACGTGCATTACTAGGACCGCAGGCATCTGTCAATAGCGCAGGGCGGCAGGGAATCACGCTTGATATACTGGCGTTAAACGGATTTGCATAACGGGCGGACAATATTTTTATCAGAACAAATGGGGGTACGAAACATCATGGATCATATCATTTTTGACTCGATTGAAGACGCACTCGAGGATCTCCGGTCTGGAAAAGTCGTTATTGTGGTGGATGACGAGGACCGGGAAAACGAAGGTGATTTTGTCGCGCTGGCAGAGAAAGCTACGCCAGAGGTCATCAACTTTATGATTACTGAAGGCAGAGGTCTCGTATGCGTACCGATCACGCGTGAACGTGCAGAGGAACTTGAGCTTGCCCCAATGACGGCCCAAAACACGGATCACCACGGAACGGCCTTTACGGTATCCGTCGATTACCGGCAAACGACCACAGGCATTTCTGCACTAGAACGTTCAGTTACGGCGCAGGCGCTGATCGATCCGACTGTAGCCGCCGGAGATTTCCGGCGTCCCGGGCATATGTTTCCTTTGGTCGCCAAGGATGGAGGAGTCCTGCGGCGTGCTGGTCATACGGAAGCAGCGGTGGATCTGGCAAGACTAAGCGGCGCGGCGCCAGCTGGCGTGATCTGTGAAATTATTAAAAAAGACGGAACGATGGCGAGACTTCCGGATCTGCAGATTATCGCCAAGAAACATGGCCTTAGACTGATATCGATTCAAGACCTGATTATGTACCGGAATCAGAGTGAGAACCTGGTCCGCCGTGAAGCGGAGGTACGGATGCCGACGGAGTTTGGGGAATTCCGGGCCGTTGCTTATTCCAACGAAGTGGATGACAAGGAGCATCTGGCGCTTGTGAAAGGGACAATTACAGAAGAAACGCCGGTTCTTGTGAGAGTTCATTCCGAATGCCTGACCGGGGACGTGTTCCATTCCCTGCGTTGCGACTGCGGTCCCCAGTTTGCCGCTGCGCTCCGGCAGATCGAAACGGAAGGCACCGGCGTGCTATTGTACATGAGACAAGAAGGCCGCGGAATCGGACTGATTAATAAACTGAAGGCTTACGAGCTGCAGGAGCAGGGGCTGGACACTGTGGATGCGAATCTTAAGCTGGGTTTCCCGGCAGATCTGCGTGATTACGGAATCGGCGCTCAAATTTTAAAGGATCTGGGCGTTAGCAAAATCCGCTTGTTGACGAATAATCCTAGAAAGATCAAAGGGCTTGAAGGCCACGGCATGGAAGTGGTCGAGCGCGTGCCGATCCAAATGGAAGCGGGAGAGGACAACAGCCGTTATTTGCATACGAAACAAACAAAGCTTGGGCATATGCTCAAAATGTAATATTTTCAAATCCAATACGAGAGGTTGATAAAACATGGCACATATTTTCGAAGGGAATTTGGTTTCCAGCGGGCTTAAATTCGGGGTAGTTGTTGGCAGATTTAATGAGTTTATTACAAGCAAGCTGCTGAGCGGCGCATTGGATGGGTTGAAGCGGCACGGAGCAGCCGAGGACGAGGTGGATATTGCCTGGGTGCCGGGTGCCTTTGAAATTCCGTTAATCGCTGGCAAAATGGCTGAAAGTGGCAAATATGACGCAGTAATTACGCTTGGAACGGTCATTCGAGGAGCCACCTCCCATTATGACGTAGTATGTAATGAAGTGGCCAAAGGGGTGGCTGCTACCAGCCTGAAGACAGGCGTCCCGATCATCTTTGGCGTTCTGACAACAGACAGCATTGAGCAGGCAGTGGAACGCGCAGGAACTAAAGCTGGCAACAAAGGATATGAAGCAGCGATGTCGGCGATTGAAATGGCTAATCTGACGAAGCAGTTCAAGTAAGGATTCCCAAGAAACGGCTAGGAGGGTATCCCTACTTTGACATGAGCTCATTTCAAGCAGATAGCCCACTCATGGTTTGCGGTTGCCAGAAAAGGAGAGGGTAACCAACAGATTATCCATGATACTGTCTTTCCACCCTCTTCTTTTAATTGGTCTCTTATCAGTTATATAAAAAAGAAGCGTGATCGTAGGAACAATCACGCTTCTTTTTTTGCTTTTAGCCTTTACAAAGAGGGCTGTTTATTTAGGAAGCGTTGAAACCGTTGAAATAGTGCACTCCGTCGTGAGCGGTATCCCCCGGTTTTGTTCTTCGATTGGTGTTGAACCAGAGTTTACCTTCTTGGTCGATTCCGACGCCCTCGATCTCAAAGAGGTCAGGGAATGTAGAGGACGTAATGCGGAATGACAGATTATTATCTGCATTAATTGTACCCGAGGCAGTAGATACATTACGATACACAAGTATTACGCTGATGTTTTTATATGTTAGTGGAACATAAATTGTATTGTTATAATAACCGAACCCCTGGAATGCATATGAGGTGATATTTGATATGGTACTGCCGTTGACCTTAGCGTCTTTAATATTTAGTTTAAAGCCATCAGTTACCTCAATTGTTCCGCTGTTTGCGGTCAGTGGGAGTGACCCCTTGTAGAAGGTTCCTCCAGATTTGAAGAGAAAGTATATGTTTTTAGCATCTTTTTTTGTGATTTTCACACCCGACATTGATTTGGCTGAACCGTTGTATTTGATTGTATACGTACCAACTTTGTAATATTTCGTTCCTACATACTTCAGTTTCACGAGACTCACACTGCCGGAATTCATGGTGACGACAAACATATAATAATTTCCGTCGATTGTACTAAGTACCAAATCATTAGCATGTCCGAGGTAGGTAGCATATGTTGATCCATTATCACCGTTTGTCATGAGCGTAGTGGTTCCATCGCTCATTTTGGTACGGTAAATAACTGCCTTCGTATTATCACTGTTAACTTTTGCGGAATAGGCATAGGTAGATCCCACTGCAAATCCCTGTGCGGCGTAACAATTATTTGCATTGTCTAGCGTTGCGACGGTGTTATAGGTGTTGTAATACGCTGCATTTGCTGTGATAGGTAACAACATCGCTGTGCAGAGGAGAAGGGTTACAAATAGGGTAAAACGTTTCATCGTTCCTTTTCTTCTTGTAAATGAAACGGTTTCATAATTCCAATCCCTTGCTGTAACAAGGTTTTTCAGGCATAAAAAAGGGAGTACCTCCCCAAATCTCGAATAGGTTAAGCGTCTAAACCAAACCATTTTGAGACGAGGTGAACTCCCAATGCCATATATTCGACAGGAGAGTCTCTTTTCCCTGCAAGATTTATATCATATGCAACGGGAACATCGCTTTGAAGCGATCTT
>JAIRVF010000078.1 GCA_031254035.1 Paenibacillus sp.
ACTTCGGCTTCTATGTAAAGGATCTGGAACAAACAAAACAAGAACTGGAGTCAAAAGGAATCGAATTCTTCTCTCCGATCAATATAGTACCAGACTCACTCACTACGGTGATTAATGCTAGCAAATGGGTAATCTTCCGAGACCCAGACGGAGTCATTATCGAATTAGTTGAAAGATAATAACGTAGATTGCGGAATACAGAATACCCCAACCTTTTGGGGATGTATGATAAATTTAATGTACAGTTACACTAATCTTCCCGTTACTCTAATGAAAAGGCAGCTGATCGTTTGATCAGCTGCCTCTATTCAAATTTAGTTGTAAGTAACCTTTTAATGATTAAGTTTGTCCCAACTGTGCGTCTTTTGTATCCAGCTTATTTCTTTGAGGTTCTGTTCGAAATCGCCTCTGAGACAACAAAAGCCAGATCTTCATTCCCAAACAGGGACAATACACCAAGCACCGTATGATCCGGAATGGGACCTGCCTCTTCTTTGGGTACAGTTAGTTCCAGCACTCGCTGCAGTCTTTCGTTGCTCTCCTGCTGCGGATAAGCCTGTCTATACAGCTCTTCCGGGTTCAGTTCCTCGTTGACACACCACTGCGCAAATACGAGAATCATCATATCCTCGTCCTGCTTGTAGCTTTCCACGATGCCTTCCTCGATTGATTTGCGGTGTTCTTCCATTTTACATTTCTCCTTCATTGTTGTCCGCGATCCTTGCAGCCAGTTCGTGGCTGCCCATAACCAGATCAGCGCGGATGGTGCACCGTTCAGGATCGGGGATGCATTCCAAAAAATGATTGACTGCCCCAGCGAAACCCCTGCGTTCCAGGATCGTATCCCAACTGCCAAAGGTTTTGGTGACAGGAGGTTTCCCTTTCTCGTATAGAACCGCCTGCTCAAGATTCGCAACTTCGACGGAACGGCCGCCGCCGTGCAGTTCCAACTTTTCGAGATCGGTGCCGCTCTGTCGGACCATGCCGTAGTTTGCATACCGCGAGTTCCCAAAATCAATGACGCCCGAGGCTTGAAGCATGCGCCCTTCTTTATTCTTTTCTAGCTGCTGCTGTACGGGCTTCCAGCTATCTCCGCCAAGCCATTGCAGAAGATCAAGCATATGGATCAGATCATCAAAAACCGTCTCCCGGCTGGAGGAGGACTGCTGGCTTGTCCGGTGCTTGCAAGCTGCCGCTTGGTCAAAACCTCCCGCCTCTTCCATCCATGCCTTTGCTTCCGGATACATCGGAGCAAACCTACGGTTAAAACCGACTGCCAGCAGAAGTCCCTTGCTTTCCGCAAGTGCCGCAAGCTCCCTGCACTCAGACAAATCGCTGCTGAGCGGTTTATCCACATATACGGATAGTCCATTCTGGAGACAAGCCTTCACGATTTCGTAATGAGTGGCAGTCGGGCTATGGACAAATACCGCTTCCGTTCCCCAGGACAGCAGTTCGTTCACATCCGTCGTTCCATGCTGAAAACGAAAGCGTTCCACTGTCCGCCTTACCGTTTCCTCCGATCGGCTCATCACGCCAGTGACCTCGGCATGTTCATGATGAGCCAAAAGCGGAAGATATACCTTGTGCGCGATATCTCCGATGCCGATCATGGCAACCCGCCGCTTGCGGATGCTGTCATTCATTGTGAAACGTCCACCTTTCATTTCATGCACTAGGATCGATACACATTATACCTTCTTTAGAAAAGAAACTGAATACGACTCCATCTCAGTTCGTACCTACAGTCCGGCCGCTTTTAGCCGGATCGCTTCTTTTTTCTTTTTGGAACGAAGTCCAAGCACAACGACCGCCGCGACCACTATAAGCTCAAACGCATATTTGATAACCGGATTTGCAAAAAGTTCATGGATCATCGGTTCCTCCACCAGCATTTTCGAAGCGGTCCAAGCAAGAATGGCTGACCCGACGGTAATGATGACAGGGAAACGTTCCGTCAGCTTCATAAACATCGTGCTTCCCCAAACCATGATTGGTATCGATATTGCAAGACCAATGATGACGAGGAGAAAATCCCCATGAGCCGCCCCGGCTACAGCCAGCACGTTATCGAGCCCCATCATGGCGTCCGCAATAATGATGGTGCGGATGGCCGCCCACATTTGATTTCCTGCCGAAATATCATGTTGTTTCTCATCGATCAGCAGCTTATAAGCGATCCAAACCAGCACAATCCCGCCGACAAGACGAAGTCCCGGAATCAGCAGCAGCTTTACAACAAGCAGGGTTGCAATCACACGGATGACTACCGCACCGATTGTCCCGAATAAAATAGCCTTTTTCTGATCCTCTTTTCTGACGTTGCGTGCGGCAAGACCGATGACGATGGCATTGTCTCCGGCTAATACCAGATCAATGATGACGATCGACAACAGGGCTGTCCAAAATGCTGTGGTTAATAACTCCACTTTTCTTCCACCTCTCCTGGTTCTTGGGAAATATTCTCCCAAATTAAAATGATTGCTATGACTAGTCCGCCGCTTGAAATACCCCACAAAGAGTATCGGAGAGAAGTCCAGGTGCCTCTGTGCCCTTCAAAGAGGGGCGCTTTTGCGGAGCAGAAGTACAGAGTGGAACCTATGCTCCGATGCTTATTCCAAATACTTTGTGGGGACCCCAAAAAACTTAAAAGCGCCCTTACCTCATTAGGCAACGGCGCTTTTTAATCACAAAAAAGACCTTTACCTAATGAAAATCAGGCAAAGGTCTCGCAAAACAACGTAATGTTGCCAATAAAGCCGGGGAATTTATCCCGTAATGACGACTTTATTGCATGAGCTACTCCCCTTTGGGAACTATTCACTTGTTGAACTCATTATAGCAGGCCGCTTCAAATAATTCCATCATTTTATTTTCCCCTCCTGCATTTGGTATGATTTTGGTATGATATAACCATTAAAAGCCAACCATAAGTGAGGGAACCGCATGAAAAAATGGCTACTCGCCGCCTTTTACGTCACAGTGCTTATTATTGTCTTTATATATCGAAATTCGATTGTAGATTACATGCACCAGCACGGATCCTTTCCCGTTCTTGTTGGTCTCGCAACCTTGATCGCTTTGTTTCCGATCATTCCTTATAAGCTGGTCATTGCTGCGCTCGGCTTCTCCTTCGGCACCTTTTGGGCCGCAGCCATCAGCTGGCTCGGTACGATGATCGCGGCGACAATCATTTATATACTTGCAAAAACGGTACTACGAGAACAGGGACGCAAATATTTGGGTCGATGGAAAGCCCTGCAGTCCTTTACCGTATGGACCGAAACCCATCCTTTTGTCAGCGTGGCTGCTGGCCGTCTAATTCCACTCATCCCACAGATGGCAGTCAATGTGTTAGCGGGCGTGGCTTCCATTCCGTTTTGGACGTATACGGCGGCATCTAGCATCGGCAAGCTTCCCGGCATTTTTCTATATGCTTTCCTTGGCGGAGAGGGAACCAACCATCCGGTTGCATCCATTCTCGTCATTGCCGCTTATGTACTGCTACTCGGAACGATGTTTTTCCTTTACAAACGGAAGAAGTTGTCCGCTTAAAGAAGCGTCCTCTTGGTTCTGCCATGCGTATCGATTATAATCAAAATAACCCACAAAGAGTATCGGAAAGAAGTCCGGCGCCTCTCAAAGAGGGCGCTTTTGCGGAGCAAAAGTACTGAGTAGAGCCTATGCTTCGATGCTTTTTCCAAATACTTTGCGGGGGTCCAAAAAATTCAAAAAAGAAAAATGTTGACCAATGTATGGGGAAATTGCCAAGAAGATCCGATACACTTTGGGTGAGCAATTTTATATCCATATGAAGAAAAATAACGAAACGGAATGATATCATGAGCGATTTACAGGTGGTTCATCAGGAAAAAGCGACCTTTGCAGGCGGATGCTTTTGGTGCATGGTAGCCCCGTTTGAAAGTTTGCCCGGCATCGTCAAGGTCGAGTCAGGTTATACGGGCGGTCATACCGAAAATCCTACCTATGAGGAAGTTTGCTCCGACACGACAGGTCATATCGAGGCCGTACAAATTACATACAACCCGGACATTTTCCCATACGAAAAATTGCTGGAGCTGTTTTGGCAGCAAATTGACCCTACAGATGAGGGCGGTCAGTTCCATGATCGTGGACATTCGTACCAGACAGCCATTTTTTATCACACGGAGGAGCAGCGCCATGAGGCTGAAGCTTCCAAAACCAAGCTTTCGCAAAGCGGCCGTTTTGAGAGGCCGATCGTTACGCCAATCCTGCCTGCAAAGCCGTTTTATCCAGCCGAGGAATATCATCAGGATTATCATAAAAAGAACCCCGGTCATTACAAACGCTACCGCAAGGGATCGGGTCGGGAAGACTTTTTGGAGAAAATCTGGTCCTCTGAAAAAGATACAGCCGAGCTCAAGCAGCGATTAACGCCAATTCAATACGAGGTCACGCAAAATAATGCCACCGAACCTCCGTTCCGAAATGATTTCTGGGATCATCATAGGGAAGGTATCTATGTGGACGTCGTTTCCGGCGAACCTTTGTTCAGCTCCCACGACAAGTTCGACTCCGGATGCGGCTGGCCAAGTTTCACTCGCCCGATCCGCGACTACAACATCAAGGAGAAACTTGACCTGAGCCACATGATGGTTCGGACCGAAGTGCGCAGTAAAAGCTCCGACTCCCATCTCGGTCATGTATTTGACGATGGACCAGGTCCAAACGGCCTGCGCTACTGCATCAATTCTGCCGCTTTGCGTTTCGTTCCGAAAGAGGAGCTCGACGAGCGAGGCTATAGCGGATATAAAGTTTTGTTTGAATAAGGATAAAACGGACACATATGCTCTTCGCTATTGTATAGGCGTCCGTTTAACTCAGCGGCTGCGGAAAGCAGCCGTTCTTTAGATTCTAAACTTGTTAAGCGGAGCTTAAACATTCTAGAAACTGCAACGAAAATTAGGCTCAATACTGAAATTAGTTCTTGTCATTATGCGCGAGGTGGCCGCTATGGTTACAGATCGTTCTTCCAATCGCTGCCCGCCATTTCCGCTAATCACGCCCTATTTTCTTAGTACGTCGATCGATGTTTTCCTTTAGTCGCTAACGCTAACGAAACTCAGCATCGCTATTAGCCGTAAATACACGACTTTTTGAATCTAACGAAACTCCATATCGTTATTTGAGCAAAAAACCGCCCTATCACCAGCTTTTTTACTGAATAGCGATACCCAGTTTCGTTAAAAAATTTGGACCCCCCATTTTGCCAAAATAACGATTCACAGTTTCGTTAGAACCCCACATGGCCTGGTGGCATCAATTTCCACTCCACAATCTTCATTTTTGATTTAAGTCTTTTTAAGTTGAACCCCACTTCACATAGTAGATTGGTGAATGTAGTCCGAATGTGTTAGACCATGCCATATCTCTCTCAATTAAACCCGCACCTTATGACATATACATCCTTATTTTCGTTAATAGTCGCTTTAACATCGTCACTCGAGGTAAATTGGTTCTTTCCTTTATTTCTAATTATCATACCTAAATCAGCATTTTTATTTAGATTTATTGAATTATCCGCAATTGGCTGAATTCCTGTACTATCGAAATCTATATCTTTCATATCATAACTTCCACTGCTTACATTTCCATGTTGTCTTAATGCTAGCGTCCACCTCTCTTGGTTTGAAGCTGAATCAGAAATGGAAAAATACAACTTGTAGTCCATGTGTTCGGATTCATTTGAAATTTGTGATTCTAGATTAAAAATTGTTCCAGTGAGTTTCCCATTTTCATAATGATCAATCCAATACTTTATTTTATTTGCGTTTACTCTTCCTAGATTTATCGAGAAAATCATTGAATGATTTGCTCCCGCCGCTCTCAAGATTGAATATTCTTCATTTTCAAAAGGTATCGATTTGAGTGATATTTTTTTACTCTCTTCAATAATCTCATTTTTATTCTCGTTTGCCGCACACCCACAGATCGTAAACACTAAAAGAAATAATAATAAATGATATTTTCTCATTACATTTCTCCTTGCTTTGATTTAATTTTGAAGTGGCTTCGTCTAACGTTCTTTTATTCCCGACCCCTCACCGTCCCAAGCCAGCTTTAGCAGGCAGGTCGGCTTGCCGATTTGGGCGATGCAAGTGTGTCGCCTGAAATTGTATCTTCGAATTAACTTCTGGCGACCAAGGGCCGTCAATCATGCAGCGGAAATATGATGTTAGATGAAGTGATTGCCGTCTTGATTTATTTACATATCTCTATTAGCCTCTATAAAATCCCTATATTTATCATGGAGTTGTATTCCTTGAATTATCGATTCACCAGTCTGTTTATCTATAATATCTGCATCGAATTCCAATCCCTTATATCCATCTAGCATTTCAAAAATAGAGTACATTACTTCTTCAATGAATTCAGCTTGGATTTGTTTATACGTTCCAGAACTCATTATTTCCCCGATCTTCTCATATTCATTCTTATATACTGTCCATTGCATTCCTGAATTCTTATGTAAACTTGAAGATGATAAGCTAATATACGTCTCCTTAATTTCTTCAAGTTGCTGAAACAAACTGATTAATTTACTGTTTGCATTTATCACAGCATTTCACCTTCTTATCGTTTTTTAAGCTTAATAGCACTCGTAGTAATTTCGCCTAACATTCTTGTGTTTACGACGTACGACGATTGTCGGATGTGTCTGCAGCCTGCGCTTCTTCGAATGATCTTCAGCAAACCAAGGGCGAATGCCCGAAGCGTGAACACTTTGTTATAAGAGGTTCTATCTCTTCTATGAAAACACTCTAAAATTCTTACAAAAAAAGCCTGCAATCCTTATTGCAGACTCCGTAGTTCTAGTTGGTACAAATCAATATTAAACTGGACTTCTGTCAAGATAGTAGACACAGATTTTTCTACGCCGCCTGATTCCAGTAGCTTAACTCGAAATCAGACGGTGTGTTGTAACCAATTGTAGAATGGATGCGTTGGTTGTTGT
>JAIRVF010000094.1 GCA_031254035.1 Paenibacillus sp.
ATCACCAAGCTAACGGCAAGATTACAAATCCATATGTTACACAAGCAATGTCAGCTATCAGGTCTTTTTCTTCAGATTGGACCGCAATGAATTATGCGAGGACAGCATTTATGACAGCAACTGGTGCAGCTCTAGTTACACTCGAAACAATTATTGGTGCAATTCTTTCTGGAGCTGCAGGTGTAGTAGCGGCAGTTCAATGTTACGATTCATTCCAATCTTGTAAGCACGATCTGGATAGTGCTTGCAGTTATATTGATAGAATTTAATAACAGTAACTTGTGGATGGCTCTAGTTGTATAATTAAAGCCATCCCACAGATTACATAAGAGAGGACTTGGATAGCCTCATGAATATCTTAATCTTAATTATGATCAGTTTGTTTATTGTTCTGCTCGGAACAATTTATCAGTTGTTTCGTTATCAATTCAAGCCACGCTTCACTAACATTGGATTATCAATTACGGGGATTTTACTTGCTTTCTTAAGACAAGATTTTAAAGAAGAGTATACTTTCTTGTTCTACTTTTTTTTAATATCATTTGTTATCATGGGTGTATTACCACTAATAGATCTTATCTTAAACATCTTGAAAAAGAGCAACAAATAGCTTATTTGCTACTTAACTGGTGGTTATTTACGGATAATTTATACAAACTGATAAAACCAGCGCGGTCCCTAAAATGTTTCCACGTTTATTACTCCCCTTGAACGTTAAGAACTTTTCAACCTCTTCCGCATCACGTTTCCTTACGTTGTTAGATGTGCATTTCTTATTTTCCACGAAACACCAATGAATTTAGAATTGATATCAAACAATAAACTTCGTAAATACTGGATCTCGTAGCATGCCTGACTTGGTCCAGTTTCGCATTTTTATTTCCGCACGTATTCTGGGCTCTAGGTATACAAAGTTCTTATCCTCACCGGAAATAATTCTTCTGCTTACCCCGTAAAAAGCTTTCTTCTCTTTCGGTCCTGGTCCAAACTCGATAATACCAGTTGGCCGCAGCTTTCCAAAGCCATCCACGATCATCCGAAATCCTCTTTACGATATCCCGTGATAAATACCTCAGCATATGACCAGCTTATGACCTTTCGACATGCGTCCGATCGGCAACTGACATATTGGTTATTTTTGCGCTTTCCGACTCCGACCATACCTTCCATGCCCCACGCTTCGATTTGCTCAAATAAGCTTTCACCGGCGCCCTCGATATATGGAGTAACACCGAATGCGCGTGTTGGCACAAGAATTCCGCCCAGGATCGCCTGATTGGACCAATATCAACGGGGCCAGGAATGTCAAAGAAGACTGTGATCAACGTATTCAAAATAGAGATCAAGCTGCGGCATGGTGATTATTGGGACTGGATTAAATTCGAAGAAATTATCGCTGCGAGAGTATAAACAAAAGGATTCCCGATCATTTCTTTTTATGTTCCTGAAATCAGGTTATAACGTATAAAGTGTCTTACGCATGTGTTTCAGTTCACCAGGTTCTTCTGAGGTCGGGGGCCACTGCGGGTGCTCACGACCCCAGTTCTTCAGTAGATTCATTTTTAAAAATTTAATTTACATTGACAATGACGAGCCACCTATGCCCGTCATTTTTATTTTTTCTTCGAATTAAAGTTTCCGAATTAAGTTGCTCTTATTAAACAAAGAAATGTAAAGTGGGTGCCAAGGCGGTTTGATTAAGGGATAAGGAATTCGAGTATAACCAATGGAATTATTTTTTTGATAACATTGAATGAATGAATGAGAGAGGGGTGGCATTAGTAGATCATGAAGCAAAGGATAACCATCGAAAATCTGAATGAACTGTCTACCGAGCAAAAAGAGAGGTTGCGTAAATGGTGGATGGGGAGCAATCCCGGAATATCTGATCTCTACGTGGTAAAAGTAAAGTTTGATGACGTCATTAGCTATGAGGGACCTTTCGTGAATTCTGGTCACAGAGACTTTAACGAGGACTATTATAAAGGCGAAGCGCTGCCGCTTCTTTCTATCGGACAAATGATTGAGATCGTTCAGGGGAACCTAAAGAATGGCTTAGTGATTGAATATACTAATGACAAGGTGAGTAATTATCTTCATTGGGAAATCCCAAGGTTTAATTTGCCGGACAACCGACTAAATAATGTCATAACAAATCCTGAGTTATGTGATTCACTCTGGCTTGCGATAATTACAGTTCTTTAGCTTCCACATAAATTCCAAATCCAAGGTCACTCAAAAGAGTGGCTTTTTATTTTGGGGAAAGGGTGAGGAATGTGAAAAAGAAGAAATCAATTATGCGATTCTTGCAACGTGTTTCCGGAGTACATCGGGTCCATCATATATGGTATTCATACGGGTACAAGATACCGTTCACCAATAGAGCGTACTTTCCGACGAAGGTATTCGGGATAAGACATGGGTTCAAAAGACTGGAGAATGATAAATACCACAACTGCACGACTACAGGGGTATACTGATGTGCTTAAGAAATTAACCAGATGGATCATCAGGAAGACGAAGAGTAGAAGTATACGACAGGTGCCCATTTTCGGTTAATCTTACATCCTATTTACGGGCAGTATTATGATTATTTTACTCATGATTAATATCATATATTTTTCCTCACATGTTCATATTTGGTTGATCTGTATGGGCCGTGTAGTTATAATAAATTGAATACATAGAGAAAGGGGGGGTAACTATGAAAAAAATGATAGCGGTTTCTATTTTGGCTTTGGCAGTAGTCGGAGTATCGCTTTTTCCAGCTACCATTCAGGCATTTGGTACATATCCGGGTATAGATCCTACTAAAGGTGGTAGTGGTGGACATGACTGCCACAACCCACTAGATTCATGCGGTGGTGGAAATTAGATACTACCTGTGAAAACTTCGAAGACTTGAGTAATTTTATATAGGCTGAACGAAAGAATGCAGTGGAATGAGTTGCAGAGACATCTCATATCTCACATACAAAAACTTTCGTTCAGCCTATAATAGAAAAAATTGAGTTTAATAAATCCCTGTGTCAGATTTTCCTTTTGTTTTCTCATCTTGTTCCTTTGAGCTTGAGGAGCAGTTTGGTGATGATCCCAGAATAATGGACATGGTGATTGCTGCAATGCCAACGATCTGTACTCAGGCGGGCAGGACGTTGCTTTATATACCTTTGTCGGAGACGTTGCCAACTATGAATGATTACAGGCCTAAGAGCAGAGGAACAACGAATGCAGACGATAGGAAGAAGGAGATTCAGATTCAATCCCTTGTTAATGGGAATGACGTCATCAGACAGTCGTAAAGGCACATTTTAGGCGTTGTTATGTGAAGAGTATGGAGTGTCATGAATATATATTCGATGGCTGAGAACACCAACGGAGTAAGTCACGGGTCCTTCTGAGGTTTGGGATAACTGCGGGTGCGCACGACCCCCGATTTGGTCTAGTTTTAAATTAAATAATTTACTTCCGCTTCCGTTTCGATCTTTGCGAAATGGGAGCATTTTTATTTTTTGCTTCGAATTAAGTGGTCGAATTAAAGGTTAGTCCGAAATTCAGTGAAAACGGAAGTTGAGGTGAGATAATGGCCAAAAAGAAAGCGGAAGTGGTAAAACTACATGATATGCTTGTCGGCACAGGGTAATTGCGTCCGTTTTAGGGAGATCAGGGCAGATACCTTAAAATAAACCACGGATCAGATGGCGTAAATAATTCTCATCTTTGAAGTGAGAGAATTAATTTGTGAGGAATGTATACGTTGTTGAATCTTATAGAGTATATTGCAAAAAGGAAAAAAGAAGATAGTCTCAATGAATTTGATTACCAGTCTAAAGCAGAGAATACGAGAATATGTGTCAACTATATTTTTGAGTATTTCAATAATTATTTAGGTGATGATTCAGTAAATGATGAAAAAACAATTCTTCAAGTAGAAAAATTAGAAAAATACCGTAAACAACTAGATGAATACGAACTAGATACCCAGGAGTGGCTCGTTAACATATTTGATGAATACGGTAAGAAGATGAACATTATAATAAGCAATTTTCTTAAAAAACAGGAATTTTTCATGTTATACAATTCAGACAGTGAATTTAGGGGATTATCGTATGAATGCTATTCAAGATTAAGTGCCAAGCATCCATTTATTAAGGAACACACTGAGATGATTTTTCATGTTATCAAGGAACAACATAAAATAAAAAGCCTTGAACGAATGTATACCGTTAAATTTAGAATAATTGATCTCATTGATGATTGGATCGAAGATACCTGGAACAAATATAATGTGAACATCGTGGCATTTGCAGAAGATTGGATTGATAAATTTTATGACAGTACAAACCTTTGGCCAGCAACTCATAAAAAGAAAAGTAATAATCAATGGATTAAATATGAATACGACTATAGACAAGAAAGTAATTTGTTTAACTTAAATGAGCTCTATAGAAAAATGCCGAAGATTATTGGGATGAATATTTAAATAAGGTGTACATAACGGCTTAAATATTTGATTTGCCTAGATTGAGCTTTTCCCACATTCCCAAGACTTAAGTATGTAGATGGGCGCAGCAAAAGCTCATTCTAGGTGGCACCAGAATTCTCGAAATATACTTTAGTTGAATAAAGGGCACCATTTCAGCACCAAATGGCTAATTTGGAGGATTATTCTGGAAAAGATAAAGCTTCTGAAAATATGAAAAGCCCTTGATAATCAAGGACTTTTCGTTTATGATCTGCAGTGGGCTCGAACCACTGACCCCCACCCTGTCAAAGGCAATGGGATAGCTATCTTAAATGGAACAACCTCTAAAAAATTAGTAATATCAAGGGTTTGAGATGTTCGCATATTGTTCTCATTTGGACTAGTTTCTATACAAAATACTTAAGTCTGTCCCCAAAATGTCCCCATGACAAAAATGAGTGATCGGATCTCCTTAACTTGAACATCATATTTACTTTTAGTCTTTTTTTGTTGCGCGGGCAAATTTATCGAATTTACCAGCTGTACGTTTTTTTACTTTTTTAGTTACGTGAACATAAGTATCAGTCGTGGTCGATAATCTGGCATGTCCAAGTCGCCGTTGGATCGCCATTAAAATTGAGTCAAAGTTACTTTCATCTTCATCTTCCAAAAGCAATGTTCCTGAGCTGTGTCGTAAACCATGAAACTTAATGTAGCGAATCCCGTGTCTTTCACAAAATCGTTTCCACCATTTTGAGGGATGCTGATAATAATATGGCTTGCCCTTCCCATTATGAAATACAAATTCTCTGTCTTCACCAAGCCACTTATCTTCCATAAACTCTTTATCATCGTACCATTCATTTTTATAGACTGCTAGTTCATCCATATACCACTGTGGCATATCGATATCCCGATAAGAGGCTAATGATTTCGGGCCTTTTTCAACTGCCTTACCTTTTTTTGTTAGAGGGATATTGTTCTCAATGGTAATGATGCATTGTCCAAAATTTACAAAAGGCCATTCTAAACCATTCAATTCACCTCTTCTACAACCCCCGATCATGGCGCCTAAAATAAGTAGTCTCCATTTGCGGCTTTCTTTGTATAGGGCGTCTACAACCTGCTGAGCTTCTTCCTCATCATAATATTGTGGATTCTTACGTTGCTCCATTATTTTAGCCTTTGCATTCTTATCAGAAGGCTTTTTTACTCCATCCATTGGATTTTCTTTTATGACTTTCCATTCAACTGCGCGAGAAAAAATATTTTTGAGTACTCGGTAGATATAGGCGATTGTCCCGGCATCCAGAGGTTCCATTAAGCGTTGTTTTTGTTTTTCAGTAAGGGGCTTTTTAGTAACAGGTGGCCGCCTAGCCCCTGGCTTTTCTAAATCCTTCATATACGTAACAATGCTTAGGGCTCTTATTTCATCAATCTGATTTTGCCCAAATTTAGGGATTAACCTGGTGTAAATAACCTTTTCATAATTGGTTAACGTAGCCGGAGAGAGATTTTCTGGATCGTTGGCATATTTTTCAAACCACTCGTTCATGACGAATTGTTCGAATGTCATTTTTTGAGGTTTTATATATTCACCAGATTCAACCTCTTGTTTGAATTTGTACAATTCATGTTCTAAGTAATCGTCCAGTTTTCTTTTGGATCTTAGAATCTCCGGGTCATCAATTGTGATCGGTTTTCTTGGTCGGTTACGCGAGCCGTCAGGATGAAAACCAAGATCGACTGTCAATCTCCAAGTATTTTGACCTCTTTTTTCAAAGCTACCTTTTGCCATTTTCTCACCTCAAATCAAACGTATGTTCTATTTTTGGGTATATTTAAACGGCCTTGCGACCGGGAAGCGCAAAGTTCAATAAAAGATATGAAAAATTTCAGGAATCCCACATCTAAGCAGGAATTGTTGTTTCGTCTCGCCTTGTTCAGGTACATTAAAACCTATGAGCAGGTGGACAGCTAACCGATGCGCTTGCCGTTCCAGTTTGTCCACTGAATAAAAGGTATTGCTTCTAAGGAACGGCGTATTTATACCTGGGTGAAGAATTGCGTGCCCAAGCTCATGTGCACCTGTATAAATGGCTTGATCTTGACTAAGCCGATTGTTGATGTGTATGACAGGTATGCGATTAGTATTAGAATAGTACCCCCATGTTTGTTTCCCTAAGTCTTCAAATAGAACCATTATGTTTCTCTGAGTTGCAATCTCTAAAGGTGAATTGGTTCCGTGGGATCGGATGATTTCCTGAGCTTTTTTCTTCTCTGCCATCTTGTTGCCCCCGGAATGTCATTTTCGGTATTTTTTTGGTGTGAACTTCTTCTTAGCCATCTCGCGGGACATACGAAGAGTATTCTCTAAGGAAATGCGAAGCAACTCTCGATCCTCCTCGTCCATTGGTTCCCCCATAAAAGATAAAGACGAGTCAGAATCAAGGTCATTCATCATTTCCTCAAGCTTTTTAGCTATGTCACGTTCGTCTTTGTCTGTTAAAGCGTAGTATGAAGCGGGTTGCTCGGATACTACGTTTGAATTCCTAGATTGATCATCAGTTCTGCCAAGAAGGTAATCTGTAGTTGTATCAAGGATATCAGCAATCTTATCTAATGCTTCTGATGTAGGTATCGTTCTTCCGTTTTCGATGTGGCCTACATTAGATCTTCCCATTCCAAGCTTCTCAGCTATATATCCTTGAGTTATTCCTTTCTCGGTTCGCAATTTTTTAATACGAGATCCTAGTGACGACATAAAAGTTCCTCCCACTTTTTCGGAAGGGTACTTAAAATACTTGACGGTACTTAAAATACCCTCTATAATGGGAATCAGCAAAAGAAAAGTGAGGTGACTGATTCCCTTGAGTGCTCAAAAAAGAAAACAGTTAACTGATGCAAGGATCGCTAAAGGATTGTCCAGACCCGACTTAGCGAAACTTGTGGGGGTATCGTTTGAGCACATTAAGCGCCTTGAATATGGAATGGTTAATCCGAGTACTCCGTTAATGTTCAAAATATGCAGAGTATTGGATTCTACCCCAGATGAACTATTTAAGGACATTGTTTGTGCTTAAGTGTATTTATAATACCCAACTATTAGTATAAGGGTACCATTGGGTACTGTCAATACCCGTTGACTAAATATTTTTTTTGTGGTTAGGGGTATTTAAAATACCCATGGTGCGAGTAGTCTCCAATATGATGCAGAAAGTGAGGTACGACTTATTGAATCGGGAAGGAATTCTCCTGGAAATTAATCGGGGGTGTGAAGCGTCATGACTGGTTTAGAAGATGCAATTCGCGCAATTATCGCTGAGGAAGTAGCTGCAGCCGAACAACGAATTATGGCATTGCTTCCAGCTCATGAAGATAGGACTCTTGATGTCCATGAAGCTGCGAAACATATTGGGATTTCAGAAAAGTTGATTTATAGGTTATGCAAAACAAATGATATTCCTCATGAACGATATGGAGTTTCTGGTTCTCGGAGACCGACAATAAAGATTCGTTTGTCTGATTTGGAGACCTGGAGAGCTAATCAAAGAGCGAAGAAGTGAAGAAAGGAGAATTAAATTGCTCATAGATATTAACCAAATCAAAGTCAGTGATCGGATTCGAAAAGATTTCGGCGGCATCGAAGAACTTGCCCAAGATATTGATCAGAACGGACTTATCAATCCGATTTTGGTCACACCAGATTATCAACTGATAGCGGGAGAGAGACGTTTAAAGGCGCATCAGTTCCTTAATAGGGAGCAAGTAGAAGTTCGTATCATGGAAATTAGTGATTACGAGCACCAACTCCGCTTAGAGATCAGCGAGAATGAACATCGGAAAGAGTTTACTTTCTCGGAGCGGGTCGAATGGGCAAAGCGTCTTGAAGAAGTTGAGCGGATCAAGGCCAAGGAGCGAATGGCAGGTGGTAAGGATAAATTTCCTGAGCAGGAATCCGGGCAAGTCAGGGATATAGTAGCGGAACAAGCTGGGTTCGGTTCAGGCAAGCAATATGACAAAGCGAAATTTATAGCCGAGAATGCGACGCCTGAAATAATCCAGCAACTTGATGCCGGATTGATCAGCACTCATAAAGCTTTCATTGAAACCAAGAATCTACTTGAGGCAGCTGTTCGTGAAGCAGAGGAACGTGCAGAAAAAGCAGAGCAGGAAAAAATAGAACTCCAGCACCAATACAAAAACGCAATTCCAGCTGATCAGTTAGATGAAGCTGTTGCAGCTGCCGTTGAGCGGCATGAAGAAGAAACGACAGTATTCATCAAGCAGAAGGAGAAAGAAGCGGAAGCACAATTAAAACAGCGGGATGACTACTGGAAGAACAAACTTAAGGAAGAGATTGAATCAGAACGACTTAAGGTTGATCAACTGAAATCAGGATACCAGCGCGCAAAAGAAGAGATCGAAGCCTTGAAGCTTCAGCAACCAGATAATTATGACGAGCAGAAATCTGCGGTGCAAATGAAAAAACTTCGCTTTGAAGCTGACAGCAATACAATTCAAGTCAGCATTCACATCAAGCAGTTTCTTCAAAAGGTCGGTATCACCTCTTTCATGCTAGGGGCAGTTGCTGAGGCTTCCAGTAGTGAAAAGAAACGACTTTCTGAAAGCTTGAATATGCTTGAATCCTTTATTCAACAATTAAGACCAGCCGTAAACGGCAGAAAGGTGGTAGAAGGAAATGTCAATGTCGATGGTGGAGCAAAGTGATTTTTTGAGTGTTGTAGAGAAGCAAATGCAGTTGACTGAGGCGCAGGGGCTTGCCATTCGTGGTTTGGTTGAAGGAATCAGACAAATGCAGCTAGATGTTACCGAGAAGGTCGAGGAAGTCCAAATCATGGTTCAAGAGGTTCGAGACAGTGTCACCTTGATAGATGCAGAATGCTATCAACTTCAACAAGCAGTGCGATTCAAATCAAACGAGTTGACGAAGCACCGGTATAAGGAGTCCGATGAAAAATTCAAAGACATGGTAGGACGCTATCGCCGTATGATCTGGAGCAAAATGAAGGAACGTTTCGAAGTAGCTAAATACAGCCACATACGCCGAATTGATTTTGACGATGCAATCTACTTCGTTCAAGAGTTCCGTCCAGAAGATTATATCTAAGGAGTGATTCATTATGACTCTTCCAGAGCTGGCCCGTATCTGGTTTCGAAATCAACTTCAGCATGCCATTATTGTTCGCAATATCCTGCGGCAGGAGAAATCAAAATGAGTAATAAAGTGAAAACCGTCTACGCAATTCCAATTGTGGACGATGAAGGACAAAAGTTTACGGCAGATCAACCGGCAGATTCGCTAATAAACGCCGTTCTACTCATGCATCGCCATTTAAACCATTTGCATTCAGTAGATACGGAACTATTAGAGCTGACCGAACAAGATAAGAAAAAACTTGCTCTTCAAAATGAAAAAGAACTTACTGAACAAAAACTTCAAGCAGTATATAGATCCCAAAATTCATTCTTGGATATGCCGTGGCCCTATCAAATGTGTTACCAGAAAATGAAGCCATTAAATGAACAAGTGGATAAATTAACGAACAGAATATCCGAACTTGAAGCGGAGATATGGAGCTGAGAGAGTTGGATAAGCATAAACAATCTAGGGCGCTGAGAGCGCAACTACGTGAGTTGTACGAGGACAGCATTGACGCTGTTAAATTTGGGTTACCAAACGACAAAATCCATGCTCAAATCGATTTACTTAAATCTCAGTTGAATGCGTTGGAGAAATCTATAGGCAAGAATGAAGAATACGATGGTCTTGAAGAACCAGATACATCTGGATATAAGATTTCTGGGAAGGTGATAGGTATCTGTGAGTATTGGAAAAAGAGGTTTTCGAGGGTCAGAAATATCCTGATCCAGCAGAAGAAGGGACTTTCTGTAATTACTACTGCCGTTCTCGCAATAGAAAAATCAGAAAATCCCTGACAAACAATCGTGCTACCAACACGATCATTTAACAAACATTTCAACGGCAGTATACCACGGATTTTATAAAAAGAAAATAGGAGGCCTGTTTTGTGAAAGGAGACAAAGATTTCACTATATGGCAGACAAGCATAATTGTTAGAGGCGACAAAGAAATATCTCACCCTGTTTTCATGCGTGTGTTAGACATGATGAAAGGTAGAGGCTTTGTCATTGGCTCTGATCCGCGAATAGATCGTGATTATCCAAGTCTTTCAAAAGATCACTTTGCAGGAAGCAAAGGAGAACTCCTTTTTGTAGGAGAGAAATATAATTGTGGTGCAAAAATTGAATTCTATCAGGAAATTAATACAGTGAATCGAAGTGGCGGCAGATATGATTTCGACAAATTTGAAAAGATGCCTTATCTACTTCAAAAGCGATTTCTGGTTGAATGCAAATATATAGAACAATTTTTGGAGGAGGAAGGCTTTACATGTGACGCTGAACCTGCACTGAGAACATCCTACGATAAGGTTTTTCATGAGCTTAATTCACCAGACAGGCACTGGAGCTCAGAAAATCTACCAGATTACAACGCTCTCGACAAAGATGGGAAGCGAATTAATAACGGTGAAGTGAAGTATTT
Organism: Paenibacillus sp.; assembly: GCA_031254035.1. Lineage (GTDB taxonomy): Bacteria > Bacillota > Bacilli > Paenibacillales > Paenibacillaceae > Paenibacillus_AQ. Next base: position 11,055 of record JAIRVF010000094.1, read on the forward strand.
CAGGGACAGAAAAGGAACGCTGATGCGCGGGACTGTATACCATAATATCAATAATATGTGGTGGGTTATCGTAAACAAGGATTTCTATAGAAATCTAGCTGCGTTTAAGCTATTTGATTTAGACACAAAACCCGAGAACAGGATTCGTAAACTGATTCGAAAATCGGGACACCACAATCCTAAGTCTCGCTTTGTTCCAACACCTGACCAGTTAACAGAATGGAAGCAAAAGGCGAAGCGTGCTGGCAAGGATGGAAGAATAAAATTTGCCAACGAGATATTAGGATATCTTTATGAAATTGGATGGATGTCTCGAAAGTTTCAACTTTTCATGAAAGATACAAAGCGATTGGGATTGGTAGAGACAGAAGGGAATCCTTACTTTATTGGAATGAGGTTAGGTGAAAGGAAGTATGATCCGCCCAAACCAATTCCTCTGTATCCGAAACCAGGGCAAATGTCCAGCACAGAATCAGGTTGGGTAGAAAACTTGCGTGATTATGTGACTTATGGAAAGCCCACGGTATCCAGATGGTTTTGTAAAGATAGTTCGGGCTATATGTGGCCTGAAGTCAGAGAAAGATTGTTGTTTATTGGAGCACATGTCTAGTAAATGGAGGTGGCTGCATTGTCTCTACAAAAACAATATACACTCGGAGAGCTTTATAGTCTTGCTGATCAATACAGCCATGATTACCCAGCTACTCTTGCTCGGAAGATCGAAATTTTGTCAGAAATACAAATCATACTTGGTCGGAAAGCTGCTGATGCTGTTCGCGAATATAAGCATAAATATGCGGAAAGGAAGCGAGTATACGCCGAAGCTTATGTGGAAGCCACTAAAGATAAGGCGCAGCGCGCTGAATTAGCGGTAATCGATTTAAGGATGGAGGAGGCCGATCTGGAAGCAGATAAAGTCCGATGGAATAATGCAGTGACCAGTAATGAACAAGTGATTAACTCTTTAAAATACAGCCTAAAGGTTCTGCTCGCGGAGCTTGATAACAACGCCAGCGCTACCAGATAGGTTATGATGCAAAAGCTGAGAAGAGGTTGAAACATGGCTGAAATTAAATGGATCAAACTCAGTACCGGCATGTTTGACGACGAAAAAATTAAAATCATCGAAGATATGCCAGAAGCTGACACGATTATTGTTATATGGCTCAAATTAATGACCATGACAGGTAAATCAAATATGGGCGGATACATTATGCTAACAGAATCTATTCCTTATACGGAGGATATGCTGATTTCAGTGATTAAGAGGCCCCTTCCAGTTATAAAAATGGCTCTATCTATTTTTGAGAGATTTGGAATGTTGGAAATTTCTGAACAAGGAGCATTCTTTCTTCCTAACTGGGAGAAGCACCAAAACACTGAATCTCTTGAAAAAGTGCGAGAGTATGAGCGAAAGAGAAAGGCGGAACAAAGGGCAAGGCGCAAAAAATTGCAGCTTGGTGAACCAAGTCCGGGAAATGTCCCGGACAGTCCCGGCAATGTCACGGCCCTAGAAGTAAGAAGTAAGACTAAAGAAAAAGAGAGTAGTTGTTGTTTAGAGCCCGAGGCTAAAATCAATTCCAAAGATGAGGGGATACCGTTCACCCGGCAGGATACTGATCCTGTCAATTCTGAAACAGATACTGACTCTGGGCAGAAAAAAATATCATCTGCGGACATGGATTATCGCAACGTCGTTGCCAACAAGTATCTTCAGCGTAGGGGGAAAGGTTTGGACATTACAGTAGCCGATGAGAAGACCATTGATGAATTGAAAGCTGCTGCTGTTCCGATCCAAACCGTTTTGGACGGAATCGATCAGTCCTTTGACAAATTTAAACCAAAGCATCGGCGGGATGGGATACGGAGTCTGAGTTATTGTGCAACGATCATTTTCTCCTTGCATGCAATGCGAGAAGTTGCCAGCAAGAGCAAGGAGGTTGAAACACAATCAACGGATGATACGAAGCCACAAATCGAAGTACCACCAAGCGAATATACCGAAGAGGACATTCAGAACATGCTTGCAAAACTGAGGGCTAAACAGGGAGGGTGATGCCATATGGAGAGCTTCGGCAAAGAGTTAAAGGCATTAATGCCCGCTGACTTCGCTAAGCGCCAAGCCATTGTTCTGGAGCGTATGGCCATTCATCCCGAAGTTCAGCGCTTGAAAGACGAGTTTCCTGACAGAACAGGCGACCTGATGAAACCTAGGCGATACAGGGACTTGTCGCAGCATCTATCCTATTGCGATAAATGTAGAGAGTGTCCAGGTCTACAAGCCTGCCAAAACGAGCAGAATGGGCATACAAGCATTGCAGAGCCGAATCCGAACAAAGATGACGAACTGGTCTTTCGACTTCGAAAATGCCCATTGCTGATGGCTCATGAAAGGGAACAAGGAATAGGGCAAAAGATCAAGAGTCATCACATTCCGGCTCATATCCTAAAGGCAACATTTGAAGATATTGAACCCGATCAGCAGCGAATATCCGCTATTGCAGCAGCTATAAACTTCTGTGATGGATTTGTCTCGGGGGAAACAACTGAAGGGTTGTACCTATACGGTCAAATGGGTGTAGGAAAAAGTCGTATTGCTGGGGCTATTGCAGGGGAGTTGGCAAAACGCGGCGTGGATGTATTGATGGTCTATGTACCGGATTTCTTTTCTGAGGTAAAGGATGCCATTAGTTCAAAAACGGAAACTGTAGAGTCAAAATTGGATGCTCTAAGAACTGCAACGGTTCTAATCTTGGATGATATCGGGGCAGAATCGATAACAACTTGGACGCGAGATGAAGTTCTTGGACCGATCCTCCAACGTAGAATGGAGCAGCTAGTGACGATTTACACATCCAATTTGACCATCAAAGAGCTTCAGCAACATTTGACTAATGTGAAAGATGCAAAAGAAATTGATAAGAAACAGCATGAAAAAAAGGCTGAACGAATCATTGATCGGATTGAGCCATTTGTAAAGGTACTCCCGGTTGGTGGACGGAATAGACGTAGGGGTGAGAAGCATGTGTAAAACATGTGGCGGAAAAAAGGTTGTCCTCAAACCATGTGCATTTGGTGTGATGATGGGTCCTTGCCCTGAATGTAACAAAGCAGAACCGAAATACCGGAAATAAGATATGCCAAAGGAGGGATTGAAAGCATGAAGATATCGATCGACAAATCAATTCTATGGAAACCGCTGGATCAAGTTTCTAAGGTACTCAGCACTAAAAACATCATGCCGATCCTGTCAGAAATCCTGATTGAAGTCAACGAAAATGGGCTTTCCATGATTGGTGGCGACGGTACTGTTTTCCTGAAGTCAATGATCAGCCCGGATGACTTTCAGATGATCCGCAGTGGATCTATAACTATACCTGGTAAGCGATTAGTTGAGATCGTAAAAAAACTTAAAGACGTGATCGATATCAGTGTAGATGGTCATCAGATTACCATCAAGAGCGGACGTTCCAAGTTTGAAATGTCTGGAATGGATGCCGAGGAATATCCGAAAATGGAGCATGAGCTAGGGCAGATTATTTCAGTCTCAGGACAAACGATCAAAGAATTGATCACCAAAACTATATTTGCGGTCTATACCAAGGAAGATGCTCCAATCTTAACTGGTCTGAGGATTTCACTTTCTGAAAATGGGATCGAGGCAACCGGAACGGACCGGCATCGCCTTTCCAAAACCGCTGAGAAAATTGAAGATGGATTTGATTTTACGACAGTAGTGGGGGCCGGTAGCCTGAATGAACTAATAAAAATCATTCCTGATAAAGAAAAGGTGAACATTTCTTTTTACAAAGACAGGTTTATTGTTCAAACGGAAAGCTTTGTCTTCTCTTCCCGGGTTCTTGAAGGGGCATATCCTGATGTAGATCGGATGACACCTACTAATTTCCAAACGGTTGTAACCGTCAAGACACAGGAGTTTATTGAAGCTCTGAAAGGCGTAGACATCATTGCGAAAGAGCATAAGACAAATTTAGTTAAGATGATTGTCGAGGATGAGATTGAGCTGTTCGCTGAATCTGACCAGGGGAAAGCAAATGAATTCGCAGAAATTATTCATATGGACGGTGATCGGCTCCGAATTTCCTTTAATGCCAAATTTGCACTTAGTGCTTTGGAAGTTATCGAAAGTGAAGAAATAACAATCAATTATAACGGGAAACATGAACCGATTGTATTTAAGGGAGTAGGGAACGAAACCGACATTCATTTAATACTTCCATACCGCACGGAGGTTTGAATTGAGTAAATATAATGCAAAAAAGGTGATTGTCACACCAGATGGGACACTATTTGAAGAACAACTTGTGAAGAAATACAACCTTGATGTAACAGGAATTCGTTTTGATAGCAAAATGGAGGGTGAGTATTACCAAAAGCTGCTTCTGATGAAGAAATTCAGAGAGATTAAAGACTTCTCATGCCAGCCCAAATTCGTACTTCAGGAGAACCCGAAAATAACATATATCGCAGACTTCCTTGTTACCGATCTGGACGGATCACAGCGAGTTATTGATATAAAAGGGGTTGAAACATCGACCTTTAGAGTGAAGTTGAAGCTTTTCAGGGTAAAATACCCGACTTTGCCAATTGAAATACTTGTAAAAAGGCGTGGTGAATTTGTGCCGTTGCAGCAAGTGAAAAAAGAAAAGGCAGCTCGGAAACGGGCCACAAAAAATCTACTTAAACAAGCAGAAAGGAAGATGAAGAATGTCTGTTATCACCAGAATGGAAGCGAAATTTACCGTAATCAAAAACGATGACATTGAGAGATATCTTGATGCCCGTGATAAGAGCGAACTGTCCCGAATCCTCTGGAAGATCGAGCAAAGTCGTTATGAAGAGGGGAAAGAAGCTTCAAACACATATCTGGTTGTGAACGTTGATGAACCTTACGCTCCTAAAATTATCGAAATCATGAAGGCGAATAACCATTGGGGACCAATAGAGGATCCGAACCAAGTCAAAGCTCAAATCGTGAATGATCAATTAGTTTTGGAGGATGCCTAATGAAAACGGAATACACAGCAGCTTTTCTATTTGGCGGTATTGGTGGAGGTGCGTTAGGTTTCAAAGGTGCCAGGGCCGAGTATATGGGGGCAAATGCGCGGTTTCGTAGTTTGTGCAGTATTGATTCTGACCAGGTAGTATGTCGAAATTACGAGCAGATTACTGGCGGAAAGGCGGTACAGATGGATTTATTTGACCGCCAGCAATACATTGACTTTCATGGGGTAGATGAACCTCCTAAAGGTTGGCAAGAAGCTGAACCTTGGGATTTATGGGAAGCATTTGGCGAAGAAGTCCCTGACGTAATATTCACCTCGCCACCGTGTAAAGGATTTAGTGGGCTGCTCCCCGAGAAGTCGGCCAAAAGTAAAAAGTATCAGGCACTTAACCTTTTAACCATTCGTGGGATTAACCTTGCTCTTTCTGCATGTCGGGATTATGGCGGAGAATTGCCAAGATTATTCCTCTTGGAAAACGTGCCGCGAATCATGACGCGTGGAAAGAAGATTCTTGAGAGGATCAAGCAAACACTCAAAAAGTACGGTTACGCCCTAAATGATGAAACTCATGATTGTGGGGAAATCGGTGGTTTAGGTCAGCGCCGCAAACGATATCTTCTCATCGCTAGGAATGAAAAGCGTATGCCGGCCTTTGTATACCGGCCTGAAATGAAAGAATTAAAGACTATTGGAGATGTGATCGGGCCATTGCCATTACCAGGTGACGAAATAAATGGAGGCCCATTAAACCGAATTCCAATGCTACAGCGGAAAACATGGGAGCGCCTTGCCTTTATACCAGCAGGAGGGGATTGGAGAGATCTTGAGAGCGTGGAATTTGAGAAATACAGACTCGAACATGTTCCTCGGAGCGGGGCTTGGGCCGTAGATGACTGGAAACAACCGGGAAGAACCGTAACAGGTGGAGCTGGAGTTGGACGAAGCAACGGTCTAGCAGCAATAAACGATCCTCGAACAGGATTTAAAGACAGCACTCATAAAGCAATTTATAGGGTTTCAAGGTATGACGAAGTTGGTCCTACTGTAACAGGTGCAGCTCGGCCAAATAACGGAGCGCTGTCTGTAAGTGATCCAAGGTTGAAAGAGCGTGAGGGCCGTCATCCTGGTGTATATCGTATAGTGCGATGTGATGAGCCAGCACCGTGTGTGACTGGAACGAGATTCGGCAGTGGTGCTCTTGCAATAGCTGACCCACGAACACCTTCAGATAATTACGATGGCGATTATAACAGAACTGATGGCTACGGCATTCAGAAATGGGAGAAGCCAGCAAAAACGGTCAGAGGAGCAGCGCGTATTATGAATTCAGCATCCTCCGTTGCTGACCCAAGACTAAATACTCGAAAGGGACGGTATCCTGGAACTTTCAGGGTTGAAGATTGGGAAGAGGCAGCAAATACCGTTCTTGGACAAACAGATATACAATGCGGAGCAGCATCAATTGGAGATCCTCGTTTAGGTTGCAGCCCTCGTTCGGGATCATATGGAGTTCAAAGATGGGGTGAAACAGCTACTACAGTAACAGGGGCTAGGGATGTTCATTCAGGTAATGCAGCTATTGCAGACCCACGAATTCCAGAATATAACGAGCGCTGCGTGATGATGATTTTAGCTGAGGACGGAACTTGGCATCGACCATTTACCACCTATGAGCTGGCTGTGGGACTTCAAGGATTCCCAAGATACCTTCCAGACGGAAGACCATTTCAAATCGAAGGATGCTCAGACGCTAAAGCCCGTGAATATATCGGGAATGCTGTACCTCCTGATGCTGCTGAAGGCATGGCAAATGTCATTCTTATGGCAATGGTACTTTCTGATCAGGGAGAAACATTTCAATTTGGTTGGGAGCCGATATGGGTACAGCCAGAGAACATCCAGGAAAACCAGTTGATTCATTGATTAAATAACTAAAACAACGTGGGTGATTTGCATGGGAAAGAAAAAAATGAAGCCTGGGGAAAGTGAGAAGATTACAGGGCAGTATGGTTCTTATGAAAGATATTTTCTATCAGAAGATGAACTTCAGAAATATAAGGAGCTTCCTCCAGATCCTTATTGGGAAAAGAACTCTAAACCAATAATGCCGCCTGGAACTTTAAATAATGAAAAAGGAGCATAGAGGGGTTATTCCTCTTGCTCCTCAATTATCTCAAATAATTCTTCAATAGATATATTTAAAGCTCTCGAAATACGAAATAGGTGTTCAATTCGGTATTGAACATTCTTATCAAATCTTGAGACTGCTGCTTGAGGAATGCCAGCAGCATTAGCCAAATCAATTTGCGTTAATCCTCGTTCTTTCAATATAGATAACAACTTTGGTTTTATGATCATTTTATGCACCCTCTCTCACCATCATATTTCGATATTAATTATACACTTGCGTATAATTTGCGTCAATTAGTATTGACTATAGAATATACGATAGTGTATAATGTAATCAAGAGGCTGAAAGAATGACCTCGGAAAGAAAGGGTGAAAAAATGAAAGATTGGGTAACGCTCCTCACGGCAATCATCCAATTCATAACGGCAATACTCTTACTTAGAAAAACACGTGAGGAAAACAAAAAAGGAACCAAAAAACGCCGCGACCACCGCAAACGTAAATAGGTTCCTCGGAGGGGTTACCGCCCCTCCTCCCAATCTTAACATAAAGCAAGTAAATTTTAAACGGGAGTGATTGAAATGCTAACTGCTACTGAAATAATAAACTACTCAAATAAGTTAAGCATGTCGCGTGCAAGAACTATTGACCAATTTTTCATTAACTTATACGGAACAGGCATTGATTTGGATGATCCATTCTTCGCTGAATTACGAGATACACTGAACGCAATTATGGTTCTGGAAGAAGTTAATGATCCTAACGGTTACACCTATTATGAATGGATTGATAGATAAAAACCGGGGCTTCGGCCCCTCTAAGGAGGAATAACGATGAAAAAGAAAGTGACCACCTATAAAGGATTCAAGATTAGAGATGACATAGATGACATCACTGGGAAGCCGGTATTTAAGGTATATACGAAAGAGGAATGGGCGCACAGCGCAGAAGTTCGCTGTTACGAATGGGAAGCGTGCAGCATGAAAGAAGCCGCGGATTTCGTAGATTTGTACGAGCAAGGCGTCACTGTCACAATGGACAGTTTTTTGGACTACTTAGAGGTAACGGGCTTCAGACTCTTCAATGAGGAGGAATGAAACATGGAGACATTAACTTTGATTATCGGGATCGCAGCACTATCATTATCAGTTTTAGCGTTATATAAAGCGATTCGTAAATAACCGCCTGATGATGACCGGATGGAAACCGGTCGAAACCTACCGGCTTATGCCGGGATGGTCGCGGATATCCGATCCAAATAATAATGGTAAGGAAACTTTTCCTTACATGAAAAGGAGTGAATTAGAGGCTGGGTTTTTTTAATTATTAATTGGGGGTAGTCATGATGCCTGTTAAAACTATCAATTTCTCTGAGTTGGATAGTCAGCCGATAGAAATTCAGGAAGCAATTGCTTTCTACGCTGCTCATACTGTCCTTCCGGTCCATTTCTCAGCGGCAGATCGTGATCGATACTATAAGATCCTGGAACAGGCTGGATTCATTGAAAGTGTGAACATGTAGTGGAGAAGGAACAAGAATATTCTCATTGCATGATATGTGGCAGGAAACTCAAAAATCCGCAGTACCGTCGTAGTGGAATAGGTCCAAAATGTAAGCAGAAGCAAAGTAAAAATAAAGTCGGAAAAGAAGTACAGATGAAATTATTTTGACTTATTAATTGTGAAGGGTGGTGAGTGAGAATGCATCAAACATTTTGGAAACCTGAGAAAAATGTTAAGGAGAAGAAGGTTTATAACAGCCTTCAATACCGTAAACCGAAACAAAAGAAGGAACTGCCAGAGTGGAAGAAGGACATTCTTTCTCACCACACACATAGATCAAGTACCAAGGACCGCGGCGAGTTTCCAAAGGAAGCTATCGCTGAATTAATAGAGGAATCAAACGGCATATGCCAGCATTGTAAAGATGCTGAAGCAACAACTACACATCATGTCATGCCACGTGGCCGTAAAGGCCGCGGTGTTAAGACTAATGGATTACGTCTCTGCTGGCCCTGTCACGATAAGATTCAAACTGATGAGGAATTGCTACAATACTGGATTTCAGTCTATCGCGAAAAATATGGAGATTACTTCTGGTTTGACGAACAGGATTGGGAGGAATACAACCGGAAGCAGGACGCTGTTAAGGCTTCTGAAGCCGAACGAGCGGAACGAATGGAGAAGATTCAGCCGGTTGTTGATTTACTTTCCTCTGGAGCGGGCAGAGCGCTTAAAACCAAAGAACTTCGGCTCCTTGAATGTTTTGATGACAAAGAAATGAGCGTATTTACAAACCTGATGAAAGATGTCATTGAGGTCGGAACTATCAAGCATGAGGTCCCTTTCGGATACGGATATTTTGATGATTGAGGAGAATATTTATGAAGGCCATAACGATAATTCAACCCTGGGCGACTCTGATCGCCCTTGGAGAAAAACAATTCGAAACGTGCAGTTGGCGCACAAATTATAGAGGAGAGCTAGCGATCCATGCAGGCAAGAAGGTAGATCGTGAAGCTTGCCGAACCGAGCCGATCTGTTCCACGCTGGAAAAGTACGGATATACGGAGGATAACCTTCCTACGGGGGCGATTGTAGCTATAGTGACACTGAAGGACTGTTTGCAGTCAGTAGATACTTGGACAGATGGATATGTACTCGAAAATGGTTCTTACGTCTATCCCCCAGAGTATGAGCTTGGTGATTTCACTCCTGGCCGGTATGGATGGCAATTATCAAACAATAGATGGCTGCCTGAGCCGATCCCGGCCAAGGGCATGCAGGGACTATGGAACTGGGAGGGATTAAATTGATTCAAAGTATGTATCGTGGGAAATCAAAAGAAACTCATGAATGGGTATTTGGATCATTAGTGCAAGTCAGCGGTAGCGGGTCACTAGCAATATCTTATCTTGATGATAACGGACATATTAAGATGCAAGAGATCGAGAAAGAGACAGCGGGCATGTTTACTGGATGTGACGATGACCATGAAACAGATAGAGGATATAGTCAGCTTTGGTCAGGAGACATAATCGAATTGCAGTATAAAGGAGAGTTAATTACTTGCAAGATCGAATATGAGATATGCGGATTTATGCTTGTCTCAGATTTATTCGATGATGGTTTTATTTGGATGTCAGACTTGGTTGAAAGTGATGGTTTATATAATTGGATTCCTGATTCCAAATTGATAGGCAATATTCATTCTCATGAAAACTAGGTGGACTTAATAGAACATAGTTCAGGTAATTTATAAATCTCAGTACTCATATCAAACAACTAATTATATGGGAGTGGGAAATGACAATGGATCGTAAAAAGATCATGCTACCTCCAGAAGAGCAAGAAGAATACATCATAACAGTTGATCAGCGAAAGGGATACGCTCAGTCAGGATGGGTGACAGGAACAAAGGTACGTAGAGTATCAAAATGGCTATCTGGAAATGGATGTGGAGTCAGGCAAGCATTGTTTGTCCTATCCGATAAACCATGGGGCGATTACGATGTATGGGAAGATCATGTCAGGCCAGTTTTAGGTCAAATGGATTTGTTTGATCTGATTGAATTTCATTAAACAAGGGAGAGATGAACGGATATGGGGAAAATGAATATAGAGGATGCAAAAAAGTGGGATGATACGGAGCTAGATTTGCGGATTGATGTGGATGTGTTTGGCAAGGAAGAAGATATATTACGGTCTGGGTGGGTCAAATTTGATGATTTCTCGACCTATCCCATGAGATATAGCACTGACATAAAACATGCAAGAGAAGTACAAGCAAAGGCTATCGACGTGGACGCAGAAGGTTATGTTTGCAGGTTGATTAACGTATCCGGCGGTACCATATTTTACACTTCTGATGGTGGCTTTGATCTATATGGTGTTTCGACTTTACTCCAAGCTACGCCACGTGAAATATCTGAAGCTGCTTATCTAACATTACAGGGGCATTCAACATAAAGGTAGAGGCAATGACGCACTAGACACAAAGAGCGAAGGAGTGATGTTTAAGAATGGGTGTTTACTTAAAAGGCGAATTAAAGAAATTGTCTTTAGACTCGTTAATTAAAGTGCGTAAAATCCATGAAAAAGACCTTGTTAAATACCATACTTCGGAAGCCTACCCTAACAGGGAAAGGGACATTGAAGTAACGAAGCAGAACATTCCTCTACTTGATAATGAGATACAAGCTAAGAGCCGACAATGCACATTCCGAACTAAATACACAGGATAGGGGCACAACCATGCCTCTGTCCTACAAAGGAGCGAATGAAAATGCCAAATCACATTACCAATAAAATAAAATTAATCGGCACAGAAGAACAGATCAAAGAAGTATTTGAATATATGAAGCATGATGAAATTGGGGCGGGAAGCATTGATTTTAACAAGATAACGCCAATGCCTAAGTGGGTATATGGGAACTCCCCTGGAATTATTGGTATCAGCCTTTCAGACGAACGGAAATGGGGAGAAGAAAACACGGTGCTTGGATGGGCGTGAAAACACTGGGGAACTAAATGGAATGCTTATGGGCAACTACATGAGCGCAACACAGATGACACCATCTATTTTGAAACTGCTTGGAACGGGATTCCTGGCTTGATTCAAAAGATTGCGTGGATCTTCCCTGAAATTGAGATCGAATATAGCTTTGCAGATGAAGACTATGGTAGTAGTAATTGTGGATTCTATCGTTTTAAACATGATCAAGTGATCGAAGAAAGAGAGTATGAATTAGGCAGCAAGGATGCTTACGAAATGGCCTTTGAATTGGTTTGTAATGCCAAAGTACCAGAATGGTACGCATTTAACCATGAAACAAGCACATATGAGTGTGTCGAAGATTAATACAACCACACAGGATAGGAACAGGTTAACCGCGCCTCTCCTATCCATACCAGGAGGGATATAAAGATGGTATACGAAGTAACGATGGTAAGTAAGAAAACAGAATTAAAAATATATTCAGAAGATGAAAAAAATGTAACAAAGGCGGTTAATTCGTTATTGAAATGTGGCTTGTACGTGCATGAATTCAAGTTAGACGGTGAAGAAAAGCACCATCATGAACTATTCAAAATTATGAGAAGTGTTAGTTTGGAGGTATCACATGAATAAACAAGAGCACTTTATAAGCTCAGATAAACTACTGGCATGGATAGAATCTGAATTAACCAAGGAATACCCAGAAAGTGTGAATCAGTATGTAGATGGACGAGAAACCGTCTTGGAAATTCTAAAGCACAGAATTGAACAGAGGATTTTCGAACCAGATCATATCACCTTACCCACCTTAAAACCAGGGGATAAGGTACGGCATAAAGAGAACAAGGCTTGGGGCATCGGAAATGTACACTATTACTATAAGGACGAAACGACTGTATTGTGTGCTTTCCCTGATTTAAGACCTGGTTTCAGAACAAAATATATTCCGGTGAGTGAATTGGAGGTAACCCATGAATAAACGGGACTGGCAAGCAGATTGCGAACTAATAGCAATGTGTAGGTATGAACCAAACCTAAAGAATGTTAACAAAACATTGGATGCTCTAGTTTATTGGATGGATGAATGTGCAGCAGAGAAAGATCGCGCAGACATAGCACAGTTAGAAGCTGAGAAATGGCGATTAGATGCGTTCAGAAAGAATCCGACACAAGATGCATATGACGCTGCATGCGCTGCCTTACACAAGCATAGAGAACGTGCAGACAAGGCAGAACAACACAGTGTTGAGTTGTGTAAACAGATCCTTGATACAGAACGCCGCGAACAGAAGTTGAAAGAAGCCCTAGAACACTGTATTAAACAATATCCGCAATGGGATTCAAAAGAAATCGCTGGCACGTTGATGATTGATTACATGGAAAACGTGCTATCCATCCTTTACCCAGATACAAAGGAGGATGATACGGATTGAATGTAAAAACTGTAATCCCTCAATTGGACAGACAGCAGGTATTAAACACAATGAAACAAGTATTTGAACAATACGACATTTGCAAGAGGACGCCAGGCAATCTAGACCGTGAAGAATATGTTCGAGTGATTAGCGAAGCAGTTAATTTACTTGCAGACAAGGAAAAAGAGGTAATTATCCAAAGATACATGATTGATTATTACCGAAATGACTATGAGGTATATAATTTACACCTTAACCGGCCAGTGTCCAAGGATACATATACAAAAATTCGGAATCGGGCCTTAAGCAAGCTTTATATTTCATTTAGCGAAATGGGGATTTTACTTACTGATTAAACGAGATGAGTTAGAACGGAAAACGTAGTAAAACCGCAACAATACTGCTCTATGCTAAAAGCAAATAAAAAATCGATGCGTAGAGAGGATGAAGCTAATGGGTAGAGCGCTCGCCACAAAAGAAGAATTAAATAATGAATTAGAAGACACTAAGAAGATCATTCAAGTTACATTTTTTGATGATATCAACGAAGAAGACATTCGAAAAACAAAATGGCTTCTGGGGAAATATACGGACATGATAGACATCATAAAGAACTATGAATTTGCACTTCAGGAAATGGAGAACGGGTTGTCTGCATATGAATTGCTGAGTGCTGAAGGAACGATAGCGAAGCGGGAAACCGGCCATGAACTGACTGCAGACGTTACGGCGAATGCAATTGTTCTTAAGGACAAGCGGCATACAAACTACAAATTCTATGTGGCCTTAACAAACATTATCCGATGTGTCATTAACAACATCCGCGATCCGCACGAGGCTTTAGTGGCTCGGCTGCTGTTTTTGGAGGGAATGAAATATCTTAAAGCTCAAGCTTACATGGAAAAAGGATATCGGAAAGATGTTCATGCTATCTCTGCAACAACATTTGCGGATAAACGGCGGCGGGCTATTTCTACAATTGCAACCAGCCTAAAGCTCAACAGAACACTGGATTTCGTTGTTATTGATTATGGGCGGGGACGGAACCAGGAAGGTGAAATTGGTTTGCGACTGCCGGACATAGAATTAGCAAACCCATAGTAAATAAGCAATCAATCCAAAGCGGAATAAAGATAACATGGTACTGTGAAGCTTATTAAATAGGTATCTCATAACCTCTATATACATTTACTCTGCTCTTGCTAATCATCACAGCCGTGACTGCAGCGGTTAAAGAGTGGATCGCAGAGGCTGCCGCTGCCTAAGTAAAGCGGCTATAGGCTATAAATGTTGCTTAGTCTCGGTTCACTAGTTATCCTAGAGGTATTACTCCTTGGAGGGTTGTCCAATGAATGAACTTGAGAAAAAGCGTTTGCTTAAATCTGCTTTTAAGAGTCTAAAAAATGAAAAGTCATTTTTCGGTTCGCCAGTGACCGGAGGAGAAATACAAGAACTATTCCCAAGTGATTTGATTGATATTAAGGAAGGTCCTCACGAAACTGTTATTTTAAAGATGCAACAAGGTGATTATTATCAAATCCCTTCAGTTAAAGATCCAGATGAGTTCTTTGGTCAATTCTCAGGGTTTGTGAAAGTGTCTAGCGAGGGTGCAGTAAATGTTTCGAAAATAACGAGAATCGACCCTTTGAATCGATTAATTTGGTGTGAAGGGAAGAACTTTAAGGTTGAAAATGATTACTGGGATAACTTAATTAGGGAATATAACAAACATAGTCGCCAATAGGCGGCTTTTATTTTATACAACAATAGCCAGGAAAAGTTTTCTTACCTCAAATAAATAAAAAAAGCGGCAAACTCACAGCCGCTTTTCTATGCCTAATGCTTCACGAACAGATTGCTGCAGCAATTGAGAGAAGTTGAGTCCTGCATCTTCACCGGCATCACGCAGCCATTTTGGCATTGTACAGTTTTTTGTCACCGTCTTATCGTCGGCCGGTGGCATTACGAATACTTCGACATAAATAATTCTGTCACTCGGATCCTCTAACTGAATTGCGTCAATGTCAGAAGGAGCAGGAACAGGTTCGTTGTTGTCGTGCAGTTCTTCGATACGGTGAACTAACATGACCTTGGCATCTTTAATGCCAACTACGATAGAAGGGGCGGCTACAGCAGTACCGGGGAAATCAGGGAAGTACATGCTAACACCGGTTTGTGTCTCTTCAACAACAACAGGATAGATGTAATTTGGCATCACAGAACCTCCTTATAGTTCGTAGAAGGGAGAGAGTTTTGGGAAACTCAGGGGCTAAAACTTAACCCCTGATGTTCGTTCAATGCTTTTTAACGTTCCCTTTGCCAGTATATCGCCGCTGGAGTGAAAGGCTACATCGGCATATCGCGTCGGGTCGTCTTTGTGTATGTACCGTTGGTGGCTAGTTCCTTTGCCATGATTGGCTGACTTTTGAAACCCAGCAGCTTTGAGTTCTTTTAAGACTTCCCTAACGGTACGTTGTTTCCCCATTTTGTTTCTCCCTCCCTTCTGATTTAATTATAACACGTATTAATTATGCGTGTCAATAATTAAACGCGTATTAATTATACGTGTTAAATAATATCGTTGTCATATCTCATGGACAGGAAAATTTTCCTTACCACAATACATAACTGGAGGTGAATATAAACATGGGACGAAAAAGAGATCCTAACCGAGACAAAGCAAAAGAAATATACCAAGCCAGTGGCGGGGAAATCCGTCTCATCGATATCGCCAACCAGTTAGGTGTATCTGAAGGAACGGTTAGAGGATGGAAATCAAAAGACAAGTGGGAAAATCACTCAACAGGGGAAATCGAAAATGTAGTACGTTCCATTGAAGATAGGAGCGGGAATGAATCTATTCAAATAGACAACAATCAAAATGACGAATTATTCCTAAACGCCGTGCAGATCGTAGCCGAGGCCAAACAAGCCTCGGTTTCTTTTTTGCAAAGAAGAATGAGGATTGGATATACCAGGGCAGCGAGATTGATTGATGCAATGGAGCGGAGAAAGTTTGTGGGTCCATATCAAGGTGATAAACCAAGAGAAGTATATGTAACAATTGCTACTATTGAAACGCTCTCGAAGGAGATGGATCATGCTCCCCAAAAACGGAACGTTCCTAAAAAAGTATTGGAACGCTCCGATAATTTGGAACGCTCCAAAAAGATTAAGAACGCTCCAGTGATAGAAGAGAAGCCCGAACCGGAAATTCCGGATGACGAAGGATTGACGCCTAAGCAGCGCATTTTTGTTATGGAATATCTCAGGGATTTCAATGCAACCCGGGCGGCAATGGCTGCTGGATACAGTAAGAAGACAGCATATTCTATCGGATGGGAATTGTTGAGGAAACCTGAAATTAAAGCCGCAATACAGAGATACAACGAAGCGATGATGGACGAGGTAGGGATTAATGCTCAGCGTGTGCTAATGGAGTACATGAAAATTGCTTTCTCGGATATTACGGACTATGTTGAATTTGGGCAAGCGGAAGAACCTCTTTTCAGTGATAAAGGCGAGCCGTTGATTAATCCAGAAACCGGCGATCACATGACATACAAACGAAACTTTATTGCATTTAAGAATAATGATGACGTTGACGGCACGCTAATAAGCGAAGTTAAACAAGGCAAAGATGGGGTCAGTGTGAAGCTATACGACAAAATGAAGGCTCTTGATGTATTAACCAAATACCTTGATCTTCTTCCAGATAAACATAAACGTATGATCCAGGACGAAAAACTTAAGATTGAACAAGAACGTCTGGATCTAGATAAAGACAAGGCAAACGGTGGAGGTAATTCAGATGATGATCTTATTGACGATTGGGTAGAGGCGGTGGTTGGAGATGAGAACGAAGGAATCACCGGAGACGAAGAGACGGTTTCTAGCGTTCAAGAAGCGGATTCCTGAGTATCGCAGCAACCCCGTTTTATTTTGTCGAGAAATAATAAAATTCGAACCCGATCAATGGCAAGCTGACACCTTAATGGATCTAGCCAATAGCCCTCGTGTTTCGGTGCGTTCTGGTCAGGGAGTGGGAAAGACAGGCCTTGAAGCGGCTGCGGCATTGTGGTTTCTTTCCTGTTTTCCATTTCCCAAAGTTGTATGTACTGCCCCAACACGCCAGCAGTTACATGATGTGCTTTGGGCGGAAATCAGTAAATGGCAGACAAAGAGTCCTATTTTAAAGCGCATTCTGAAATGGACGAAAACCAAGATTTACATGAAGAATTACGAGGAACGATGGTTTGCAACAGCCAGAACAGCAACAAAGCCCGAGAACATGCAAGGCTTTCACGAAGATAATATGCTTTTTATAGTGGATGAAGCGTCTGGCGTAGCCGATCCGATCATGGAAGCAATCTTGGGTACATTATCAGGTCCTTACAATAAACTCTTAATGTGTGGAAACCCTACTCGAACGAGTGGGGTTTTTTATGATTCACACAATAAAGATAGAGAAGACTATAGGACACGAAAAGTCTCATGCCTGGATAGTCCAAGAACAAGTAAAGAAAACATCGCCATGCTGAAAAGGAAATATGGTGAAGGCGGAGACGTTTGGCGCGTTCGTGTAGAAGGAGAATTCCCCCGCGGCGAATCTGATACATTCATTTCTTTGGAATCTGCTGAATTTGCAAAAGACGAAGTGAAGGTTGAAGCTAAGGGAACAAAGTTCTATGTCGGCGTTGACGTTGCTCGGTTTGGTGATGATGAAACAACTATATACGGGCGGATCGGCGGAAAGGTGGTTAAATCTCATTTCCATCATAAGCAGGATACAATGACGACAACCGGCTGGGTCATAAGGTTGATTGATGATGTAAAGTCTGAACGATCAGATATTCACGAAGTTGAAATTCGTATTGACGATAGCGGCATCGGTGGAGCCGTAACGGACCGTCTGAATGAGATTAACGAAGAACGCGGTTTAGGATATGTTATAGTTCCAGTTAATAACGGATCATCAGCAGAAGATGAACACTATGGAAATCTCGGTTCTGAGCTATGGGGACAGATTAAAGAACTGCTGGAAGAAAACATGAGTAATTACATTCTTGGCGTTCCTGGAGTATTGGAGTTACCGGATGATGAAAAGATTATTGCTCAGTTCACAACCAGAAAGTGGCGTATGGGAAGCAACGGGAGGATTTACTTGGAAAGAAAAGAAGATATGAAGAAGCGAGGGCTTCAGTCTCCAGACAGGGCAGATGGTTTTGTGCTGGCATTTGCAGATATTAAAAATGAATCAATGTTTTCATTTGGTACAGTTTCGACTTAAGTAATAAGTAGGAATAGTCGCTCTTAATGTAGAAGTATTCATAAAACTAGAGAGGGTGGTATATGTGCACGTTTCCACAGAAATAGCTTTAGCCAGAAATATGGATGAATTGGAAAGAAAATTAGGAAAAGATATAATTAAACAAATTGACGATCATATTTACAAGTCATTCGAATCTGAACTTATTTTAAATGATCTTGATGCTTCTTCATCCGTGACTAATTTTAGTGTTATGGTTAATCATGAATACTTAGTATATATCCACATAAGCACTTTTCCTAATATTAATCTTTCTGAAGATCATTGGAACACGGTAGTACAGTTTTCATCTATTAGAAGGAATAACGATAAAGCAATAAAGCTATTAAGTATAATGATAAACCCATGGTCGGAGATTGCACCTTTCGATATCAAGGAAATTGATGATGTTATATTTGTAATTGTAGGCAAAAAAGATCTTAGTACTTTTCCAATTACTGATTATTTGGAGAAGTTCGTGTTTTAATTTCCGTAGTGCAACAACAGTATAGCGATGTTACTATTTAGATATAGAAATATGTTGAAAGGATGGTAGTCTGTGGACCGACAACAAGTATACATTTTACGTTCGTACAATCTTGGTGCAGATGGCGAAGATTCGCAAAATGACATCGTTACATCCGATAAAGAATTATTTATTGATCTGTTATCCAAGATTGACTTAGACGATGTTATGCAGCGCGCTTTATTTGAGGTATGGGACAACGGACATCTTCTTTCACAATCCCAAGTTTTTTGTATAGAGAGAGCGGCGCAAATTGATAACGCTAAACTTTGCGAATATGCAAGATCCTTTATCAACTCGATTCAGGACTAAAATAATATAAATAATTATAATTTAGAGGTCAGGAAAGTTTTCCTTGACTTCTTTTTTATTTCCGAGAAAGGAGGGAGTAAATTGGGGTAAGACAGTGGGTAATAAACTGGCTTGAGGCTGGAAGGACAAAGAATGAACCTGATCGGCAGACGGAGAGTTATCCTTTTCCGTTCGGTATTTTGATGAGCAAAGGTAATAACCAACCTGTTCCGAAAAGAACGCCTACCAATCTTAGGTCACTGTCAGAATCACCTATTCCTCGCAGAGCGATCAACGTCATTAAGAATGGGATAACAAAGCTTAACTGGTCAGTTGCTGCGATAGATGAGAATGATTCGGATAAATACAAGGAAATATGTAAAGTCATTGAGCGCTCACTGCTTAAACCTAATCCAGGGGACTCATTTCGCTCATGGATTGAACAAATCATTGAGGATATGCTTGTATGTAGCGCTGGATCGTCAGAGATCTTAAAGGCAGGAGATCCACAACGCCCGTTTAGGATGTATCCAACTGATAGCTTCTCCATTGATTTGTATCCAGATTGGAATGGAAAACCGGATTCATTCCGATATGCACAGCGTGTTAATGGTAAATATGTATCATTAAAAGCATCAGAAATGATGTATATCAGAATGAATCCAAGAACAAATACACCTTTTGGGCTTTCGCCATTAGAAACAGTGTGGGAATCAGTAAATAACTTTATTGAGTCTCACCGAGCGGCTGGCAAACAGGCAAAGAACACATTTCTTAAGAAATTAATTAGTCTTGGGAAAAATGCTGATTCAAAAGCTGTTAAGGCATTTATTGAATACTGGACTTCAGAAGTTATGGGTCAGGGGAAAATGCCAGTTATAGGTGGATTTGAAGGATCTTCTGTCCTTGATTTAGGGGCTACTGATGACAAGGCATTGTTCATAGAATGGCAGCGATTCTTGATAGAGATTGTAGCTATTGCCTTTGATATTTCTCCGAAGAAGTTAGGTCAGACCAAGGATGTAAACCGTAGCACAGCTGACAGTGAGGATGATGATACAAATGAAACTATCAAATCCATAGCTGAGAACATCGTTGAACATATAAATAATCACATCATAGATGGTATCTTTAACTTGGGTGGAGTTGTTGAATTTAAGTTTCATTATGAAACATCTCTTAAGGACCAAAAGCTAAAGGCAGATATTGATGCGATTTACCTTGATCGTAGAGTACTTACACCAGATGAAGTAAGAGATAGCATGGCGAAGAAAGAACTTCCAAACAAACACGGAGAAGTCCTGCTGATGTCTGGTAAAACAACGGTTATAGATATTAATAAGCCAGCAGAGGGAAAGCCGCCGGATGATCCTATAAAACAGAATAATGACAACCATAACACCGATGGATAACGGTGTTTTTATTTTGCCTTGAAAGGAGGTGAGACAAATTGCTTAAGACGCTGAAAATGAGTACAGAGAAGCTGAAGGCTAAAAGCTTCCAGTTAGCGGATGCCAGCGATCATCCTAACAAGGTTCCTTTCAAATGTGCTCTATTCGCCGTAGATCAGCCAAGCGATGGCTCACCTATGGGAGCTGGAGGCAAGAAGATTCGTATTAGCTCCAGCGTTTGCGATCAGTATCTTCAGACATTTGTAGGCATGGCCTTTAACATCGATTACGTCAATGGGATGACTGATCATGACCCACGATTCAAAGTGGCTGTGATCGAGAATGCGTATCGATCCATGGACGGTTATGCGTGGGTGGATGGGTATGTATACGGAAAGGACTTCCCGGACGTAATCGCAACAATTCGCTATTATAACGGGCTTGTTGAAAAGTATGGCTGGACTGAATATCAGTTTGGCGCTTCGCTTGAAATGACCGCATCCGTGCAAAATGCAGAGGATGACGAAAATGTTCTAGATGTTATCGAGTTCTGCGGAACCGGAGCAGCTATTCTTTTTGCGGATTCTGCTGCATTTAAATCAACGACATTTGCGGCAAAGAATCATAAATCAAATGGGAATGAGGAGGTGTCCGATTTGGACGCTAAGGAATTGAAAGAAATGCTTGATGGATTTAAGTCCGATATCTCAGCAAACTTCGAAAAAATTATCGGTGAAGTCAAGACAGAAGTAGGCTCAATTAAAACTGATCTTGAAAGTGTAAAGGCAGCAAAAGAGGCAGAAGACAAAAAGACGGAAGAAGAACAGGCCGCTGCGGAGCTTAAAGCTGCTAAGGATGAAGCGGAAGTGCTAAAGCAAGAACTTGCTGAGTTAAAGGCTAAAGGCGCACCTCCAGCGGAACCGGAGCGTAAGACGGCTACAGCAGCTCAACTTCTTGCTAAGTTTGGTAAGACGCTGGGCGATGATGAAGGCAATGATCACGCTTCGTTCTGTGCGGCTGTTGACAAGATGGGTCTTGATCCTGTTCAATCATTAACTTTGAAATTAAAACATAAAGAAATTTCGGCCGAGCAGTAATCCAAAATTCGGATTACTGCTTTTTCGTTTTCAAAAATATTAATTAGGAGCGTGTACACGAATGAGTGTTTCTCAAGCAGAATGGGTTGACTTTGCCGCAGCGGCGCAAATTATCGCCCCGGGTTCAATTGTTGTTGATGAATATCAAAAGGAAATTACTGATGCATTGCGTAGGAACTCTATCTTAGACGGTCGTCTTAAGTATGTCCCTGCAACAGGTGATTTTACTTCGTACTTCGAGCAAATGGAAGTTAAGGGTGGCGGATTTGTAGATCCTCGAAATCCAACGTCAACTCCTGTCAGTAATACAAGAGTGCCAAGATCAGCAAAAGTAAAGGCAATAACAAATGCAGCTAATTTCGGGCATTACGACATTACATTAGGACAACAGCAAGGAAACTTCACAGAATTACAAGCTAAAGATATTGATGATATGATCAATGGCATCACTTTGACTCATGGTAAAGGGCTATGGAGAGGTGACGACACTGAACTTGCTAATCCAAAAAACTTTCAATATGTAGGCATTCAAAAGCAAATTACGAACACATTCACTATCGGTCTTGGTGCTTCTATCATTGCTGGCATTAGAGCGAAGGTTGCTGCGATGGTAGGTTCTGAGAAATATGAACTTCGTCCAACTGCTATCTATATTGACCCTATCGGCCATTTTTACCTTGAAGAAGAAGTTAGAGTTGCGGAAGAAAATAATGTGAAGGTTTCTGGAATGTCTAAAACGGTTGTAGCTGGTATTGAAGTTCCTAGCATTATGACTGCTGCTGGATATCTCCCGATCATCCCCGAACCATTTATTTTATCCGAAGTGAATAAATCGGATAATACCATGACTGACTACGGAATCACAATTGTTACTGAGCCGATGCTTGAATACCACTATGTGGGTAAAAAGGATGCATACTTGTTCCAACTTGGAACAACGGCTGACTTACAAATGAAATTTGTTGGCATTAAGTATGGTTGCCCGATTGCTAAAGGTGCTTCTTATGCTCATGCCACAGGTGTAATTACTCGTCCTACAATCCAAACGGTAGAATAATGTTTTAATACGGCGGCCTATATGGTCGCCTATTTAATTTTGCAAGGAGGGAATATAAATGGCTAAATCAAAGCTTGATAAGCTTCTGGAAGCCATAGAAGCCGCTGAGAAGATTAAAAACGAAATGGTTATCGGGGAAGATCCTGGTCAATCCAAGAAAGAATCGTTTGACAAATTTGTTGATGCAATAGAAACTGCTGGTGCTGTCGCTGCTGTGACGGATAACGAACCAGCCGTTTTTGATGAAGCACTTAATAATTTGATTGCGGCAGTGAAGGGGTTTAAGGAATCTGCAAATCAAGATACTGAATCCGAAGATAAGGAACAACATCATGAGACAGTTGTTGAATCCGAAATGCCAAGCCTTGAGCTAAAAGAAGTCATCCTGAAAGGTTGGGTTGATGGTAAGAAAGGGACTCATTCCATCCACTTGAAAAATAGAATCGTGAGCTTTGTCGATGGTAGATCAGAATTGTCACCTGAGCTGGCTGAAGAGTTACAGAAAGCTGGATACATTGAATGAGTAAGTATCTAACGGTTGATGATACCGACTACTTCCCAGCCGGTACAGTTCCGACTGAAGGCTTGATAATTCGAGCATCTGCTATCATCGACGGACACTGTAAACGATCAATTTCTGTATCAACACATACCGAACGTATTCCGTTAACAAGTGGCAGAGGGCATCTATCCTATTACCCTGTTTTAAATGTCGAAGGAGTTAAAGGAAGAGCGACATATGGATTGACTGGAGATAACTTTTTTGGGACTCCTGGATTTGAATCTGTTGATCCTAACTATGTTGATATTGACAGGCAGATCGGAACAGTTTGGTGCGGAGGTAATCTATTCGGCTCACCATACACGGAGTTGGAAGTTACTTATTCAAGCGGATGGGACCCGATACCGGAAAATGTAAAGGTTGCTTGTGGGCTGCTTGTCAGTCAAATTGCAGCCAATCCTAATTCGAACGTGAAGTCGAAGAAGGACTTTGATTTTAGCATTGAATACTTCGGTAGCGGGATGATTAATCCAGAGATAGCCGATTTGCTGTCAAAATATACTCTTCGATCTTTTAGGTAGGTGATAAGCATGTTCTATGACTTCTCACATCGCCATTCGCCATGCAAGGTGGAAGGAGCTGCAGATACGGTTATTCTTTCAAGGGATACCAGGGCGACCGCGATCATCGGTAAAGAATATCTGTACAATGGTGTATTCGCTCCAACGTCTCCCGTAAAGGCGGGTGATATGGTCGAAACGGAAGAATCATTTCTGGTTCAGACTATGCGCCCGACGACGGAGCGGGACAAATATTGCTCCCTCATCAAAACAAACGTCACGGTTGAGATTCAGCGCTACGGCCAGAAATATGATCGGAATGATAACCCGATAGGAGACCCATCGTTCATAGCTATACAGTCGGATGTAAAGGGATTTACGCAATACGTTACAGCTCGTCTTCGTCAGGCTGAAGCAGGACTGCTACCTACGACCGTCTATATTCTTCAGCTTCAAACGTCCGTAGATGTCAAAGACCCACAAGATGTTGCTTTGACATCTCCCGATCGAATCGTCATGAACGGTAAACCCTATCAAGTGGACGCTGTTGATCGTGTGAAATATCCGAATCTTCTACATCTGCAGTTATCAGAGGATGCACGATGATTACCGGATATGATGAAATCAAAGCCGCTAAGGATTTGGAGAATCAACTGGCTGTTGAAATTACTGGCTTAACGAAATTGGTGCTACTTACTGCTAAAGGCGGTATTCGGTATTATCCTGCGGTCAGGAATCATCTTCAAATGCAAATGAATGTACTTGCAAATAAGATGATCGAAGGAGAGATAACGGCTGACTATTGGCAGGCATGGCTTGAACAGTTTGGTAAGGGATCATTAATGGCCGGTCCTAGTGAAAACCCTGGATTGATTGCTTATATGAATTCAGATGCTTGGAACCGGCTTAGGTCCAAAGGAAACAAGGTAGTCGTTGGACGAGGAAAAGGTAACTACAAGAGTATTGATGGAACTATTAAATACTCTGGCGGTGGATATGTTGGTGTAGACCTTGAAGAACTTGCTGCACGTGGAGATATCGATCCGAGTTTCGGTCCGACACCACCGACCTATTTTTTACGGATTGCGCTGCAGTCCAATAAGAACAGGATCTTGCAAGGCATAAGCCGTGTCATTACAGAATTTCCATACCACAAGTATTTCATAGAGGAGAGGGAGAAATGAGCCTGAAACTGATCGATGCGATACAGAAAGTTCATAAGCATGATACCGAGTTTATGTCCTTGGTTGGGCTTACTCCTTCCGCTACCTCGGAAGAGATTGTAAAGCGATTTACAAAGGGTATGGAACCTGAAATTGTTGTGACATCAGCGAATGTGCCACATATTTGCCAGTACATCATGCCAGGAAGGTTTGCTTCGAATCCACTGGTGTTTGAAGGGAAGTTCTGCTTGGACTTTTACGGGAAGACGGCGTATGAAGCGAAGCAATTATTCGAACAATCATTCAAGTTGCTACATGATAGGCGTATACTTGATGAGGATTTTCGGACGTATTTATGTGTACTAGCCTACGATGCCGACTTTGTGACTGGTATTAAAGGTGTGAAGGGATACAAGGCAATTTATGATGTGGATTATCTCCGAATGAATTGAGGTGATAGAATGCCTGCAAAAAATGAAGCTGATCCTAAAGAGGGTAAGCGAGAATCAGAGCTGGAAAAACTGATTAAGGAGAAAATCGAACTGTCCCGTAAGATCGGGATCGTGGGTGAATATCAGCCAGTTGAGAACTACAAAGAAACAAAAGAGTACAAACGAATTGAAGAAATTGATCTGCGTTTATGGGAACTTGTCAAATAATATGACAGGTTCTTTTTTTATATAAAAGGAGGACGAAATAAGATGAATCCATTGGTATTCGATGGAGTAGGAACTATTTGGGCCCATGACTCGGAAGGTAATCTTAAGTACATTGATGAAAAGATCAACAAGGTTACATTCCAAGCCCAATTCGATTGGGAAAAAGTTATGGGTGGTGACTCTGGATATGCCTTCCATTACACTGCAAAAGACTTGGCAGATAAAGTGAGCATCGAAGTACCTCGGTATTCTTCGGCGCTTGCAGAGCTTTCACAAGGTGCTGTTACAGTAGAAGGACCTGTTTCCTTTGACGAGTCAGAAGAAGGGGTCCTGATACCTGGGGAAGGTTATACTGTTAAAAGGCCAAAAGAGTATGGCGGTAAATTTTTAAGTGGAAGCGAAGAAGTTTATCTCAAAGATAATGCAACTGGCAAACTAATGAAATTGGGAAAGGCTGCTTCTACGCCAACTGCTGAACAGTATTCTGTAACTGATGAAGGTAAGATCATTTCGGATACATCGAATGATAAAAAGAACATCATCGTCATTTACAAATGGAGAAAAGATTCTGGAACGAAGAGCGGACTTTCAGGTACACGCCGTCCAAAACCATTCAAATTGGTGCATCGGTTTGAATTACTTGACGACAGAAGCGGGAAACCAGTTCCTTGCCAGCTAACAATCTGGAGAGCCCTTGGCGGCGGTACGCTGGATATTTCGCAAGAACGCAAAAAGCCTACGGTTAATACAATGAGCGTTGAAATCATGGAACCAGGTATCACAGCGGATAACCCTAATGGATACGCCGCTGAACTGATCTTCGGTATTTAATAGATTATCACCTACCTAACTAGGTGGTGGTACTTTACTTAGAGGAGGAATTGTCATGGAAGATAAGTCAATGGATCAAACGTTGAACATTGGGTCGGAAATTGGGCTGGCCGAAGGGCTGACCAAGCATGTCAAGATCGGAAGTATCGGATTAATTCGTAAAGTGCGTCAGCTTATGAAAGGTAAGGAATATAGTTTCTCTTACTCCATCGGCAGAGATAAATGGCCTGCGAAAGACGACCGACCTGAGATTGATTGGCCTGAGATCGAAGCATCTTACAAAGAAGTTTTCAATCTAATCCTTGATGAAGGCTTGACGGAAGATGAATATGAACGGGTAGACGAAAAAGGGATCAAAGAATTGGACGACCTTATTAATCGATTTCTATAGTGAGTCCTTTCCTCCCGATCCTGATTCTGACGATGAGGATCAGGAAGAAGATGATGAACAACATGAGACTGATTGGCTCGAATTATGGGCTTTATGTATAAGCAATGGAGTTACGGATAGTGAATGGCCTAGTATGACCATTCCTAAAATCCGGGCCTTGATGAAAGTTAAGAATCTAAATAGGGAATTTGAAATCATTCTGCATGGCGGAAAGGTCGAAAACAAAAAACCGAAGAAGGCCAAGTATCTCTCTGATCTTGGTTATTACCCGAAGTAAAGGCTCTTTCCTTGCGAAGGAGCCTTTTTTTAGTTTGAACTTAAATTTCAGCTCAGGAAAATTTTCCTGGCCTCATAGAAGGGGTGAAATGAGATGGCTGACGGAATAAACAAGGATGTTGTAGGCGCAAGGATTAACCTCGATACATCCAAAATACTTCCTGCGTTTAAGTTGATTAATGAAGGTGCAAGAGGGAATGCAGAGTCATTCAAGGTACTGAACGCGGAACTTTCAATAACTACTAAAAATTTTACTGCTCTGGCGAACGCCGCTGACAAAATAGCTTTGAGTTCGGAAGAACGACGCAAAAAGATCTTGGCTGAGTCAGAAGCGATTATTAAGCAAAGAACTGCACAAACAGAGTTATTAAATGCTAAGAAAAACCACTTGGAACAAACGAATAATCTAGTTGATGCCAAACTTCAGGTACAACAGTCTATAGTAAAAAAACACGAGGCAACAATAGAGCAACAAGCGAAAGAGCATCAGCAAAGAATGATTACATTGCTACAGAAGACATCATCGGCTGAAGCACAAACCAAAATGAGACTGGAAAAAGAACGACAGTCGCTAAAATTAGGTAACGATAAAATTGAGCAACAAGAACAGCAACATCAGCAGAAGATGGAAATCCTGAAGCAGAAGTCAATCAATTCCGGTTCGCAAGATAATCTCATACAAGCCAAAATCGATCGTCAGTTTCAACTTACGAAAAACGGTAATCGAAAGATAGAGATGGAAGAAGAGCGTCATGCTGCCCAAATGGTAAAACTGGCTGGGGCAGGAACGGAGAACGTATTAAATCGCTCATCTCAATACATGTTATCTGGAACGATGTACTATGCCGTTATTAGAGGTGCAGACGAAGCAATAAAAGTGCTTAAAGACTTTGAATACGAGCTGGTAAATGTCAAGAGAATCATGGGCGACACAGCGGATGTCGGGTTTGTAAAAGAGTCCATGATTTCGAATGCCAAGGAGTATGGTTATGCCCTAACTGAGGTCGCAGATGTTTATACCCAAATCGCCCAACAAGGCTTTGACGAGCGACAAACCGAAGCTCTGGCCAGAACAGCACTGATGGCTGCTAACGTCGAACAATCTTTCCAGAGTGCGGCTCAAGCACAGGACCTAATGACAGGAGCGATCCTTAACTATGGAATGGCTGCGCAAGACTCTGAGCGACTATTGGATAGACTTAATGAGGTATCAAACAATTATCCGACGACATCGAAAAAATTGTTAGAAGGTATTAACCGTGTCGGTGCTGCTGCTAAAAATGCTGGTGTAGATATTGATACACTAATTGGTTATTTAACCGTGCTAAATCAGTCTGGATTTTCCGGATCGATAGCAGGTAATGCTATCAAGTCGTTTATTTCTTTCTCAAGTCGCGATATTGCCGTTGAAAAACTTGAGAAATATGTTGGTGTGATGAAAAAAGCCAACGGGGAAATGATGCCATTTAGCGAATTGCTTGGTCGAATATCCCAAAAATGGGCTACACTCACCGATGTTGAACGAGCTGAAATTACTCAAGCTATTGCCAGAGGAGATCAGGCTTCACGCTTTATCGCTCTCATGAATAACTACAGCAAAACAATAGAGGTTGCTGCTGCGTCTCAAAACTCTTTTGGTTCAGCACAGCGTGAAAATGCGCTTGCTATGACAACTCTGGAAAAGCAGTCGATGCAACTTAAAGCGGCCTGGGACGAATTGATTGTTTCTGTTGGAGACAGTGGACTTTTAAATCTATTGAAACAATTAACACAAACGGCAACTACTTTAGTAGATGGTTTCAATTCGCTTCCAGCGCCGGTAAAGAACACGATGATATCTGTCTTGTTGCTGGGCGGGGCCATTACTGTTCTGAATACGGGTATGAAATTACTGACTGGTCAATCATTGTTCGCTCTTATAACAGGTCTTGCGAATGGTGCCAGAGCAATGCTTGGCTTGAAAGCAGCTACAGATGCGGCGAATTTGTCTCAAAAGGCATTTGTTGCAACCCCTATTGGAGCAGCGTTAACAGCAATATCTATTGCCATTGGTGCAGCAACTACAGCATGGGCATACTACAAAGGCACTCAAAATGAAATAAGTGCTCAAACAGAGCAAGATAATAGAGACATGAGTCAATTGGTAAAACGGTATGAACAATTAAAGGGAATCGTTGATGACAACACAAAATCAGATAAGGAAGTAACAGCAGCAAAACAAGAGCTTGCAACAGTCATTGAAAAAATCAGCGGCATCATGCCAAACCTGATATCCCAATGGGATGAGTTAGGAAAGGCGAAAGATGTAGATGCTCAAAAAATTGAAGAATGGAAACAAAAATACGCCGATAGCGTGAAGGTTTTAGAACAGGCCAATTTGGAAGCTGCTCAAAAAAGAAAGGCCGAGCTTGAAAATGAAATAGAATACACACGGTATGCCATTCGCAATGCATCGGAAGCTGATTTGAGTATTATTGATAAGGCAATGGGTAAAACGGTTAATGATTTGATTCATAAGTGGTCCAAAGAAGTTGTTAATTTAGGTTCCAAGTTGGCTGAAGAAGAACGAAAAATAAAGAACAGTCAAGATACTATAGATGCTCTAAATGGTGTAACCTCTAAGGCAGCAGAAGAAACGTCAAACTTATCACATTCCGTCTCTGAAACTTCAGATGCTATGGGTGAATACGGGGACAGTGCAGAAGCAGCTACTGACGCACAGGATGAGCAATATCAATCAGCAGAGGATTTGGCCAAGGCTCATGCCGTACTTGAATCTCAGGTGCAAGGAAACAGCAAAGCAATAAGTGAGCTTAATACATTATCAAGGGATCTGAGCGAAGGGCAATCACTCAATGCTGCGAACGCCGCAGATTTGATAATTAAGTACCCTCAACTGGCAGACAGTATCTATAAAACAGCGGATGGATGGGCGTTTGAAAAGGATGCAGTCGAACTTCTTCGTAAAGCCAAAATTCAAAAAGCGATTGATGATTTGAAGTCAGAACAAGCATCTGCATTTAACACCAAAATGCATACTGATAGCCG
This sequence comes from Paenibacillus sp., assembly GCA_031254035.1. GTDB lineage: Bacteria > Bacillota > Bacilli > Paenibacillales > Paenibacillaceae > Paenibacillus_AQ. The sequence continues at coordinate 41,225 of JAIRVF010000094.1, forward strand.
ACTTAAGGCGTACGGTATCGAAATGGAGGCCATCAAAAACTTAGCCGATCTAAAGGCAAAATTGAATGGAGTCATGATAGATCACGCTGACTATAACTACGACACGCTTTCTAGTGACCCGGCTCAGCAAGCATATAGAAACAAAAAAATGAACGAGATGGAACAGCAGAGATTGGCGCAGAAGAAAGAAATAGATGCGATTTATAGTGAGTATGAAAGTCAACAAAAAAATTACGAATCTCGGATCAAATCTTTAACAGTACTCTATAAAGATAATAGATTTGGGGTTTCTCCAAGTTCAAGTGAGAAGAAAAAATCATCTGGAAGTAAGAAGAAAGACAAATCTGCGTCCGATGCTTTCAGCGCCGCTCAAAAGCAAATAGAACATAAGAAAGCAATGGGCCAGTTAACTACAAGCCAAGAATTAGCTGCTTGGCAGAAATTGCAGTCCCAATATAAGCAAGGGTCAGAGCAGCGTATGACTATAGATGAGAAAGTCTACGCACTTAAAAAGCAATTAATTGAAGAGGCCAAGCAAAAAGAAAAAGAGGCATTTGATGCGTCGATGAAATGGATGTCGCATCAAAAAGCGATACGCGAGGTTTCTGCCAAGGATGAACTAGACATGTTGAAACGTGTTCAGGCGCGGTATAAGGTCGGATCTGAAGAACGTTATCAGATAGATGAAAGAGTTTTTGCGGCTAAAAAAGCTGCTGAACAAGAATCCTTATCGAAGTCCGATGAATGGATATCACATCAGAAGGGAATTCGTGAAGTTTCAGCTGCGGAAGAACTTGAAATGCTGTTGAGAGTACAATCCAGATACAAAGTTGGTACAGATGAACGGATGAAACTGGATGAAAGAGTCTATGCCGCAAAGAAATCCGCTGAACAAGAAATGTTTACGATGTCCCAGGAATGGATATCGCATCAAAAGGCGATGGATCAATTATCGACTGAACAAGAATTGAAAGCCTGGGAACGTATCCAAGCGCGTTATCTCGAAGGGACAAAATTACGAATGCAGGCAGATGAGCAGGTATACGCACTCAAGAAAAAGCTTCTTGAAGATGAAAAGAATGATGTCACCGAATTGGCTAAAACTCAAAAGACTACCCTAGATAAAGCAAAAAATGAAGAGATTAAACGCATCGAAGAAGAGAGGGATGCTTTCCTTTCGGCCCAAGATGAAAAAATCAAAGCTATTGACGATCAAATTAAAAAGATGGAACAGCTGTATGAGGAGGATGATTACGAGAGAAAGCTTGCTGAGAAACAGGCTCGATTAGAACTTCTTCAATCAGCAGTTGGTCCGGATGGTATCAGAGAGCGTAAACAGGTGCAAAAAGATATTGAAGAAATGCAGCGGCAACATGAGCGAACATTGGCTAGAAAAAGTCTCGAAGAACAAAAACAGCAGCTGCAAGATGAAAGGAACCAAAAAGAAAAAGATTATAATAATCAAATCCAAACGGCAAAAGATCATTATGATGAGTTATCAAATGCATTTGAGAATTTTTCATCTGATATTGAACTTCAAGCTGAAAATTTGAAACAGGTCCAGATCCTGAAGGAATCCGAGAAGAATAATGAGATTCTAAAGCAATTAGATCAATTCATTGAGGAATATCAATCCAAAATGAGTAAAATAACTCAGTCTCAAGCGCAGCTATCTCAAAAGGATTTGGATTTACAGGAGTACAACGGTAATAAGGATGCCTATGAAGCTGCAAAAACAAAAGGGAATATCGCTGAAATGAAACGTTTAAGTGAAAGAAATCAACAACTTCGTGATAAATATGGAATATCGAAGGACACAGGGAAACTGCAACACTTCAAGGATGGAGGTATCGTTCAAGGGCAAAGGGGTCAAGCGGTGCCGGTCGTGGCCCATGCTGGAGAAATGTACCTGAATGATCAGCAGCAGAGTAACCTATTCAAACTGCTGAACTTCAAAATGCCTAAATTTACAATGCCGGATAGATCTTCTTTTAAATCCACAGTTCAAAATCCGGTGGTAAACCACAATTATTTCACAGTAACCTCAGGTAATACTTATATTGAAGACGGATCGGCTGCGAAGGTATATTGGTCCGAACGTGATAACTTTATAAGACGATCTCAAGTAAGAGCGGGGGCGAAGGCTCAATGATTGATGCAACAGCTAACGGTGTCTCGTTTAAATCTATCGGATTAGGGCTTAAAAGCCATAACATTCCGGTTCTGCCTCCGACTAAGGATAACACCTTAGAAATTGCTGAACGGGATGGGGAAATAGATTTTGGCAGCACATACGGAGCTAGAACATTTGAATTGGAATGTGTTGTTATGGCAAATGATTCGACTTTTGATTATCACAGAAGAGTAGCCCAAGTGGCGGCTCTTTTTAATTCCAAGCGCGGTGACATCCCCTTTACCTTCGAAGACCTGCCGAACCGGATATATTATGGCAGGTATGCCGGAACGATGGAAATCGAAAAGCTGCTCTTTGATGGAATGGTCACGATTCCGATCAAGATGAGTAACCCGTTCCCGGTAAGTGATGAAAAGATCACGGAACTGACCTTAACCAAATCACCACAGATAGTTAGTGTACAAGCTGCGGGAGACGAACGCGCAAGTCCAGTTATAACGATCACCAATACTGGTTCTGCAACGATTCATCGTTTCAAGATATCAAATGAATATCAAATATAAGGAGGATGATTTCTTTGGCAGTACAAATATCTAACTGGCTATCCGCTCAGTTGCTTAACGCAGCTTTATGTAAAAAGCCATTTACTCCACCGGAAACTGTTTACCTCGCTTTGTATACAAGTGATCCTACGCCAGCAGACACTGGCCAAGAGGTAACTGGAGGTGGATATGCAAGGCAGCCTATTCCATTCGCGTTAGCGTCATTGGAGAATGGGAAAACGACGAACAAGAATTCAACGGATATTGAATTTCCAACAGTCACGGAGGAATGGGGACTTATTACACATGTTGCACTGCGTACTGCAGCTACAGGTGGCAATCTGATGTGGTCAAAAGCACTCGGAGATAATGCCCGTACGGTACGAGTAGGCGACAAACCAAAGTTTTATAAAGATAGCGTGCTTGTACGTGTTAATCAGTAAGGGAGGCGATTAAATTGGCATTGATAAAGATGTATCCTGCGGCTGCTAATAGTCCAGGGACAGAACTAGCCGAAGACATTACGGCAGCACAAACGACAATTACCGTTATCAGCGGCAGCGCACTTCCGGACGCGCCGAACCTGTTTACGATCGGAAGCGATGAGACGGCGGAAACCGTAAAATATACCGGCAAGAACGGTAATACCTTAACTGGATGTACTCGGGGATTTGACGGTACAGCCGCGAAAGGATGGTCTGCTGGCGCAAAGGTAGCGCGGTACTTCGCTGCGTATGATCATAATACATTTATCGGGAATATTACGGATTTGGATACGCGAGTAACAGCTGTAAAGCAAACGGCAGACACAGCAAAAGCTACGGCAGATACCGCTAAACAAACGGCTGACAAGGCGGAGACACCGGACGGAGCGCAGCAGAAGGTTGACAAAGCATTGCAGGATGCCAAGAACTATACTGACACGACAAAAACAAGTATTTACCAAGACTATTCGCGTTTCCCGGTTTACTGTGACAAAACAACTGATGGAGTAGATGCAACATCGGCAAAAGTAACGTTGCCAACTCTTGCCGGAAGTAACTATGTATCAGCAGGTTTACAGTTTATCGCTCACAAAGACATCAAAGGCGCTTATATTCAGATCGGCACAAATACAACGAAGTACAAAGTCGTTTCTGCACTCGGTGGTAATGCTATCGATATCAAAGTAAATCAGATGTACAGCGGACGCATCAACGGTACGGATTTTTTGTTAGATAGCGGTTCTGCTTCCGGTGGAGCCGCGATACTCGGAGGATTCGAAGAAGAAGGAACTTATGTGGCAACACTTAACCCTGGCGATATCGTTGTAGGTAACAATAATAAATACGCTGGGTACAGAATGTCATTCCCCACTCTGTCGAGTGATAACAGAGGTATTGCATTCTCTAGGGAAACAGCCGATGGCGAATTTTGTGTTATGTTTAACAATTCCGCTACGGATCAGAATAAAGTTGCGATCTATCAAAGAAAGAAATATGCGAACTTTGCTAAGATCGCAAACGTTGATGTCGCTCCCGGCGGTGATGTTACATGTGTAGCTATGGATCCGGATGGTAAATATTTCGTTGTGGGTTCGAAATCAGCACCGTACATCAATATTTATTTGAGAAATGGCCTGACTTTTAATAAGGCAAGTAACCCCGGAACACTTCCGTCT
>JAIRVF010000136.1 GCA_031254035.1 Paenibacillus sp.
CATTGACGGCGGAAGGAGAAGTATGGGCCTGGGGACAGAGCTATTCCGACTCTGTGAATGGTGATCCTGCGCTGCCTTATCAAAAAATAGAACTTCCATCTAAGCTTGAAGCTTTAAGCAATGTGGCCAGCATCAGCACGAACGGTATAGCAGGAATTGCAGTGCAAAAGGACGGTACGGCTACACTGTGGTATGTTTTTTACGATTCGGATTATAAAAAGAAGATTAAATATGTGCCTCTGAGCGGGCTTACAGGGGTAAATGCGGTCCAATTTATGGGCGATACGGCGTTAATTCTGGATCAGGACGGTAAGCTGAGATCGTTAAGTTTATATAATGATTACTACGGGAGATACCGGACTGAAAATGAGTTAAAGAAACCAGAGCTTCTCAAAGCGGATATATCTCGCATTGCTACATATTGGAAGGATGCCTTTCTACTTGGTAAGGATGGATCCGTTTCACGGTGGAACGCCGAGAGTCAGAAATTCACGGTTGTTGATGGTTTAAAAGGGATTTCCGATATTCAGACAGGTTATAACCGCCTCTACGCCCTAAAGCCCGATGGGACGGTATGGAAATGGAACTATAACTCTGGTAGCAATGCCAAACCATTTCAGGCCAAAGGATTGTCAGAGATCACCGCTATTTGGGGTACTACAGGTCTGGCAGGCTGGGCCTTAAATAAAAAAGGTGAATTCCTAGCCTGGACTGATGGGTATCAAACGGGGCTTGAGACAGGAAGCGGCTCCGTTCATATCGATGCTGATTCGATGGTGACTCATGTGCAGCAAGCTCTATCCTGGACAGTAAATGGGAAAAGCGTCAAATTCTACGCCACATCAGGCGTAGTAGGTGATAAACTTTACGTTCCTTATACCAGCCTGTTTGGGGCGATGGGGGTTAAGATTTCACAAAAAGCTGTCAAAGCAACCGATCCGAAAGCCGTTCCTCAGTCGCAGACGGTATGGACATTCACTTATGGGGAGCGGTCGATTTCGATTAATCAAAACAAGCCCAATTCGGGGATTTTTTACACGTCCAACTCGACTATGTTCCCGTTGGAAACCGTCTGTGAAGGATTGGGTATAGATCTGAAATGGAACGAAGCTACCGGCGAGGTTGTAATTCAGTCTAAGCATAATGGAAAATGAAGCAAAACAATCTAGATTAACTAGCAAGATCGGCACACCAACATTTTTTGGAGCCTGGGACTGTTTTTTGAGTTCCGGGTTTTTTTATACAAGAAGGGCCGAAGATAGGCTTTTTTAACTATTCATTTCCATTTAAAGGATCTTGTCGCTGCAGAGCGGTTAAGATATTTATTTTTTATCGTTTTATTGTAACGGCAGCGGCTGACATATGGTACAATTTCCATGATCGATGTCGTTTATTACCAAAGATGGGACCTACCAAAGCACCATGGTTCGGGGGCGTTAAATCCGGGAAGGCGACAGATTTCTATATATTCTAAAAAAGGAATGATCATGGGCAGAACACTACCGAATAGGAGGAGATAACGAAGTCAAGTTCTCTTTTTAAAATATAATCTAGGATGGATGGAACCGTTCCATAATTACAACGTAGGTATATTATGACTCAGGAACTGAGATAAGGAAAAATGTCCAGGACATAGCGGTATGAAAAAATGAATTCAAGTTTTAGAGATTTGCTTCCAGGCATCCTTATGGAGGTAGAGGAGGAATAGGTATTGAACCCAATAAAGTACATAAAATTTCTTGGACTGGTTCTAGGCATATTGGCGTTGAACATTCTGGTTATGTCTCCCGGATTTTTGGGAGTACAGATCATCGGGGGAAGCGCTCTCTCCACAGCGTTTGGCATAACGTTGTTGGTCGCCAGCGCTATTCTTTTGATTTACGGATGTTATGTCTGGTTATTTAAGCAGCCCGTGGTACGGCCCGTAAAAGAAATTGCAACGCATGAGGACTACGTGGAGGCTTTAAATCAATACAAACATGTGAGATCGCTGGAAGAGGATATTAATCTGGCCTTAGAGCAGCTGGATCGAATGAAAAAGAAGAGAACAACTTTGCTGAATGTTCTAAATCAGAGGTTTGATGCGTCGGAATTAAGCTACAAGAAGTTTTCTTCCGTAACTTATGAGGTGGAAAAACTGTTTTATCTTAATGTGAAGAGCATCCTGAACAGAATCAGCGTCTTTGACGAGTCAGAATTCTTAAGTGTCATGAGTCAAAAGCCGACAAAATTTTCTCGAGAGATCCTTCAGGAAAAAACGAATGTGTACAACGAGTATCTGTCTTTTATGAAAAGTTCGCTCAGCACCAACGAGGAAATCTTGCTTAAGCTCGATAAACTGCTGCTTGAAATATCCCGTCTGGACAGCTTTGAACCGGGTGATATCGATAATATGCCTTGCATGCAGGAGATCGACTCATTGATTAAACAAACCAAATATTATAAACAGTGAGAGGTGCAATGAATGGCAAAGAAGGGTAAATTTTTTCTGGTAACCGGAATCATATTGGTCTTCGTATTCGTCCTTGTGTATGTCGGGGTCAACATGACCTCAAATCTTGGCAAAACCAAAACGCAGGTGTCTGCGGATGACGCTGCCAAGCGGCTAACCAAATTATATAACAATATTTCAGTTACAAAAGATACGCCGGTCAAAGGGCAAATCGACCTTGATCCGGTTGATCTGGCTGAGTCTCTGCCGGATATTTCCAAGTTCCCGATCACCGTAGATAATACGACTAATAATTTTGTCGAGATTTTCTCCTCACCTGAAAAATCGGGTACCGGTGTGGATGGATGGTTAACGGATGTAGCCACCGAGTTCAACAAAGCCAATATTTTGGTGGATGGCAAACCAGCATCGGTTAAAATCCGTAACATCGCTTCCGGAACAGCTGTTGATTTCATGAAATCCAAAAAGTACATTCCCGATGCATTTTCACCTTCTAATGAATTATGGGGTGAAATGGTCAAGGCCGGCGGCATCAAAACGCAGCTAGTATCTAAACGGCTCGTTGGCAACGTTCCTGGAATTATTTTATCTAAGAAGAAATACGATGCTTTAGTGGAAAAATACGGGGCTGTAAACGTCAAAAGTGTAACTGAAGCGATCGCGAACAACGAGTTTTCGATGGGATACACCGATCCATTTGCCAGTTCTACGGGCTTGAATTTTCTTGTGACGGCTCTCAATACTTTTGACAGTTCCAAAATTCTCGGCGATAAGGCGGTTCAGGAATTCGAAAAGTTCCAGGCCAATATTCCGTTTACGGCGTCGACCACGATTCAGATGCGCGATGCGGCGAAGTCGGGCATGCTGGACGGATTTGTTTTGGAGTATCAGACGTTTGTAAATGCATCTGAGCTCAAGAGCGGTTATGAGTTCACACCTTTTGGTGTAAGACATGACAGTCCGTTATACGCAATAGGCGATCTGCCGCAAGCCAAGCAGGAGATCATTAAAAAATTTGCCGACTTTGTCGTACAGGATAAATATCAAAAAGCAGCACAGAAAAACGGATTTAACAATCTAGAGGACTACAAATCAGAGATGAAAGTCCCGGATGGCAGTCTGCTGACGGCTGCGCAAAAAATATGGAAAGAAAAGAAAAATGGCAATAAACCGATTGCAGCAGTTTTCGTAACAGATGTTTCAGGCAGTATGGCAGGTGAACCGCTGAACCGACTAAAAGAATCTTTGCTCAAGGGGCAGAAGTTCTTGGGAAGAGATAACAGCATCGGTCTCGTATCCTACTCAGATGATGTCACTATTAATTTACCGATCGGAAAATACGATACGAATCAGCAATCCATGTTTGTAGGTGCGGTGAACAGTCTTCAAGCCAATGGGGGTACAGCTACTTTTGACGGGGTCGTTGTGGCATTGAAAATGCTGCAGGATGAGCTGGCGGTTAATCCATCGAGCAAGCCTTTGATCTTCGTTCTTAGCGATGGCGAAACGAATGAAGGACATACGCTTAAAGATATCAAGAGTTTGATTGAGGCCTACAAGGTTCCGATTTACACGATTGGTTATAACGCGAATATCAAGGCACTGGAAAATATTTCAGGCATCAACGAAGCTGCGAGCATTAATGCGGATACGGACGATGTTGTCTACAAAATCGGAAACCTGTTTAACGTTCAAATGTAAGATTAAAAATAATCATAGGGGGATTTATATGTCATTTTCGATGGAAGTAGCAAGTCCGGATGAGATCAAAGCAGCAATTGAAGAAGAAGTAAAACCGGTACCCGAGGAAGTCGCTAAGCTCAAGGAGCTTGCGGATTCCAACGTGGCAGCGATCATGGAGCTCGATCTCGGGTCACTCGAGAAACGGAAAGAAATTCTGCAATCCATCGATAGCTTCGGTTTAAGTACGATGCAAACGTCCTCGGATAAAAACACGATGCTCCAAGTTTCAGTCGGTAAACTCTCCAAAACGGGAGACGAGGGCGGACAGGTAGCGAAAGGGCTGGCTGAGCTGCATACGCAGCTGAAAGATTTGGACCCGAGTATCATTGATTTTACTAAAACAGGTCTTCTTGGCAAGTTGTTTAATCCGCTTCGAGCTTATTTTCTGAGATTTGAGAAAGCGGACGGCGTGATTGCAGATGTTGTGGTTTCCTTAGATAAAGGGAAGCAAACGCTGAAAAACGATAATACGACACTAGAGATTGAACAGCAGTCACTCCGCGATTTGACGAAGAAGCTGCAAAAGGAAATTGAGCTCGGGGGATTGATGGATGCATCGATTGAGGCGCAGGTAGAGTCGGCCAAGGCACGCAACGAAGATCCGGATAAAATCCGTTTTATTACGGAAGAAGTGCTTTTCCCGCTGCGTCAGCGGGTGATGGATTTGCAGCAGATGCTGGTCGTCAACCAACAGGGGATCATGGCTATTGAAGTTGTCATCCGAAACAACAAAGAACTGATTCGCGGGGTTGACAGAGCGAAAAACGTTACGGTATCGGCCCTTAAGATTGCTGTTACGGTCGCCAGCGCGCTTTATAATCAAAAAATTGTTTTGAAGAAAATCGAATTGCTGAACCAAACGACCAATGAACTGATTGCCGGAACCTCCAGAATGTTGAAAACCCAAGGGGCTGAGATTCAGAAGCAAGCCATTGAAGCGAGCATTTCAGTGGATACGATGAAGCAGGCTTTTTCGGATGTATTGTCGGCATTGGATTCAATCAGCACCTACAAGCAGGAAGCTCTGCCGAAAATGCGCGATACGATCAATCAATTCCGCGAAATGGCAGATAACGGCGAAAAGCAGATTATGCGGATGGAAAAAGGTCACAAACTGGGTTTGTAATATAAGGACCAGGCTTACCTGGGCCTGAATAATTGAACAACCGCCTTCAGGCAGAGCGATCTGCTTGAGAGGCGGTTGTTTTTTACTTGGGGGGAGTTCTTGGTGTCACGTCGGACTTCATTCCGATACTCTTTGTAGGGTTATTTTAGAAGTTAACCGGTGAATTCTTGGACCCATTCATTGTTGTAAAAAGCGACCCCGATATTTTTATAGCTATTATTAAGGATGTTTGCTTTATGCCCAGGACTGTTCATCCAATCTTTCATTACCTGGCTAGGGGATGTTTGTCCTTTGGCGATGTTTTCGCCGGCCGTATTGTAGCTAATCCCATACTCCTTCATCATATCGAATGGGGAGCCATGCGTAGGCGAGTTATGGTCAAAGTAATTATTGTCGTACATATCTTTTGCCTTGTCCATGGCCATTCTCGATAATTCACCATTCATGCTTAAATCGTTTAATCCCGCTTTAGATCTTTCCTTGTTCACCAGGTCCAAAACCTCTTGAGCGAATTGGGAGGATTCCTTACTGCTTGTCGGCGCTTGTTCGGTTGAGCCCGATGGTGGGTTTGTCGCCGGTGTCTGATTCGCAGGTGTTTCCGGAGGCGTCCCGGTTGGAGTTCCTGGCGGTGTTCCGTTTGGAGTTCCTGTAGGTGTTTCAGTTCGTGTGCCTGTTGGAGTTCCCGTAGGCGTTCCGGTTGGAGTTTCTGTAGGCATTCCTGTTGGAGTTCCTGTAGGCATTCCAGTAGGCATCCGACCTCCAGGAGCTTGGATCAAGTCAAGCAATTCCTTGGGAAGGTCTGGTGCGCTTTTGGCAGACATGGATGAATCCCTAATCCATTTGGTTGATGTGGATGAAGCTTGGGTGACGATGGAAGGTGAAGATGTCGAATGTGCCCTATAGGTATGGGTTTGAATTCTTGTGTCATGGGTTACTGCTTGCTTTGGTGTCACTTGATTAGCGGCATGATAGTTATTACATCCCGCTACCAAGATTAATGCTGCCAATCCGATATATCTGAACATAGCTATCCTCCCGGTTGATTCATTATATTATTTGAATTACCGGAATTATCATTTCCTGCACGTCGCAGTTATATTCCATTGATTTATTTCCATTTCTAAACACTGTAAAATCAAACGCCGTGTGATATTTTCAAAGACCTGAAACAAGGAGCGCTACCACAATACTAAATTTGTGAGGATAGAACCTCTTGAATTTAGTAGTCGCTCAATCTCAATATAGCGAGAAAAAGGGGGCGGTGAGCCCTCTTTTTCTTGTATACTATCGTATAACAGGAGCAGACCTACATAATTATTTGATTATTCGAGGTAACTTTTCAGGACTCCGTTGGCACTTGAATGTAGCACGGAAGAAAGGAGGGAAGGCATGCTTCAATATATAGAAGAGGCAAGACAAGGAGACCGGCAAGCTTTTGAACATATTGTGCGACATTATGCAGGGATGGCGAATGCGATTGCATATGAAAAACTGCATGATTTTCAATTAGCGGAAGATGCAGTTCAGGAAGCTTTTACGGAAGCCTTTTTGCATTTAAGTAAACTACGATCTTCAGAAGCTTTTCCAGGATGGTTCAAAGCCATTGTGGTAAGGCAATGCTACCGTATGATCCGGCGTAAACATCACCTCGCAGTACCCTATGATGAAGTAGCAGAATCAACAGGGTCAACAGTTTGTGTAACCGACATGATTGAGAAAAGGGAAGTTCAGCAGATGGTTCACGACACTATAGCACAATTGACGCCCAATATGAGGATTGCCGTTCAATTATTTTATTTACAAGGGTATTCCTTGCAAGAGATTTCCGGGTTTCTGGGGGCTTCAGTTCCGGTGCTGAAAAAGCGGTTATTTGATGCCCGTCGCAAGCTGAAAGGTGCACTTCCCGTGGCCGACGTCATTTCCGTGTTTAACCATTTGTACGAAGGGGGAAAAAATGTGCTTCATATAGTCAACGGGGATTCGGTGGCGGAGAAGCTGCGGAAAGGTATTGTGCAGGGCGATATTTTAGTGTGGAGAGAGGTATATCCTCATGGTCCCGTAACTTTGGAACCTTCTGCACCCGACAATCGTTCCACCAGAGCGCAATACCTTCAACGAACGTTGGGGGTTCCGCAAAAAGAATATATACAGAATTGTGAAATGCAAGAAAAGGCATTGGCTGATGCGAGTCGATATGATGAAATTGTTTTATGGTTTGAACATGATCTATTCGATCAGACGATGCTGTGCTTCTTGCTCCATTGGTTATCGGATCATCCTCTACGAAACACGAAGCTCAGTTTATTATGTATTGGAGAGTATCCGGGGATCGAATTGTTTCGGGGACTTGGGCAGCTTTCAGAGGCACAAATGGAAACATTGTCTGGTACATGGAAGCCGATTGGAGAAAAGGAGCTAAATGTAGGTCAATCGTTTTGGCGGGCTTACACTTCTCAAGATCCGGAACTGCTACAGCAGTTGCTAAAGCAAGATACGTCAGCGCTCCCGTTTGCCCATGATGCATTCCAGATGCATTTATCGCGTTTTCCTTCCACCTATAATGGACTAGGTATCGTAGAACAGACAACGCTGGAAATGATTGCTGCCGGAATAAACGCTCCGTCTGCACTATTTAAACATGTAGGAGATAAGCTCAACGCATTAGGCATGGGAGATCTTGAATTTTGGCATATTTTAATGAAAATGTCTGAAGATCCGTACCCTCTGCTGCAAATCAGCGGCCAAGATAAGCTTCCTACTTATAACGATTCATCCATTTCACTTCAAAATAGCGTCGTTGCTTTAACGGAGTTGGGCAGGGACGTATTGGATGGAAAAGAGGACTGGGTTAAGAAAAAAGGAATAGATGTATGGTATGGCGGCGTTCATCTTGATGGGCTCTATCCAAGGTGGCGCTGGGATATCTCCCAGAATACGATCCGTGCTATCGGGAAATTAAACATCCCGGACTTCAAGGGGGTTAGAATAGACAACGGTTTGAAAGGGAGCTAAAGGATGGCAGGCTGGATAAAAAACAGATTTTTAATCACATTTCTTCTACTGACCCTTTTTGTCGGATGCATGATGTGGTGGTCGGCGAGGTCGGATCGGGAAGGACCGCCAATAAATCAAGGTGTTCTTGATTTGAGTCGTTGGCAGGATCACAACCGCAGCATGCTGAATCTTGACGGAGAGTGGGAGTTTTATCCGAATCAGCTGTTGAAACCTGGCGATGTTCCGAGAGGAACCAAGACGCAAAATTATATCCAGGTCCCTGGGAAATGGAATGGCTGGACCGATGCAAACGGCGTTATGATGAAGGGCAAAGATTATGGTACATACCGCATCGTTGTGAGAAACGCACCAGTGGGCGAGATGCTGGCCATTGCCAAAAATTACGCCAGATTTTCGGATAAGCTTTATATTGATGGGGCGCTTGCGGGGGATTCGGGCCAGCCTGCCGAAATCCGGGAGCGTTATACCCCTAGGAATGTGCCATATACGGCGTATTTCAAAACGGCATCCGGTGAGTTCGAGATTTTGCTGCAGGTAGCTAATTATGATTACAAGTACTGAGGGATTACGAACTCGCTTCAATTCGGCCTCGCCAAAGATATACAGACACGGAAAAGTCTGTTTACCGGATTAGATTTGACAGGAACAATGATCTGGCTCATGTTTGCCGTGCTGGCACTAGCCATGTACGTCTGGTTTCACCGGAACAAGTTATTGCTGTTGTTCGGGGGCTATTTTGCGCTCTATGCGGTCAGCGTCATTTCGAACGGAGAACGTCTCCTTCTACAATTACTGCCGGGCATGCCTTTCGAACTGGCATATAAAATCAAGTTTATGTCGGTTTACGCGGCTCCGGCTTTATTTTTCTATATTTCGAGGAAGCTCATCGAAAAGTCGTATACCCGTAGCATCATGCTCATATTGACATGTGTTTTGTCCCTCTATATGTCAGTTGTCGTTTTTTTACCATTTCGAATTTATTCTATCGCTCAGGACTTCATATACGCGGGCAATACGCTTACGTATGTTGTTTTAATCAGTTTCTTAATTCGAGCATATGTCAAACAAAGGTTCGGGCAGCTGACCAAGCGGCAGTTTCAGCTTTTTTTCGCTGCGGTATGGGCTACGATCATGCTCAGCGTAAATGTGATTCTCAGCAACGAAACATGGACGTCCATGTTTCTTATCAATGCGGTAGGCTCCTTGTTTCTCATCTGCGTTGTCGCGTTTTTCATTCATCAATATGTTCATGCTTATGTAGAAATGGACAATCTGACGAAACGGCTGCAGATGGCCGACCGAATGAAAGATGAATTTCTACTGATTACCTCGCATGAGCTGAACACGCCGCTGAATGGAATAATGAATGTATCTAGGGCCTTGCTTGAAGAATCATCCGTGAAAAGGTCTGAACGCGAGAATGAGCAGCTGCTGATGATTCGAAACACAGCTTACCGGATGTCCAGTATGGTCAACGATATCATCGATGCCTCGCATATTCGGGGTGGCACGCTTGCATTGTACTTTACAGCAGTAGATTTGACGGGCTGTGTATCGGTCGTCATGGAAGTGTCCGGCTTTCTGGCTAGGGGCAAAAACATTCGGTTGGTTCCGCTGATGGATACGGATGCCAGAGATGTATGGGCGGATGAAGGCAGACTCATGCAGGTGCTTTATAACTTGCTTCATTACAACTTGACCCGAATGCAGGGAGGGAATATACGGATCGTCACCACGAGTCGGAACGGACGTGTGCTTATCTGCGTTGAAACCGGGGAAGAGAAGCCGGTGCAAGGTGGTGAGCCCCATCGATCAGGCATAAACAACGGATTCGCCGCCGGTCTGTCCGTAGCGGAAGAGCTGATTGAGCTAATGGGAGGTGTGCTTACGCACTCTCCAAGTGGGATGTGTATCGATTTGCCGGGAGTAGAGATGACAGCTTCACCACTTGAAACCGCCGCGTCGGTCGAGGATATCCTAGTGAGTGAGGTTATGCCTGCGGAGGATCAGGATCGATTTAGGGAAGGGCGTCCACGTATTTTGATCGCTTCTGCCGATCCGGTCGATGTGGAGCATCTATTCGGCATGCTTACGACCGAAGGGTACGACACATATTGCATCGGCAGCGGCAAGGAGGCTTATGAGGATATTTCTCGTATGAACCGTCCCGATCTCGTGTTGGTTGACGTGAAGCTGCCTGAGGAAAACGGCTTCGAGCTATGCCGCCAGATCAGGCGCCACTTTACTCAGGTGGAAATGCCGGTGCTGCTGATCAGTTCCAGGAGTACTTCGGCAGATATTGAGGCAGGAATATCCGCAGGAGCAAGCGACTTTATCACTCGTCCGCTGGATCCGGGAGAAATTAGGATCCGTATCAATACGCTGCTGACAATGAAGCGGCTTGTTAGGGAGGCGGCGGCAAATGAAATGGCTTTCCTGCGCTCGCAGATCAAACCCCATTTTCTCTATAATGCTTTTGGTACCATCATGTCGCTCTGTTATACAGACGGAGCCCGTGCTGGACAGTTGTTAGGGACCTTCAGCCGATATTTGCGGATCATCTTCCATCTCGATAATACAGAAGAAACGGTAGAGTTGAGCAAGGAAATCGAATTGATTCAAGCGTATGTGGATATCGAGAAGGCGAGATTCGGCGAACGCGTGCAGGTTGAGTTCGATATTGACCAGGATTTGTCCGGGTGCAGTGTCATGCCCCTTACGATCGAGCCGCTGGTCGAGAACGCCATTCGCCATGGCATTTCCCAGAAGTTGAGTGGAGGAACGGTGAAGTTGTCGATTCGGAAAGACGGCTCGTTTGTCCGAGTCGTCGTGGAAGATGATGGCGTCGGCATGACGCCGGAGCAAATCAGAGGTATTTTGGATACGGGCCAGCAGGAGCAAGGGGTCGGATTTCGCAATATCACGCGTAGGGTGGCGCATATGACGGGCAGGAAGCCACTTGTCGAGAGCCAGCTGGGCCTAGGTACTAAAGTAACAATCTGGCTGCCCCTATCTTTTTCGTAAATCAAATACGGTAAACATCACTTTCATCGACCGACGGAAGTGATGCTCACATACCAGATGTGATGTTTACATACCAGAATAAAGACTTAACGTAAGCCATTCATCCATTCGGCGGATGGTTTGTTTTTTGTTCAGCGTTTGTTCAGTGGAATACTGTAGAATTTAGTCGATTTAAGACAAAGGAATAATTGACAAGGGTGACAAACGGCCTACACCAAGAATAGGCTTAGCATGAAAGAAAGAGAACGAAGAGGATATGCCGACGGGACATTTCGGTCCGGATCAAATGCTTACCCGCGGTACCTTTTCAAGCCGCAACCCATAGATCATACCGCTGAGAAATGACCATCAAAACAGCAAGAAAGAGGGCCTATCAAATCCTTTTTTTAGATTGCCGGAAGAATGATGGAAGCTACTCCGCATTTGAGCATGCGGCGATGGATTATCTACTGAAACCGATCGAAGCGGATCGATTAGCGAAGACCGTGGCGAGAATGCAGAGGGACCGTTTACAGGGAATCGCACCGGAAGGGATGAGCAGTGAGGCAAGAGTTCATTCTAGATTGGAAATCCGGCTATTCGGCCCTTTTTTTGCAGGAATAGATGGGGGACTCTGCATGAAATGGCGGACAGCTAAAGAGAAGGAGCTCCTTGCGTATTTGGCAAACCAGGAAGATAAACGAGTTCATCGCGACCTGATCATTGAATGCTTATGGCCGGACGAAAGTTATCAAAAAGCAAAAGTGAATTTACATACTTGCATCTATCTACTGAGAAAGAACCTAAAGCATATCGGTTTTGAAGGAATTGTCAATTATGAAAATGGCGGATATTATCTTGATCCCGAACGGGTTCATGTTGACGTTAGGGAGTTCAGGAAGCGGATGAAGGAGTTAAAACGAATCCATCATCCCAATCTGGAGAATATTAGAGAGATGCTCTCATACCGCCGCGGACCTTTTCTGCAGGAAGATTCTTATGTTTGGGCGGATCAGGAAGCGGAGGCTTTCGAGAACTCAACTTATGAATGGAAACTTGTTCTGGCTGAAATGTATTTGCGGGAGCTTGATTTCAATAAAGCTGTGAATACGGCCGAAGATGTTATCGAAAGTTCTCCGTATGATGAAGAAGCCTATCGTATATTGATGAGGAGTTATGCCGAATTAGGCAAGAATAATTTGGTGCATGCCATATACCGTAGATTGGAGGACGAGCTTGAGGAGCTGCATGTGCGGCCGTCGAAGCAGTCTTGCAGCCTTTATGAAGAAATATGCGGGCGAAGGGAAATTGAAAAAAGGGGTTTAATATAATAGAAGGAACAGCCGTACAACCCTGCACAGCCTAATAGTGTCCGGTTCAGTCGCTACGCTCCTATTAATAAGATGTCGTACACTTGATGCGATGAAAGCGGGACGTTTTGTTCCTGCATTGTTGGGCTCAGACATGTCTTACGAAATTTTAAAATTATTATTCTTGATGTAAAATGAAAATATGCTTTCAAAGGGAAATGGAATAGCCAAAGTCATTATAATAAATAACAATAAGGAGAACGAGTGTGTCAAAGAATAATATAATGAATCCTAAAGTTGATGCATATTTGAGTAGAACCATATTGTGGCAAGAGGAAATAGAGAAATTGAGATCGATCCTGCTGGACTGTCAGCTGACCGAAGAATTGAAGTGGGGTAAACCATGTTACGTGTCAGAGGGCAGCAACATTGTTATCATCCAAGGATTTAAAAAATACTGTGCGCTTTTGTTTTTCAAGGGTTACTTGTTAAGCGATCCCCATAGCATTCTCGTCAAAACGGGAGAAAACACGAAGGTAGGACGCCAGATTCGCTTCACTGATCTGAAAGAGATCATTGAGATCGAGCCCATCTTGAGAGCCTACATTGCGGAAGCCATTAAAGTGGAAAAATCCGGTTTGAAAGTGGAGATAGAGCACACAGAAATGGATATTCCTGAAGAACTTCAAGATAAACTAGATGAGAATCCTGCCTTGAAGGCAGCATTTGAAGCATTGACGCCGGGACGGCAAAGAGCATACATTTTCTATTTTTCTGCACCCAAACAATCCAAAACTCGAGAGTCGAGGGTTGAAAAATATATTCAGCAAATTCTCGATGGAAAGGGATTAAATGATCGGTAAATAGTTTGCGAACTTTTCACAGGCCCAGCTTAAGATAGGAGTTATCTAAGGCTGGGCTGTGCGTCGTGAATATAAATACGCGGATCTTTCTTATTCAGGAGGATTTGGCACGATGCTACTGTTTTATAGTAAGCTTGACTAAATTAAATTTACCTGGGAACAGTGAGGAAATAAACATGACGAAGAAGCTATATTACGAATCCGCTTATATCCGGGAGTGGGAGACACGAATCATACGTAAACTGGAGCGGGAGGATGGAATATATTTGGTTATGGAGGGGACGGCCTTTTATCCGCATGGCGGAGGGCAGCCCTGTGACCTGGGATGGATTGATAATATACCGGTTCTTGATGTCGTTCAGGAGGAAGGAGAGATTCTGCATAAAGTCGAGCGTTTTCCTGAGAAGGAAGAAGTTAGCTGCCGTTTGAATTGGGAGAGAAGGTTCGACCATATGCAGCATCATAGCGGCCAGCATCTGCTATCTGCGACGTGTAGGGAAGTATGCCAGGCAGAGACACTCAGCTTCCACCTGGGTGAAGATTACGCCACTATTGATATCGCAAGGCCTGATCTGCCTCAGGACAAGCTGATGATGCTGGAGCTCAAAGCCAATGATCAGATTTACCTTAACCGAAAGGTAACGAACTATTTTGTGAGCCAGGAGCAGGCTGCCGTTCTGCCGCTAGTGAAGCAGACAAAAGTAACCGAAGATATCCGGATTGTAGAAATCGAAGATATCGAATATAACGCCTGCGGTGGCACACATGTCTCAGCCACGGGTGAGATCGGAATGATCAAACTGCTGAGAGCAGAGAAGCAGAAGGGACATGTTCGTATTTATTTTAAATGCGGCTATCGTGCTTTGAAAGAATTTAATGCCGGGGTGGAGATTCTCGGCGGCCTGTCGGCGAGGTTTAATACCGGAAAAGAAGAGATTTTGGATCGGATTGCGAAATGGGATCAAGAGCAGAAACAGCTCCAGGCTGAATTGAACGCCGTGAAGGCTGAAAATGATGCTTATCTTGCCGGGAAACTATTGGCAGAACGTCAGGGTAGTCTGATCAATCATGCCTTTGTGGATAAGCCATTGAAGGATATGCAGAACTTAGCGGCCAAGCTCACCGAACAAGCTGACGTAATCGTGTTCTTTTTGTCCAACGCGGACAATAAAGTGCTACTCGCCCAAGGAGGAAAGATCGAACTGGCCTGCGGTGCGTTCTTTAAGCAGCATTTGGCTGAATATCGTGGCAAAGGCGGAGGTAGTGACAAGATGGCACAGGCTGGTTTTGCCAGCAGTGAGGACGCTGAGGCATTTTACCATTTTGCAGCACAGTCATTAATGGCGCTTGAAAAGTAGTAAGTGACCGAATAAGTAAATAGACTATCACATCGGGGCTCAGCTAACATGGATATAAGCTGAGCTCCTTCATGTATCCAACGTACAACCCTTTACTCTATATGTAGAAAAACACGAATTTTCATCTACCCGCGTACGCTACTAGGTCTGTGAGAAGCAAACGATTTTTTATTAAGGGGGAAATATGAAAAGTGAAATTTGCATATTTAGCAATAGCAATACTTTCGATATTGTTAATTGTCGGTTGCTCACAACAACAAACATTTGAAATTTTTTTTGATGCAAAGATGGAGAAAATGCATAGTGGGGAAGATGGCTATTCCTATAAGCTAGTTCAAAAGGAGTTTAATGTGGTTCATCAAGATGATGCATTGGCAGTTTTCAAAGAAAATAATGCACGTGGAGAGCAAATATTCATAGCTTACTTTGAGAAAGAGGATAATCAATGGTTATGGAGACAGACAAGAGGGGCTGAATGGGATTCCCCAGTTAAAGTTAATTGGTCTTCAATGAACCAGGCGCCTTTTATATACTCCGGTGCAATCAGTGACAATTCAATTGCAGAAGTATATGCGGGGGATGAACCAGCAAAAATCATTGATGTTGAAGAAGGTAAGAGGTTTTGGTATGCAATTAGCCCGACTGAAGATGTGAAAGTAATGATGGTAAAAAAAGATGGAACTAAAGAAATCGTCGAAGAGATTGACTATGAATAGTTACCATACAAATGAATTTAATAGGGGCATTGGGAAATATTGTGTATAATATTCAGAGAAATTTGAAACAAGAAGGTGGAATTATGGATAAGTTAGTTTCAATCTATAAATGAGCAAATTCACTTCCAGTAAACTGTAAACCAAATAAAAATAGAGACATAGCCATCTCCTTGTGGTAAAAAGTAGTCACCACAACACTTTCACACGAGGAGGAATTGCTAT
>JAIRVF010000035.1 GCA_031254035.1 Paenibacillus sp.
AAAAAGCGGTCAAGTGATCTTCTTGAGGGCTTCTTCCATCTATGAAATTCTACATTCGGGATAAAGGGTTATTAAACTATGATCTGGCGTTTCACCCATCCAATAGAGCGAAGAGCCCAATTTTTTTAATCCTAGCAACACAAATCCTCTTCTGTAATATTTTTGTATTAATTCATATTTTATATATATATTAAATTTAATGAAATAGTAAAAAGGTACCAGTCTGAACTTTTTTTAATCTGGATTTTGCAAAATTTGATTCCTACTGCTGACGAGCTAAACCGTTTCGCTCTAATCGCATCGTTAAAAGGATTGCGCCCTCTCAAACAACTGTCAAATGAAGAATAAGAACAAGATGACTCGAATGACATTTGCAACGTATTTACGAGAGATATGAGTAAGACAATGGGCCTTCTGGAGTCGTGCACCGACGAAGAGATAAAAACAAGCCGGATTCTCCTTAACGTACGGATATCCGGCTTGTTTGAATAAATTTTCGCTTAGCGTACGTTTTCCGCGTTTTGTTGTCGGTACCCCTTAAAATAGCCTAACTCCCTCATAAAGAACGTCTCTATCCGGACAAAATGAAAAGCAGCTGCGCTGCAATCTCTAAAAAAAAGAAAATGCAGATCAACTGCTAGGTATATTTGAGCATTAATTTTTGGCCAACTTGTTTAAAGTCTTTCTATATTCTTTAGATGCTTCCTTTGCCAGTTTCAAGGGGTACAGTTTACAATGGGAGTCTTCTTTTTTATGATTTTCCCGTGCCAGGTTCACCTAAGAATGTAATATCACAATTTAGCAAACAATTTTCAATATTTCCGGATATTAAGAAAATAATTTTCTAAAAGCGTTTACAAACCAAATTTTATTTGTTAGCCTTAAGGCATTAATAGGAATTTACTTCTTGGAAAAGGAGCGAAAAACATGCAGCAGTATGACGTAGTTGTAATGGGCGGAGGCATTTCCGGGGCTATGGCGGCTATCGCCGCATCCAAAACCGGGGCGAAAACGCTGATGATCGAGTCCCACGGTTTTCTTGGCGGCACGCTGACCGCAAACGGCGTTGGTCCGATGATGACCTTCCATGCTGGCGAGAAACAAGTCATTCAAGGCTTCACCGGGGAGCTGATCGAGCGTTTGAAGCAGTTGGGCAAATCCCCCGGGCATATTTTCGATACAGTAGGTTTTACATATTCAGTTACCCCTTTTGACGCCGAGGCGATGAAACATGAACTTGAGCTGATGGTCACGGAAGCTGGTGGCGAAATTTTATATCATACGATGCTGGCAAGCGTTTATACGGAAAATGGCCGGATTACAGGCATACAGGTATGCAATAAATCCGGGCTCAGCGACATCCAAGCTTCAGTCTTTATCGATGCGACGGGAGACGGTGACCTCTCGGCTCTTGCCGGAGTGGAATACACAAAAGGCCGCGAATCCGACGGTGCAACACAGCCGATGACCCTGAAAATGAAAATGTACAACGTCGACATTCCCAAGGTCAAGGAATATATTCACAGCCATCCGGAGGATTTTCCGCTTTATAACGGGGACACCTCCATTATCGAGAAATCCCCCCGCCTTTCGGTCGGCGGATTCGATAGCCTGTTTCGAAAAGCCAAAGAACGAGGCGAAATTTCCATTCCGCGCGAAAATATTTTGTTCTTCGAAACCAATAACCCGGGTGAGGTCATTCTAAACACCACCCGAATTATCGGGTATGACGCAACTGACGCGCACAGTCTAAGCCAGGCGGAAGTGGAAGGCCGCAAGCAGTGCCGCGAGCTTGAGCTTTTTGTCCGTAAATACATTCCAGGGTTCGAAAATGCAGTTGTTGAGTCTACCGGACCAAGCATCGGCGTTCGCGGCTCGCGCCAGATCAAAGGAATCTACACGCTGACCGCAGAGGATATTTTAGAGCAGCGCCTGCTTGAAGATACCATCGCCCACTCCGGTTATCCGATCGATATCCACAGCCCGGACGGCGAAGGCACCAAACATCAAAAGTTGGAATGGGGCGGCGTATACAGCATACCGTATTCCTGCATGATTACTGGCTCCGTGAATAACCTGATCGTCATCGGCCGCTGCATCTCGGCTACCTTCGAAGCGCAGGCTGCAATGAGAACCACGCCAACAACGGGCGCTATCGGTCACGGCGGCGGGGTTGCGGCAGCACTCGCGGCGCTCGAGGATAAAAACGTACAGGACATCGACATCAAGAAAGTGCAGACCATTTTAAAAGAGCAAGGAGCTTACCTGGAAGTTTAAGAGATCAGCCCATTTAGAGAGGGGAAATTCTTGTGTCAACGACAATGTGGTTCCAAGCCATCGGTATTTTGCTCGTGTTTCTGGTGTTTGTAGGTCTCATGATGGCACGCAAGCTGCCAACCATTCTGGCTCTGCCCTGCATGGCGATTCTGTTCGCCATTATCGCAGGCGTACCGCTGCTATCGAATGATCCGGAGACGACCTCCATCGCCAAAACCATCCTGGCAGGTGGCTCCATGAAGTTATCCGGCGCCATCGCAGGCCTCATTTTTGGCGCCTGGTTCGGCCAGATCCTGAACAAAGTCGGCATTACCAAATCCATTATTCGCAAGGCAGCCGAATTGGCTGGCGATAAACCCGTACTTATAGCTATTCTCTTTTTTATTACCGCATCCATCATTTTTTCGGCGGCAGGCGGACTTGGTATGGTTATCCTGGTCGGCACGATCGTCATCCCGATCATGCTGACAGCAGGCATTTCCCAATTCGTCGCTTCCATCGTTGTTCTGCTGGCCGTAGGGGTCGGCTCTCTCTTCAACGTGTCCAACTGGGCCATTTATGTCGATGTGCTGGGTCTCTCTGTCGATAAAATTGCAAACTACACCCTAGTTGTAGCCGCGCCACTCACCGTAATTTCGCTGATTATGATTGTGTTTTATATCAAAAAAGACGGCAAAGGCCGCAAAGCATGGGCTATGCCAGCTGCTACTCCCGGCGATAACAAAAAGGTTCCTGCGATTTCGCTAATCAGCCCGCTGGTGCCGGTTCTTCTCGTCTTCATTTTCAAAATCGATATTGTTCCGGCCGTTATCGCCGGCGCTATCGTAACCATTCTGCTCACCTGGCCTAAACGTCCGGTCCATATCCTCTCCAGCGCGCTGGTGGAAGGCATTCAGGACGTCGCTGGCGCCATGGGGCTTATGATCGGCATCGGCATCCTACTCAGCTCCGTCATGTCACCGCAGGTATCGGCCGTCATCTCGCCGCTAATCGAATCCGTGCTGCCTGGCAGCCCGCTTCCGTACATTTTGTTCTTCACGATTTTGTCGCCGCTTGCGATCTACCGTGGACCACTGAACGTATGGGGTCTTGGCAGTGGCATCGCCGCCCTGTTCGTATCTGCTGGCATGACGCCGGTGGCCGCAATGCTCGCTTTGCGCGCAGTCAGCAACGTACAGTCCGTATCCGATCCTACGAACTCGCATAACGTATGGGTGGCCGATTTTACGAAAAGCGATATCAATGAAATTTTGAAAAAGACGCTGCCATGGACGATGGCCTCTGTCCTGATCGCGGTCGTTATTGGAGCATTCATGGTATTTTAACCGTCTTGTAACAACCGAGCACAAGCAAACCTTTGAACAGTAATCAGAAAAATCTACTTATATAGTTGAACTAATGATCGAGGCTGTTGATAAAGCTCATGTGTATCTCTAGCGGCTGTTGATAAAGCCCATCTGTATCTCTATAGTGGCTGTTAATAAAGCTCATGTATATCTCTAACGAAACTACAGAGCGTTATTGCCTCAAAAACAGGAGCGAATTAAATCTAACGAATCTACAGAGCGTTATTTGGATGAAAACAGGCTTAGATGGCACTAATTTAGCGTAATAGAGATACCCATTTTCGTTAGAATTTCAAAAAGCCCTTTTTGCTGCAATTAGCGATACCGAGTTTCGTTAGAACTTCCAAAAGACCTTTTGCTGCAATTAGCGATACCGAGTTTCGTTAGAACTTCCAAAAGGCCTTTTGCTGCAATTAGCGATATCACGTTTCGTTAGAGATGAATCCAGCCGTTCAAGCGGAACATTTTCACTCGGCTGCCTTCATCCTTAAAATCATTCGCTCAACATCAACTTATACAGAAAACCGGGCACAAGGGCCCTGCGAAGAACTTAAAGAAAGCTCCAGCAGAAGGTCCTTTGCCCGTCATCAGTAGGAGGAACATTATGGGGAGAACAAAAGTAAGGGTTGGCATTGACGTTGGCGGTACGTTTACCGACGCGGCTCTCATCGACAATGAAACATTTGAAGTCATCGAAAAAATGAAAATCCCGACCACTCACCATGACCCGGACGGCGTGGCGAAAGGGATCGTGCAAATACTGGATCGCATTCTAAGCAGCAAAAGCATCCATCCCGAAGATGTAACTTTCATCGCGCACGGAACAACTCAGGCAACCAATGCCCTTCTGGAGGGTGACGTTGCCCGCATCGGCATCATTGGCATGGGTTCAGGCATTGACGGCCTCAGCGCCCGCTCCGAATCTAATCCGGGAGATATCGAGCTGGCACCGGGCAAATATTTGCATACTTTTCATACGTATCTGGACTCCAAAAACATGACGGATGAGCAAATCAACACCGCTATCGATGAATTGGCTGCTCAAGGAGCCGAAGTCATCGTCGCTTCCGAAGCTTACAGCGTGGATGATCCAGCCAATGAGCTGCGTGTCGTAGAGCTTGCGAACCGCAAAGGCTTGTACGCCACGGGTGGACATGAGATCAGCCAACTGTACGGATTGAAGACGCGGACACGCACAGCCGTGATCAACGCATCCCTCATCCCGAAGATGATGGAGACCGCAAATATGACGGAAAAGTCCGTCAAAAATGCCAACATCCAGTCGCAGCTAATGATTATGCGATGCGATGGCGGCGTCATGAGCATCGACGAGGTGCGCAAGCGCCCGATCCTGACGATGCTGTCCGGACTAGCTGCAGGGGTTGCCGGGGCGCTGATGTACGAGAAAATCTCCGACGGTATCTTCTTTGAGGTCGGTGGTACCAGCGTCGACATCTCCGTTATTAAAAACGGTAAAGTCATGATCAAAAATGCCGAGGTCGGCGGCCACCGCACCTATCTGCAATCCTTGGATGTGCGCACACTTGGCATCGCTGGCGGCAGCATGATCAAAGTAGCTGGAGGAAAAATCACAGATGTCGGACCACGCAGCGCGCATATTGCAGGCAAAGAATACGAAGCCTTCGCGCCAGCCGAAAATATGGTGGACCCGAAAGTGAAATTCATCAGCCCGCGTGAAGGCGACCCTGCTGAATACATCATCTTCGAATGTGCCGGGGGCAAGGAATATTCGTATACGTTGGCCGGGGCGGCCAATATCTTGAATTACATTCCTGAAGGCGATTATGCCAAAGGAAATACCGAAGCGGCGTTGAAAGCCTGGCAGGCGCTGGCGGATCATGTTGGACTAAGTGTGGAAGAAGCCGCCAGACAGGTGATGAATATCGCCATCGATAAAACGATGAAGACCGTTAACGAAATGATCGAAGACTATGAGCTGGACCGGAGCTTCGTTACTCTGGTGGGTGGCGGCGGCAGTGGCGCGGTGCTTGTGCCGGCCATGGCGGAGCGCGAAGGATTCAAATCCCAAATTGCCAACAATGCACCATATGTTTCAACGATCGGCGTGGCACTTGCCATGGTCAAAGAACAGCTGGAGCGGACCGTCGTCAATCCAACCGATGAGGATATCAAGCGCATCCGTGCCGATATTATCGAACGTATCGTACAATCCGGCGCTACCGAGGATACCGTGGAAGTAACGATCGAAATCGACAGCCAGAAAAATATTCTCCGCGCCGTAGCAACCGGCTCCACCGAACTGCGTTCCAAGGATCTGGCCCAGGAAGCGATGTCCGAGGAAGACATGCAAACCATCGCTGCCAGCTCTATCGACCAGCCGGTGGAATCGACCATACTCGCTGTGCAAACCGGACGTTGGAGCCTATTTGCCAGCGAGAGCGTCAAGAAGTCGTTTTTCGGACTGCTGAAGAAAAAATCCAATGCCGTCAGCGTTCTGGACCGCGAAGGCGTCGTCCGCTTCAAGAAAAACAATGTTTACTATACAAAGCTCAGCAAATCAGCGCAAGAAGCGTTAAGCTCGTTTTTGGACGATAACACCATTTATTCCGACGCCAATGCCACGATTCCGAAGGTATTTGTCTTTTACAAGGAAAAGATGCTGGATCTAACCGGCATGCAGACCAAAGAGCAGCTTTTGTCCATCCTAGAAATCGAAACCGAGATGCTCGCAGCACAAGACGAAATGCTGGTAGTGGCTTATCAGTAGAAGAAAACAGCTTGTCTCTCTAACGAAACTACAGACCGCTATTGCCTCAAAAACAACAACAAATCGAATCTAACGAAACTACATATCGTTATTGGGGATAAAAACAGGCTCAAAGGCACTAATTAGGCTCAATAGCGATACCATGTTTCGTTAGGATCTCCGGCAGCCTTTTGTGGAGCAAATAGCGATATCCCGTTTCGTTAGAATCTTCAGCAGGTCTTTTTAGCTCATATCGCGATACTTTGTTTAGTTACAATTTTTTCAGAAGCCTTTTTAGCCATATAGCAATATCATGTTTCATTAGTTATAGGATCCTACGCTAGCCCTTTTTAGCTCATATAGCGATACTTTGTTTAATTAGTTTTAGACTCTTCAGCAGTTAGTAGCTTAATAGCAATATCACATTCGTTAAATTTGTTTTTAGATGAGTGGTCTTATAACTCTGAATTAACAAGGAGGACGTTTGCATGCCGGTTCATACCCTTTTGCCGAACTCGCTGTCCGGGATGTCCGATGAAGTTTTGGGCTGCATGGAGCTGAAGCAGGATCCGCTTTTTCATAAGATACCGCATGCGAAAATCTCCTACTACGTGCGTGAGTCGCTTCGGGCTGGGCGCCTGGCGGCCACGCCATACAAGGGTCTCAGCATTCGCGATCTGTGTAGGAACAACGGCCTTCATTACGAAATCACGGAAGCCTCAGGGAAATTTCATAACGTCTCTTTTCGCGCGCAGATTGATTTTGCCAAAACGCCGCCAGAGGTTATTTTGTACGCTTCCTCCCTGAAAGGGATGCAAACGGTATGCAAAGACATCCTGGGTGAGCTGTCCGGCACCGCCGAAACCGAATCCGAATCCGATCTGGATCTTCTTGTCGACATTCATTTGGCTCATGAGTTCTACCATTGGCTGGAGTATCGGGATAAGGTTTTTACGAATGAAAAACTCGAAACGATCGAGGTTTTTAAGCTGGGGCCTTTTACTAAAAAATCAAGCGTAGTGCAGTGCTGCGAGATCGCCGCGCATGCTTTTTGCAAAGAGTTGCTTGAGCTCCCCTGCCTGCCCAATTTGCTGGACTATGCATACTTGGTCAAAGAGCGACAGCTTCCGAATGATGACTTTATGCAGCAGATCGGGACTTGTAAAAAATGGATATAATGCACTCTCAATACCTTACTCGGTGTGATATAATGGGGGAAGCTATCGGAGACCCGCCGGAGTAGTTTTTCCAGCGTTAGATCAGGAGGAGGTATCATGTCTTCACAGGTTCCGGCCGTCATCGCAAAAATTGTATCGCAAACTCAAAAATTGACCTATGGTGAGAACCAGATCGCCAATTTCGTCATACACAATCCGGATTTTATTACGCGCAACACGATTACGGCCATTGCCAATGAAATTGGTGTATCGGAAACAAGTATTAACCGGTTCTGTAAAAAAGTCGGCTTCAAGGGTTTTAACGATTTCAAGATCGCTTTTGCCCAGGACGCTTTTTACCGGGAAATGCAGGCCAAGAAAAAAGAAAGACGGGAAATCAACCCGATTGACGCGCTTGCGCTCGATTATAACGAACTGATTGTCAATACATCCGCACTTGTCACCGAAGAACAGCTCCGCCATGTGGTGGATATTCTGAAGGGGGCACGACGCATTTATATAATCGGCATATTCGATTCGTACCTAGCCGCCATCGCTCTGAAGAACCGTTTGTCCATCATCGGCATCATGGCTGAAGCAGTCAATGACAGCCGGGCCATGAAAATCGCCGCCGCCCAATGCGGCAAAGAAGACGCTGTCGTGGCCTTCTCCCGCTCCGGCTCGACAAAGGAAGTAGTGGACACGGTGGCGATCGCGCAGGTGAACCAGGTCAAGACGATTTCGATCACATGTTATGATTCGTCGCCGATTACGGAAAACGCAGATGTGAACATCATCGTGCCTGACAAAATATCGGTCAACAACAGCGCGCTTATATCCAATCACATCACGTTCCTGTTTGTTGTCGATCTGATCATGAGCATCTTCATCTCGTCGGACAAGTCCTATTTAAAGAAAAAACTCGACAGCGAAGCCGTACTGGCAAGCGATCATTCGATCACAAATTACTATCTGTAAATATGCGCCCGTTTCCCGGATATACTCCAGGAAGCGGGCTTTTTTGCTAATAACTTGTTGACAGTGACTAATATGAATATGTATAATTTATCCAAGCTGAATAACCAACATTGGATATCCAACTTCAAACATTAAAAGCAACTATCAAATTATCATGGTATAAATACACTAATCGAAGATAAACCACCTTTATCTACCGAAGCAATCAACGCAGCATAATCCGGAAAGGAAGTTTGAGCTTTGACAACAAATATGATTTTGCTCTCTTTTTTACGCCAGCGGCCGATGCACGGTTACGAAATTCAGCAGCTCATTCAAACAAGCCGAATGGATGTCTGGACCAATATTTTATCGGGATCGATCTATTATGCATTAAACAAAATGGAGTCCGACGGACTGATCGCTGCTACAGCCGAGGAGCGAACCGGTGCCCGAATCCGAAAAATATACAGCATCACAACAGAGGGAGAACAGTTTTTTCAGAAGATGATCCGGGAAACGCTGACTATAGCTCCTCATACGCCAAAATCAGATTTTTCGCTCGGCTTACTCTGGATTGATAGCATTCCGGCGGCAGAAGCAATTACCTTGCTGGAAGAAAATCTAAGGCAGGTCGAATCCTCTCTGAATCAATGGCAGCTTGGAAAACAAATTAAAGGTGAGTATGGACTCTCCCTGATCGCTGTAGCTTCTTTTGACCATGCCATTGCTCAACTAGAGCAGGATATCACATATCTCAAACAGATTATTTCACTAGTTCAGCTGAACAACCTGCAATGATTTATAAGAACCGCCTACAATTGCGGTTTTTATTTTAATCATATATCCAACGTTGGATATTAAACCTTGGTTAAGGAGTGAAATGAGAATATGGGAATGAATAACACGTTAATTAAAGCGGAGGGACTCATCAAAACATACAGCCGGAAAGCGGTTGTGAACGATCTAAGCCTAGATATTAACGAGGGTGAGGTTCTGGCTATTATTGGCCCTAACGGTGCTGGAAAATCCACTACGCTGGATTTACTTCTGGGATTGCGCCGCCCGGATGCAGGCTCGCTCACGTACTGGTCACCCGATCCCTCCCGCCACATCGGACTTCAACTGCAGTCAACGCCTTTCTTTCCCGGATTTACGGCCCTTGAAAACTTGCGCATGTTCGCCGCTTTTTACGGACTGCGGCTGAGAAATGATGAGCTTATGCGCCATCTGGAACGCTGCGGTCTGGCAGACTGCGCCAAAACCAATGCGTTGCGGCTTTCTGGCGGCCAGCAAAAACGGCTTGCTATTGCCATGACCCTGGCACATGAACCAAAGCTGTTATTTCTTGATGAACCAACTGCCGCACTCGATCCCCGTGCCCGCCGCGAAATCCGCGAGCTGATCCACTCGCTGTCTGCTTCGGGTACCTCCATTGTATTTACCTCGCATGACATGGAGGAAGTCCACAAGCTCGCCAGCCGCATCTTATTCATTAGCGATGGGAAGCTTGTCGCCTCGGGCTCCCCCCAAGAACTGCTTGACCGCTACAAAACGGAAACCCTTGAGGAGTTGTACATCTCCCTCACAGAATCAGATTGAAACAAATAAAGCTGGAGACGTTGTTTCTGCTTCCCAAACAGATTCTTTTCTAAGGAGGATTCTCATATGTTAACCATTTTAAAAACAATGCTGCAGGGGTTGTTCCGCGATATCCATACACTCATTTGGAACATTGTATTTCCGATTGCCATGCTCATCGGACTCGGGCTTTATTTTAACGAAAGTGAATACAGTTATCGGGTGCTGGGGGGTGTTTTGACAACCAATGTACTTTTTGGGGCCACGATGGTGACTGCCTTTTACGTTATGTCCCACCGCAACCGTGGAGTTTACAAACTGCTGCGTGCGACTCCCTTTTCCACCCTATCATTTATAACAGCTACTACGGGCGCAAGAACGGTACTTATGCTGTTAGTCAGCGGCTGCGTATTGGTCGTGAGCGCAGTGCTTTTGGGTACGCATTTGAGTGCCGTCTCTCTTCTACTCGTTCTTATCGTGCTGTTGATCGGAACTATATGCTTCACAGCACTTGGTTTTATTGCCGCCAATTTATCCCGTGACGAAAGCAATGTGAATATGATTTCTAACTTGATCAGTTTTCCGATGCTGTTTACGAGCGAAGCCTTTTATTCGATGGCACATGCGCCGCAGTGGGTGACATTCATCGGGAATATTCAGCCCTTTCATTATCTTGTCGAAGCTATGCGGATCGCGGTGTTTCCCGGGGAGTCGGTCTCCGCTATCTGGCTCCCGCTTGGCATTCTCTCATGCTTTACGATCGTTTGTGTTTTCGTTGCCGTTGCCACTTTCCGTTGGGACAGTGAAAAACCTGGAAGACGCAAAAAACAAAAAGTGCAAATAACAACGTAAACTTGAGTTTTCAAAATAAAAAACCCGCGTATGCCAATAACGAGGCTAACGCGGGTTTTATAATAGATCAGATCAAGATATTATACAGATTCGAATCTTTGTTGAGCTCGGTATATTGCAGTCCTTTGCGGTTCATTCTCTCGAGCAGTGGAAGGTAGTCCTCTTTGCTGTTGAGTTCGATGCCGACAAGTGCCGGGCCGTTTTCTTTGTTATGTTTTTTCGTGTATTCGAAGTTGGTGATATCATCCCCAGGTCCAAGTACATCCTGTAGGAATTCGCGCAATGCTCCGGAACGCTGCGGGAAGTTGATCATGAAGTAATGTTTGATGCCTTCGTACATCAGGGAACGTTCCTTGATCTCCTGCATCCGGTCGATGTCGTTATTGCCGCCGCTGATGATGCAGACGACATTTTTGCCTTGAATCTGCTCGCTGTATAGATCCAGTGCCGCGACGGGCAGCGAGCCTGCTGGCTCAACCACGATCGCGTTTTCGTTGTACAGGTCGAGGATGGTCGTACAGGCTTTGCCTTCAGGCACCTTTAAGATGTCGTCCAGCTTGCTGGTACAGATCGCGTATGGCAAGTCCCCTACTCTTTTGACCGCCGCACCGTCCACGAATTTATCAATCTCCTGCAGCGTCACGACTTCTTGGCGCAGCAGCGCTTCGCTCATGGATGCCGCCCCCAAAGGTTCAACCCCAATGACCTGCGTCGAAGGACTCACGGTCTTGATGTACGTGCTTACTCCTGCCGCCAGACCGCCTCCCCCAATTGTGACGAACACAAAATCCGCGGGCGCATTCAGGCTTTCCATGACTTCCATGGCGATCGTACCGTTGCCTGCGATGATTTTCGGCGCATCAAATGGATGGATAAACGTCATCCCCTGCTCCTTGCACGCCTTCATCGCCTGCTCAAAAGCATCGTCGAATGTATCGCCGGTCAGAACGACCTCGATGTTGCTGCCGCCAAAACGCTTGACCTGCTTCACCTTCTGGTTCGGCGTTGTGCTCGGCATGTAGATTTTGCCCTGAATGCCAAGGGCATTACAGGAAAAGGCCACGCCTTGGGCATGGTTGCCCGCACTTGCACAGACGATTCCCCGCGTACGGTCTTCATCCGACAAGTTGCGGATCATATTATAGGCACCACGAATCTTAAAGGAGCGAACTACCTGCAGATCCTCCCTTTTCAGATACACGTTGCATTTATATTTTGCCGATAAGACCGCGTCATGCTGAAGCGGCGTACGTACGATCACCTCACGCAGTACATGATGCGCACGCACAATGTCTTCCATTGACACCAGGGCTTCGATATTTTCTCCTGTAGGAGCCGCTGGTAGGGTATTCGTTGTTTGTAAGGTTGCTTCAAGCTGTTTGTCCTTCATCTCTTCTCCTCACTCCATCAGCCCTCTATCGATGATCCGGGGCTTTAATATGCCATCACAGAAACATTTGTTATTCAGTACCGTACCTTTTTTGCGGCATTTTTTCAAGGGGGATGTCCAAGAGAAGTTCAGACGTTTAGGAAACTTGAAACAATAATAAAAATTTTAACGTCTAATTGTGTGGAGGTGGATTGTTTGAAAAAATGCATGGTTGCCATTGTCATTTTCATTTTGCTTGGATGTCAAACATTACAGCCAGATCAATCTATAGCATCAGGTACAGGAGGAACTGCTTCTTCTACAATGACAAAAAGTAAGCAAGGAGATTTCTCGGCCGTTCTGTCACTCCCACAAAAAGCTAAAGTCTACGAGGTATTTACGATGAAGGCTGAATTAAAAAAACAAACTACGCAAAAAATCACGATCCAGAGTAGGCAGAAAATGTTCACTTTTTTGATTAAGGATCGTAGCGGAAAACAAATTAACTCCTATGCGATCAAAGATTCAGGATTGGCTCGGGTTATCTCTGGCAAAGCCGTTATTCCAGAATCCTACGAATACAAGATTAAGAAACCAGGCATTTATGAAGTCTCGGCAATTGCAGAATTTTCGGTCATCGAGAACGGAAAAAGTAAAGATTTCATCATTGAAACCGAGCCAAAGAAAATAGAAATAGCCCCTTAGATGATCAAAGCATTCTTAGCTATGCCTAGCATGATCGCCCCTCGAATTCAAATAAGCTATAAATGTACCTTCGTCAAAACAAAAATCTCCCGCCCTAAACAGGCAGGAGATTTGAAACAAATCAATTAGAAGCAATCAATTAGAAACGGTTATCCAGCCAGTCGGAAGCCGCATACATCTCTTTTTTGCTCAGCTGATGGCCTTTATTGTCCCAGTAAACCTGCACCTCAGCACCCGTTTCAGTGAGAAGGGACTGCAGCTCTTCCGTTTCGGAGGCCGCACAAATCGGATCGTTTTTGCCAGCACCAATGAAAATCGGAACTCCGGACTGATCCGGAAGCTGCTTGCCGCGCAGGGGCACCATTGGATGAAGCAACACCGCCCCCCACAACGTATGCTCGTAATGGAACAGCAGGCTTGCTGCAATATTGGCACCGTTCGAGTAGCCGACCGCGATCATGCGGTCACGCTGTAGTCCGTACTCCGCAGCTGCCTCGTCCAAAAAATCATTCAGCTCTTTGGTCCGGGCAACCAGATCCTCTTCATCAAACACACCCTCCGCCAGTCTGCGGAAAAAACGCGGCATCTCGTTTTCCAGCACATTACCGCGAATCCCAAGTACCGAAGATTCCGGCGAAAGCATTTCCGCCAGTGGCAGCAGATCATGCTCGTTGCCGCCTGTTCCGTGCAGTAGAACCAGTACCGGCGCAGCCGGATCCGATCCCTTTTTAAAAATATGCTGCATGCTTAAATTGCTCATTTATATCTCCTCCACTTCACGCACTTCAATTTTCGGCAGTATCTGTTCAATCAGTTCGCGCTGTGGTTCGTACCATTCAGGCAGCATCAGATGCGTACCCATTTCTTCTTTGTCCTCGTCACGCGCAAAACCCGGAGGATCCGTGGCGATTTCGAACAGAATTCCACCCGGCTCACGGAAGTATATCGCATTAAAATATTGCCGGTCAATCACCTGGGTTGGCTGAAAACCGATTTCCGCTAGCAATTCACGCCATTTTTCGTGCTCCTCATAATCTCTGGCCCGCCATGCGATGTGGTGAACCGTTCCTGCCCCGGGATCTCCCCATGTCGCGTTCTCGGCATTCACGTCAATGATGTTGCCAATATCGCTGTATCCTTTAAAACGAATCAGTCCATCTTCCTCGGCAACATAGTCCAGTCCAAGCACTTTTTCCAGCACAAGTATCGTGTTTTTCGAGGACACACTGCTCAGCATCGCGCCACCAAAACCTTTGATGGCATGCTCGAAAGAAACACCGTTAAACGACCAGCGGCTAGCCGCTCCTTCCTTGCGTTCGACAAGCTCAATTTGCAGTCCCGACGGATCGAAGAAACGCAGGAAGGTCTCTCCGAAACGAGTGGTTGTTTCATGATGGATGCCAAAGGAATCGAGCCGTTTTTTCCAGAAATCTATGCTTCCCTCCGGAATCGCGTATACGGTAATACTCACTTGCCCGCCGCCAATCTTGCCTGTTCTGGCATTATCCTGCGGAAAGAAGGTGATAATGGTCCCCGGGCTTCCGTTCTCATCACCAAAATATAAATGATAAACCTCCGGCGCGTCAAAGTTAATGGTTTTCTTCACCAAACGTAGTCCTAACACACCCGCGTAAAAATCAACATTTTGCTGCGCATCGTTAACAAATGCGGTGATATGATGAATCCCTGCTGTTTTTAGCATTTCCTTCAACCTCCATATATTTGATATTTCTTTAATTTAAGATTATTAATTACATACTATATCAATTAAAGATAAATATCAAGTGTTTTACTTGAGCGGGCAAGTAGTCAACGTTAACTCCAGTAACTCCAGTAACTCCAGTAACTTCAGTATCTCCAGTACTTCTAACGAAACTCACAATCGCTATTTGTGCAAAA
This sequence comes from Paenibacillus sp., assembly GCA_031254035.1. Taxonomy (GTDB): domain Bacteria; phylum Bacillota; class Bacilli; order Paenibacillales; family Paenibacillaceae; genus Paenibacillus_AQ. The sequence goes on from JAIRVF010000035.1 coordinate 14,872, forward strand.
TTTACCTCCTTATTTTCCTAACGAAACTAGGGAGTGCTATTTAGTAAAATTGATGGTGTTTGTGGTGGATTTCGCCTGAATAACGATTGGATGTTTCGTTAGATTTTTTTTGTGGTCTTTTTTGCGGCAATAACGTGGCTCAGTTTCTTTCGAGTTTTTGAGTCACACTATGCGCCACGAGTTAGAGTTTTTAGTCACACTATGCGCACAAAAGCACCCCAGTGCCCAAGGCACTGGGGTGACGGAAGCGATGCGGTCAAGCCATATGAGGGTGCATCACACATATAGCGTGCGTTCCATCGTATTATAACCAGTCTCTTTTCTCAAAAAAGCGCCGCCCGATAAGCAAATAAACCAATCCCGTAAATAACGTAATAGCCCATAAACTATACGGTTCAACTCTTGGCGCATAGATTGCCGTTTGCGGCATCATAACATAATAGGGAATTGTAAACGGGAGCCAAGCTCCGATCGAGGAATGAAAACCGGTCAGTACAATATTCGGAACGACATAACCAACAGACAAGGCAAGGGAAGCTCCGAAATTACGCACTTTTATGGAAACAATAAGCTGCAGGGCAGCGAGCGGGAGAATCCCTATCCAGCCCCCAAGTCCTGTATACACCAGAGTCCCCCAAGGAAGACTTCCCGGAGCCCCGACCAACACTCCTGCAATAAGATAACCCAGTATGAATACTACTTGTACCAGCGCCAGAATCCCTATTAACACCAGGTATTTAGAAAAGAAGATTTTATGCCGCGGACCGGGAAATCCCATCACGAGTTTCCATCCGCCGTCCCGATGCTCGTACATACATAGTAATGAGGCCAAAATCCCACAATAGAGAGGATAGAAAAACATAGAGTGAAGATTTACACTGTGTATATAAAGTGTGGTCCAGCTTGGTTTAAAAAATTCCTTCAGACTATTGAGCTGTTCTACACCCATAACCGCATTTATAAACGTATCCAGTAAAATCAGCAAAAAAACAATTTTCCATTGGGTTTTCATCGCTTCGGCACGTAATAGCATTTTCATGTTCTCTCTTCCTCCTATTCAAACTCTCTTCTGGCGAACATCAAAGCTCCCAGAAAGGACAACAATAATCCCACACTGAGCGAAATCCCGATCCACTGTACATGCCCGGATACGAGCGGACTGGATAAAGAGGGATATGTCCAAGGAAGAAAATGAACGATAGAGGAACTGCTTCGGGCCAAAAACAGGCTGGAGATGGAACCGAATATCCCCACTGCCAGCGGCAACGCCTGGTTAGAAAATACGGTGGAAAACCACATTTGGATCGCCATCATCGGCAGTGACGACAAACAGACAAATAAAGGCTGGAGGATCAAGATTCTCCACGGCATCGGTTCATTCGTATATGACACCCAGATGAGGCACATGCCAACAACCGTAATCACCACGGTGCATAACTGCAAAATAAATATCCATGACAATTTGGCCAGGTAAATCGATCGTTTGGGAACCGGCATGGTCAGGAGCTGCTTCCAAGCCTTCGTTTCATGCTCCGTCCCTGCCATAATGCTGGCAAGAAGAGTAATTCCCAATAGAAAAACAAACGATATAAACATATACATGACAGCAAAACCTGCATATACTCCCCCGGGTCCTTGACGGAAATAAAGATACCACTCCAGCGCCGTCATGCTGATTAGAATGAGACCTTGCATGAAAGGTATCCAGCGGCATAATCTCTTTAGCTTCAGACCTTCAGCACGTATAAGCTCCATTTTCATAAGCTCCGCTCCTGACCGGTCAATTCAAGGAAAATTTCTTCGAGGGTTTTCTTCTTCTCCGTCACCCGGTAGACATTTTGCTGCTGACCAACCAGAAACCGAATCATTTCTGCCGATTGCGGCCGATCGGTAATGGATGTTCTAAGCTGGCCTGCCGATACATTCGGCTCTGCATCCCACCCGTTATCATTTAAAGCAGCGGCTACTTCCAAAGGCCGGTCCGTTTCAATCCATACATAAGGCTTGCTCCGTTCGGTTAATTCATCGAGTGGTCCTTGAAAGATTAATTCCCCATGGTTAATAATTCCTACATAGGTTGCTACCTGTTCAATTTCACTCAAAAGATGGCTGGAAAGCAGTACTGTGATATCAAAGTCGCGGGGCAGCCGTGTAATCAGCTCGCGGATTTCCTGAATGCCGGATGGATCCAATCCGTTCGTAGGCTCATCCAGAATCAGAAGCTTGGGCTCTGTAATAAGCGCCATCGCAATTCCCAGCCGCTGTTTCATGCCAAGCGAGTAGCCCTTCACCGGGCGGTGCGCAGCCTCTTCAAGCCTGACCCATTGCAAGACCTCCCTAATTCTGGATTCCGAAATCCCATGCATCATCGTTACGATTTTTAAATTTTTATAGCCTGAAAGATGGGCATAGTAGGACGGAGATTCTACGAGCGAACCCACATCTTTTAATATCTCAATTCTATTTTTTTTCAGGTCCTTGCCCAAAATGCGGATATCTCCGGACGAAGGACGAATCAATCCAAGAAGCATCCGGATCGTGGTTGTTTTCCCGGCTCCGTTCGGACCCAAAAAACCATAGATTTCCCGCCTCGGAACCTTTAAATTAATCTGTTTTACCGTCTCACGTTGTCCAAATTTCCTTGTTAGCTGATTCGTAACTATTGCAAAATCCGTCATCCCTTATTCCTCCCTAGCATCATAACTAATATCTCAAGTGTAGCAATGCAGGGTTAATAACAGGTAAACAAGGAATAAACAGCAGAAAAATACTTTCTTAATTTGGTAATGTGATTTCAATCCTGGTGCCGCTGCCGTCGCCATCAACCTTCACGATGTTCATATGCCCAGAATGCGCTTCGATAAAGGCTCTGGCAATAGCGATTCCTTTGCCGGAATGATTCATTCCCTGTTTTAGTACTGCCTCGTCGATCCCGACTCCATTATCCTCGATCACAATGAGAACGCTGTTTTCTTGTATTACCAAGTCGCATATTACCTGGGTCCTGGGAGGATTATGGATAGCGGTATTCACCAGCACATTTTGAATAGCTCTTCCGAGCAGCGTACGGTCAAAATCCATCATATAAACGCTCTCTAGGGTCGTAAAAGAAAACTGGGTATGTTCAGCCAAAGGATGGTTTGCGATATCAATGACAGTATCACGCAGGAAATTCACTACATCTTCTCTTTTCCGGTTCATTGGGAACTGCTCTACCGACCAGCAGCTTGTATGATTTAAATCTTGGATCAACCGTTTCATTTCAGTTGTCTTGTCGCTAATCTGCCTACTAAAATTCCGCTTTTCTTCATCGGTCCAATGATACTCGGCCGCAGTAAGCAAATGGGCATAGCCCTCAATATAGGACAACGGCGTTTTCAGGTCATGACTGATGGACGAAATCCATTCTTGTTTTTTGACCTCCATGTTCAGCCGCTCCGTTTCGCTGTTATAAAGCTGCTCCGACAATCGGGTCATCCCCTCAAACAATTCCTTGAATAAGGCATAAGGATAACGATAGTCTTTTTCTTGTAAAGAATTCTTGGATGGCGTGCGATAATGATCTTCGGGCGAATGGTAGTTTCCCTTGGATAAACGGTTGATCCAACGGATTAAATATATAAGCGGTTTACCAACACACCAGGCGCAAACAGTTATAAACAGGATGATTTGGATAAACCCTATTGAAAACAGTAATGTTCTTGTGGATATTAACTGCAGCGGCGCAATCTCTTCCCGAAGATAAAAAAGCCCAATTGCAAACAAAATAAAACAAAAAACGGAAGCCGCCACCAACATGATGGCCGCCTGAATAAAACGAGTTGTCATTTTGATCATGAATTCATTTCTATCCCTTCCTTGGAGCTAGCATCTTGTAGCCAAGCCCCCTAACGTTTACAAGAAAGCAGGGATGGCTCGAGTCAGGTTCGATCTTTTTCCGCAGCCGCGAAATATGGATCACGACGGTCTTCTCATCTCCAAGAAAAGGTTCGTTCCAAACCGTTTCATATAAGTGGCGCGTGCTGAAAATACGGTTCGGATGGCGGCACAGAAATACAAGCAGTTCCCATTCGCGAGCCGGACAGTCCACCAGCTTTCCATCTACGATAAGCTCCCCGGCTTCAGGTTCAACCCGGAAATAACCATATTCCAATGCGGCTAACCCGGCTTCTGCGGCTTTTTCCTGCTGCACCTTATTTTTCAAACGAGCTTTGATGCGGGCAACAACTTCCAAAGGATTAAACGGTTTGGTAATATAATCGTCCCCGCCAATGCCAAACCCCATCAGCTTGTCCAAATCGGTGTCCCTGGCGGTCAAAAAAAGAATAGGTGCCTCCGTTATTTTCCGCATTTTCCGGCATACTTCAAAGCCGTCTTCATCCGGAAGCATAACATCCAGCACAATCACATCGATGGGGAGCTCGGCCAGCATTTGCAGCGCTTCACCCCCGGTTCCCACACTTCGGATATGCCGAAAGCCTTCCTTCTTTAGCACGGCGGTCAGCATTTCGCACAACCCCTGCTCATCGTCTACCAGCAATATAGAAATATTGTCCATATAGTTTTGCATCATAAACTCCATGACTCCTTAATTTCTTATGGATATTAATTGTATCCAGTCGAATCAACTAGGGAAATGATCTGACGTAAACAGCCGGCGATACATGTATTATATAACAGAAAAGGGAGAAAGAAGTATCGATCTCTTCTTCTATAAAAGTTGAACTACTTCCCTATTCATTTTATTTTCTTATATTCAACTGAGGCGGAGTTTTACAATATAAGTTAAATTCAAGCTCATTCGGATAGGACTTGTATGTTTTGTGCAAGACAAAAAAGAAGCCTTCGATGATGAAGACTCCTTTTTTGATCACCTTATATTCTCTTGAAAGTCGGTTATTAAACCTTACACGAGCGCTTTAGCAGCGATGTCCGTGCGGTTCTGCTTCCCATGGAATGTGATTCGCTCCGCTTTTTCGTAGGCTTTGCTGCGGGCTTCTGCTATGTCGGAACCCAAACCTACGACGCCAAGCACGCGTCCGCCGTTCGTCACCAGTTGCCTTTGCTCATTTTGTGCCGTACCGGCATGGAACACAATTGCGTCTTCTTCATTCTCGTTCCGCTCCAAACCTTCGATCGGTAGCCCTTTCGGGTAAGAAGCTGGGTAGCCTTCGGAAGCAAGCACGACGCAAACCGCCGCTTCATCACTCCACTCGATTTCGGCATCTGCCAGCGTTCCGTTAACCGCAGCGAGGAAGATGTCGAGCAGATCGCTTTTCAGTCGCGGAAGCACGACTTGCGTTTCAGGATCTCCGAAACGGGCATTAAATTCAACCGTCGTCGGCGCCCCATCTGGCTGGATCATGAGTCCGGCGAACAATACACCGCGGAATGGGCGGCCTTCTGCCACCATCGCTTTGGCCGTTGGTCTAATAATGTTCTCGATCGCATTCTCAATAATTGATGGATCTATATGCGGCAATGGGGAGTACGTCCCCATTCCTCCCGTATTGGGGCCACGGTCGCCGTCGAATGCCGGCTTATGATCTTGGGCGGCAGGCATCGGACGTACTGTCTCTCCATCGACGAAGGAGAGGATCGACATTTCCTGACCCTCCAGGAATTGCTCAATCACAACCTGAGCACCTGATTCGCCAAACACTTTGGCAACCATGATATCATGCAGCGCTTGCTGCGCTTCCTCCATTGTGTGAGCTACGGTCACGCCTTTTCCTGCCGCAAGTCCGTCCGCTTTAATGACGATCGGTGCTTTTTGCGTATTCAAATAAGCAAGAGCCTCGTCATAGCTGTCGAATTTCTCGTATGCGGCTGTTGGAATATTGTATTTATGAAGGAGATCCTTCATGAAGGTTTTGCTCCCTTCGATCTCAGCCGCATTTTTCCGCGGGCCGAATACAGGGATGTTTTTTGCTTCGAACGCATCGACGATCCCGTCCGCCAAAGGATCATCAGGACCTACAACCACCAGTCCGACCTGTTTTTGGGCTGCAAAAGCCGTAAGCTTGTCGAATTCATTTACGGCAATCGGCACACACTCCGCGATTTGCCCAATTCCGGCATTTCCCGGCGCGCAATAGATCTGCCCGGCCTTCGGGCTTTTTGCTAGCGCCCAGACGATTGCATGCTCGCGGCCTCCGCCGCCAATGACCAAAATATCCATGTACGCCTCCCGTTCCTGCCCATGTATTTTGGGCTCCGCCCTATCCGCTTCAAACAGCGCAGGCGGAGCCCGTTTTCAATTTCACATGTCTTTCTATTACGCGTGTCTGACTTTTATTTCTATTTCTTTTCTACTACTATTTCTATTATTATTTCGATAACGCTAGCTCTTAAGCTCACAATTTCATATAGGCCCTACTAGACCGGTGGACCTCCGTCATGCAACGCCATTACCGCGTGCTGGGAGCTGCCAGTTCAATTTAACGGACACAGCGGCCGTTATAGAGGTCAATTTCGAACATTTTGATTTTTAACGGACACAGATGCAGCTATTTCGCGAAAAATCCTTTTTACGTTGTTTTGGGAGCAATTAAGCGCCGTGGTGTCCGTTACAATTTGAAACTAATCGTTTTTAGCTACTTAGCACTTCTGATGTCTGTGACTATTTGAAAAACTAATCGGTTTTAGCTACTTAGTGCTTGTGATGTCTGTGACTATTGAAACTAATCGGTTTTAGCTACTTAAACGCTCGTGATGGTTTTTAGCTTCTTAGAGTCCGTGGTGTCCGGCAAAGTAAGGTAAGAACTTAAATTCTGGGGTCCGAATCCACCAAGCACAAAATGGCACACTCAATGTCGTACTCGTTGTTTATCTACTTTTATTGTCCAGAACTCATTATGTCCACGGGGATAACGGAAGCGTTAGAGCACCGCCTGCGCCGCCACCTACATACACTGAAGCGTTCACTATTGATTAATGTTTAAAATGTCTTACGCCCGTAAATACCATGGCGATGCCGTATTCGTTTGCGACTTTGATGGACTCCTCGTCTTTAATGGAGCCACCCGGCTGAATGACTGCGGTGATGCCCGCTTTGGCCGCAAGTTCAAGTGTATCGCCCATCGGGAAGAAAGCATCAGATGCTAATACTGCACCTTTGACTTTTTCTCCTGCCTGTTCGATAGCGATTTTTGCAGAACCGACACGGTTCATTTGGCCTGCACCAACACCAACGGTCATGTTATCAGCAGCAAGCACGATGGCATTGGATTTAACATGCTTAACAACTTTCCAGCCGAAAAGAAGCTGTTTCAGCTCCTCAGACGTAGGCTGGCGATCCGTCACGACCTTCAGGTCGGCCTCATCCACCGTATGAACGTCGCTCTCCTGGACAACCATGCCGCCGTCGATGGAGGTGACGACAAAGCTGCTCTTGCGCTCTTTGGAAGAAACGAACTCGCCCATTTTGAGCAGGCGGATGTTTTTCTTTTTCGTCAGGATTTCGAGTGCTTCCTCCGTGAAGTCCGGCGCCAGAACGATTTCCAGGAAAATCTCGCTCAGCAGCTTCGCGGTATCACTGTCGATGATGCGGTTCGCGGCTATAATCCCGCCAAAAATGGAGGTAGGATCCGCGTTGTACGCTTTTTCGTAGGCTTCAAAAATGCTTACTCCCACACCAACCCCGCAAGGATTCATATGTTTTATAGCTACGACAGCCGGCTCATCAAACTCTTTTACGATTTGCAGCGCCGCATTAGCATCATTAATGTTGTTATACGACAATTCCTTGCCGTGAAGCTGTTCAGCAGTTGTCAATGTGCCGGAAGGAGCAAGGGGCTTACGGTAAAATGCCGCTTTTTGATGCGGATTTTCCCCGTAACGGAGGTCTTGAATTTTTTCATAGGTAACGGTGTAACGCTCCGGAAGCGGTTCGCCGGTCACGTTCGACAAATAATCGGAGATTAGGGCGTCATATGCGCCAGTATGACGGAAGACTTTGGCTGCAAGCTGTTTGCGCGTGTCGAGGGTGGTATCCCCCTGCTCGCGGATTTGTTCAATAACGGTGCCATAATCGTTGGAATCCACGACCACAGTTACGAACGCATGGTTTTTAGCAGCCGAGCGGAGCATGGTTGGTCCGCCGATGTCGATATTTTCGATGGCGTCTTCATACGTAACATCCGGCTTAGCGATAGTTTCCTGGAACGGATACAGGTTTACGACAACCAAGTCGATATAGTCCAGTTCCAAATCCTTCATCTGCTGTTGATGTTCTGCGCTGTCGCGAACGGCCAAAAGACCGCTGTGTACCGCAGGATGGAGTGTTTTGACACGACCATCAAGAATTTCGGGGAAACCCGTTACATCGGAAATGCCGATCACCGGCACGCCTTCTTTCGCCAGCAGACTCTTCGTTCCGCCTGTCGAAATAATTTCTACGCCCAATGCAGACAGCTCACGGCAAAAATCTACGATGCCCTTCTTATCCGAAACGCTTACGAGTGCTCTTTTAATACCCACAATATGCTCCTCCTTTGTGTATGAGGATGGGGAAAACCCGTTCTTCCCGATGCCTTGTCCCAATATATAGATGATGTTATGCATGGATGTTGGATATATTGAGTTTGGTGTTGAGCGTCCGGGTGCTTCCCTGCTCCTCGTGTAAAAACGCTAACTTTCGATGAACCCTATTTTATTTCCCGAGAAATATCGAATGTCCCCCTGGGCATCCTGCCAACAGAAGTCCCAAGTGACAAAACATCACCATAATCACGCTGCTTAGCCAAACTTGTCGTTCTAGCGGTTCATGATTCCCATTGAACGCGACACCGTCACTTGTCTGCCTTCAAGCTTCACAAACCTCTGAGCAAACCAGGAGACAACCTCCGGGTACAATCCTCTTTCGACGCTATGAACCGCTTGAGCAAACGACTCAGCCGTTTCGCCAGATACGATATCGATGGCGCGCTGTGCAATAATCGGTCCCGTATCCATGCCCTCATCGACAAAATGAACCGTTACGCCGCTTACCTTCACGCCATAAGCAAGTGCTTGCCCAATCGCATCTTTCCCAGGGAAAGCCGGCAGCAGCGATGGATGAATATTGATAAGCCGACCTCTATACTCCCCTACAATAACGGGTGTCAGTAAACGCATATAACCTGCAAGCACCACCAGATCGATATGATTCTCTTTGAGGCGCTTAACAATTTCGCGCTCATAAGCTTCGCGGGATGTATAATCCTTTGGGTTGAATAGAAATGCGGGAATACCAAGCCGCTCGGCCCGCCCGACTACAGGTGCGGAGGGCTTGTCGCTTACGAGCAGCGCGACCTCCGCCCCGCCGAGCTTACCTTCGATCGCTGCTTCCGCCAAGGCTTGAAAGTTGCTGCCTTCACCCGAAGCAAATACAGCAATACGGTAAACGCCCATTAAACTTCAGCCCCCGTAAAGGTCACGATCGATTCGCCCGGAGTCACGTTTCCAATGATGTACGCCTCTTCCCCTTGCTCTTTCAGGAATCCCAGCGCTTTCTCCGCATCTTCAGCAGCCACGACAAGCACAAGCCCAATGCCCATGTTGAACGTGGTGAACATATCCCGGTTCGAAATACCGCCTTTACGCTGCATCAGCTCGAAGATCGGTAGGATTGGCCAAGAGCCGTATTCGATGTCGACATTTACGTCATCCGGCAGCATGCGAGGAATATTTTCAATAAATCCGCCGCCCGTAATATGGGCCATCCCTTTAATCTGTACTTGTTCGAGCAGGGCGAGCAGCGGTTTAACGTAAATTCTGGTAGGCGCGAGAAGTGTATCTCCCAAGGTGCCTCCAAGTTCAGGAATTGAATCATGCAGACTGTATCCTTGTTGTTCCAGCAGCAGTTTGCGGACGAGGGAGAAGCCATTGCTATGCACGCCGCTTGATGCTAGACCGATTACAGTATCTCCGGGTTTTATCGTCGAGCCGTTAATAATTTTGCTTTTGTCGACCACACCGACCGTGAAGCCCGCAATGTCATATTCACCATCCGAGTACATGCCGGGCATTTCAGCCGTCTCGCCGCCGATCAACGCGCAGCCAGACTGATGACAGCCTTCGGCAATCCCCGCTACAATGGCTTCGATTTTCTCAGGCAGAACTTTGTCACAAGCGAGATAATCCAGGAAAAAGAGCGGCTCCGCCCCCTGAACGACGATATCATTAACGCACATGGCAACAGCATCGATTCCGATGGTATCATGACGGTCCATAGCAAAAGCGATTTTCAGCTTCGTGCCAACTCCGTCCGTTCCCGACACGAGCACCGGCTCCTCGTATTTATCCTTGTTTAACCCGAACAATGCACCGAATCCACCAAGATCGGTCATGACTTCGGGACGAAATGTCCGTTTCACGTGCTTTTTCATGCGTTCTACTGCTTCATTCCCTGCCGCGATATCGACACCAGCATTTTTGTAGGCCTCAGACACTTCCCCGACACTTCCCTTCCAAATTGTTATCATGAATTGATAAATGCAGTTTTAAAGTAGGCCTTTCCAAGAAATCCCAGCGGCCTTCCCTGTCATCAGTCTGACAGACGCAAAGCAATTCACATTCTATGCTCAATGATAGATCGTTGAAGGAATCTATTTTCTCTTCCATATAAAAATGTCTGGCTGTTCCATCTGGAAAGTTGCAAAAGTGCATCTATTTTAGCGCTCCGGGCAGCTATGGCAAGAAAGCTTGCAAAAGTGCATCTTTTCTCCAGGTTTTGGGCATTAACAGGCGCTTCATGATTAAATTGATGCATTTTCGCACTAATTTTCGCATTTCACGCTATAAGTGTTTGAAAAGGATGTACTTTCGCAACAATCCTCTATTTCACATGATCAACGATCTGAAAAACTTCCAACCGTGCGGACATTTTGCGTGCCACATCTTCAACTGCCTGAAAAGGATGCACTTTCGCAACATTTTTCTATTCCATATAATCAATGATCTCCACCAACATTAAAAACAAAGGGTTCAACAGCTTGTATTTATGAAGTAATGATCATTCCCGAAAGGCTTAAAATACACAGGATAAATGGTTTATATATTTAACATTCCAGCCGTCAGCACCGCATAATCCACTTAGCAACCGCATCCAAACTTCTCTTCCCCGTCAAAGTCCAGCCGTGTCGGATAATCGTTATCGAAACACGCCATACAAAGACCGCCTTTGTAATCCGCTTCGTTATTGCCTGCGATAGCCGTGATCAAACCTTCAGGGCTTAAAAAAGCCAGCGAATCCGCGTTGATCTCCTGGCAAATTTCTTCGATAGATCGTGACGAAGCGATCAGCTCGCGCCGATCCGGCGTGTCGATGCCGTAAAAGCAAGGGTTCTTGAACGGCGGCGATGTAATCCGCACATGCACCTCAACAGCCCCCGCTTCACGGAGCAGATTGACGATCCGCCGCGAAGTCGTGCCACGCACGATGGAATCGTCGATCATGACCACCCGCTGTCCTTCCACCACACGGCGTACCGCGCTCAGCTTCATCTTCACGCCTTGCTCGCGCAGCTCCTGGCTTGGCTGGATAAAGGTCCGTCCGGTGTATTTATTCTTAATTAGCCCAAGCTCATACGGAATGCCTGTTTGTTCAGCGTAACCAATTGCCGCCGATATACTGGAATCCGGAACCCCGGTAACAATATCCGCATCGACAAAGGATTCGAGCGCCATCTGGCTGCCCATACGCTTGCGCGCCGCATGCTGGTTCGAACCGTTCATGTCACTGTCCGGACGCGCGAAATAAATATATTCCATCGCGCAAAGCGCCTTGCGGTGCTTTGTCTCGTCAAATCGGTCTTCATGCAGCCCTTCACGATCCAGCACAAGCAGCTCGCCCGGTTCGATGTCGCGCACAAATTCCGCGCCGATCGTTTCAAATGCGCAGGTCTCGGAAGCAAAAATATACGCATCTCCGAGTTTGCCCATACTAAGCGGGCGAAGTCCATGCGAGTCAGAGGCCACCAGAAGCTTATCATTGGTCATAATCAGAAATGCGTATCCACCGATAATCCGGTTAAACGCATCTTTGGCCGCCTCCACAAGTCCCTTGGATGAACGGGCGATCAGATGCGCGATCACCTCAGTGTCGCTTGTCGTTTGAAAAATCGATCCGCTCTCCTCCAGCTCGCGCCGGATTTGCGGCGCATTAACGATGTTGCCGTTGGTCGCCACGGCGAGATCGCCTGCGCGGTACTTGAACACTAGTGGCTGCGCATTCGCCAGCTTGCTATCGCCGCTCGTTGAATATCTTACATGACCAATGGAAATGGAGCCGGTAAGAGACGACAACAGGTCTTTGTCGAATACCTCTTTCACCAAACCCATGCCGCGGTGGAAATGGAATTCCTCCCCGTCGCTGACGCAAAGCCCAGCGCTTTCTTCCCCACGATGCTGCAGAGCGTGCAGCCCGTAATAGGAAAGGGATGCGGCATCCGGGTGTCCATAGACCCCGAATACACCGCATTCTTCCTTCAGTTTATCGAAGAGGCCTTCCTTGCCGGCCCCTTCATTGTAATAGTCTCCGGTCCACAGCGTATGAGGTGCTATTTCATGAGACATGGAATCGCATCCTCCCACACCTGACGCAGTCCTTCAACCGTTTCATGCAAAGCCGGCGCGTCGTTGATCTCTACTACCAGACTTTCTCCGCCAACGGAACCGATCAACGTTACCGGAACACCTTGCTCCGTCAGATACGCCTGCAGTTTGTCGGCTTGTTCCTTGCTTGCTGACAGCAAGATGCGCGACTGCGATTCGCTGAACAACGCGAGGTCGCTGCGCAGCCCCGTGCTGAGCGCTACTTGGGCACCGACGGAACCGCTGATGCAGGATTCCGCTAACGCCACCGCCAGCCCACCCTCGGACAAATCATGCGCGGATTGTACGAATCCGCTTTGGATGGCGCCAAGAACACCTGCAAGGAGTTTCTTCTCCGTATCCAAATCCAGTGCTGGCGGACGACCTTCCGTTAAGCCATGAACCGCATACTGGAATTCGCTGCCGCCGAGCTCGGCTTTCGTTTTACCAAGCAGGAAGATCACGTCGCCTTCCTGTTTGAAGCCCTGGGTCGTGATATGATCCGTATCATGCAGCAGACCAACCATGCCGACAACCGGTGTCGGATAAATCGCGCCGCTTGCGTTTTCATTGTACAGGCTGACGTTGCCGCCGATGACCGGCGTGTCCAGCACGCGGCAGGCTTCAGCCATGCCATCCACCGCACGTTCCATCTGCCAGAAAATATCCGGCTTCTCCGGACTGCCGAAGTTCAGATTGTCCGTAATCGCAAGCGGCTCTGCACCAGTGCAGACGATATTGCGTGCCGCTTCGCTGACGGCGATTTTGCCGCCAACCTCCGGATCAAGATATACATAACGTCCATTACAGTCCGTGGTCATCGCAAGGCCTTTGCGCGTGCCGTGAATGGTAATCACCGCTGCGTCCGAGCCCGGACGTACCGCCGTACTGGTGCGGACCATATAGTCGTATTGATTGTACACCCATGCTTTGCTGGCTACCGTTGGAGATGCAAGTACCTTTTTCAAGGCGCCACCGAGATCCTTCACCTCTTCATAGCGCTGGGTGTCCACATTTTCGTTTTCTACATAATAAGCCGGAACACTAGATGGCTTCTCATAAACAGGGCACTCATCCACAAGCGCTTGTACCGGCATGTCGCCGACCAGTTCACCGTGGTGGAACAACTTCAAGCAGCCGTCGTCCGTTACCTTGCCAACTTTCGCACAGATAACACCCCAACGTTCGAAAATTTCCATCGCCTGCGCCTCATCCTTCGGCTCAACGACGAACAGCATACGTTCCTGCGATTCGGACAACATCATCTCATAAGGAGTCATGCCTTCCTCACGCTGCGGAACCTGATCAAGATAAAGTTCGAGACCATTGCCCGCTTTGCTCGCCATCTCGGCGCTGGAGCAAGTCAGACCCGCCGCACCCATGTCCTGAATACCAAGCACGATACCGGAATCGATAAGCTCAAGGCAAGATTCCATCACAAGTTTTTCCATAAACGGATCGCCGACCTGAACGGCCGTTTTCTTCGCTTCCGACTCTTCACTTAGCTCAACCGAAGCAAAGGTCGCGCCATGAATGCCGTCCCGTCCGGTAGGAGGTCCGACGTAGAACACGGGATTGCCGACGCCTTTGGCAACACCGCGCTGGATTTTATCATGGTCTATGAGGCCTACGCACATCGCGTTAACGAGTGGATTGCCGTCGTAGCTGTTGTCGAACATCACTTCGCCCGCTACAGTCGGAATACCGATACAATTGCCGTAACCCGCGATACCCGATACGACATGCTCGAAAAGGTATTTCACGCGGTCGCTTTCCAACTTGCCGAAACGAAGCGAGTTCAGCAGGGCCACCGGTCTTGCGCCCATGGAGAAAATATCGCGGATAATACCGCCAACACCAGTCGCCGCGCCTTGGTAAGGCTCTACCGCCGAAGGGTGGTTATGGCTTTCGATTTTGAAAACAACGGCTTGGTTGTCGCCGATATCAACGATGCCCGCACCTTCGCCGGGCCCCATCAGAACACGCGGTCCGCTAGTTGGGAAGCGTCGCAGCAAAGGCTTCGAATTTTTGTACGCGCAGTGTTCAGACCACATGACGCTAAACACGCCGATTTCCGTATAGTTGGGCTGACGTCCCATGAACGAGCAGATCAGCTCATATTCGCTGTCAGACACGCCAAACTGCTTATAAATTTTCTGCTCCGCAATCTGTTCTGCGGTCGGTTCCTTAGCGGACACTTGCTGTACCATGGGTATCCCTCCAAGCTTTCAGGATTGATGTAAACATGCGTTTTCCGTCTGCCGAACCCAGCAGTTCGTTTACGGCCCGCTCCGGATGCGGCATCATACCAACTACATTTCCCCGCTCGTTTGAGATGCCAGCAATGTCGGCCAGGGAGCCGTTCGGGTTGTTTTTATACGTAAATACGATCTGGTTGTTCTGCTGAAGCTGCTTCAGCGTTTCCTCGTCACAATAGTAATTGCCTTCGCCATGCGCAATCGGGATGACGATCTCTTCATTTTGATCAAAATCATTGGTAAACGGTGTTTGGTTATTAACTACCTTAAGCACCGTATCATGGCAGCGGAATTTCATGGACGTGTTGCCCATGAGTGCTCCGGGCAGCAGTCCCGCCTCCGTCAATATCTGAAAGCCGTTGCAGATGCCGAGAATATATTTGCCTTCTTCAGCTGCTTTAGTTACTTCGTTCATAACCGGCGCAAAACGGGAAATCGCCCCGCAGCGCAAATAGTCACCATATGAAAATCCGCCTGGAACCAAAATACAGTCATATGCAGAAAGATCGGTAGCGGTATGCCACACATAATCGACAGGCTCTCCAAGCGCTTCTTCTACCGCTTTATAGCAGTCAATATCGCAGTTGGAGCCGGGAAAGACGAGAACTGCAAATTTCATGGATGTTAGCCCTCCAATTCGTAACGGTAATCCTCAACTACCGTATTTGCCAAAAGCTTTTCGCACATCTCTTTCACCTGGCGCTCGGCCTCCGCACGGTCATCCGTGTTCAGGCTAAGCTCCATATATTTGCCGATACGCACACTTTCAACTTCCTGAAAACCCATCGAATGTAGTGCCCCTTGCACCGCAACCCCTTGCGGGTCAAGTACGCCCTGCTTAATTGTGACATAGACCGTAGCTTTCAACATATTCCTCTGGTTCCTCCTCAGGTTAGATAGAATTTAGTTTAAAGGATAAGTGCTTAGCTAAAATGAATGAAACATCTATGAAACTCTTACATCTACTCGGCCAATCTACGATATATATCCACATAACGGCGGGTTGTTTCTTCCACCACTTCCGCAGGAAGCGGATCTGGCTGGCTGTTTTTGTCCCAGGTCGTGGAGGCCAGATACGTACGCACAGGCTCCTTGTCCATGCTGTCGATTTCGATGTCCAGTGCATACTTTTCTTTGGCCCAAAACCGCGAAGAATCCGGCGTAAAAATCTCATCGATCAGGATCACGCGGCCATCTAGAATGCCGAACTCAAACTTGCAATCCGCCAAAATGATGCCGCGCTCCGCACAGTAATCCCGGGCAAAGCCGTACAACTTAAGGCTCTTTTCCTGTAGCTCTAACGCGAGTTCAGCACCGATCATCGCCTTCATTTGCTCCATCGAAATGTCTTCGTCATGACCGATGTCGTTTTTCGCGGCAGGCGTAAAGACCGGCTCCGGAAAAGCTTCATTTTTGCGCATGTCTTCCGGAAGTTTGATCCCGTTAACACTACCTGAAGCTTCATACTGTCTCCAACCGCCTCCAGTGATATAACCTCTCACCACGCATTCCATATCGATGCGTTCGGCTTTGTGGACAACCATAATTCGGTCTTTCAGCAGCGTTTTGTCCTTCGCAATATCCCCAAGAAGCTCCACGTCGGTATGAACCACGTGGTTGTTCATCAGCTCCCGGGTTTGTTCGAACCAGAACGCGCTAAGGCGATTCAGCACATTTCCCTTTTCCGGAACAGCCGGGTCCAGCACATAATCAAATGCGGAAATCCGATCCGTGACGACGATCAGCACATGTTCCCCCAAATCGTACAGTTCACGTACCTTGCCTTTGTAAAGCAGCGGTGCATCAATAAGTTCTACAGCAGTGGATAAGGCCGGCAATGTCATGTGAATCCTCCCCATTTTGTGGCTCAACACTGAGAAAATAGCTTATTGGCGAAGTTGACCGCTACGGTTATGCTTACGATGCTATATTTAAATTGAACCAATGGTTGTACGGAAGAAGGCAGCCGGGTGAAATGTTCTCTCGATCGCTGTTGTTCCCGGATTTCTATGATTTAACCTAATTCATTATTGTAGAAATCCGATCACAAAGCGTATGCTTCCGATGCTAGCTTTTCTTCGAAAAGCTCTTAGGCGAACGCTTCGCTTCTCCAGAATCATTTCCCCCTCTTGCCTATTCCTTACCCCTTTCTTTAGTTCAACTTCGAAAATCTCTTAGGCGAACGCAGCATACGCTTTCGAAGTAGCCTTTTTTCAAAAAGTTTTTAGCTTCTCCAGAGCGATTCCGTCCCCTCCGCTATCTTCGTTCAATAGTATTCAGTGTTGATCCACTTTTTTTCTTTATACTAAACCTAGCTTCTTGAAGATCGTATCCACATGCTTCAAATGCCAAGAAGGGTTAAAAGCATCTTCGATGTCTTCCGGGCTGAGCACGTTTGTAATTTCCGGCGTCGCTTCCACGATATCGCGGAACTGGCGCTGTTCTTCCCACGCCTGCATCGCGCGCGGCTGTACGGTATCGTATGCTTGCTCGCGGCTGAAGCCCTTGTCGATCAGCTTGGTCATCACACGCCCGGAGAATGGAACCCCGAAGGTGCGGCCCATGTTGCGCTTCATATTTTCCGGGAATACGGTCAAATTTTTCACAATGTTACCGAAGCGGTTCAACATGTAGTTCAGCAGCATGGTCGCATCCGGCAAAATGATCCGTTCTACCGAGGAATGCGATATATCGCGTTCATGCCAGAGTGCCACATCCTCGTATGCCGTTACCATATGGCCGCGGATCACGCGGGACAGGCCGGAAATGTTCTCGCAGCCGATCGGATTGCGTTTATGAGGCATAGCCGACGAGCCTTTTTGTCCTTTGGCAAAAGCTTCTTCAACCTCGCGGACCTCACTTTTTTGCAGGGCACGGATTTCCGTCGCGAATTTGTCCATCGAAGTCGCAATCAGCGCGAGTGTCGCCATATATTCGGCATGGCGGTCACGCTGCAGCGTTTGGGTCGAAATCGGAGCCGGACTGGTACCAAGCTTCTTGCATACGAATTCCTCGACAAAAGGATCGATATTAGCATAGGTGCCGACGGCGCCGGATATTTTCCCAAACTCCACACCTTTGGCCGCATGGCGGAAACGCTCCAGATTTCGCTTCATTTCCTCATGCCACAAAGCCATTTTCAGTCCGAATGTTGTCGGTTCGGCATGCACACCATGTGTACGGCCCATCATCGGGGTATCCTTGTAAGCAATGGCTTTATCTTTCAAAATTTCGATGAAACGAATCAGATCCTGCTCAATAATTTCGTTCGCCTGACGCAGTAGGTAGCCAAGAGCGGTGTCGACCACATCGGTCGAAGTCAGTCCGTAATGCACCCATTTGCGTTCCGCTCCAAGGCTTTCCGATACGGTACGCGTAAAAGCAATTACGTCATGGCGCGTTTCCTTTTCGATTTCATAAATTCGGTCGATATCAAAAGATGCATTCTCCCGAAGCAGCTTGGTGTCTTCCTTGGGGATAACGCCGAGTTCCGCCCACGCTTCGCAAGCGCATAGCTCAACTTCCAACCACGCCTTAAACTTGTTTTCTTCGGTCCAAATGGCCCGCATTTCCGGTCTGCTGTAACGTTCAATCATTGATTATCCTTGCCTCCAAATATATGTTTGTTCTACCCAATCCAGCGCATGCTGAACGTCCTTGCATAACAAATTGATATGGCCCATTTTGCGGCCGGTCTTGCTTTCATTCTTTCCATATAAATGAAGCTTAGGCACAATACCGAATTCATTTAAAGCATCATCCGGTACTCCTGCCCGCTTCACAACTTCATCCAAATGCTGTCCGAGTACATTCACCATGACGACCGGGCTAAGCAGCGTTGTGTCCCCAAGTGGCAAATTGCAGATTGCCCTTATATGCTGTTCAAACTGCGAGGTTGCACAGGCTTCCATCGTGTAATGTCCGGAATTGTGGGGGCGCGGGGCAACCTCGTTCACATACAGCCCGCCGTCCTTCGTCACAAACATTTCCACGGCGAGAAGGCCGGCCATGTTCAGGCTTTCTGCCAATTTCTCCGCCAGTTGTCGTGCTTTGCGCTGGATGCTTTCCTCCACCCTTGCCGGCACGATCGACAGATGCAACACTCCGTTAACATGAACATTTTCCGAAACAGGGAAGCTCTTCACTTCGCCTCTCGGGCTTCGGGCTGCAATGACGGAAATTTCCGCCTGAAAAGAGATGTACTTCTCAAGCACCAACTCTCTTCCGGAAACCGACAATTCACAGTATGCCGCCGGAAGCTCTTCGGCCGAGCGGATGACCGCTTGCCCCTTTCCATCATAACCGCCAGTGGCTGTTTTCAGCACGCATGGTAGACCCAGTTCTTCCGCGGCTTGACATAAGTTGGCCAAATCCGCAATTTCCCGGTATGGTGCGACAGGCACGCCCGCAGCTTCGATCGCCCGCTTTTCCCGCAATCTATGCTGGGTTGTGTACAGTAGAGAGCTCCCCTGCGGCACGTAAGACTCTTTCTCCAGAAGAGCAGCTACGCCGGCGTCTACATTTTCGAATTCATACGTGATAACATCCGATGCCAACGCCAATTTCCGCGCAGCCTCTTCATTGCTGTAGGCCGCTTCGATCTGTGGTGTCACCTGCCCACAAGGTGCATCCAGCGTCGGATCCAGCGTTATGAACTTGTATCCCATCGCCGTCCCGGCGAGCGCCATCATGCGCCCGAGCTGTCCGCCACCCAAGATACCGATTGTTGAGCCGGGGAGAAGTGTTTTTACATTCCCTTGCAGCTTTAAGTTCTGTACGTTACTCATAGGGAATCACTGCTTTCCAGCACTTCATTGCGGATATGATCCCGCCGTGCTTGTACCCGATTTTGAATGACAGTATCTGAAGCTCCGATAATTTGGGCTGCTAGCAGTCCCGCATTGGTTGCCCCGGCCGGCCCGATGGCCACCGTTGCCACCGGAATGCCTCCCGGCATTTGTACGATTGAAAGTAGGGAATCCAGTCCATTCAGTGCTTTAGTCTGCACCGGTACGCCGATCACCGGCAGAACGGTTTTGGCGGCAACCATCCCAGGTAAATGCGCGGCTCCGCCAGCGCCTGCAATAATAACTTTAATGCCCCGCTGCGCGGCTTCTTCCGCAAAGGTAAACATCAAATCCGGGGTACGGTGCGCGGATACGACCTTTTTCTCATATGGAATGTTCAATTCATCGAGCACTTTGCACGCGTGCTGCATCGTTTCCCAATCCGTTTTGCTGCCCATAATAACAGCGACTGATGCTGACATACTCCCTACCTACTTTCCTGTTAGTTTTAAGAGGTAGTTCAAAAAGTCCGCTTTTGATCACGAAGTAAATCGGGAAGCTGGTTCGCATCGAATCTTGAATTCAGCCGGGCCTTCCGGTGCTCGCGTACCCACTACGTACGCTCCGCTCCTCACTCCCTATCTTCATCCAATCTTCTCGGTGCTGAAAACTGGCCTTTTTGAACACGCACTTTAAGATTTCAGTATCCTTTTGGAAATACATTATGAAAGTCGAAAATAAGACCAAAAAGCCCGGTCACCACGAAAATGTCGATTTTCAGGATACCGGACCATGTCAGGAATACGTACGGCGCGCCAAACATCATGTTGGGCAAAAAAGGCAGACGCCAAGACTGGAAAGGCATCGTAGCCTCTCTTTGCGGTATTCCCTCGTAGTCCGGAAATTTACGGTTACCGGGTAGAAACTTCCGGGCCTTATCCCCGGCATTATACGAGTATCTATTTATCAATTTGAAATTTTTGATGAAAGCCTCCGAATTAGGGGGCCTACATCTATCATTTTAACAATCCCCTACACCGCATGTCAACAAAAACACGAACAATCTTTGATTTCATATACCCATTGTTCGTTTTTTTGTTTTCCAAACCTAAAAAGCAAGCCAGCGCACCTGGAAACTCCGGCACACTGGCTTACATGTTTATTTTTTAATTACTTTATTACAAGAACAGGTATGCGGGCATGCTGCACTACATTATGGCTGACACTGCCAAGCACAAATTCACGGATTCCGCCGAGACCGCGGCTACCAATGACGATAACGTCCGAATTGTGATCCTTTGCATATTTCAGAACGGTTTCCGCAGGAGCTCCCTGTACCATCTTCACATGAAAATTAACTTCTGACTCGGTCAATCGTTTTTTCGCTTCTTCCACCGTCTGTTCAGCCAGATCATAATAATCCTTGTTCACGGAGGCGGGAATAGGAGCTAGTCCTTCGCCAATAAATACGCGTGGAAAGTCGTATGCATGGATCACTTCGATGATTGATCCAGGTGTTACTTTGGCCAATTCAATCGCATGGTCGAGCGCCTTATTGGAAGCTTTGGAACCATCGTAAGCCAGAAGAATTTTGGAGAATAACATGTGAGCCCACCTCTTCTTTCTCTGTTTTGTGTAACTGCCATGTGTTAGCGATTTACCCATAAACCCGTTCCATCAACCATCATGAAGCTGGAACCGATCCGTGTAAAGATGAAAGAAATCGATGATGTCTGTATGAATCCCAACTAGCTTAAAAAATAGGCGTACAGAACGGCATTCACAAACAACAATAGTGGAATTCCAATACGGAAGCTCAAGTGGCGCGTCTTATGGCGCTTGCGATACATTGCGATCCATACTCCCAATGCTCCGCCAATCGCCGCTAGCATAAATAACGTTCTCTCCGGCACGCGCTCGCGTCTATTCCTTGCCCTCTTCTTATCCTCGGACATTACCAGGTAGCCCACAACATTGATGAAAATAAACCATACCCAAAGGGCTGTTCTCACCTGAGGAACCACCTCCGTTCTTACCGCCTAATTTTATTATAATTCCATAATATGCCGGAAACAATGTCAAAACTTTGAACAATTCAGTTTCTAAGCCAAATCGAATAGATGGGTTTTCTATTCCCCTTTATTTGTCGTTCTTCTGCTCCATGGCTGCTTTTAACAGTTCACCCAGGTTGGAAACGGCGGGCGAATCCTGGTTAGCGTATTTTTGGACAAGTTTGCGTGCTTCCTTTTTATTCACATGGTTATTATCCTTATTCATCGTTTCGGTAATGCCGCATGGCAAACATTGTACGTACAGTCCAGCTTTGCCTTCTTTGATCTCCATTTTCTTGTGGCACTGCGGACAGCGACGGTTGGACAACCGCTTCTCGCCCGAACGGCGGTAACCGCAATCGTCGCTTGGACATACGAGCATTTTGCCACGTTTACCCTTTTTCTCGAGCAGGCGAGTGCCGCACTGCGGACAGTGGCTGTTCGATACGTTATGGGGCTTGTAATCGACAGAGCTGTTTTTCACCTCGCCAACAAGCTCCTTCGACATACCACGAATGCCCTGCAAGAACGGCTCTGGTTGCCCCTTGCCGCGGGCTATTTTCTCTAGTTCGGACTCCCATTTTGCGGTAAGTTCCGGTGTCCGCAGTTCAGGTGCTACAAGCTCAATCAGCTGTTTCCCTTTTCCTGTCGGGTGCAAAAGATTGCCTTGACGCTCAATCGTGTCGGAGTTGATTAGTTTTTCGATAATGTCGGCGCGGGTGGCAGGCGTGCCCAGTCCATGCTTCTCCATTTGCGAAAGAAGACTTGCTTCTGTATGTCGTTTCGGCGGAAGCGTTCTACCACCCTGCGCGTGAACGCGCTGGATTTTAACGGAATCGCCCTCATGAAGAACAGGAAGCAGGGTGGGGCTATCATCCGAATCCCCGTCATTGTCGTCATCAGTGAGATCATCCGCATCGGCTCCATACACTTCACGCCAGCCAGCATCCTTGATCGTTGTGCCTTTGGCATGAAGTTGTTCACCTTCTACCTGCACAATCACGCTCACGTTATCGTAACGTGCGGGAGGGTAGAACAAACTGATAAAGCGGCGCACAATCAGATCATAAAGCTTTCTTTCTTCCGTGTTCAGCTGATTAAGCAGCACCGTCTCCTCCGTTGGAATGATCGCATGGTGATCGCTGACCTTAGAATCGTCGACAATGCGTTTCGTAATCGGTAAATTTCTGCGCAGAAGCGGACGGGCAAGCGCCGCATATGGTCCGATGGCCACGCTTTCCAGGCGCTCTTTCAACGTATGAACCATATCCGTTGTCAAATAACGGCTGTCCGTGCGCGGATAAGTAACGAGCTTATATTGTTCATATAGACGTTGCAGCACATTGGATGTCTGCTTCGCGGAGAACCCGTATTTACGGTTCGCATCTCTCTGAAGCTCAGTGAGGTCGTATGCCAGCGGATGAGGCTCAACCTTCTCCGTTTTCTTAACCTGACTGACCTTGCCATATTGGCCATCAAGTTTCTTTTTCAGCGATTCCGTGTTTTGTCGTTCGAAAATACGGGCATCCCCGTTTTTTCCGCGCCAAGTTGCTGTGAAATTTCCAAGATCCGCTTTGATCGTGTCATATTCCTGGGAACGGAAATTTACGATCTCCTTTTCCCTGTCCATGATCATGCCCAGTGTCGGGGTCTGAACCCGCCCTGCAGACAGCTGCGCTCCGAATTTGACGGTCAATGCACGCGTCACGTTCAGTCCAATCATCCAGTCCGCTTCGGCACGGCAGCGCGCTGATTCATACAGACGGTCAAACTCTCTACCCGGGCGCAACGACGCAAACCCTTCCTTGATCGCTTTATCCGTTTGGGATGAAATCCACAGCCGTTGAAACGGTTTGTTCCAATGGGCCATTTTCATGATCCAGCGGGCCAGAAGTTCCCCTTCGCGCGCTGCATCGGTGGCAATGATCAGCTTGTTCACATCCTGGCGTTTGGTTAGCGACTGTACAACTCTGAACTGCTGGCCGGTTTCACGCAGTACCTTCAACTTCATCGTTTTCGGCAGGATTGGAAGATCCTCAAGGTTCCACGTCGCATACTTATGATCGTAATCTTCAGGCTCTGCAAGGCCTACCAAATGTCCCAGTGCCCAGGTCACAATATATTCAGGGCCTTCAAAATATCCCTTATGCTTTTCCTTGCTCCCCATAACCCGCGCAATTTCTCGTGCTACGGATGGTTTTTCGGCTAATACGAGTGATTTCATAACGCTCCCCTTTCTGAAGATATCAGAAGGCGTGAATTCCTATTCATCCGGCCAGCTGATATCGTTAGAAAAACAACTTTCAAACGGCCTGTCTCATATACGATATATACAGAGGCACCCGTTTTTCCCATGATTGTTATTATATCATCCTTTGGCATATGTCATGAAATAGGTTGACGCATGAAATAACCCCACAAAACTTATAAAATCCCTTCGGGACACCGCGAGAAAAACAAATCTTTCGCAGACATGTCCAAAAGGGATTTGGTTTTTGTGAGGATAGTCCCAACTAATTTTGTGATAAAAGATTCAGGGAATGTTACTGCTCTTGCTTTGAAATCCCGTTGAGGCTGGGCGGAACCTTGGCTGCCTTCTCCGGGAGCGGTGTTATAGTCTCCTCTTTTATGCTGGCTTTGTTTTGCTGATTATTGATTTTGAGCGGTCTATGGTGCGGCATGACTAATCCCTCCTTTCTGTTATCGATCCCCTAATCCTAAATTTTTATCCACGAATCAGTTCAATAAGCTTATCCCTTTCGTTGATGCGTAGGTTATTTCATAAAAAAGATAAAATTATGCCTACATTTTTCAAGTTGCCATTGGTAGAATAAACCAGAGAACACTCAAACAGCAGGAGGGCACGTCGTGAAATTTCGTAATTTATCGCTTAAATTCAAGTTCATCACATTTCTGATTCCGGTTGTTATCATCATTTTTATGGCCATTTTGTTGTTGAACATCAACACATTGAAATCGGAGCTATCTCGCGATCTGAATCATGAGCTTGAAGGCTTAGGTAATTTGACTGCCATCCAGCTCGATCTGGACAAGGTTACCTCTCTTATTGACCATAAGGGGACCGATAATCCCGATTTTCCCCGGATGCAAGCAAAGCTCGACTATATTAAAAAAATTCAGGGAACCATTTCATCAAGCTATTTATGGGAGATCAAGGACGGGCAAGTGTATCCGATCGTATTCACTTCCAATTTGAATAGCAAGGTCAAGGAATTCGATAAACCTTTAAATGATTTAGCGCCAGCTGTTATCAAAACGGCACAGGAAGCTTACAGTACGGAGGAAAGATCCATAACGGATGTATATGATGACTTTCTGGGCTCTTGGAAGACCATTATGCAGCCCATCCAATCTGGAGGAAAAGTCGTTGCAGTCCTCGGCATTAGTTACTCCGCGGATTATATTCACAATACGGTCAGAACAGCCATGACCAAGGAAATTATCATTACTCTGATCGGTACTATAATCGCCGCTGTCATCATTTATTATGTCGTGTATCGGTTGCTTTTACCTCTGCGCCGCGTTGTACTGTTGGCGGGCAACATAGCCAACGGCGATTTGACCGCTCAGGAGACAACAGTCGATGCAAAGGATGAAATTGGGCAGTTGTACAATGCAATCGGCAAAATGAATGCGCAGCTCCGTATGCTGATCCAAAACATCCAGAAACAGGCCGGTTTGATGATGGAACATGTCGAGCAATTCCAAACAGGCGCATGGGAAACGGCGAATTTCTCGCGTTCTGTCAGAAAAGATGTATCCGAGGTTGCCGGACAAACGGTTACGACCTCCAAAATATCCGAAGAAACCGTTGTTGTTCTGGAAGAAACAGCTTTAGGCATTCAGCGGATAGCCGAGTCTACTTCATTGGCATCCGAAGAATCCAACCAAATGGCGGATCATGCAAACTCTGGTTACAATGTGCTGAAGCACATCATTACACAGATGGAAACCATCAACGCTTCGGTAAGTCAAATCTCAAGCGCGTTCCACACTTTGCATCAGCAAATTACGGAGATCGGCACTTTTTCCGATCTTATCACCGAGGTTAGCCAGCAAACCAACCTGCTGTCGCTGAATGCCTCCATCGAAGCAGCCCGCGCAGGTGAACATGGTGCCGGTTTTGCCGTCGTCGCAAGCGAAATTCAGAAGCTAGCTGAAAGCACCGGCAAATCCGCTGCAGGCATCATGGAATTGGTGGCTCGCATCAAAGAAAGTACGGGCAACACCATCACAGCGGCGGAACACGGACAGCAGGAGGCAACGCGCGGCCTCTCACTGGCATCGGAAGCCGGACAAGCATTCAGCCGTATTCAGAATTCTACAAACAATGTCGCGATGCAGATGCAGGAAATTTCCGCTGCCTTGCAGCAAATTTCCGCCTCATCCGAAGAAGCGACTGCTTCCGTTACGGAACTAAAATATTCGGCAGGCAATATCGCGCTTACTTCTGGGCAAGTCAACGATGCCGCCGGAAACCTGCTTGATTTGATTGAGGAAATGACTAAAGCTACCGAATCCTTAAGCGATGTTAGCCGTCATCTCCAAGAGTCGGTAATGATCTTTAAAGTATAAGTTTTACCTTTTAAAAGAGCCGTCTCCAAAGTGAACACACTTGGGACGGCTTTTTTGTTTCGAGCTTAATCAAAAATGACGGTACAAAGGATGGATTCCTGTACCGTCATTTTTTCGGATTAAGTAAATAAATGATTAGATCCTTATTTGTATACCGCTTTTTTGGTGCGGCCCTTTAGAATTCGTTAATTTAAAACAGTTTCCAGGTATGCCTCAAAATAAGGATTTCCATCCGAAGCTTGTCCTTTAAAATAAATCATGCCATCAACGATCTCCGAACGATAGACCTCAATTTCATCTCCAGTCAATGCTTCATGCTGATAGGTGATTTTGAAAGATTGGATTCGAATTTTGTCCAGTTCCTCTTTGCTAAGTGCATCCATGCATAAATCAGCGTATCGTGAATTGTTCAAATGCCCGTTCGCATCGATACCGCTGTATCGAACAACCGAGCGGTAAGCTTCATGCAAGATTACGTTTTCGGGAAGTTCCACTTTCTGCGGCGTCTCTCCTGCCGAATCCTCGGCTGCGGTTGGCACTTCAAAAGGAAAGGCAGACGGTCTGAGCAATTTACGTTTGCCGATGTCCACCAATGCCCAGATGCTGCAAGCTTCAGCGACTATGTTCCCCGCTTGATCCATAATGCGGAAATCACGTTGCCAAAGCGCACCTTTTGCCCCCTTGTTCCATGTTTGAATCGTGATGTTCTCCATCGCTTTAGGCGTCCGCTGAAAACGGAGCTCCATCGTAATCAGCATCCATCCCATATTTTGCGCCATCATTTGATCTCTAGAGGCACCAATATGCTCCAAATGCGCATCCGCTGTACGCTGCATCAGTGCAAGCAGCACTGACAGTCTTGCCTCGGATTTGTAATCGATATCGTTGGAATGAACCAGGTAAGTTTCTGCCCACATGTTGTTCATGACTTTTCTCCTCCTAAGGCCACATCTTCAACCAGGAACTTAAGCGAATGTTAAGGAATTCATGACCTTAATGTTAAGAGTTCCGTTTTATAATCCTTTATATAGCATACTCTTAGTTTTTATATTATTCAAAGAGGAGTACATACCCCATGTCCAGAGAAGCCATTCTACTCGTTGATGATGAGAAAGAAATTATTGAGCTAGTTGAGATTTATCTTAAAAATGAAGGATACGTTCTATATAGAGCGGCTAACGGCCTTGAAGCCTTGGACATCCTGCGCAGTCATCCAGTGGATCTGATCATTCTCGATGTCATGATGCCCGAAATGGACGGGATCCAAGCATGCATGAAAATCCGCAAGGAGAACAATACCCCAATTATTATGCTGTCGGCGAAAAGCCAGGATATCGACAAAATTTCCGGCCTCAGCATCGGTGCTGACGACTATGTCACCAAGCCGTTCAATCCGCTGGAACTGGTCGCCCGGGTCAAATCTCAGATCCGCCGTTACAAGCTGTTAAACTACCGCAGCATTCCCACCGAAGACGAAATCCTGATCGACGGTCTGATGATCAACACCGCAATGCATACCGTGACGATTGATGACCAGAAGGTGAAGCTGACGCCCCGTGAGTTTGATATTTTGAAACTGCTTGCTTTCAATCAAGGAATCGTACTCAGCATGGACAAAATTTATGAGGAAGTATGGAACGAGCCATTCATGGAATCGAAAAACACGGTCATGGTCCATATTCGCAAACTCCGCGAAAAAATCGAAAAGGACTCCCAGCACCCTACTTACATTAAAACCGTCTGGGGCATCGGCTATAAAATGAAATCGGCGAAGGAAGTGTAGCGGCCATGAAGACCAAAGTATATATCGGTATACGCTGGAAGTCCCTTGTGGTGTTCGTCGGTTGTCTCGGTCTAACGCTGCTGTTCGTTCTGCTTAGTTGGCTGCTCGCCTCCTCTTTGATCGTGCATCCACCTTATAACTGGCCCCTCCGATGGGCGATCAACCATATCGGTTCCAAGCCCACCGCCGTGGTATTAGGGGTACTCTTTTTTATGTTTCCCTATATAGCCGCCACCCGGTCGTTCGTTCGAAATGCCAAGGAACTTGGCGTTGTTCTGGAGAATATGGCGAGTGGCAGGCTTTACGCTTCCGCTGATGTAAAAACCGCCGATGAGCTTGGTACCATCGCATTGAACATCAACAGCTTCTCCGAACAGATGCACTCCTATCTTGAAGAAATCCATCACGGGTTGACCGAAATTGCCAAGGGACATTTTGATTATCAAATCCCAGTCAGGCTGAACCATGAGCTCGGCCGGATTGCGGACAGCATCAACGCGATGAGCAAACAGCTAAACCGTTCCATTCAGGAAGAGCGAAACGCCGAAAGAACGAAAAACGACTTGATTACAGGCGTTTCCCACGACCTGCGGACCCCGCTCACCACCATTCTTGGTTTCTTGGAAATCATTGATAAGGATCGATATACCGATGAGGTGGAGCTTCGCTATTACATGAATATCGCCTATGAAAAATCTCTCACGCTCAAGAAGCTCGTCGATGATCTCTTCGAGTACACCCGGATCAACAACGGCATGCCCCTTCATTTGCAAGAACTGGATGTGGGCGGGTTCTTCCAGCAGCTGGCCGAAGAATTCGTTCCCAGCCTGGAGAAGGCCGGCATGATACTTCAAATTCATCCCCCGGAACAGCCGGTGACGATACGCGCCGACGGGGATCACCTGGTGCGTGCGTATGAAAATCTGATTTCCAATGCGATCAAATACGGAAGCAGCAGCAAGTATATCGACATATATATTGCTCAGGAGGACCGGCATACCAACGTACGTATCTGCAACTACGGAGAACCGATTCCGAAGCAGGACCTTCCGTATATATTTGAACGCTTCTACCGCGTCGAAAAATCCCGTTCCAAAGCCACCGGCGGCACCGGGCTCGGACTGGCTATCACGAAGAGCATCATCGAGGTACACGGTGGACAAATCTCCGTAGAGAGCTCAACCAAACAGACGGTATTTGAAACCCGGATTCCCGCTGCGGTTCCGTCGTCAATATGATTCCCTCGAATGCAAAAGCCTCCATTGCTCTGAACCCAAACGCACGTATCGAATCAGTAAAAGCTGCAACGACAGCCAAAAACTGCTCCCGCCACTAGGCGGGAGCAGTTTTTTCCTGTTCATGCTAAAAAAACTTAAGCATTTGTTAAGGATTTGGGTAGGATCCCGTTAAGATGTCTTCGGTACTCTTGGATTCAGCAAGAGGGCATCTGGCATCGGACGTTTAGTCTCGGTACTTTGATTTGCCTATAGAGGAAGGAGTACGAATCCTGAATGAACACGAACATTTCCAAGCCACCCACTTATAAAAAGCCGCTATTCATTATGCTGTTCCTTTTGATCTTCGCACTGGCAACTTATTTGCGGCTCGATTTCCTGACATCGGTGAACCACCATATTACTCATGACACCTTAAATTACGATATCATGGTCCGGCAGCTGCTGGAAAAAGGCATTTACGCCTACAAAGACACCCAGCCGAACGCACAGGTTACCCCAGGATACCCTCTGTTCATGGCGGCTGTGTACAAGATGGTAGATTACCAGCACCATGACCCGTTCCCATACATTAGGTATATCCAGGCCGGTCTTAGTCTGGTAACTCTATGGCTAATGTACACGATCGCACGCAGATTGGCCGGAACTAAAGTAGCCATAATTGTACTGCTTATCAGCAGCGTATATCCGCCGTTTGTCTGGAGCAACGGAGCCGTTCTGACCGAGACGCTGGCCTGCTTCTTTCTGGTTCTCTATATCCGCCTGCAGCTTACTGCCTTTGAGAAAAACACGTGGACTTTCGCTCTTCTAAGTGGAAGTGTCATGGGGCTGTTGGTACTGACCCGGCCGGAGTTTCTAATTTTGATCGTACCGGTGTACATATTTCATTTTCTCTGGAAAAAGGAGCTTCGCCTCACGTTAAAGCTGCTGATGTTCACCTGCATCGGAACGGGTGTTATCCTCTCGCCATGGGTGATCCGTAACCTGGTTTCCCTGCACCAGGTGGTGATCGCTTCAACCCAGGTTAATCCGTTTGCGGCCGGGACCTACCCGAACAATAACTACGAAGACGGCATGGTGGACCGCCATGGAAAAACCCAGATGGAAGTCGCCAAGGAGCGACTGAGAATCGGCTTTACGCAGCAAACATGGGTATTCATTAAATGGTACACCGTCGGAAAGCTCAAGTACATTTATACGCATATGTACTTCGGCAGTGGCCACAAGCCGCTGTACCGGGTGCTTCCGGGCCCGCTGGGCAACCAGCTGCAATTGGCGCTTATCTATTTCTGCCCGATAGCCTTGATCGCTTCGTTCCGGAGGTGGAAGCAGCCTTTGACGCTGCTTACGCTGATCGTGGCGGTCATGACGGTCACCCGTCTGGCATTCGTGCCAGAGTACCGCTATAACTACACCGCCATGCCGCTGATTATCACAATGGATGTGGTGACCGTGGTGGCTATCTTCCGCTGGTTATGGATCAAATTAACCACATCATCATCCCATTCACAGAAAGGGGGCGTTTCTCATGCTGAACCGAACGGGAATCCATAAACAATCTCATAAGGTTCTCGTCATCGTGCCTGCTTATAACGAAGCCGAGGGCATCGCACTGGTCATCAACCGGCTTCGTCAGGAAACACCTTACGCAGATGTTCTTGTTATCAACGATGGGTCCAGCGACGCGACCGGCCAAATTGCCAGGGCAATCGGGGTCAACGTCATCAATCTCACCTGCAATTTGGGTATCGGTGGTGCCGTTCAGACTGGATA
The DNA here is from genome assembly GCA_031254035.1 of Paenibacillus sp. Taxonomy (GTDB): domain Bacteria; phylum Bacillota; class Bacilli; order Paenibacillales; family Paenibacillaceae; genus Paenibacillus_AQ. The sequence goes on from JAIRVF010000035.1 coordinate 45,931, forward strand.
CCGCTATGCGGCGGAGAACCATTACGATTATGCCGTGCAAATTGACGGCGACGGACAGCATAATCCGTCCGATCTGGACCGGTTGTTGTCCGCCATGTTCGATACCAGTGCCGACATGGTGATCGGCTCCCGGTTTATCACCAAGCAAGGCTTCCAATCCACTTTCGCCCGTAAAATGGGTATCGGTCTGCTGTCCACTCTCCTGAGCCGGTTAACCGGAAGGACCGTTACCGACCCTACATCGGGCTACCGTTTGTGCGGAAGACGAGCCATCTCCCTGTTTGCCCGGGAGTACCCAACCGATTATCCCGAAGTGGAGGCACTGATGTTGCTATACAACCGGGAGCTGTCCTTTACCGAAATCCCGGTCGTCATGAATGAGCGCCAAGGAGGAGTGTCGAGCATATCGGCGCTAAAGTCCGTGTACTACATGTCCAAGGTCATCCTGTCCGTCCTGCTCATGAAAACGACGAAAAGGAAAGCGTGGGAAAAACGCTATGAATATGAATATTAATATTTACCTCATCAGTTTTTGCATCAGCCTGGCTTACGCTGGCACGATCCTGGTTTTGATCCGTAAGCGCAAACTGCGGGAGCAATATGCGCTTCTCTGGCTCCTGATGAGCTCGGTCATGATGGCGCTGTCCCTGTTTCCGTCCTTGCTCGACGTAGTCGCGCAGTGGATTCATATCTATTATCCTCCATCCCTGCTTTATTTTCTAAGTGCGGTGGCCGTGCTGTTCATTCTGCTTCATCTGACGATGGCCGTCTCTTCCCTCACGCACCGGGTCATTGTGTTGACCCAGACGCTGGGCCTTCAGGAGCAGCGCATTAAAGAGCTCGAAGCCCATGCCGCCGAGACATCGGTAGGTACGGCAGGGAACCCGAGCCAGGGGATAGAAGGTTCTAATCCCGGCTCCCCCGTCCAGATTACGGAGGTGATTCGTTGACAGCATATCTGATACTTCTGTTCAATTTGCTTCTCCTTGTTGCCGGACAGATCGCTTGGAAAATCGGCCTGGAGCAGCAGGGCGGCATCCACATCGGTAATCTCTTTTCGGTCCTGTTCTCACCATTGATCCTACTTGGGATTGCGCTTTACGCCCTGGCCACGGGACTGTGGTTTGTCGTGCTATCCCGCCTGCCTTTGAGCCTGGCCTATCCTTTACAAAGTCTGGCTTATGCAGTGGGGATTTTTGCCGCCTGGTACGTCTTCGGCGAGATCATCCCGCTGAACCGCTGGATCGGGGCCGCTGTCATCGTTCTGGGAGCGGTGATCATTGCCGCAAAATGACATCCAGTGCCTAATACACTTTAGATTATTTTCTATTTTTTACCGTTTTATAATTAATAATTACAATTCATAAAGAGGAGTTAAACACTTACATGAAGATGCAAAAAGCCATTCTGCTCACCGCCTCGATTTTGTTGGCCTCTTATGAAGTACCTACTGCATTCGCAAAAACCTCACAGGAAGAGTCCGTTAAACAGGCAGACCAAAACTCAGCGATTACGATTATCTATTTAAATAGCGACCGAATTCAGAATAACAGAGCCACCCAAGTCTTAAGCAGCTCCACGGTGGTGAAAAAAGGGGTTACCTATGTCAGTCTCCGTTCCCTCGCCAGCTTCCTGGGTTATACGTTCACCTACGATGCGGCCGCCAAAGAAATCAACGTAGCCTCAAACAGTACTGAGGTCCGGTACCGAGTACATACGAAGATGTACGAAATCAACGGCAGTCTACAAATGATGAGCGGCGAAGCCTACGAAGACATAGGCGTCTTTATGGTGCCGATCACCTCGCTGACGGCCGCCTTTCGTATCCCTTATACACTCAATGGAGATCGAATCACGCTTTACCCCGGTGGCCTGAGTGCGGGCTCGGGTTCGGGAATCGGTACGGAAAAGCCGGCTGAAACGACTCTGAACCCTCGAGGCGGAAAATACTTGGTTTGGCTAGGGTCAATCAGCAAGTCGTCGATATTAAGCCGAACGGATCCCAGCAAAGTACCACGGTTTTGTATCGGACGAAAGGCCAGGAGGGAAAAGTCGAAGTTTGGCTGTCCCCTGCCTCCGGTAGCAATCTGCCGTTTACCCTGCTTTTTTTGCCCATATTAGAGAAATAGAAAAAGCCCGTCAAAGCGTTTGCGCTTTTGACGGGCTTTCCTGAATTATTTAATACTCATACTTCTCGATTCGATGTTCATATGCATCAACGGGGACGTAAATAATGCTTTCCAAATCCATTTCTACACATCACTAAAGGCCATGATTAAACGCTTTCAAACGTTGTTATTCACAATGTGAATAGAACGCGTTAGACGGGTATGCCCCTGAACTCTTCGCATCTTATATAAGAGTTATTCTGTGCATTATGGGGATTATTTTGTGAATTTGTGGAGAACTTTTTGTGATAATATACAAAATCACAAAAATCGATTGATTTTTATGTGTATAAGTCCATTTTCCGATGTAAAAAGAGACGGGGTTGTGGATGGAATTTTTCCGAATTTATAAAGATATCCACAAATAGGGATAAAAAAACCACCGTCGATTGTTATCAACAGTGGTCCTTCGCTTGGCGGCGTCCTACTCTCCCAGGACCCTTCGGTCCAAGTACCATCGGCGCTGGAGGGCTTAACGGTCGTGTTCGGGATGGGTACGCGTGGAACCCCTCCGCCATCGCCACCAAACGGAATTTTTGCGCTGCGCTTGCTTCAGTGATTACTCACCAGCAAAATATCCTTCCTTAGAAAGGACAGGACTTGCAGCTTCAAAATCGTTCAGATGTTTAATCACCTGAAAACTAGATACGAAACGATTTGCGTTTTA
>JAIRVF010000045.1 GCA_031254035.1 Paenibacillus sp.
CCGACAAGCCAAACGTGTCATGTATGCGGCTTCGTCAATAAAGAAGTCAAAAATCTCAAGGTGCGGCTATGGAAATGTCCATGTTGTAACACAAAACATGATCGTGACGAAAATGCCGCCCACAATATCGTTTCAATGAGTAACGATAAAAAATATAAAAAAGGTTGCAGTATAAACCGCAACCTCGATCTGTGGGAACCACAGAAATCGCTTGGTCAAATTCTAACCAGTAGGTTGGACTACCCAAGAATCCCACACCTCTACAGGTGGCGGGAGTGTTCAACGGTCTAAGGGTTAAGGGGGCGAAAGAGCAATACTAGAAAGGAGTGAAATCATGCGCGCTAGGCCCATCGAAGAGCTTGTGGACACAGAAAACGATTCGTGGATGGAATTTAGAGAAACGCTAGAGAATGGAAAAAATTCATATACCATTCTATCGATCGAGCAAAGCGCGGCTGAAGATACTATATACCGTCTACAGGTGAGCACCAAATCCTATTTGGGCAGTATCGCTTATCGGACCGGAGGGATCATATTTGATCACGGATGGATTACTCTGCTCGGAGCAGGCGGCGCCGGAGTTTACGGCAGCTTGACTTCTTGGAACGGACTCCAAGAGAACGCCGAGATTCAGCCTTTGGAAGGGATGCTGGTTGTGGCTTATGATGCTGCAGGCGGTTTTTTTGCCATGGATACAGGACGGTTCGGACGCACAGGTCATGTCTATTATTTCGCTCCGGATACCCTTGAATGGGAGTCAACCGAGCTGGCTTATTCCGGATTTACCGCGTGGCTGGCAGATGGGGATTTGGGTCTTTTCTATCAAACTTTCCGCTGGGAAGCTTGGCAGGAGAAGATCCGGCAGCTCGGGGCGGGTCAGGTATTTGCTTATTACCCGCCGCTGTGGTCGGAAGAAGGGAGCGGGGAGAGCAGCAGCAAAACGCCAATCTCGATTAAGGAAGCGTGGCTCACGGTAGTGGATGTGTCCGTTAGTCTGACTACAAGATTTTCTTACATAGAAGCAATAAAGGGAGGGTCAAGCAGTATGACGGAAAAAATTCCATGCAATAGTGAAGGCTGCGCCGCTACGATTTTGCCGACGACGGCTGCCAAGACGGGCGGATACTGCATGCCATGCCATCAGGAGCAGGAACGCCGGAAGCGGCAGGCCTATATTGAACGGCACCGTAAAACGGTGAATCTATACGAAGGGCTAAACGACAAGGTAGAAATTCTCAAGATTATGCATGCGCCACGTCGATATGATCCACTGGTTGAATACATCCCTTATCCCTTGAACAAGGTGCAGATGTATGATTCCCTGTCCTCAGAGGAAGCGGCAAGCCTGATGGACTATGCGATGCATTTATTTGCGTCAGGGGATGAGGAGACGAGCCAAGAAATCCTATCTTCTCTTGTATGCTACAGGAATGATTCTGTTGCCGGATGTCTGCCTATCCTCATGGAGAACGGGGTGTATTATCCCGGAATTTTGTATAAAGATGCCACGCCTGACATTCGGGACCGACTGCTTGAGCAGGTGGAATGGGATGATGACAACAGGAATCATATTTTGCTCATGCTGGCCTGGATTGGGGATGAGCAGGTTGTACGCCGATTCCATAAGTGGCGTGTGAACCCGCCGCAATGGGCTGGGCAAATGTATGTCGCCCCAGAAACGTACGCCCATGAGGCGGGCTGGAAGCTGTCGGATTCCGGGGACCGTATGGATCTGGTTCATGAGCAAAGTTATGCCATTGAAAGCATAGGAGGGAACCCCGTACCCGTCGCACATGAAACTTCTGCCAAGTTTTTAAGAACGGGAACTTCGGATTGCCCATGGTGCGGCGGGAAACTAACTACGCTGATCGAGGTTGATACCACCCATCCAGTGTTAGCCAAGCTGAATCTGCCTTTAGATCGACTGCGGGTGGATACCTGCGTTCTTTGCGGCTGTTATAACGTGATTTATATGGAACTAGGCGCAGATGGCGTACCAAGATGGAGCGAATATAACCGAAAACCGGAGCATATGTCGGATGTGGAGGAGTGCAGCGAAGAATATTTGCAGGCCGGTCCGGAATTGAGGTTATCAACCAAGCCGCGTTCTGCTTTCTACGCTGCGATATGGGAATTATCCCAACAGTGCTCCCAATTGGGCGGACATCCGAGCTGGGTGCAGGATGCTGAATTACCGGACTGTCCGTGCTGCGGACAGAGCATGTTTTTTATCGGACAATTGGATTGGTCGGACTTGGAACAGTATGGAGAGGGCATCTACTATATGTTTGTTTGCCCCAAAGACCGGATGACGGCAACAACGTATCAGCAAAGCTGATTCAGGTTGTGGCGTCAGCAGTCGAAGGGATCCTTCTTGAATTGAATTTTGCAGCAGGTCAAAGTATGAGTTTATATGAATGATTTGAATTTGGAGGGGAGGTACCCATGAAGAAACATCACAAAGTACCGCTAAAAATCGTTGATATTGCAGAGGAACCTTTAGAGAAAATACCGTACATTACCGCTGCGTCAAAAGATGCAGGAATATCTTACGAATGGCTTCCCATTTACTGGGGGGAGATGCTCAGGCTGCCGGAGGAGCTCGATGCACTGATTATTGCTTCTGATTTGCAAGGTATCGCGGGGCATGGGGATGCAGGAGCAGAGGGAGGCGCGGAACCTCCGCAAAGGCTGTTGGGCGAGGAGCTTGCGGAGTCGCTAGCGCTGCTTTTCCAGATTCATTTGCCGGATTTGGACCCGGCCAAAGTGTTGGTTTGCTTATGTGGCGACTTGTACACGGATCCTTCCAAAAGAGGATCCAGCGGTGATCCGCTGCCGGTATGGAGGGCTTTTCGGCAAAATTTCGGGCTCGTAACAGGTGTATCCGGAAATCATGATCTATTGACGAATGATGGACAAGCCGAATTAGGCTCAACTGATGGCATCCATCTTTTCTCTGAAGCGAGGACGATGATATACGGCGGGCTGGCTGTGGCAGGACTCGGAGGGATCATCGGCAGAGCTGATAAGCCCAACCGGGTGGAGGGGCCCGATTATTTGGGGCGGCTGAGGCAGCTGTTAAAGCAAGCTCCCGACATCCTTCTGCTTCATGAAAGCCCCGAGATTAAACCGCAAGGTCTGCCAGGCAATCCGAACATATGGAAGGAACTGCAGGGCGCATCCGAACTTATGGTCTGCTGTGGTCACGTTCATTGGGACAAGCCACTATTTGAAATGAATGACGGTTTACAGATTTTAAATGCGGATGGTCGAGCTTTTATCTTTACAGCTGCAGCACTGGATTAAAAAGTGAAACAGGTATATTATATTTGCAATTGTCGCTGGATCTTACCCATTTAATTACACCTACATTGCGGATGGTGTCAGTTTCGCCGGTACTACCCGTGGATGAAATTCGGAATGCTTATGAAAAAAACTGAAACATATGGTTTTACAAGGAGGTATAACATGGATCAAATACCACCGAAAGAAGCGGAATTAAAGGTTAAACAGTGGCCTAAAGATACCATACCGGCGAGTTGCGCTCATACTCTCGGCCTTAAATCAGATGGCACCGTGGTTGCTGTGGGTGATAATGAATTTGGCCAATGTGATGTAAGCGGCTGGCGTGGCATCCAACTGCCCGGCAATGATTGTGACAGTTCGATACCATAATAAGAAGCTGCGCCAGGGCGCAGCTTCTTAGATTGACTCCATGATGTTTTATTATTTCAACGGCAGCTGTTTGGACAACCGTTCGAACTCATCGAAATGAGGATTCAGCTTCTTTTGGATGCTTTGCAAATATTTCAGGTCTGCGTCTAATTTGCGTTGTTCTGCTTTGGTGTCTGCCGGAAATATGGAGTAGTATTTATTGATAGAACCATTGCTATATTTGATGCTGAATATATTGCCTTTTTTAAGCGAAGTCTTGATGTCTTTATTCGATCCCAACATTTCCAGCTTCTCGCTTCCGTTTTTGTAGTTGAAGCTATAATCCGGATCTGCCAGGGCGTGAATCACATCGTAACCGTTTTGATATATTCCGTTTTTAAACGCACCGCTTATGATTTCATTCCATCTGACTGCACCGCCATCCTGGATGACTTTATGGGTAAGCGTTCCTTTGCCCTCCATTTTGTCCTGCTTCCAAGCACCGCTATATACCACTTTATGTTGCTCGCCGTCTTGGGTATATTCATTGATGTATTTACCGCTGCCTTCACGTTTGCCGTTAACAAAATCACCTGAATATTGCTTGCTGTCTCCCCATTGGATTGTACCGCGTCCGTTCGGTATCCCGTTATTGACTTCTCCATAATATTGGGCATTTTCTGAAATTTTTACCCATTCTTTGGCTGCCGCAGCATGGGCGGTGGAAGAAGCAGGGACGATGGACACAACGGCTAAAGAGGCGCAAAGTGCTACGGATAGGGATAAAGCTGTTATCTTTTTCATGAGAGTACATCCTTTCAGTAAATAAGTTATGTTTATGTATTTATATTGGAGAAATGATGAGAAAATCCGCTTACGGGGCGGAAGTGGAGCTTCTCAGTCATCCCATTTTCTTAGACGCAAATTCCCCCAAGAAAGTTTCTGAAAAAGTGTGAAAAAATCAAAAGGAGCGTTTGAATTGAAATATGAATTTTGGATCATGGCTTCGATTACAGAGTTGGTTGATTATCCAGATGAGCAGAGTGATGAATACGTGCCACACCCGAACTTCCAGGCGATTATGGATGCGCTCGAAATATGCGTGCCGATCAATGAAATCTACGAACAATAATACAGTGTTTGAGCAGCAATTGAAAAGGTATTTATTGTGATCACGGCTCATTCTCGGTTCAAATGAATACATATTTAGTAGATTCCATTGCTAGGAAAGTCATACTAACTAACGTAGGCCTAAAGAATCATTTGCCGTCTACCGACATACCAGAAATTGATTGCTTAACTTGCAAAGCATTATACTATTCCATAATCCGAATGCTGCCCCTTACTGCCTATTATTTCCGGTAAACATAGGGATGGTACCTTCTCTTTTTAGTTTTTCATACATATACAGCCAAAAGATTCTAAAAAGGAGAAGCACCGCGCTAAAGTCAGATCGCCAAAAGATTTGCAGCCTAACATCGAGGACTTGGATAGCGTGTGCAATCATGAACTGGTGGAAGCGTTACTTTGAAATTCGTAATGACAAGGAGATGCGGATGAAGCTGATCGTAAAGGTAAAAAAGCCTGGGAAACGCAAGGAACTAGCCATCCAGGAGCTGGAACTGCCCAAGAAGCCACTAACTCTCCGCGAATTGATTAGAGGGGTTGTAGCAAATGGCGTGCAGGAATTTAAGGAAAAGCAGTCTGGAAAAAGCGTGATTTCTTACTTAACTGAAACCCAAATTGGGGAGAGCGCGGAGCTTGGCAAGGTTGGTTTTGGGGCGGTTTATGACGACCGGCAGCCTGATGAAAATCAGGCGGTGAAGGCGGCTTTGACGGCTTTCGAAGACGGGTTGTACCGGGTTTTCATTAATGAAACAGAAATAGTGGGCCTAGATGCTCCGCTAGTGATCGATGAAGGGGACCGTATCGTTTTTATGCGGTTTACGATGCTGGCAGGTGGCATGTGGTGAAGATGGAGGGAGAACATGGTGAATCTGAATCAGGAAGAACTGTATTGGAATGCGGTTGAAGCTAATGTTAAAGAAGCCGAAGCAGGAGGGAATACGTTAGTAAGAAAAGTTTACAATCTTATGCGTGAATCTTATATCAATTCCGATAGCGATGAATATCTAGGGCTGTATGAAGAATTGAAGACGCTTGATGCCAAACGGTCAGAAAGTTGGTATGTTCCTCTCGAGGAAACTGTGCTTGCTCTCTTTGGCGAGAAAACGGCAGAAATTGTCCGTTATTTCATTAAACACGTGGTTGAATACCCTTATGCGGTCGGTTATTACCGGAGGCCATTTCGGATCCAGCGATTGGAGGCTCATTTCAGTTCGATTCTAGGTAAAATCAAGGAACTGTTCGCGGCCGAATCCCTTCAATTTTCGCTGCGTGATTATTTAACCAATCCAAACTATACCATTGAGCGTATCTATTGGATCCAACGCGTGATTCCGGATCTAATCGCATTCGAGCTGGACCAAGGCAGCGGTTGGGTAGAAGAGGCGCTGAAGGAAATCATATACGGAGATAACCAGACAGCACTTCTAAAACCGGAGATGATCCGAGGGATTCTGCTAAGCCACCGCAAGGAATTATACGCTATGGTTGGCGAACTTCTTGTCGCGGCGCGGCTGCAGGAAGGATTACGCCAATCGATCGCCGAGCAAATGGATGCAGGTACGCTTGAGGCGAATTTGTATTTGCTGAAAATTATTTTGGACCACGATTTGTTCCGATACAGCTCGATCGTTCGTGCGCTTGGCACTTGGACCGGCATGGGTCTGGAAGCGGCGAACCAGCGTGTGGCCAGCCAGCTTTTGCAGCAGGCGTATCTTGCGCTTACTGATGAAAAACAACGACTGGATTGGCTAACTTCCCCCAATGCGAACCAGGTTTACATCAGCCTGTGGGCTTCAGCCGTATATGAGGAAGAGGATTTGCCGGATAAAATAAGGTTTTTGATGGAGAACGGGGAACGTTATCAAAAAATTGTGGCCCAATACGTACTGGCCAACAGCCAAAACAAAACGGTAAAATTCGAAATCGCCCGGAATAATCTGGAGGAAAACGATCCGGAGCTGCTGTATTGGATTTTGCAGAATTATAGCTTAGATTATGAATATGAATGGCAGGTTGGCGGAATTGAAGACCGTTTGCTGAAAGTCAACCGCACGCCGGCTCTTGAAAATAAAGAAACAAGACGGTTCGAATACGGGCGCTTCAAAGCGATTCTCGAAGGGGTTCCGGTGAAAGAGAAATCCGGTGTATCCAGTGTGCTCGATTTTACGGAGTTCCGTTATTCATCTGATCTGGTTTTGCGCAAAATGATGTATTTAACCGCTTATGATATGGACGAGGAGTGGATCATCGAGCTGATTGGATTGGCGGCGCAAATGAATCCGGATCTGCGGGGCGATTTGGTTAATTATTTTACAGGTGACTCCGGGGCGGAAGAGCAGCGCGCTTTTATCTTTGCATCTCTGTCAGATAAAAGCATGACCAACCGCGAGCATGCACTTCGCCAAGTGAAGAAACTGACTCTAAATGAAGGCGAACTGAAGCAGGTTGAAGGTTTGCTGAAGCTGAAGACGGGTTCACTGCGGCAAAGCGCTATCGATATTCTTTTACATCAGACTGATGAGCTGTTGCCTTCGAGCATGGAGCGTCTGCTTTCGGCTAAAGGAGAGCTGCAGCGGCTTGCCGGGCTGGAGCTGTTAACGGAGCTCAAAGAGGATCAAGACCGCGCAGAGCAATACGAGCGTCTGCGGTCGTGGGCGGATCGTCTTACCAATCCGACTCCAAAGGAAAAACAGCTTCTCGATAAATTGAAGCAAAATACCGGATTTACCGCCGAAAATGGTTTTGGCTTTTACGATCCACAGCAAACCGAAGCTTGGCTGTTTGAGCGGCGCGACGTATCCGGGGTAAATCTGGAGCAGATTTTTATGATTTCGGAAGAATGCGCAAGCAAATTTTTACATGGACTGGATAACCTGGTGCATGAATGGCGTGGTACCGAATACCAGGTGGAATATTATAGTGGAGCAAAAGAAGCCAAACTTATTGGAACCGAGTTAAGGCCTTTATCATATAAGTCTCATCAGGATGCGCTGGATCATGATCATTTTGAAAGAGAAAATGAATTGCATCAATATCCCCTGGCAGAGAAGTGGCAGTGCTATTTCGAAGAATGCGGGTGGAATGCACAAGAGTTGATGGGGCTATATTATGCTATTTTGCTGAAGGATATATCGGGGACACTGTACCCATTCTACAGTTATTTTTCCGATGTCGTAGATTTCGATGCGATGAGGAAAACCCAATTGCTTGAGGGCGGGCGGAAGCAATTTTTAGAGCAAATGCTCCCGCTTGCGAGCATATTGAAAGTGCAGGAAATATTGGACGGGCTGCGTTACAGCGAGCAGGTGAGGACGCTTGTGTCAGCTTATTTTACAGACAGTGAGCGAAGCGATTCGTATGATCTGGCTGAATCCGCCATGCTTAAGGTTATGGCGAGCGACGTGAGCAAACTGGCTGAACAAGATAAACCGGTATGGTTTGTGGCAGTAGCCCCATTGTTTATGATTTTGCGGAGTCGGGTTCATGATGTGGAGTCTTTCCGCTCCTTCTTCCGAACAGCATACCAATATGATTTGCGGAGCTGGGAAATCAATAAAGACAGCTATTCGAGCGTCAATGTGAACCAATATTTCAGGGCATATACGCTGGGGCTGATCGGGGAGAACGAGCTGTGCAAGGAATTGTTTGGCCGGGATGCCCGGAATCACATGCGCGTGCTGACATCGCCCGGGGATACGATGGTGAACCGAAATGAAAAGCTGATTGATCTGCGAGAGAGGATGGTTTCACGTCTCTTGGATATTGAGCTTGCACGGGGCGATTTGAAGACAGTAGCAACCATTTACACCATGTCATTCCAACGGATTTACGGCATGGAGCCTTTGATCCGCATTCTGACGAGCCTGGGCGGCGAAACGTTTGTCCGTGGTTATATATATGGTTATAGCGGCCAGACTACCAAAAAGGAATCGTTGAGCTATCTCTTGAAGATCTGTTACCCGCGCGACGGCGAGGATGAAGAGAAACTCAAAGAACTACTGAAGGGAACGAATATTTCGGAGAAACTTCTGCTTGAAGCCGCCATGTATGCACCCCAATGGATTGAAATTATATCCAAGTATTTGGGCTGGGAAGGGCTGCGCAGTGCTGCATGGTATTTCCATGCCCATGTTAATGAAAGCTTTTCGGCGGAAAAAGAAACGATCGTTGCCCATTATTCGCCGATCACGCCGCAGGAATTTAACGATGGGGCATTCGACGTAAGATGGTTTGAAGAAGCATACCAAACCGTAGGTGAAGAACGTTTTCGGCTGCTGTACGACTGCGCCAAATATATCTCGGCCGGATCCAATCACCGACGCTCGCAGCTGTTTGCCGATGCGGTGCTCGGCCGCTTACGTCTCGAAGACATGAAGCGGTCCGTTATGGATAAGCGGAACAAAGAGCATTTGCTTGCATATAGCTTGATTCCGTTTGCATCTGACCAAGAGAAGGATCTGCGCGAGAGATATGATTTCATTCAACTGTTTTTGAAGCAAAGCAGGGGATTTGGTGCGCAGCGCCGGGCCAGCGAAGGGACGGTTGGGCAGATTGCGCTTGGCAATCTGGCACGCAGTGCAGGATATGGCGATGTGATTCGGCTGACTTGGGATATGGAAGCACGCATGCTTGAACAGTTAGGCAGTTTGTTTGAGCCATATGCTTTGGACGAGGATACGAATGTACGCTTGACGGTTGATGAGGAAGGCAAAACTGAACTTGAAGTGACCAGTAAAGGCAAACTGCTAAAATCTGTGCCTGCAAGATTCAAGAAAAATGGTTATATTGAACAGTTGAAGCAAGCCAAATCGGAACTGACCGACCAGTTCCGCCGCGCGAAGCGGGAGCTGGAGCGCTCTATGGAGGAGCAAAGCCGTTTCCGTGCGAGTGAATTGGCCGCTTTGGCAGCGAGTCCGGTGCTTCGGCCGCTGGTAAGTACGCTGGTATTTAAAGTAGATCAACAGCTCGGATATTTCACGGCAGCGGCGGACGGCGCATTACGGCTGGTAGAGCCGGGCGGTGAAGCGTGGGTGCTTGCGGGCAAAGACGAACTGAAGATTGCGCATCCGCTGGATTTGTATGAAAGCGGCGATTGGAGCGATTATCAGAGGAATTTATTCGAACGCGGAATCCGGCAGCCGTTTAAGCAGGTGTTCCGGGAGTTGTATCTTGTGAATGAGGATGAGCGTGTGGGCAAGGCTGGATCGCGGCGATATGCCGGGCACCAGGTGCAGCCGAGCAAGACGGTGGCGCTGCTGCGCGGCCGCGGCTGGACGGTCAGTTATGAGTCAGGCCTGCAAAAGGTGCATTATCAGGAAAATATTATCGCTACGATCTATGCGATGGCGGATTGGTTTTCACCTGCGGATAGTGAGGCTCCGACATTGGAAATGGTGGAGTTCCTGGACCGGAAAACATATAAGACGATTCCTGTGGATCAGATTCCACCGATTTTGTTCTCGGAAACGATGCGGGACATTGACCTTGTCGTGAGCACAGCGCATGTGGGAGGCGTCGATCCGGAGGCGAGCTTGACGACAATCGAATTGCGGAAAGTCATCGTGGAAGAATCCTTGCGTCTTCTCAAGCTGGATAATGTGAAATTGGACGGCAATTTTGCACGAATTGAAGGCAAACTTGGAGAATATGCGGTACATCTCGGCAGCGGAGTTGCATATAAACAAGGTGCCGGTGCATTGAACATTATTCCAGTACATTCTCAACATCGCGGGCGGCTGTTCCTGCCATTTCTGGATGAGGATCCGAGAACGGCCGAAGCGCTGTCCAAGGTGGTACTGCTGGCCGAAGACAACAAAATCAAGGATCCGCAAATTTTGGTGCAGTTATAATTCATTTCATCATGCGTTATGTGTTGGCTGCTTGAACTCAGGTAAACGTTAGTGCCTGAACTTAGGCTTGAATGCGAGATTAAGTGCTTGAATGCAAGATTTGGTGCATGGAAAAATTCGGAGATAGATTGGATACAGTTTGATCTATGTCTTGACAAATATTCGTATGAATCAATCATGGAATTGATTCGCGCTAACATCTGTAAATCACTGTGTTTCTGGTATATTTCTTTTATAGAAGGCATAGCGACAAACCGCCCCACTTCGATAATGAAGCGGGGCGGTTTGTCACTTGAGAGAGGCAGCTCAACGACATTAACACCGCTAAACATTCCTGTGGACGCTAAAAAATTGGCTTAGACAAAAACAGGAGCGCCTCGTATGATGGGGGTGAGACCAGGCAAAAAGCCTAGACCCCAGTTTGCAGATTTTAAATGCGGATGGTCGGGCTTTTATCTTCACCGCTGCGGCGCTTGGTTAAAAGTAAACCAGATACTATCGTAATAAAAAGCTGCGCACTTGGAGCAGCTCGTATATTTTATATTGACCTAATCATGTTCTGGCGTTATTTCAGCGGGAGTTGTTTGGACAACCGTTCGAACTCATCGAAGTGGGGATTCAGCTTTTTTTGGATGCTTTGCAAATATTTCAGGTTTGCGTCTAATTTGCGCTGCTCCGCTTTGGTATCTGCCGGAAATATGGAGTAGTATTTGTTGATGGAGCCATTGTTATATTTTAGGCTAAATATCATACCTTTTTTAAATGAAGTTTTGATGTCTTTATTCGATCCCATCATTTTCAGAGTCTCGCTCCCGTTTTTGTAGGTGAAGCTATAATCCGGATCTGCCAAGGCATGAATCACATCGTAGCCGTTTTGAAGTATTCCGTTTTTAAACGTGCCGGTTACGATTTCATTCCATCTGATCGCATCACCTTCTTGGATGATTTTATGGGTCAGAGTTCCAATCTCCGCTATACGCTACTTTGTGTTTTTCCCCGTCTTGGGTATATTCATTTTTTCATGATAGTACATTCTTTCAAGTATGAAGTTATGTAATTGAAGAAGTGGTGAGAAAATCCACCGGTGGGGTGGAAGTGGAGCTTCCCAGTCATCTCATTTTTTTAGATGTTATTCTAATGGAAAAAGTTTCTGAAAAAGAATGAAAAATTTATTCGAAAAAATAGAGCCCTTCATTAATCATGCTGTCTTTTCACCTGAACTTGAAATACCCACTATATTAACAATAAAAATGTAAAGTGGATAAACTATAACCCCTGCTATAGCAATGAGTCCACCAGCATCACTGGGCAACTCTCCTGGGTCACTAATTGGATAAATGGCGCTAAATAAAAAAACAAAAAGTATAAAATAAGGAATCCATAACAGGCATGTAAAGTGAATAAATCTAGTATCATTAAATTTTCTTTTTAAAAGAACAAATATAAGTATTGTTCCAACAAGAAATAATCCAATACCCATGATTAAAATGGATGGACGCACAATTTCAATACTCATTTCAGTAATCCTAGCTATCCTAAACATATTTCCAAGCAGCTCGATCTCCAAGAATATTATTACAGCATATAGAATACTGATCATATTTAATTTCCAAATGGTTCTCAAATCTGCTCTCTCCTTCGTCATAATATTATGCAACACATTATAACAAACTTCTCAGAGTCTTAACTCTTTATTTTCCTTTAAATGTAATTTTGATACTACTCACCTATATAATTACAATTCTATTTCTATTATAGTTAAAATATCCCAAAATATAGGAAATAATAATTTGAAAATGATTCTCAGTTTTGCAGTAATCATGATGTTATTGTTTAATTGTTTTGCTTTAGTTGCTTCAGCAAGCAGCACCGACAATCGTGAATCCACAAAGTTAGGTTTAATCCGAGAAATCCATCAAACAGTTGTTGAAACAGGGTTAGCCTCTTTGAATGAAAATGGTGAAATTGTTATTCATACCACCGCTGAAGATATTGGAGTTGACCCAAGCCTTTTTAGTAATTACCTTGAGAATATGAATAATATTAACTTTGCAGTAAACGAAGGTGGAGTTTATTTTGATGAAAACTTTGACCTGAAGGTTTTACCACAAGAAGAAATTATTATGCAGGTATATGAAAAAGATCAAGAGAAAAAGGAACAGAGAATAGTCCCTTTTGGTGACCCTGGAGCACCTCTTCTTCAGGCATACAATATTGCTTCAAATAATAAAAGATTAGTTGAAAATTTTTATAATGCCATAGCTGGTGGAATATTCGGTGATCCACAAGCAGCTTATAGTGCAACTGTAGGTATGTGGATTGCTAAGGTAATGGAAGGAGGAGCTTGGGATTATAAACTATCATCAAATGGTTATGGCCCATGGTATAAAGAATGGTTAGCTTATACAAAAAACGGTAACTCCATCCGCACTGCCGAATGGTTTGGTAACTATAATTATGGATTCACTGGTAAATTCCTATTTTCATTATCTATGTTACATGCAGGTGGCGACGGTGTAAGTCTACTGTTTAATCATGCGTTAGACGATGCTCAAGACAAGGCCGATGTTGCAATGGGCTATAATGAATCAAATTAACCAAATACACAGGAGTTCAATATATAAACAAGTCAGCGAATTTTGCTGGCTTGTTTATTTTAGGAATGATAACTACAGTGCGAGAATTCTTCTGCGCACTGTAGTTATCAATTACATCTCTTGATTTCTTTCCTAACATACTGCGCTTTACTTTGCTTTGCTTGTATAAGTCGGATCATTTCATTGAACTTCACCGTATCATTTTTTGTAGATCATAGCAAACATCTCGTCAATGCTCGCTTCGAACACGCGGAATGGCTTTTGTCGAACGCCATTCCTTTCCACATCGTGAAAAAGTCAGGCAAGTAGAATCGAGTCTTTATAGGTTTCTCAGTTCATTTACAGGATAACCCCACTTCCTAGTTTTTAAAAATGTTGAATTATCTTATTGGCGGCGAAGGTTTTTTTGTCTCAATAACGCAAAAGCTCATTTTCGTATATATTTTAAGAGATTCGTTATTCCTAATTTACGATTGCAGGTTTCGTTAGCGGTTTTGCAGATTGTTTGTAGCGTATTAGGAGGGACTTGGGCGCGGTGGCGGGTGTAAAAAGGATCTCCAGCAGGATTTCCACCGATATTTTGCGTTCCATGGTTAACAGCAGAACTAGGTCTGACGTCATAAGATTTTCTCAAGATGAGGATTGTATATTGGGGCAAGTAGCAAAATTTTCGAAACAAAAGATATGACTTATGTCACAGATGAAAATGGTAAAATATTATAATCTACAATTAGAGATATATTTAAAACTTATTATCTCAAGACTGAGGTTTCATCATGTGTTTTAACTCAAGACAGAGAGGGGACAAAACAATGAAAGCAGCAGTTTGGTACGCAGCAAAAGATATTCGGGTTGAAGAGGCCAAGGAGCCGGTTATTGAGGCTGGATCAGTTAAAATCCGCGTGGAATGGTGTGGTATTTGCGGCTCCGATATGCATGAATATTTGGCCGGACCTATCACGATTCCGGTGGATCAACCGCATCCGATCTCTGGCGCGATCGCCCCGGTTATTATGGGCCACGAGTTTTCCGGACAAGTTGTTGAAGTTGGAGAAGGCGTTCAGCGCATTAAGGTTGGAGACCGAGTATGTGTGGAACCGATTATAAATTGCGGAACATGTGATTCCTGCCGTAAAGGATTATATAACCTCTGTGAGAAGCTTGGTTTGCATGGCATGTCCGGCAACGGCGGCGGATTCTCCGAAATGACAGTAGTTAAAGAACATATGGTACATAAAATTCCTGATCATGTAAGCTATGAGCAAGGAGCCTTGGTAGAACCAGTAGCAGTAGCCCTTCATGCTGTGCGTCAAAGCAAGTTAAAATCCGGCGATAACTGCGTCGTATTTGGCCTGGGTCCAATCGGTCTGGCTGTCATTCAATGCCTGAAAGCATCCGGTGCGACAAAAGTTGTGGCCGTGGATATTGCACCTGAACGCAGAGAAAAAGCTTTGAGCTTGGGTGCAACCCATGCCGTAGATCCTTTGAAGGAAAATGTAACGGAAGTTGTGCGTGAACTGACCGGAAAAGGAGCGGATGTCTGTTTTGAAGTGGCGGGTGTGGAACCAACGCTCGCAAGTGCCGTGGATTGTGTCAAACAAAATGGTCAAGTCATGATCGTCAGCCTGTGGGAGAAAAATCCTTCCATCGCAATGAATTCGCTTGTATTCAAAGAAATTGATATCAAAGGCACGATCTGCTATCGCGACATTTTCCCTGCGGTGATTGAGATGATGGCCGACGGAAGACTCCAATCTGAAAAGCTTATCACAAACAAGATTAAATTGGATGATATCACGGAAAACGGCTTTGAAGCGATCTTGAAAAATAAAAACGAAATCAAAATTTTGGTCACCGCGCAAGCAGGCGAATAACTAGACACATACAAAATAAGCCATAGGGCGGTCCCATTGAGAAAATGGGGCTCGCTCTATGGCTTTTATAATGCCGTAACAATAACGGCAGCTGCTCGGATCTTTATTCCCAAAAGTCTTAGTTTTTTCCATGCAAAGCTCGGAATTCATCTTCAAGCAGCGACATTTCAATCATGTCATGGAATTTTTCATCCTGGTATAGGGTGTCCCGTTGTATTCCTTCCTGTTGAAAACCGATTTTCTTATACACATGAATAGCTCTCGGATTGAAAGGATAAACACCCAAATGAATCCGGTGCAGTTTTAATGTTTCGAAGCCATGGCGTAGCATGAGAATCATCGCTTCCGTACCGTGACCTTTGCCGCGATTGGATGAGCCTTGAATCCCAATTCGAATATTCGCGCTGCGGTTTGTAGCATCGATTTCGTTCAAAACGACCTCGCCCAACAATTCATTCGTTTCTTTCGATATGATCATGAAATCAACACGATCCGGATGTGGTACTGAGATCTTTTGAAGCCAATCGGCAATTTCCTGGTGGGTAAATTCTTGATTTGATCCGGTTAGCTTAGTAAATTCAGCATCCTGCAAAAATAAATAATAGGCCTCCAAATCAGACTCTTTCGCCATTCGTAGAATAATAGCTGCACCTTCGATCTGAATTCCTTCCATTTGCACCATTATGCATCTCCCCTCCCTGTATTTCCCTATATTATAACATTAGCTCTTTCAAAAGTTCGTTCAAAAATATCAAATAACGCTTCGTTGAATTTCTCCTTCTGCTCAAGCATTGGGATATGGCCTGCATCCGAAATGGAATAAAACAGCTTAAGCGGCGCTTGTATGGTCGAGAAGAATTCCTGCGCCAGCGGATAAGGAGTTTGCCAATCCCACTCGCCATGGATATAAAAGACAGGAATTTCAAATGCGGCCCCTATAGTCGACAGATCGTAGGATTCCATTAAATACTTCCAGATTTGATCCTGCCTTCCGCCAAATGCCCCGGAGATGAAAAAATATCTGGTATCCTTCAGAGTATAGAAGGGCGAACATAAGGCATTCATAACTAGCTCGAATGTAGGACCAGCCGCTAGCTTATATTTTCTTTGGAATTTTCGTACTTGTGTAAGCTTCCGAATCATTTCGTCGCCGAATGCAGGCGTAGGGTAAGGCTGCAATCTCAAAAGGGTTTGATAATGATGGTCATTTCCCGCTTCTTTTGCCACCTCCAGCACTTTCTCATAACCCACGCGTTCATTGTCCCTCATATTGATAACTTGTCCAACACCGATATAAGCCTGTACCAGCTCTGGATGTTTTTTACTGAACAGGCTGCCAAGCACCGAACCCCAAGAATGCCCCAAAATGATAATCTTCTCTTTGTGATACTTCTTTCGCAAATATTCCACAATTTCATATGTATCTTGAATCATCCGGTCAACCGTTGTTGTTGGTGTCACTTGTTTCGGATCATTTTTGAAGTAGGTCTTGCCACTGTTTCTTTGATCCCAATGCACGACGGTAACATGCTTCTCCCACGGGATTTGAAACTCTTGAGCAAAGGGCAAAACCGGTTCGCCCGGGCCGCCATGCAGAAACAGCATCACAGGATTGTTTATGTCTTCGCCCCGATGATGCACATATTGCGAAATGCCGCCAATCGTAACGAATTCTCTGCAGTCAATACCATTAACCGTAGAGGCAATTCGAATTTGGCGGGCTTTCTGCGTTTTCTTGTACTGAACAAACAAAATCAAACAAATGATGAATAAAAACAATCCGCATAAAACACTAAATAATATGCTCATAGGCACCTCCGATAATGGATAAGAACCGCAGCTGCGGCCAAGCGAAATTGGTTGTGATCATTCTCATCAGGCAGTTTGTATTTTATTTGAGGAGTCCCTCATTGCTTAGCTGCTCCTGCCATATAGTCGGCAATGGAATGAACGAGAATATCCAGCGTTTTTTCTCTTCCCGGCTCGCCATAAGCTGCATCTGTAGTAGCAACAAAATGGAGGGCGCTCATTAAATATGCAAGTACATCCATCTCGCATTTTGTTTCGTCGATGCCGCAAAGCGACAGCGTTTTGCTAAAATAGTCGTTTGATTTTATTGCTTCCCAATCCGCCGCCTCATCCGGAAGTTTACGAAAGAGATACTCCAAATCCGATGGGGAAACGTAGAGAACAATGCTATCCGGTGCGAGGTAGACTTCCTTTGCTGCTTTTACGAGCCTATCTTTTAATTTTATTTTTTCGGACAAAATGGACTCGGTTCTCTCAAACATACGTTTCTCGCCTTTTTTGATAATCGCATAAAGAAGTTCCTCTTTGGAGTTGTAATACGAGTAAAATGACCCTTTTCCGATGTTTGCTGCCGAGGTGATGTCTTCAACCGTTACCCGTTTTACGCCTTTTTTGCGTATTAGTGCAATTCCTTTGGCATACATCGTTTCTTTTACCATCTCTTTTTCATGTTCGCTGACAACCTTTGGCATTGTAATCCTCCTTTAAATGACTATAATGAATAAAACCAGTCAATAAAAATATATTAATTGTTTTCTCATATCTTTACAAGACGTAATAGTACAATTGACTCATGTTAGCAAACTGATTTGAAATAATGTGAAAATGTATGGAAAACAATGAAAAAAGAAAGAAAAGCGGAGAAAATGTGGTGTTATCCACGAATTATTCAATAATTTGTTAATAGCTGCCAGAATTCATATGTTATATTGTTATGTACTAGAGTTTAGATTTCTTTTATTTTAAAAAAAGATATTTTTGCATGAGTATACAGACCTAATTAACATATAAATCCATAAGGTCAAAAGGAGTGGAGAGAATGAACGATAAATGCGTATCGGTAGTAGTACCTGCTTACAATGAGGAGGAAGTCATTCAGCAGTGCTACGATGCATTGACGAACGTAATGCTCGATACAAACTACACATACGAACTTGTCTTTGTAAACGATGGGAGCAAGGATCGTACGTTGAGCATCCTGAATGAACTAGCTAGGCAGGATGAACATGTGCGGATCGTAAACTTTGCAAGGAACTTTGGCCATCAGGCAGCGGTAACAGCGGGAATCAATCAAGCGAAGGGGGATTGCGTCGTCATTATCGATGCAGATTTGCAGGACCCTCCCCAAGTGATTCATGACATGTTGGAGAAGTGGGAAGAAGGATATGACGTGGTGTACGGAAAACGAAGAAAACGCAAAGGCGAAACGATTTTTAAACTGGTGTCAGCTTCGTTGTTCTATCGCTTTCTTCAGCGTATGTCAGATACAGAGATCCCACGAGATACGGGAGATTTTCGTCTAATTGACCGCAAGATCGTGCATGTATTTAATCGAATGACGGAGCGGAACAAATTTATTCGCGGGATCGTCAGCTGGATCGGATTTAGCCAGACTTATGTGGAATATGAGCGGGATGAGCGGGTTGCGGGTGAAACGAAATATCCGCTGCGCAAGATGATCGCTTTTGCTTCTGATGGGATTTTTTCGTTTTCATCCAAACCACTAAAGCTGATCACCCGGATGGGGATGCTGACGGTCGTGCTCGCTTTTGGCGTGCTTATTTATTCCTTGTGCGCGAAGCTGTTTCACCTTCCTGAAGTAGCTCAGGGCTGGACGTCTATTATGACCGCGATTACTTTGTTTAGCGGTGTGCAGATGCTATCGCTGGGTATTATAGGCGAATATATTGCCCGAATTTATGACGAAAGCAAAAACAGACCTCAGTATATTGTAAGAGAGACAATCAATTATCCCGTAGAAGAAATGCATATAAAGCAAAAGCAGACATATCAAGGTGATTATTCTCAGTCTGAGATGGTTATTAAATAATAATCAGGATTGTTGAGGTATGGGTCTTTAGCAGGGGGTAAGACGATGAAAAATTTATGGACAAACGGGCTATGCGGAATTTTGTTACTAAATGTTCTTGCGGCCTGCGGCGACGCCTCTGTTCAGGATGGACAACCAGCACAACCAGAAATGCATACAAAGCACAATAAGCCGATAGCATCACAGAGCGCACATTTTAGCGATCAGTTGAAATTACAGCATCATCGTCAGGACACGGAACGTTTTGTCATGAGCAAATTGTACGGACCCAATGGTCCGTATACGAATTATCAGGATAGCAGCGAAACGGATATGGCTGCCACGGGGCACGAGGTTTTGAGCGAGTCTGCTGGACTCTTAATGCATTATGATGTGTTAACGAATCAGAAGGATGCCTTTCAATCCGAATGGGAGCGTGCAAAGCATATTTTTGATCTCCCTTCAGGTTTTAGCTATCGGTTCAGTCCCAAGCAGGATAAAAAATATACAATCAATGCCGCAGTCGACGACCTTCGGATCATCAGTGCCTTGTATGATGCAGGGGAGCAATTTCACGCTGCAGCGTATACCGAGCTAGCCAATACTTACGGCAAACGTTTCTATAAACACAACATCAAGGACAATAAGCTTTACGATTTTTACGATGAAAAATATAAGGTCACTAATGATTTTGTAACGTTATGTTATATTGATCTATCAACAATGAAACGGCTGCCCATCCCTTCAAAGCAGCAAGCGAATTTGGTCCTGAATATGCAGGAAATTATACAAAACGGATACCTATCGGATAAATTCCCCTTTTACGAGACAAGGTATCATTATGACACGGGCACATACCGTTCGGAGGGGATTAACACGGTTGAGTCGGTGCTAACGATCCTTACGTTATCTGAGGCTGGCCTTCAACATCCCGAAAGCATCTCTTACTTGAAAGATCATGTGAAGAACGGAACATTGTATGGCCAATATGACAAAAACGGCACCCCGCAAAATCAGATTCAATCAACCGCAATCTATGCCATTACGTCAATGATTGGTTCTGTATTGCATGATATTGACTTGTATAAGGACAGCATAAAGCAGATGGAGAAGTACCGGGTGGCGGATAAGACAAGCCCGCTTTACGGCGGCTTCGGAGATTCGGCGACGAATCAGGCCTTTTCATTTGATAATTTGATGGCATTGCTCGCGTATGCTCACTAGGGCCGGGCATTTGCGGGTTTGAAGGTAGGTGTATACATTGGCAAAGGCTCCTTGGTTAAAAAAGCTCGGTTACAGGATAAATGTCCTCAGCCGATATGTTTCCCCGTCACTGCTCGCAACATCACTGGTGCTGCTCATCACTATCTTTGTGCTGTTTGTGCCGCCGTACATCGGGATGGCAGACAACGGCGACTATTTCCGGATTTTGTACAGCAATGGACTGTATTTTAATCACCCTGATTATGACAGTTTATATTTCGGTTACTTTAACAAGGAATTCGGAATCTTTCAGTATTTCAACGAAAATGGAGCTATGTATTATTCTTCACAATCCCTTCTTATACGTTTATCTATCTGGATCAATCAATTGTTTAATCAACAGGTATTTGATATTCGAGTCCAAGCGGTATTGCTGACGATCATGTACGCGGGAGCCGTCTATATGTTCGTTGAGGCATTAACCTGGAAAATGAAACGCAAGTACGGATACATCGTAGCCGTTTTGGCTGTGTTTTTATTCGCGGATACCGCATATACGGCTTTCTTTAACTCGTTTTTTGGCGAAAGTTTAGTTTGGACTATGCTTATCTACTTGTTTGCATCTGGACTTCTTTTATTCCGCAACCGGTACTCCGATTACGCGATGATGGCTGTTTTTTTCATAAGCGGCCTCCTGCTTACAACGAGCAAGCAGCAAAATGCCCCTGTCGGCATCATTATTGCCGTGATGGGAGTCATTATGATCTTTGTGCGTAAGCGGCGAAGCTTCCGGGTGATGATGGCTTCTTTCCTTGCGGTGCTTATGGTTGCGGGTGTTGCCACCTACGCGCTGATCCCGAAGGAATTTGTGAATGTAAACCAATACCATGCCATGACCCGTGGTGTATTAATGCAATCTGAAGATCCGGAGGCGACCCTGAAGTCCTTTAGTATGAATAAACAATACGCCGTTCTGAATGGGGCCATTCATTACGAGCCATATACGACCGTGGATGTGAACTCCCAGATTTTAGAGGATAGTTTCTATAATCATTATGGTTTTGTGTCGATTCTTGGCTATTATCTAAAGCATCCTGATCAAGCAGGGAAAATGATGAACTTGGCCGCGAAAAGTGCATTCACGATCCGACCGTCGGCGATGGGCAACTACGAGAAGTCTGTAGGAAAACCTTTTGGTGAACATACGAAGTTTTTTTCCGGATATAGCGATCTGAAAAAAGCATTTGCCCCCAAAACTTTTGGTTTTATCGTCATATGGATGCTGGTCATTATCGGGTTATATACACCGCACTTCATTGCTGCAATTAAGACAAAACGTATGCGGAGCATGGTAAGGCTGCCCTTAATTCTCATGATGATGTTTATGGGTCTGTCAGGAATTTTCGTTTCGATCATCGGTGCAGGAGATGCGGATTTGTCGAAGCATGAATTTCTATTTACGGCGACATTTGATCTGGTGACATTTGCCGCAATAGCCGATGCGATATGCAGGAACCTATGGCAGAACATGCCGGCGGCTGGTGATGAACCGTCATGACATGAGAACAAAATCACAAGAAAGGAGGACGATTCATTGAAGCGAAAATATCGTTTGCATATCGGGCTGATTGTGCTTCTTATTTCGGGTTTAATCTATCCGGTATCGGTTCAAGCAGCTAACTCTCCATCTTTTGATTCTGTTCTTATTGTGTATGACAGCCTGGGGATCGGCACGAAGGAAGAAGGCAACGTAGAGGCTTTAAAGCGGCTTCTTGCCGCATTTCGGGTAGAGGTTACGACCGAGTCGATCGATTCCTATACGGCGGGGTCTCTAAGTAACTATTCCAAGCTTATCGAAGTGCACAACCGCTCCGATCTTGTCAGGGAAGGTAGTCAATATTTAACGGATTTGCAGTCCTATCAAGGAGATATTCTCTACATAGGAGGGAAGCCGCAGGATAAACTGGTCCATTCGTTAGGGCTTCAGGCTAAGGCCATGGAGAAGGTGGCGGATTTTTCAATCGGGGGTTTCGTTGAAAAGTCACTTCGTCTCAGTTCCGTTTTTGATACGAATGAGCCTGGAGTTCAGCGGTACGGAGTTTTAAAGTCTCAGGACACAAGCTATCCTTACGGGATACGAAAGGGTCCGTATGCTTATGTTCCTTTTATGGAAAAAGACATGCTTAGTGAAATTGCAGTCACTTACGTACTTAAGGATTGGCTGCTGCAGGGACAGGAAAACCATTATTACCTTGTTTTCAAGGAAATTTATCCGTTTTCGGACTTGCAGCTGCTGGAACGAATGTCGGATGAACTGTATGAAGCAGGTATCCCATTTATCGTAAGCGTGCACCCGGTATTCAACAATACGGATTACCCGGCGATGAAACGGTATATCAACACCTTGAAATATGTTCAATCCCGCAACGGCACAGTTTTGGTAGAAGCGCCGTTTGTCGCAACGGCTCAGGATAGGGGCTATAACAGCTTGTACAGTCAGATGGAACATTTTATCGATGTATTGGCTGAAGAGGGCGTTGTGCCGCTTGGAATGGGTGCAGAAATGTTCTGGACGTATGATGATCATCTTGTCAAGGAAGGAATGACTTTTTTTAATTCGGTGATTCTTTTTCCAGATATGCATCCCATCTACAAAGCGAGGCGTAATCGATCCGAAGCTTTTTCTTCCTCGATCTACAGCGTAAATCCGGCGTTTCTACAGCGTTACATTGCCGATGATCGTTTAATTAAGCCGCTTCCGATGGATACTGCATTTACGTATGATTTTGTGCAAAATGAATCGGAGCTTGAGAGTTTGGTACAGGGGCTAAAGAATAGCTGGATTACCTTTGAAGATTATAAAAAAGAGGCCCATAACATAAAAACCGAAACCAACGAATTAAAATCGGACCGCGGCTCGCTTGTGGTGAATGGAGTCCATTTAGGGATTCAGACCAGCCATGTAGAAACGAGTTCCGACTATGAATATAAGAAGCATGAGCAGAAGAGTTTCGAGACCTGGTTTACGGTTCAGAATAAATTTTTTATCATCGTTATTTTCATTACTTTGTTTGTATTCTCCGGCTTCCTGATTATTGGATATCGTATGTATAAACGGAAATATTACAAGTAAGGAGGGGAGTCATGACTGCTGCAGACATCTTGATGCTGATCGCCGTGGTCAGTATATGGTCGCTGCTTCTCGTCAATGTAGTGCTGATTATTGCTGGCTACCTGTACTATATTGCCAATGAGAAGCGTGAGGTGCCGCCGCTCCCTGAGAATGTCCCCTTTGTCTCGCTGATGGTTCCTGCCCATAACGAAGGCAAAGTCATTACGCAAACGGTGGAGGCGCTGCTGGCGCTTGATTATCCGCAGGATCGCTATGAGATTATCGTCATTAACGACAATTCGAATGATAACAGCAGCGATTTGCTGGCGCGGATTCAGGACAAGCATAAAGGGCGCAATTTGATTGTAATTAACACAGATAAAATAACTGGCGGCAAAGGGAAGTCGAACGCCCTGAATATTGGTTTTAAGCAAAGCAGGGGAGAATTTATCGCCATCTATGACGCCGACAATACACCGGAGAAGACGGCTCTGCGCTATCTTGTCGGAGAAATTACTCACGATCCGTCACTTGGAGCGGTGATTGGCAAGTTCCGCACTCGTAATCGCGATGCAAGCCTATTGACGCGTTTTATCAATATTGAGACGTTGTCCTTCCAATGGATGGCCCAGGCTGGAAGATGGAAGCTCTTTAAACTATGCACCATCCCGGGAACGAATTTCATTATGCGCAGGGAGATTATTGAGCGAATCGGGGGCTGGGACGTCAAGGCGATTGCAGAGGATACGGAAATCAGCTTCCGCATTTATATGATGGGTTACCGCATCAAGTTCCAGCCCAAGTCGGTAACCTGGGAGCAGGAGCCGCAGACATTAAAGGTATGGTTCAAGCAGCGAACAAGATGGGCGAAAGGCAATATTTATGTCATTGTTAAAAATTTGCCGCTGCTTTTCGACCGGTCAGCCAAACGGATTCACTTTGATCTTTTATATTTTTTATCGATCTATTTCTTATTGTTGACCTCGCTTATTATGTCTGACACGCTGCTTATTTTACACGCACTCGGGCTAGTGTATACAACCATTGCCGGGCTAAGCTCATTTTTGTGGCTGCTGGCTATCATTTTATTTGTGACCAGTACCTTCATTACGATCATTACAGAAAAGGGAGAAATGAGACTATCCAATCTGTGGATCATTATGCTGATGTACATTTCTTACTGTCAGTTATGGATGGTTGTAGCAGCCTATGGTTTATATAACTACATCAAGGATTTGATTTTCAAAAGAGAAGTAAAATGGTACAAAACCGAACGTTATTAAGACAAGGGGGAGAAACGTGAATACAAGATCAATGATCTCCGGTATTATTTGCTTTATTCTATTCGTGATTTCCTGTGGTGGTCAGGTGTACGCCCAGCCGGATTCAGGCGGTAACGGATTGACCTATGAGGCTCCATTAACTGGAGCGAATGTCTCTTTATCCGGAGTCACCGTATCGCGTTCTTTGAACATCCAACTGGAGGATTATTGGAACGTTAGTGAGCTTAAACTACATCTGGATTATCAAGCGACCCAGCTGGCAAGAAGCGAAGAGTCCAGTGTAACGCTCAAGATAAATGGTACAAAGTTCTATTCGTTCCGCCCAATTGTGGACGATCAGAAGCGGCAGGCCTTAACCGTATCAATTCCAAAGGATTTGCTTATTAAAGGTGGTAATACACTCTCGATCGAAGGTTATATTCTAACCAATCTGCCTCATGGCGTATGTTTTGCTACTGAGAAGCGAGACAACTGGTTTGAGCTGTACAAGACCTCTTATGCTTCAATCACTTATACGAAGAAGGATATTGGAGGAAGTATCCGTAACTTTAATAAGCAGTTCGTTGGTCAAGATACGCTAAAAGATAAGCTGAGTGCAATCGCAGTTCCAAGCAAGAGTGACTCATCGGAACTTGAAGCAGCTGTATATGCACTTTCCGGCTTTGCCAAAAGCAACCGATCGGAAGCAAATACGATACCGATGCTGCCTCTTGGTGATCCCAAGCTTGACCAGCGCGGTACACTTGTTATCGTTGCCTTATACAACAATCTGCCGGTCAAATGGAAACAGGGGCTGGGGGCGGAAAACGTCAGCGACAAAGCGCTGATCCGCGTGGTGAATGCTGGCGGGCAGACCGCACTAATTGTAACATCAGGGGATCCTCTCATGCTTAAAAAGGCAGGCCGGCTGATCGGCAATCAGACATTGATGAGCCAATTGGATGGACCGGAGAAATGGGTTGACGCAGGCACGAACGTGGATACCCCGGTAGTCCATGTTAGCCGGGATGTAACGCTGACAGAAACCGGGGATAAATTGACCGGGATGATGCACCAAGAGAAGAGCTATTTCGTGTCGCTGCCTGCAAACCGATTTATTGCCGAAGCAAGCAAAATCAGTCTGGATTTTCGATATTCGGATAATCTCGATTTTGACCGCTCGCTTGTCACCATCTTGATTAACGATACACCGATTGGCAGCAAGAAGCTTACGAAGGAATTGTCCAATCAGGATCAAATGACGCTGACAATTCCAAAGAACCTGGAGGTTTCGGGTAATATCACTGTCACTGTAGCTTTTGATCTGGAACTGATTAGTTCAGGTTGTATTGAGCCTCAGGATCAAATGCCTTGGGCTTTCATTACCAAGGATTCTTTGCTTCGATTGAATACTAAAGACCGTACGGACCTCATGTTCAATAATTATCCGAACCCGTTCCTCCGAGATGCAAGTTTTAATAAAATCGCTGTATCTCTACCTGAGAAGATGGATTCCTATGATTATCTGACTATCGGAAATCTGTTTCATTTGCTTGGCAAGTATGCAGAAGCGAACACAGGCGAGGTAACCTTTTACAAAAATTCAGAAATACCAGCAGACACTCAACTGCAGCAGAACAATCTCATATCGATCGGATCCTATAAAGACAATGTTTGGCTGCAAAAACAAAACAGCAAGCTCTTCTTTCAATACGGCCCGAATGGAGAGGGAATACAATCCAACGAGAAAATAAGCATTGAGGAAGACTACGGCAAGCGGATTGGAACACTGCAATTGATGGAATCTCCTTATGCACAGGGTTATGGATGGCTTGCGGTCACAGGTACTAGCTCTAAATATAATTATATGGCATCGAATCTGCTGGCTGCAGACAGTGGGAAGTGGAAGATTTATGGAGATGGCGTTCTTACGGATGAGGATGGCAATATCAAACCTTTCCGCTTCAAGAAACAAGCTGAGCAGGCAGACCATGGCATGATCGCTCAGATCACTGAACGAAAGGATGTCATGGGCTTTATTGCAGTGCTCGGTCTGACCTTCATACTGGTGGTCGTATCGCTTATTTTCCTAATTCGTAAATATAGAAAGAGAGCGAGGGGAGAATGATGAAACGCTATCAGAACAGTTTGTTGTCGGATGCGGCATTTATACTGCTGTTTATAGTCTGCTTTATCCATGTCGTGTTTGCGGCGGGAGATCCGAATCATTATTTGTTCAATATGATCTTGCTGAATGTATCGTTCTTGATTGCGGTCATGACCTACTTTACCAATATTACTGTAGGGCTTATCCTAAACATTGTATTTATCTTCGGCTACGGAACCTATACCATTTATCAAACCGTTGTTGTCGGAGAGCCGCTGCAGAGCTACCATTATTACTGGTTAATCATGACACCCGTTTTAACGGCGATCGTTTCGCTTTTAACCGCCTCTAGCAAGCGCCTGCAGCAGGAGGCGGTGCAGCTGCAAAAAAGAAATGCTTCACTAGCTACATTGGATGAACGCACGAATTTGAAAAACAGTCTCTCCTTTCAAAGCGACGCAACCATTTTCATGGCTCTTTCCAATCGTTATGACATTCCGCTGACACTGCTTGTGATGACGGTGAAACATTGGGATGAGTTGAGCCGGATGATCAGCCAAGCCCAGATTACCGAGATGATCTATGACATTTCGAGGATGAGTGAGACAAGCATTCGAATGAATGACTCTCTATATATGTTGAATACGGATCATCCGACCTGGGGTCTGCTACTGTTTACCGATCAAGACGGTGCAAACGTCGTAGTGCAGCGTCTTAAGGAAAAGGTGGAGTCATTCAACACGATCGAATTTTCGGGCAAGTACAAACTTGATATGAAGCTAACGATCGGGGCGATTCAGTATAACTCGCAAGAAATTCCGACACCACTTGATTTTATCGTGAAGGCGCGCCAGAAGATGGAATATGATGTATAGAAGGCGAGGTCCCTATGAAATCTTTTGTGACAAGTGATTCCTTTCGCTCCTTTATCATCTTTGGACTTGTAGGGATCTTGAATACAGGCGTAGACGTCGCTGTGTTTACGTTGTTAACATGGTGGCAGCTGCCATGGCTTGCAGCTCAGGTCGCTGCCTACAGCTGCGGCGTACTTAATAGCTTTCTTATGAACCGGAAGTGGACGTTTAAACAGCAGGGAGCGTTTGTGAAGGGGTTGCTACGCTTTGTTCTGCTGAATATGCTGACGCTTGGAGTCACTTCCGCTTGTATGCTGCTGTTACAAGAGCAATTCGGCATCTCGCTATGGCTAAGCAAAGGGGCAGCTACTGTCTTGGGAGTGCTGCTTAATTTTGCTGGAAGCCGCTGGTGGGTATTTCGTGCGGAGCCACACGTCTCACGGGAAACCGAAAGCAGTCATATGAGTACCGGGGTATAAGCTTGAATCATTAACAATATATTAAAGGGTTGTTCTTTTGCAGGATGGAAGCTGCAGAGGGCAATCCTTTTTTATTTATTCGTCGTATTTATCTAATTATGGGAAAAATACGGCGTTTTAATGGTGATACCAACGAAGAATTATTTTTCTCAAATAATTAAAATAATTTTTATTTGACAATCGCTATTTTAAAAGGTACATTATGAATTGAACAAACGTTTAAAACAAATGATTAAAACATATGTTTAGTTTTACATGAAGACCGTTTTATTTTACCAAATATGCGATGTGGAAAAGGGGAATAGTGATGAACTTCAAAAACATTACAGTTGCAGGCAGTGGAGTTTTGGGTAGTCAAATCGCGTACCAAATTGCATTTAAAGGCTTCAACGTGACGGTATACGATATTAACGATGAGGCACTCGAACGTGCAAAGGAAAGAATTTTGAAACTAAAAGCACGTTATCAGGCAGATCTGGGCGCTTCGGAAGCAGAAGTTAATTCGGCATTTGACCGGGTTGCGTTCAAGAGCGATTTATCCGCAGCCACTGCAAATGCCGACCTGGTCATTGAAGCGGTTCCAGAAGCTGTTCATATCAAAACCGATTTTTACACTAAATTGGGTCAAGCAGCTCCTGAAAATACGGTGTTTGCGACGAACTCCTCAACGCTCTTGCCAAGCCAATTTGCAGAAGTAACAGGCCGTCCGGAGAAATTTTTAGCGCTGCATTTTGCGAACGAAATCTGGAAGAACAATACGGCGGAAATTATGAAGCATCCAGGCACAGATATGGCTGTTTTTGAGGATGTTATTGCTTTTGCCAAAGCCATTGGCATGGTTGCACTGCCGATCTACAAAGAGCAGTCTGGCTATATCCTGAATTCTTTGCTCGTGCCATTGCTTAG
This sequence comes from Paenibacillus sp., assembly GCA_031254035.1. Classification (GTDB taxonomy): domain Bacteria; phylum Bacillota; class Bacilli; order Paenibacillales; family Paenibacillaceae; genus Paenibacillus_AQ. The sequence continues at coordinate 28,864 of JAIRVF010000045.1, forward strand.
TGCTGCTGAGAAGTTGTTGGTAAATGAAGTGGCAGACATTGAAACGATTGATAAAACGTGGATGATCGCAACCAAAGCGCCAATGGGACCATTTGCGATACTGGATGTGGTGGGCATAAACACCGCGTACAACATCAGTCTCGCCCATGCGAAAGCGACTGGCAATGAGGTAGCCGAAAAAATCGCGAAGCTCTTGAAAGAGGAATATATCGATAAAGGGAAATTAGGAGTGGCAGCTGGAGAAGGATTCTATAAATATCCAAATCCAAGTTTTGCAGGGCCGGATTTTCTGAAGAACTAATCATTTAAAGTAGAATCATATTCTTAAACAGGGGAGGTGCCGCGCAGATGATGCCATTTGTGACGGCAGCTCCTTTTAGCTTTTCAAAGCCGTTTCCATTTTATATAATATACAGATAATCTCGTTTTGGCGGATTGGCTTTAATAAAAAAACATAGATTAATCATGGAGAATGAAAAACCTATATGGACCAAAAACAAATAACATCGGATAAAGAGAAAAACAAAGATGTCAAAAACCAGATTTTGCAGTCGGCCAAAAAGCTGTTTTCCAAAAATGGCTATAACGGCACGACAGTAAGACAGATATGCGATGAGGCCAACGTCTCGCTGGCTTTGATCTCGTACCATTTTGGCGGCAAAGAAAACGTGTTTTTTGAAATTTTTGCCCCGTTTCGTTTATCGTTTATGAATTCGGAATTCGATTTGTCGGATCCGGAACAGGATTTGATCCGCTTTTGCAGAATGTTCGTGATGTACCGTTATGAAGAGAAGGAGCTGTTTAATATTTTGCAGCAGGAATTGCTGCTCAAAAGCCCACGGATCGAAATGCTTAAGGATGTGTTTTTGCAGGCCTGGGAGCAGCTTCGGATTATTTTGCTAGCTTGCAAGGAGAGGGGGATCATCGATAACCCACCGGTGGATATGGCAGTCAACTTTGTCATGGGCACGTTAATGTTCTCATTAAATAATCCGTTTTTGAATCCTTCAAACGTAAATCATACCTCCGAGGAAGCGGCGGATTTGGCAGTCAACTATATTTTGAATGGTCTGCAAATCTCATCCACTTGATAGTATTGAAAGGCTGCGTTTTGGCGCAGTCTTTTTTTTATTTTGAACAGGAGATCACAATAATCCATTAACCCATACCCATATTTTAGGCGACCGCGATATAATGAAGCCATAAGGTGAAGAGGAGATAAACGAATGGTCCATATTGTAGTTGCGGATGACGACGAGCATATTCGCGAGTTGATCGGCGTTTATTTGGAAAGTGAAGGATTTGAAGTGACATACGCTGAAGACGGAGCAGCGGCGCTGGAAGCGGTTAAGAGCGCGCAGGCAGACCTCGTCATTCTCGATATTATGATGTCAGGGATGGACGGCTGGCAATTATGCAGCGCGTTGCGCGCGGAATATCCCGATTTGCCACTCATGATGATTTCCGCCAAAGGGGAAGCCGCGCATAAAGTAAAAGGATTTCGGCTTGGCACCGACGATTATATGACCAAGCCGTTCGATGCGTTGGAGTTGGTCATGCGGGTCAAGGCGCTGCTGAAGCGTTACCGAATCACGTCAACCCAGAAGGTTAGGCTTGGCAATCTGCTATTGAACAGGCAAGCTTACAAAGTGTTCCGCGGAGATGAAGCATTCACGCTGCCGCTGAGGGAATTCGAGCTCTTGTACAAGCTGGCCAGCTATCCGGGGCAAATTTTCACAAGGGGCCAGCTGATCGAACAAATATGGGGCTTCGGCTACGATGGCGACGACCGTACAGTCGATGTGCATATCAAACGGCTGCGCGAACGGTTCGGAAGTGATGCCGCTCAATTCCGGATCGAGACTGTACGCGGCCTGGGTTATCGCCTCGAGGTAAACGAATGATCCGTTCATTGTATGTCCGTGTGGTTCTCATCTTTTTGCTTGCGATTATCGTTGGAATGACGATCGCTTTTATGTTTACCTGGATGATTTTTCAGAGACAGATGGCAAAAGAGGTCCATCAAGAGACAATGTCCGTCGCCAATGAGCTTGTCGATATTTATGCCCACACTGCAAGTCAAGGCGAGGAATCTTTCCGCAGTAATGTACGCGCCCTGCGCAACTACTCGATTCGCATCATCGACCGCAGCGGAGACGTACTTGTCCTTAACGCTGTACATGCAGCGGACGAGATGCGTGTAACACCGGGGGAAACCGCGCAGGTACTAAACGGGGAAACGGTCGTATCGGATGGCGGAGAAACGGAAATCGTCGGCCGCCCCTTCGAACTGAACGGAGAGATTTATGCTTTATTTGTTATGCCGGTATACAAGAGCGACATTTCATTGCCGAGGATTTTGATCATGTTCCTGCTGGTCATGTTCGTTGTTGGTAGTCTCATCTTCTTGATCGCTTCGCGTTTCCTGGTCAAGCCGATTCACAGAATGACCATCGCCACGAAACAAATGGCCCGCGGTGAATTCGATGTCGAGCTAAACCTGAACCGGAAGGACGAGCTTGGGATACTGGCACGAAGCTTCGATCATATGGTGCGGGAGCTGAAGCAAATTGAGCAAATGCGTCAAGATTTTGTGTCCAACGTATCCCACGAGATGCAATCGCCGCTAACTTCTATTACCGGCTTCGCCAAAGCGATGCGGGACGGTGTTATCCGCTGTGAGGACCGGGAGCGGTATCTGGATATCATTGCAGGCGAGAGCGAACGACTTTCAAGGCTTAGTGACAATTTGCTCCATCTAGCCTCTCTGGAGTCGGAGCATCATCCATTCGAGCCGATGACGTTCACGCTCGACGAGCAGATCCGCAAAGCTATTGTGGCGCTGGAGCCGCATTGGTCTAGCAAGCGCATCGCCATTGAACTCGATCTGCAGGAAGTCTATATTACCGCCGATCCAGATCAATTAAATCAGGTATGGTTGAATTTGCTTGGCAATGCCATTAAATTCACACCCGAATGCGGCAAAGTGAGCATCGGCTTACGCTCCACAACGAGCGGGATCGAAGTGACGGTCGCCGATACGGGAATAGGCATCTCTCCGGATCAAATCAACCATATTTTCGATCGGTTCTACAAAGTGGATAGGTCACGCAATCGATCTTCCAAGGGCAGCGGGCTTGGCCTAGCGATCGTAAGGAAGATCCTCGAGCTCCACGAAGGCAGGATTTTCATCGTTCGTAGCTTTCCTGGCAAAGGGACTGTACTCAAAGTCATTTTTCCCGGTGGTCGTAATTCGAATTCTATAAGTTCTACCAAACAAATTGTATCGACATATAAAGCCTCCGAACGGAATTTTCCGTAAAGAGGATTTTTTCTTACTCCGTTCATATTCCGTTCATATTCGGTTCACGGTCCGTTCAAAACCGTAATATACGATAGTTCAGGAGCACGAAAGCTAGAGCGTACGACCCGGGCACGGAATGAAGGCCTAAACAACCGAAGAGGGAGTGATTAATCGAAAGCGAACGCGCTGGTCACCCTAAGATTCCGTTACCTTCCACGCAACTCATACCATTCTTGCGGAGGTACTCCTGCTGCCAACCGGAAAATGCCTCCTGCTTAACTCGGCTTAACGAAAGGATCTGACGCTTAAACAGATGTGCTGAATTCCATATTACAAAGAGGTGAGAGTTCGAAATGAGGCTTTTTGAGATACTTCTTCTTCTAAACAGTGCAGGCTTGTTAGTTATAAAAATATTCTTCAAAAAGAATAATCGAATGCCGTTATTTATTGCCAGCGTGGTCGGTACGCTACTGCTGGTTACCCAATTCATGGCGGAAGGCTACAGAGATCAGCTATTGTTCCCTTATTGCATCACGATCGCTTTTTTGGCCACCTCGGTATATGCCTTTTTCCGTAAAAACACTGCTTGGAAAATGCCGCGCTTTTTATCCGCCACTCTTTTCACTGCAGCAGCAGCGTCCTTGCTTCTAACCGCAGGTCTTCTGTATGTTTTCCCTGTGTTTCAACTGCCGAAACCGACAGGCACCCTTAAAGTGGGCACGCAAACCTTTCATTTTGTCGATACGGACAGAAAAGAATTGTTTGGAGAAGCACCTGGGGGCAAAAGAGAGTTGATGGTGCAGGTATGGTATCCGGCGCAAAATACGATAGGAAAACCGATGCCTTTTATCCCGGGTGGCGACAAAGTGTTGAAGGAAGAACCGATGTCCGGAACTTTTGGTATCCCGCGGAAATTGACGGATTACTTAAAATCCATTTCGAGCCATTCTTATGAAAACGCCGAGGTTTCCGGCTCCAACGCCACTTATCCGCTGATCATTTTGAACCATGGGTACGGCTCTTCGAAAATATTCCAAACATCCCAGGCGGAAAATCTCGCAAGCCACGGCTACATTGTCGCCTCCATCGACCATACGTACAGCACGTTCGCTACCGTATTTCCGGATGGACGCACAACAACGATGAAAACAGATGAAGAATTAATCGGCGAAAAAAAATACCGCAACAAAGTGGGGAAGATGTGGACGGACGATGTTTCATTTACCTTGGATCAGCTTGAACGGATCAATTCAGGAGGTATTCAGAGCAAACTCTACGGTAAAATCGATTTTGGGCGTGTCGGCGCATTCGGCCATTCCTTCGGCGGAGCCGCGTCGTACGACTCAGCCTATGATCCCAGAATTAAGGCGGGCATTGATCTGGACGGTTCACTTTACCGTTACGACAAAGAGCCTTTATCGAAACCGTTTATGTTCATTTTTTCGGAAATGGGTTTCGATCTCTATAATAAGGTTAGAGAACATTACGTCTACACGGACGAAGAGCTGAAGGCGTATGGAGTCACAAGAGAGCAGATCGAGAAGGATACCAGGGAAGTAGAAACACAGGTCGGACATCTTGAACATGTAGCCAAACATGGCGGACAGATTTTGTATATCGAGAATATGGAGCATTACAATTTTGCAGATTTGCAGTTCCTGACCCCGCTTTTCCGGCAGCTGAAACTGACCGGCAAGATCAACCCGGCAAGATCCGCATTTATCGTGAACGCATACACGCTCGATTTCTTTGACAAATATTTGAAAGACAAAGGTGGAAGCTTGATTGACGGCCCGAGCAGCAAATATCCGGAAGTGAAATTCGTGACCTCGCTGTTTGCTGGGGCAAAGAAATAAAATGATTGTTCATCCGATTCAACATGTTTAGGATTGACAGGATCTGGATCTCCCTTATAATAATCATAGACCGACCGTCAGTCTATAAAAGGAGGGCCGGATGATGAGGATTTTAAAAGAACCAGAAGAGCGCAGACATGAAATATTGGAAGCGGCAGAACAGCTCTTTTTCACGAAAGGATATGCCAAAACGACGGTAAACGATATTTTGCAAACGATCGGAATTGCTAAAGGGACCTTTTACTATTATTTTAAATCCAAAGAAGAGGTCATGGATGCGGTTGTTACGCGTTATATCGATGTAGGGGTAGAAGCCGCGAAACAAATTGCTCGAAATAACGAGCTTTCGATTCATGAAAAGCTGTTTCAAATCATCATGGCGCAAAAGCCGGATACGGACAACAAGGGCCGCCTCATAGAACAGTTTCACCAACCGGAGAATGCGCAAATCCATCAGAGCAGCTTGGCATTAACGATTCATAAGCTCACTCCCGTTTTAACGGAGGTGATCGAACAGGGGATCAAGGAAGAGCAGTTCCGGAATCCGTATCCGAAAGAATCGATGGAACTTTTGCTTGCAGCCTCGCAGTTTTTGTTTGATGAAGGAATATTCAGCTGGGGGCCTGAAGAGTATGCCCGAAAGATCGAGGCATTTATTTATAACATGGAGATTATGCTTGGCGCGGAGAAAGGAAGTTTTGCCTATGTAACCCGATTGATTCGGACGCAGCTAGAGCTTGCGGACAGCGATGGGGGAAAGGAGGCGGGACGAGAAGATGAGTAACAAGTCGTTTGGAAAGTTTTTTGTGTTATGGATTGGAGAATGGATCTCCAGTATCGGAAGCGGCTTAACGGCTTTTGCATTGGGAATTTATATTTACAACATGACGCATACCGCAACCAGTGTCGCTTTATTGACCCTTTGCGCGTTCCTGCCTTCCATTTTGCTGAGCCCCGTCGGCGGAGTGCTGGCTGACCGCTTTGACCGGCGACTGATGATGATCATTGGCGACCTGTTTTCTGCATTAGGGCTTATATTCATACTCATATCGATGTTGGTTGGCGATCCTTCTCCTTGGAAAATATATCTTGGTGTTACGTTTAGCTCGATTTTTGTTTCTTTACTAGAGCCGGCATATAAAGCTAGCATAACGGACTTGCTAACAGAAGAACAGTTTGCCAAAGCCAGCGGTCTTGTTCAGCTTGCTGCCTCCTCCAAGTATCTTCTTTCCCCAGTCATCGCAGGGATTTTACTTGGAATGATGGACATCAAGGGTGTTCTGATCATAGACATCTTGACCTTTCTGGTTACGATGCTCACGGTTTTTGCCGTGAAAAGAAAACTCCAGGCGCCTCAGCAAGAAGCTCCCAAACGTCAATCGCTTCTCAAGGAGCTAAAAGAAGGATGGGATACTTTGGCTGCCGCCAAGGGTGTGCTGCAGTTGACTGTGATTCTTTCCCTCGTTACTTTTTATGTGGGTTTCCTGCAAACTTTATTTACGCCAATGCTGATGCCCATCACGGATTCCCAAACGATCGGGACGGTCTTGTCGGTAAGCGCAGCGGGCATGCTGATCGGTAGCCTGTTCATCGGTATATTCAACATCAACAGCAAATACATATACATGTTGGCCGTCGGATTGGGTTTTGCGGGAGTCTTCTTTTCATTGATCGGCCTCTCCACGAATGTGTATATTATCGCAAGCACAGGATTTCTGTTTTTCGCCGCGCTGCCGTTTGTTAATACGAGCGCAGACGTCATGATCCGCAAAACGATTCCGAATGAAACGCAAGGGCGGGCTTGGGGAATCATCGGCATTTTGTCGCAGCTAGGTTATGTAGCCGCTTATGCGGTTTCTGGTTTTTTGGCGGACCATGTGTTTAACCCACTCTTACGGGAGGGGGGCGCGCTTGCTTCCACCATGGGTGAGCTGATCGGGATCGGTGAGGGGCGCGGCATCGGGATGATGTTCATGATTTTGGGTATTTTGGTGCTGCTGCTGGCGTTTGTGATCCCGCAAGTCAAATCCATCCGCACTTTGGAAAAGCGCTAACTTCTTCGGCATAGGAGTAGGGGGAAAGATCATCAGAATTTCAGATATCGCAAAAGGAGATTTTAAAAGCACGAACTTATCGTGATCATATCGTTCGTTTTCATCCTTCGTTTTCATCCTACTGTCGTCATTTCCTAAGTCATCATGTAACTGTCAGGTTCTTCAAACAACTTGCTGACGAAATTAATCGTCCTTCATATAGTTCAGATGATCCCAGAGCTGAATCACCATAAAGAAGAAACGCTGTCTTCCCTCAGGAGGGGAGATAGCGTTTCTTCATTTCTTTTGCCGCAGAAGTTTCCGTATGTTCAACCAACCGCGAGCTCCTGTGGCATCCTGTACCGCCTTAGTGTCTTCACATTCCTTGCCTATTGAGTGTTCTGGCCCTTGTGGTCCGCTTCCCCGCGCCCTCGACGATCCAGGATATGAACGGTAAAGGAATCCGATAGATGGTGGGCGAATGTTGTGAATTCTTCCGAAGTCGTAAGCGCGCCGGGGACTACAATAAGTCCTGGACCATGGCAATGCTTTGATACCCGATCTTTGTTCCGTCCTGCGAAATAACTGTCGTTCGAATAAATGAATGTTCTTCTTTTATTGACGTGACCATTCGCAAATCCCCTTATAAATGAATTTTTGTGATATTTACAACGCAAAGCATGAATTATCAGTTGACAATGAACAGCGTTGGCATTCCGCCCATAAGTATGCTAGTTCATTATCCTAGATTTTACTGTGGCCGCGTAGACATTATTTTAGTGATTCTGAGCAAAAATACCTCTTCGAATACGAAATTTCCATCTTGCTGGGATTATCTTGCCACAAACCTTTTTCGTGTCAATAGTTTCAATTCTTCCACAATATGTCTATGTAAAAAAGTGAATTAAACATATAATTACATTAGTATACATAACCCTACTAAAGTAGCACTTTTGAAAAGGACTAAAGATCTAATTTATGGTGGTTTATGGAGGGATAGTCTTGAGCAGCCTTTTTCTTTTCGTATCATTAATTGTTGGCATATGCGGGATTATATCAATTATAATTGGGTGGTTAAGCAAGGATTCGTCCATTAGAAAACTTGGAGGCATATTGTTAACAATATGTGGGGCATTATGTGCTTTGGCAGCTTATATACAATCAAAGACCACTGAGTATACAATGCAAAAAATGGTGGGCGAAGAAGATCAATCAGTATGGATTTTTTTAGCTATTGGCATAGTTCTAGTAATCATTGGTGCTGCAATAATGTTTACGTCCAAACATAGAGTTATTATTAACACAGATCGTCAGCTATCTTATGGTTCTTCTTCTGTTTCTTCAGTTAACCATCGTGAGGAAAACGATGCTTATCGTTTCTGCGGTCAATGTGGAGAAAAAAATTTGACCACGGATATATTCTGTACGAAATGTGGAAACAGATCTTAAATGTTATAGTTTAAATATTTTACGGTAATTCCTAAAGAATCCCTCCTGCATTATATTATGGGGGGTTTTTAGGTACATGACATAAGTAGTTGGATACGTCGGTCTCTTTTCTCTATGAGTTCTAAGAGCCCCACCATTCTGCCGATATGATATCCATTGCAATTGTTTTCAACATCCGCGAGTTGACTCCTTGTTGACCTTCAGGACCTTTGAGAGGTTCTGCTGTATAATAAGCTGCCATACCGCAACCAAAGGGGCAATCCCAAAAGTGATATGCTCCCCCTTACGGTAGACAGGTGAAATAAATAAAACGACTACTGTAACGGGATCCTTTTCATGCTTAATAAAAAATATAGTACGTAAGAAAAACGATATCGACGTACTCTCATAGGGGACGGACCGCGTTTAGCGGTAATTTTCCTTGCGATATAAGGATGCGAAATCTCCGAAGTTTATACTTTCTTATATCTTCAGAAAAACTCTCTATCCTCGAGTTAGAGTTATGAAGTCGAAATACAATTGTTGCGATTGTGCAACCTTTTCAGGCGTTTCGAGTGTGGGAGGGATGACGTACAATAGTTTGTGTACCAAGATTTGGACCCTTAACAGGGAACAAAAAAGTAGAGTATTCTCAGGGTTACCACACCACCTAGAAGGGACTCTACTCGATGACTATTTTACCA
>JAIRVF010000008.1 GCA_031254035.1 Paenibacillus sp.
AATATGTCCGATATCCGAAAACAGCTGTCGTCCACAAGGTTCCCGCTGAGATGGAGCTTGAGTCCGCATTGTTGATTGAGCCGTATGCTTGCTCCAAGCATGCTGTGGATCGCGCGCAAATCGGTTGCGAGGATGTCGTCGTAATTTCCGGTGCAGGTCCGCTGGGCTTGGGAATGATCACGTATGCGCGAATGAAGAATCCGAAAAAACTGATTGTGCTGGACTTGATTGAGAATCGTTTGGAAAAGGCAAAGGAATTCGGAGCGGATCTCGTCCTCAATCCGAAAGAGACGGATGTGGTTCAAACCATTATGGATATGACAGAAGGTTACGGCTGTGATATTTACATTGAGGCGACAGGGCATCCTGCCAGCGTAACGCAAGGGTTGAGCATGATTAGAAAGCTTGGGCGCTTCGTAGAATTCAGCGTGTTCGGGGAGCCAACTACCGTGGATTGGTCCATCATTGGCGACCGCAAGGAACTGGATGTATTGGGATCTCACTTGAGCCCATATTGTTACCCATTCGTCATTGAAAATATCGCGAACGGAAACCTAAAGACGAATGAAATCGTGTCCCGTAAGTTTCCGATCGAGCAGTGGGAAGAGGCCTTTGAATACGCAACCGGAAAGCACGGTGATTTCAAGGTCGCGATTACGTTCTAAAAAAGGGTGAATTAAAATGGAGAAATATGTAGTAGGAATCGATTTCGGCACATTAAGCGCCCGCACGATACTTGTTAACGCATCGACTGGAGATATATGCGCCACTGCAGAGATGAATTATCCTCACAGTGTTATGGAGCAGGTATTGCCTGATGGCGCTACGAAACTGGGCCCGGATTGGGCATTGCAGCATCCGCAGGACTATATCGAATGCGCCTCTGCAACGCTAAAAGAGGTCCTGGAGACAAGCGGCATCGATATTCAGCAGATTATTGGTGTCGGGACTGATTTTACAGAATGCACGATACTTCCTGTTAAGGCAGATGGAACGCCGCTGTGCATGCTGGATACCTATAAGAGTAATCCGCATGCGTATGTGAAGCTGTGGAAGCACCATGCGGCTGCAGAGGAAGCTAATCGATTGAATGATATAGCCCGGATGCGGGGCGAAGAATTTTTGGATTTTTACGGCGGGAAGATTTCATCAGAATGGATGTTCCCAAAAATATGGCAAATTGTAAATGAAGCGCCTGAAATTTATGAAGCTGCAGACCGCTTCATGGAGCTTGCCGATTGGATCACACTGCAGTTGACCGGTGAAGAAAAACGAAATAGCTGCACAGCTGGATATAAGGCTATATGGCACAAGCAGAATGGCTTTCCATCGAATGAATTTTTGAAAGCGCTCGATCCAAGGCTGGAACATGTCGTCGACGAGAAGATGTCGAGAACGATTTATCCGGTCGGCACTAGAGCAGGGGCAATTACGAAAGAAAGCGCGAAATGGACGGGACTTGCTGTAGGGACAGCGGTATCTGTAGGAATAGGCGATGCTCATTGCGCTGTAATCGGCTGCGGCATTACGACTCCCGATATTTTACTGATGGTGATGGGGACGTCCGGCTGTGACATGCTGGCTAGCGAGACAGCGGTGAAGGTGCCGGGAATCAGCGGTATTTGCGAAGATGGCATCTTACCTGGTTTCTATGGCTATGAGGCAGGACAATCCTGTATGGGAGATCATTTCTCATGGTTCGCGAATCATTGTGTGCCGGAGCGCTTGGAGCAAGAAGCGAGAGCGGCGAACAAGCATGTGCTGCAGCTTCTGAATGAGAAAGCAGAGATGATTAAGCCCGGTGCCAGCGGCTTGATTGCACTGGATTGGTGGAATGGGAACCGTTCCGTTCTCGTAGATGCTGATCTGACAGGCTCGATGTTCGGGATGACGACGGCAACGACGGCGGAAGAAATGTACAAGGCATTGGTGGAAGCAGTTGCGTTCGGCAAGCGAATGATTATCGAGAACTTTGTACAGCATGGAGTCCCGATCAACAAAATCATGGCTACCGGCGGGATTGCGGAAAAAAGCCCGTTCATCATGCAGACTTTTGCGGACATTATCGGCATGCCGATTCACGTTGCGGCGACTCAGCAAGGGACGGCGATGGGAGCAGCGATGCTAGGAGCCGTCGCAGCCGGCAGCGTAAACGGAGGGTATGATTCGATTCAACAGGCCGGAAAAGCAATGGGCAGAGGTATTAAGACAACCTATGAGCCGCAAAGTGAACACCGGGACATTTATAATCGGCTCTATGCCCAGTATGTACAGCTGCATGATTATTTCGGTCGCAATGAACAAAGTCCAATCAAACAATTGAAAGCGATTAAATTGGAAGTCATGAGTGAAGCGCGATAAAAATATAGACCTTTTTGAGCATCCGCATTACGGATAGTAGAAGAAGGAAATGATCATTCAGGAAAGAAGTGATGCACTTGAAAAGGACAAATATGTTAAACAAAATAGGTATCCCTTCATCCCTTGCATGGGGTTATCTCGGCATTCTGATCTTCATGATGGGGGATGGGTTGGAGCAAGGTTGGCTAAGCCCATATTTGGTTGAACAGGGGCTCACCGTACAGCAATCTGGCATTTTATTTACGGTATATGGGGTTACGATTGCATTGTCTTCTTTCCTGTCCGGATTATTCGTTGATGCGATGGGTCCTAAAAAAGCGATGCTGACTGGTTTAATCCTGTATATTCTCGGTTCCGCCGGCTTTATTGGTCTAGGGATTACCCAGCTTTCATTTGCGACGATGCTGCCGACGTATGCGTTTAAAGGTCTCGGCTATCCTTTGTTTGCATACTCGTTCCTCGTGTGGATCGCATATCAGACACCGCAGAAAAAGCTGGGGACCGCTGTCGGCTGGTTCTGGTTCGTGTTCACTGGGGGTATGAACGTGCTCGGGGCATTCTACTCCACCTGGGCACTGAAGCACCTAGGGCATATCAACACACTATGGAGCGCAATCGTATGGGTAGTGCTTGGAGCATTGTTCGCACTGGTCATCAATCCCGGCGGTAAGCTGGATAAGACCAAGGCTGAACAACACGATAACAAATTAAAAGAGCTTGCAAAAGGATTGAAAATTGTCAAAAAAGAACCCAAAATTGTATTGGTCGGCATGGTCCGAATTATTAATACGGCTGCACAATTCGGCTTCCCTGTATATATGCCCCTTTACATGGAAAGTCAAGGTATTAGCATTGGGTCCTGGCTGCATCTATGGGCTATGATTTTTATTGGCAACATTGCATTTAATCTGCTGTTCGGCATCGTGGGCGATAAGCTCGGCTGGAGAAATACGGTGATGTGGTTCGGTTGCGTGGGCTCGGCTTTCTTCACGGTTTTGTTGTTCTATGCACCTCAGCTTGCTGCAGGAAATGTATGGCTTACGCAAACGATCGGCATTTTGTGGGGTGGCTGCTTAGCAGGCTTCGTACCATTGTCCGCGATAGCTCCTTCATTGGTGAAGGAAGAAAAAGGCGCGGCGATGTCTATCTTGAACTTGGGCGCTGGATTGAGCGCATTTGTAGGCCCAGCGATTGTTGCCTTGTTCATTGGCAGCCTTGGTTACGCCGGAATTACATGGCTCTTCGCGGGATTGTTTGTAGCAGCGGGTGTCATGATGATCTTTGTAAAGCTTCCTGATGAGAAAAAGACATCAACGGATGCAAGCTTACAGAGTGAAATTGTAAGCGCTTAGAAATAAGTAACAAGTATCTAAAAAAGCAGCTCTTCTCCATTTGGTAGAGGGCTGCTTTTTTAACGTTCCCCGAAAGAAGTCTCCCACTTCTAGATCTTGCGAAGCTTGATGAAAGTGGGAGATGAATTTGGGTAGGCGTAGCCTAAAGTTCTTTTCTACATTTTTTTCACGGTGTGATACAATCATTCTGAAGCAAGAAATATATGGAGAATCAAGGGGATGAAGTGAGGTGAGGTGATTCGATATGGCAAACAAAGCATATAAATTCCGTCTGTACCCATCCCAAGAACAAGCGCAGCTTCTTGCAAAAACCTTCGGCTCAGTTCGTTTCGTTTACAACAAAATGTTGGCTGAACGAAAGGAAACCTATGAGCAATTCAAGAATGACGAAAAATTATATGGCATAAACAACGATTGAAAGTAGCAAAGCTTCATGAAAAGGTTGCACATCAAAGAAAAGACTTTCTACATAGGGTGTCGTACACATTAGCGGAACGATATGATTGCGTTGTTATTGAAGACCTCAGCATGAAGGGAATGTCACAGGCGCTCCATTTTGGCAAAAGTGTTGCAGATCATGCCTGGGGTAAGTTCACGACATATCTTGAGTACAAGTTAGAAGAACAAGGTAAGAAGCTTATCAAAATAGATAAGTGGTTCCCATCGTCCAAAACTTGTTCCAGCTGCGGCCTCATAAGGAAGTCTCTATCTCTTTCTGAGCGGACATTCCGCTGTGAATGTGGATTTGTAGCAGATCGAGACTGGAATGCATCGATCAATATCAAAAATGAAGGATTGCGCTTATTAGGGTTAGTATAGCAAAATGAACTCTTGGTTCAAGAGGAATAGCTCGGTCAGTTTTCGTTGGCTACTAAAAGCAGCGATAAGTCGAGAAGCCCCCACTTCAAAAACCGTTAGGTTTTAAGTGGTGGGTAGTTCACAAGGAGCTTTTGATATTCGATTTCATTTAAAACGGCTTGTTCTTTCTCTTCAAATAAGGATTGAATTCCCTCTATACTCATGCTTTTTCTTAATTCCTGGATTTTTTTTATTTCAATATCCACTTCTCTATAGAAATTTACTGTTGTTATATCATAGATATCAAAATGGTTATATTTCCTATATCCATTCTCCGAATTTTGCTTCGGCTTTACTAATTCCTTTTCTTCATAAAACTTCAGGGTATCTCTAGATACACCTAAAAATTTAGCTACTTGGCCAATGTTGTACATGATACTCTCCTTTAACAGCGATCGTAGGAATGATTCGTACTTGTAGCTCCTAACGACAAACAAAAGGTATCCCTCGGGTCTATTGAACCTTGTGGGATACCCTCTACATCGCCTTGATCTATGATTTTTTATAAATCTCTCGCATCACATGGCCGAGCTCAGGCACAATGATCCGCTCCATAGCCAATTTAACTGCTCCTTTGGAACCCGGTATGGAGAAAACAGCTGTACTGCCCGTTGTTCCGGCGATCGCACGGCTAAGGATAGCGGCCGGACCGATATCTTCCGTGAAGCTCAGGTATCTGAAGATCTCCCCGAATCCCGGCAATTGCTTGTCCAGCAGCGAAGAAACGGCTTCGTAGGTCGTATCCCTAGGCGAAATACCGGTTCCCCCCGTCAAAATAACGGTTTCCACTTCTGGATTCCCCACAGCCTCATGAATTAGCTCCCTTATGCCATCATAATCATCCTTAACGATTGTATAACCTACAACCCGGTACCCGGCTTCTTCCAAAAGGGACTTAATTAATTGTCCCCCGGTATCCGTCTCCGGAGTGCGTGTATCCGACACGGTGACAATCATGCAGGATACGGTATCGGGCGCCTCGCTGCGATGTTGATCTACTGATCTCATTTTGTTTTACTCATCTCCCGTTTAAAAGGTTGTTCAAAAAGTCCGCCGACCTTTTTGAAAACGCATTTTAAGTGTCTTTTTAGGATAATCCTTTGTGCGCCAACATGCAATGCTTTAAGGAAATTATGCTTTCAGGAGCGGTTGCGGCGAAGCTGGGGGTGTAGTACACTTTGCTAAAAACAGATTGCCAGCGTGAAAGCAGATTGCAAGCGTGAAAGCGATGAAGAGGAGAAAGAATATGACACAGAAATCAACACCCATTTACATATTGTCCGGCTTTTTGGGAAGCGGGAAAACAACCCTGCTGCAGCAGTTGGTATCCCATTGGCAGGAGCAAGGCCTGCTCCCGGCAGTAATTATGAACGAAGTCGGGGACATCAATCTGGACGGGTTGCTTGTTCAGGAACAGGTGCCGATGACGGAAATGCTTAGCGGGTGCATCTGCTGCTCGATCCGCGGCGACTTGAGCATGGAGATTGCCGGCTTGATCGAAAGGGAGCATCCGGATGTTATCGTCGTCGAAGCGACGGGGATCGCTAACCCGATGGAAATTTTGGATGGGGTGACGGAAGCGGCCCTGTATTTGAAAATTGACTTAAAAGGAGTCATCACGGTTGTCGACTCGGCCCATCTGCTGGAATTGTATCGTGAGCAGAAGGGGAAAACCTTCCGCCTGATGCAAGAGCAGATCCGCTCGGCATCATGTCTTGTTTTGAACAAGACCGACCTGGTCAACCGGGAAGAGCAGCAGCAACTTGGAACCGTCATTTCGCAATGGAATGCCTATGCGCCTATGCTCCCGACTGTCCGCTGCGAGGTTAACCTATCCGAAGTTTTGACTGCGCTTGAGGGAATTCAGAACGGTTCTACCCCTGGCGTGGCCGCAATGCAAGAGGGTGAAAGGGAGCATGATGATGCTGAACATCATCATGATTCGCCGCATCATCATACGCATGACCATGTCATGGTCTATACCCATTATTTGAGTGGTCCTGTCGACAGCGGGGATTTTGAGAGCTTCATCGCCAAGCTCCCGCGGGAGGTATACCGTGCGAAAGGTGTTTTGACGTTTAGTGACACGGCAAGCCGGTTTTTGTTTCAATACGCATTCCGGGAACCGGATTTTCTGCGGATTAACCCTCAGGGTAGTGTGCCAGATGTGGTGGTCTTTATCGGGGAGCATTTTTCAAAATCAGAAATTGAGGATGGCATGCGGGCGCTTGAACAAAGATAGGCGTGGAAAATAATGATCGTGTCTTGATTCCGGTACAAACGGTGTGTATAATATTTGAAAATTGAATGTCTGGGATCGGGAGAGTAAGGAAGGTTGGAAATGGATAGCGAGCCGGGAATGGTGAAAGCCGGTACATGTTCCCTTCGTGAAGCGCACCCGTGAGATGGCAGGTCCAAAGCTTTTTCGTCTGAAAAGCAAGTAGATCTGTCCGGATGACCCCGTTACAGGTTGATAAGGGAAACGGAATGAAGGCAAGCGGTCTTCGTTTCGTTTACTTAGAGTGGTACCGCGGGAATATCAAGCTCTCGTCTCTATTATAGAGACGGGGGCCTTTTTGCTTTAGCGAAGCAGAAGTATTTAAATTACAAATTGATAGAGGGGTTGTTTTTAATGTTGTATCAATGGGCCGCAGATGCGTTAAAAGCTTATGTTCCGCTGGAAACTGGACAAATCACAGAGCTATTCGAAATTCCACCTTCCGCGCAAATGGGGGATATCGCCTTCCCTTGCTTTATGCTTGCCAAACACTTCAGAAAGGCGCCGCAGGAAGTGGCGAAAGATATTGCTCAAGCTTTCTGCAATTCTGTAATTAAAGCCGAGGCGGCAGGACCGTACGTCAATTTGAAATTCGATCGCACCCATTACAGCACTTTGATCATGGAAGCACTGTCATCCGAAAGTATTCCTGACATTGGGAAGGGCATGAAGGTAGTCATCGATATGTCCTCCCCGAATATCGCCAAGCCTATTGGCATTGGACATCTCCGTTCAACCATGATTGGAGCGGCCATATACAACATGTATAAACTTGCAGGTTACGACGTTGTCAGCGTCAATCATCTGGGTGACTGGGGGACGCAGTTTGGCAAGCAAATTGCCGCATACAAGCGCTGGGGAGATGACGAAGCATTATTGGAAAACCCGATTGGTGAATCGCTCAAATTGTATGTGCGTTTTCATGATGAGGTGCCTGAACATGACACGTTGGAGCCGGAAGCAAGAGAGTGGTTCCGGAAGCTAGAAACCGGGGATGAAGAAGCGCTGAAACTGTGGACATTTTTCGTGGACGTGAGCATGAAGGAATTCAACCGGATGTACCAGCGGCTGAACGTCGTCTTCGATTATACGCTTGGCGAAAGCTTTTATAATGACAAAATGCAGCCTGTCGTAGATACTTTGAGAGATAAAGGTTTGTTGGAGGAGAGCGATGGGGCGCTGGTGGTCCGGCTGGATGATGAGGGAATGCCACCATGCCTGATCCTGAAGAAGGATGGAACAACCATTTATCCGACAAGGGATCTGGCAACAGCGATCTATAGACATGATACGATGAAGGCGGAACGCCTCCTATATGTGGTAGGCAACGAGCAAAGACTGCATTTTGAACAGGTATTTGCGGTGCTGCGGCGCATGGGAATGGATTGGGTTGATAGCTGCATTCACCTGCCATTCGGGCTCATGAAGTTCGAAGGCAAGAAAATGTCCACGCGGCGCGGTAAAATCGTTGAGCTCGAAAAAGTGCTCGATGAGGCGGTTGCCCAGGCACTGGCCATAATTAACGACAAAAATCCGGGACTTGAGAATAAGGACCAGGTAGCGGAAGAGGTCGGGATCGGTGCGATTATTTTCGGCGATCTCAAAAACCAACGTTTAAACGAAGTGGATTTTTCACTGGAAGATGCTTTGAGTTTTGAAGGAGAAACGGGGCCATATGTGCAGTACACATATGCAAGAACGCAAAGCGTGCTCGCCAAGGGGGCGACCATGGATGAAACGTCAATTCCTGAAGCGGAATCGTCCCTATCTGGCATTGATTTGCTTGGGGATTCGGGCTGGGAGTTATTGAAGCTGTTGATCAGATTCCCCGAACATCTGCAGCGCGGTCTACGCAACCATGAGCCTTCTGTTCTGGCGCGTTATGCTTTAGATGTGGCACAATTATTCAATCAATTTTATAATAAGGAAAGAATTGTCACAGACGAAGTGTCGACCCGGGCGGCAAGGCTCAGTTTAACGCGTCTGGCAGGATTGTCCTTATCACGGACGATGCGACTGCTCGGGATTCAGACACCGGAACGGATGTGAATGTAATTTCGGAAAGGAGAATTAAAGCTTGTGGCAATGGAAGAGAGGAAATACGAAGAGTTGATAACGATTCGGAATGCGGTTAAGGTATATAGTCGGCACAAAGTTCTGCAGGATATTTCTTTAACGGTAACAAAAGGCGAATGTACCGCATTGGTGGGCAAAAACGGGTCAGGTAAAAGTACGCTGCTGCGGGTACTGGCTGGACTTACCCGCCCAACGTCAGGTACGCGGTCGGTCCGTGAGAGCAATATGACAATCGGTTATGTCCCGGAAAGATTCCCCCCACTAGCCTTCACACCCCAAGAGTTTTTAATGAGTGCTTCCGCAGTCCGGGGGATGGATAAGACATCGGCGGAGCAGGCGGTAACTAGTCTGCTTCGGCAGTTTGATATGGACCAGTATGCACATGT
Source organism: Paenibacillus sp. (assembly GCA_031254035.1). Taxonomy (GTDB): domain Bacteria; phylum Bacillota; class Bacilli; order Paenibacillales; family Paenibacillaceae; genus Paenibacillus_AQ. The sequence continues at coordinate 9,312 of JAIRVF010000008.1, forward strand.
CCGGATGAACCGATTTTCCAAAGGCATGCTGCAAAAGATCAATTTAATCCAAGCGATGCTTGGACACCCGGATTTGCTGCTCCTGGATGAACCACTGTCAGGATTGGACGTGAAGGCACAGGAAAAGCTGCTGCATATGCTCGCCGCTATTAAACGAAATGGAACCGCGATTGTAATGTCCGTCCATGAGTCTACGTTGATCGAAGAAATCGCGGATCGCGTGCTGCTAATGAAAGACGGTGAGGTCATCCGCGAAACACGCGGGGAACTTCAGCAGGAGGCGACGATTACGCGAATCGTCGTGCTGGGACTTGATCCAAGCGCGGTCGGGCAGATTTCGGAACATCCCGGTATTATCGACTGCACAACACATTTGGATGCTTGTGAGCTCGATGTATTACAGGATACGGTTGACCAAGTTTTGCGTCGGATTCTAGAGAGCGGAGGTTCCGTCATATCAGTCATTCCAGGCGGGGGAATGGACATTCATTTGGCGGAGTGGCTGCAAACTGCGGCCCGCTAAGGAGGGAGTGAACCAAGTGACAGCATTAACCCGTTTTTTGTTGAAAAGTTATACAAGGAAGCATGCCTATTTTGCCCCGCTTGCGGCAACCTTGATCTCCATGTTTATACTGTATAGTTACAAACCCAATCCCGTTATGGACAGCTACGCCGTAACTTCTGTGTTTTTATTTATCGGTTCGGCTTGGATTGCCTTAAGTTTTCTGAATCATAGCAGTCCACAGCAGGAACAGATCCACATCATACATATTGGCAATATGAGGAAGTACCTGCTCAGCCAGATTTTGGCACTGATCGTTCCCGTCATATTATGTACATTTATTTTCATACTCTATCCTATTGTGACGAAAATGTTTGGCGAGCCCGTCCAGGTGCATCAGCTTTTCCTGGCGATAAGCGCCCATTTCGTCATGGGACTTCTGGGCATTACGCTTGCGCTCTTCTTTCAAAAAGCCTGGATGCGTAACGGCACAAGGGCAACAGCGGTTCTGGTGATTCTCGTCATTGTGTCTATCGGAGCCAAAGCCATCACTGGTTCGCTTCCGGACCCGCTTACTTGGCTCATCTGGGTTCTGCCTCCGGTATCACCAATGATGGACAGCCTTCTGAATAGCAAAACTGTTCCGGCTCCTGTAGCGTGGGGAACCGTTGGTTACGGAATAATTTACTCCTTGGTCTTAGGGTTTGTTTATATGCTGGTTTCTGTCCGCAGAGATGCCCGGACTTAAGCTTTGACTAAAGCCAGGCAAATACCTCGTATCCTGGGCGATATTTACGGTTGATGATTAGATGCTCATCCATTAACATGGAAGTAGACGAATATCGCGTATTGATGGATAGGAGGGTATATGAAACAGACACGACTCTTGGACAGCGATCATTCCAAAGAATTATTTGCTTATTTTGGACTCGCGGTGTATTATTCGCAAGCGCTTGAGCAACAGCTTGTTAATTTATTAGTGTTAATGAAAATTTCGCAGGGAGACATTCCTTCCGAGGAAGACGTTGCAGATATGTATTACAAGAAGCTGAGCAATTCGCTTGGCCAGCTGGTTAATGAAATTCAGCATCACTTCCCGTTCTCTCCTGATGAGACGATACAACTAAAAGAAGTGTGGAAGCAGCGGAATTACATCGTTCACGATTATTTTAAGGAACGCATTCAGGAGACCTTCAGCCCCGCGGGGCGGTCGAGAATGATCCGTGAATTGACCAGCTTCAAGGTGCAAGCCCAGGATTTGGAGCGCAAGCTGCAGAAATACACAAATGAAATGTATGTAAAGCTTGGGCTCGACCAGGAATCGGACAAGGCCGGCATACATAAGGATAATATCTGAGAGGTATGCTTATGTTTAGGATGAGAATGGGATGGATTCATCAGATTTTGCCAATAAGGCGCGATCAAGAAAATGGCTGTTATTTTTTTGATCGCGCCTAGATCATTCGATTTGCCGAAAGTAGCTTAGGCGATGGGCGGTTTTCGTGCAAATTTGATTCACTATTTTTTTTTGATCTCGCCTATATGAAACATTTACGAAACCGTCCTCGTCTGAGACAGTGGAGGTGACCCTGCATGGGAAATAAAAAGAAATTTGCGGTAGTTTTCATGGCAGTCTGCTTTCTAATAGCCGCATTATCCGTTTACACTTTATCAGATATTCCTGATCCCAAACTTGAAAATATTGCAACTGCCCAGAATCGTTTTTATCCGAAACAGAATATTACGCATATGGAGGCAGCCGAAATGGATAATAAATCGCTTCGGTTTATCCAAAATAACCAAAATAATAAGAGCGGTCAGGACCCAGTTGAACCGGAAGATGATGTTTCTGTTCAAGTGGAAAAGGTCAACGATCAGGTCAATAAAATCGTATTGTCCAAATCCGACATGCCTAATCCGGGTTACGGGATCGCGATTGACCGCATCGAATTTCTCCCCGGACAAAAGGCCGTAGCATACTATCATTTCATAACGCCGGAGCCAGGAAAAATGTATCCGCAAGTCATTTCAACTGCAAAAGCTTCCTTTTATTTGGATAGCAAATATAAAGTAATCGTAAAAAGAAGTCCTGGTCAGGATGAATTACCGAAAACAATTCCTGGCCCTCAGATTCTTTAAAAAAACATACGGCTAAAGACCCTTTCTCTATTTCCGGGGAAAGGGTTCTTTTTGTTAGCTATGATGTTTATGATCCGTAATTCAGTCATCCAGACCGATTTTTACAGGGCAACACGGATATGTTCTCTCGCCGATAGCAGGCATGCGTCAATGACTTTCATATTACGAATGGCATCGGCCGGCTCGAAACGAAGAGGGCTTTTGTTTGCAATGGCTTGAGCTAGGTGATCCGCTTGCAGCGCATATGCGTTGCAATGGGGCATCTCAATCTCTTGGCGTTCCCCGTGTACGGTCAGATAGAAGTTTCCGCTTCCGGCAGTTGGCCTAGCGAAGGCGGACGGAACTTCAATGATGCCTTCAGTCCCGACGATCTCTAGTGGGTTCCGGAAAGCCGTCCACATTCCGCAATCGAAGGTAAGGGCAACTGAACCTTCGAATTCGAGGAGACCGGAAGCCATCATATCAACATCGCCATGCTCACTGGAGAAAAAGGCTTGGACCGTCGCGGCAATCGGCTCTTTACCGAGCAACAGGCGGGCGGCACTGATGGGATAACAGCCGATGTCATAAATCGAACCGCCTCCCCATTCCTTTTTGTAGCGGATATTTCCCTTGTCTCCCGCATTATTGAAGGTGAAGGCGCTCCGAATCCCTCGGATATCCCCGATAGCGCCTGAATGGATGAGTTCCTTGATGCGGTCGTAGCGGGGATGGTAGCGGTACATGAATGCTTCCGACAAGTAGACGCCTGCGTCTACTGCGGCTTCGGCCATCTCGGCCGCTTCCGCCTCGTTCAAAGCAATGGGTTTCTCGCATAAAATATGCTTACCTGCCTTGGCGGCGCGGATCGTCCACTCCTTGTGAAGATGATTGGGAAGTGGGATGTATAGGACATCGATCGTGGGGTCCGCAAGAATATCCTCATAACTTCCATAGGTATGGGGGATGTTCAATTCCGCAGCCGTTTGGTTGGCTTTGTCGATATCACGGCTCGCAATGGCGGCAACTTCATTGAATTCAGATTGCTGTATGCCTGGAATGACAGAATATTTGGCAATGTTCGCGCAGCCGAGGATACCCCATTTTAATTTTTGGTTCATCGGATTCATCATCTCCTTCATTTTTTCGGATGAGGATTTTGCGAAAGAAAACAACAATTCATAGCAGTCTGCCTTTTTTGGAAAATATAGCATTATGATTATATTGTGATTATAAATTATCAGAATTAAAATTAATATATTACGATCTTGCAATGATACAACAGCGAGGATGATCCATGGGAGATACGGTGGTTCCATTTTTACGGCAGGAGTTTTTTTCTATTCGTTACAATTGAAAGACCCGCAAAAAGGTCACTTTATTCAAAGTGTCCTTTTTGCGGGTCTTTAACGTATGCGAATCAATTTCTTGCAGATTGACCTTATGCAAGCGAGGGAGCCGATTGTTTTACTTGCGTACCATCGTTCGCTGGTGTTGATCCTTGCTGCAGCTGATACATTTGATAGTAGCGGCCGCCCAGCTGCATGAGATCATCATGTGTACCGCGTTCGACGATTTCCCCGCGATGCAGTACAAGAATCTGGTCGGCGCTGCGGATGGTTGACAGGCGGTGGGCGATAATAAACGTTGTCCGGCCTTTTTTCAGCACTTCAAGTGCTGATTGGATCAGGCTTTCCGTTTCCGTATCGATATTGGCTGTCGCCTCATCAAGAATTAGTATAGCCGGGTCGTAGGCGAGTGCGCGGGCAAAGGAAATCAGTTGCCGCTGTCCTGCGGACAAGGTACTGCCCTTCTCGACTACAGGCTCGTCGAACCCCTTTGGCAGGTGGGCCAAAATCCGTTCCGCGCCGACATCGCGCAGCGCTTTTTCGATTTGCTCCCGCAAGATTTTTTCATCGCCAAGACTTACATTCGAAGCGATCGTACCCGTAAACAAGTATGGATCCTGCAGCACGATCCCCATATGATGACGGATCCACTGCTTCGGCAGTTCCTTGACATCTTGACCGTCAATGGTAATGGTTCCCTTTTGCGGGTCGTAAAAGCGGAACAAAAGATTGATGATCGAGCTTTTGCCAGAGCCCGTGTGGCCCACAAGCGCGACGGTTTGACCCTGCATCGCTTCGAAATTGATATTTTTAAGCACATAGTTTTCTTTTTTATACGCAAAGGATACGTTTTTAAACTCGACATTGCCTTTGTAACGAGGCATCATACCGTCGGTAACGTTCTCGCCCGGCTCATCCATGAGCGCAAAGACGCGGCCAGCAGATACCATCGAGGAGTCGAGTGCCGCCAGCTGGTTCACCATACCGGTAATCGGATGGAACAGACGTCCGAGAACATCTACGAATGCATACAGTACGCCGAGTGACACCGCCGTTCCTCCTGAAAGGGAACCAAAGCCAAAGTAAGACAGAATGACTACAAAGGAAATGCTGCGCAAAACATTAACCAAATTATGTGATGTAAAAGCGTTCAGATTCAGCATCTTATTCTGATGCTTCATATAATCGTCGTTTAAGGCTTCGAACTCTTCGCGGGTTTGCTTTTGGCGCCGGAACACACGGATAATGGACATTCCTTGGATCGATTCATTAATGATGGCATTGATTTCGCTTAGACGCGACTTGATGACTGTATTGTATTTGGTTGCGAGCTTCCGGTACAGAATGATCCAGGCAATGAGGATCGGAATCACGAACAGGCAGATCAATCCTAGTCGCACATCCAGCAGGAAGAGGGCAATATAGACACCAATAATGTATATAACGCCGGAACAGAAGTTGGACAGCACGGCTACAAACAGATCCTTTACTGCTTCCGTGTCATTGGTGATTCGTGATACGACTTTCCCGGCAGGCAGCGTGTCAAAGAAATAGACTGGCAAACGCTGCATATGCGCATAAACGTCGTTTCTCAGCTTTTGTATGACTTTGTTGGCCGAGGATTGAAGCCAGTAAGTTTTGCCGAATTCCGTAAAGATGCTGATGATCAGGAAGACGGAATATAAACCGACAAGCTTTAAAATGCCGGGGATTTCCGGTTTGTAAAAGGAATACAGCTCGGCTGCGGACAGTTTCTCGGCTGGGTACTGCGACACCCTGTCACCATATTTAATGGTCATTTGACCACTCTCGTAACTGCGTTCGCCTTCCGGTGAAGCCACCGGCTGATTGATGAAATAAAAACTTCGGCCGGATTGCAGCAGCTGTACCTCGGTGCCTTTAGTCTCGCCCGGATCGAAGCGGTCTCCACGCTTGTAATAATGCCCCTTATATTCGGCGGCTTGTGCAGCCGACATCGTTTCATAATAAGGCCGTTCAATGCCTAGCATATGATCATCGATCATCGTTTTGGCAATAAAAGGTCCGGCCAGTTCTGCGCCTACACCAATGGCGAGGGCAATAATGGCGGCAATGAATATGCCTTTCACGGTCAGGGCGTATTGAAATAAACGTTTTCCCGTCCCGGGATTAGGAGTCATAAGATGATTCCACCTCGCTTGTTAAATTGTTTTCGACCTGCTGGCGTTCAAACTGTTCATAGTACCATCCACCTCTGGCCAGCAGCTCAGCGTGAGTACCTTCTTCGATGATGTTACCTTCATCCAGCACGACAATCCAGTCCGCATGTTCGATCGCGGAAAGTCGATGGGTGGAGATCATCGTTGTTTTTCCGGAACGCTGCTCTCGGATATTATCTACAATACGTGCTTCCGTGCGGGCGTCGACGGCAGAAAGGGCATCGTCCAGAATTAGTATCTCCGGATTGGATATAAAGGCCCTTGCCAGTGATACGCGCTGTTTTTGCCCTCCTGAAAGGGAGACGCCTTTTTCGCCAACGAGGGTGTCGAGCCCATCGGAGAGCGTATGCAGATCTTTATCAAACGCGGCCGTAGCGATCGCGTTCATAATCGTTTTATCGTCAGCTTGATGTTTGCCGAACTGGATATTTTCGCGAACGGATTTGGAGAACAGGATCTGCTCCTGCGGTACATATCCGATCCATCCGTGCAGCCGGTCCTTGGCAATCAGTTCAATTGGCGTATTCGATATTAGAATCTCGCCGGTGCCCGTCGGGTACTCATGCAGCAGCTGCTTGAGGAGTGTGGATTTACCACTACCCGTACGTCCCACAATGCCAAGGGTTTGCCCGCGGCGAAGTGTCAGGTTGATATGCTTCAGATTATCCACCGTGGAGGTTGGATAACGGAAGGTGACATCTCGTAACGTGATGGTATCCGGCGAATCTACATGGGATGGATGGGGGACATCCTGTACATCGGGAACGACAGACAAGGTTTCCTCCACGCGATCCAAAGACGCGCTGCCGCGCTGCATAATGTTAATCAGCTCGCCGATGGCGAACATTGGCCAAATCATCATCCCCAAGTACATATTGAAGGATACGAGATCGCCCAACGTGATTTGGTTTTTGAATACGAGGTAGATGCCAAAAGCCAAACCGATGACGTAGCTGAGACCGATGCATAGGCGGATGGTGGGTTCGAACAAGGCATCCAATTTAGCGACACGCATATTTTTACGGTACACATCGTCAGCGATTTCCTGAAAACGACGCTCATCCGATCTTTCCTGTACATAAGCGCGAATGACGCGTACACCGGCTACCGACTCCAGAACCTGGTCGTTCATGTCACCAAAGGCGTCCTGCGCTTCCGTGTAACGTTCATGAACCCTTTTTCCGTAAATTCTCATGGCCACCGCAATAAACGGCAGCGGCAGGATAGCCGCAAGCGTCAGCTTCCAGCTGATCAGGAATCCCATAGCGAATAGGATAACGGTCAGATAAGCTGTCGAATCCGTCATTACAAGCATTCCGAATCCGGCGGTATTGGCCACAGCCCGAAGATCGTTGGTCGCCCGGGCCATCAAGTCGCCAGTACGGTTTCGTTCGAAGAACGGGGGAGTCATCCGTAGCAGCTGGTTCATGTAGCGTGAACGCAAGATGCGCTCCACGAGATTAGCTCCGCCAAACAGCTTGTGCATCCATATGTACGTGATAATGTAAATCAGGGTTAAGCTCAAGACCATAAGAAGGATGTATTTCGTGAGCGAAGCCCAGGTGATGGAACCGCGGACGATTTCGTCGATCGCGCTCCCCAGCAGCCGGGGCGGAAAAAGCTCGCCAATACCACAGATAATCAGCATGAACAAACCGATCAAATAACGTTTCTTTTCCTGGCGGAAAAACCAGCCCAGGTTTTTAAGTACAGAAAACAAAACTTTCACTTCCTCTCTTGCTTTAGTTACTGCCGGCACGTTACTTTGAGAACCAAGAAATTAAAAAAGGCATATCGCCCTTACGGACGATATGCCTTGCAATCCTAACATATATCATTCGCACGCTTGATGATTACACAACCGCGCCTGAAGGAATGACTAATATTCAATGGCTCCTTGAAAACTGTTTCCCAATCTCAAAAATCAGTTCTGCCAGCAGGGTTGCACGGATATTCAATTTTCGTTTGATTTAGATATTGCTGGATGAAATTGAACATACTGCCCACCCCTTCCTTGGTAATAAATAGTATTTGATCCTCGTATGTTGAGAATTTTATCACCCCTATAACAGCTCTGTCAATTTATATTTTTAGGAGTTGGTCCATTAATGTTATGATATATTGTATGTAGGCAATTTTGCATATCCGAAAAATGAATGAAGGGAATGAAGCTGATGAAACTTCAGATCAGTAACGACGCAGCAAAATGGTATATCAGGGAACTGGGGCTTCAAAACGGCAGCGCGCTGCGCTTCTTTCCTCGTTACAGCTCGGGAGGAGGGCTCCATCCCGGTTTCTCGCTCGGAATCTCGGTTGAACAGCCGAATCACCCGCTGCTCAGAGAAGAACTGGAAGGAATCATCTTTTTCATGGAGGAGCAGGACGGCTGGTATATGAGTGGCTATGACCTGATTGTTCGTTACCTGGAATCCCAGGACGATATTGAATATATTTATGAAGAGGATCAGGGGAAATAAGACTTCGAACGTCGTTTTTTTATGATATTAGTTCCGGGGTCCCCGCAAAGTAATCGGAATTAGCATCGAAGACTACACGTCACTCAGTACTTTTGCTCCGCAAAAGCGCCCCTCTTTGAGAGGCGCCCGGACTTCTTTCCGATACTCTTTGTGGGGTTATTTTGCGATATGAAGGTTTGCGGGAGGAGGGAGAAGCTTGTCTCATTTGAATCGTGATTTCCGTCAGTACATTAAGAAATCGTCCAAAATTACCATTCAGGTAGCCATCCTAGTTAAAAATAAGGCCGGGGAAATACTACTGGAGCAGAGGGCAGGGGCTCAGGAATGGGGGCTTCCCATCGGTTCAATGACACCTGGAGAATCGCTGGAAGATGCGGCGCGTCGGGAGTTATGGGAGGAGACGTCCCTGACTGCAATGGAAATGACGCTGCTCAGCATGTTTTCCGGCCCGGAATATAAAAGTGTGAACAAAGGCGGAGATGAAGAATTTTTCGTAATTGCCTTGTATGAAGCGACAAAGCTGCAAAGTGAGTTGGATTTTAAGGCGGATGTAAACAACGCGCTGCGTTTCTTCAAAGAACCATTCCCTCCGGTAGATTCGCTTTCGTTGATCCTTATGGACCGTTTGAAAACGATGGCGGATTAGATTTCAAACCTGGATGCGCCGCAAAAAAACTCCTTTCCGCGGGAAAGGAGTTTTTGACTGCTTATAATCAAGAGCAAGAGCAGCGGTCTTAAATATGATGCGAGAACGGGCCTGATTCCACCGCGAACCCAAAATCGTCGATATCAAATACGTGCACCGGTACCGAGGCATCGATGATGCGGTGAATCAGTTCGGGCTGGTCCGTCAGTAGCGGCACCTGTTCCCGCTGGGAAACGAGAAGCATCTCGGTTTCGACCGGATCGAAGAATTCGCCATACGGAGCTGTATCCATGGCATTAACAATCGTGACGCGCGCTGTTTCCCCGATGAGGATGTAAGAGCTTTTTGCCCAAGGCATGTTTAAAGCTTTCTGGATTTTTTTCTTGTTCAGCGGCTCTTCGAGATAATTGACCAGTTCCTTGATCTTCTCTTTTACATGCTTGTCATCCTCGGCGTTGCTCATTAAAGGATCATCACTTGATACGAATTCATAAAGCTCAAGCAGGCTGGTATACGGTACCATATATTCAACCGGCACGGGAGTCAGCAGCAGTTCTCCGTATATTGCCAGCATGACCGCTTCCGTAACGAATTGTCTTGACATTTGAGGCCTCCTAAAGGTCCGTGCCGCAGAGGCAGGGGCTTTTGGTTTCTGTTGCTTTTGGTTCGAGAAAACTATTCTTGCAACTTAAAGATATCTAATCATTGTAAAGGGGAAATGTCAACCGGGTGAATCGTCCGGCTCCTGCCGCAAGGAGGACTGAATGGACGTAAAACCGTACGCACAACTTAGAAAAGGGGAGTAGCAATTCATTGAGTAACTGGAAAGCATATTTTCAATTCGTAAAACCATATACCAAATGGATCATACTAACACTCATCATCGGTATGGTGAAGTTCGGAATCCCGCTTACACTGCCGATGATTCTGAAATATGTCGTTGATGATCTGCTGATGAATCCTACAATGAGTGTTTCAGAGCAGGTGTCGCGGCTGTTTCTTATTTTGGGCGGGGCATTTATTTTGTTCATAGTGATCCGCGGACCGGTGGAGTATTTAAGACAGTATTTCGCGCAGCTGATCACAAGCCGAATTCTGTTTGATATGCGGAACAAGCTTTACGCCCATTTGCAGCGTCTATCGCTGCGTTATTACCAAAATACGAAGGTTGGGGAAGCGATATCCCGCTTCATTAACGATGTTGAGCAAACGAAAAATATCGTGGAAGTCGGCATGATGAACATTTGGCTGGACATGTTTACGCTGCTGTTTGTCCTGGGAGTCATGTTTTATTTGAATCTTACGCTAACACTGGTATCGATCGCGATTTTGCCTCTCTATGGCATTGCCGTCAATATGCTATACAAAAGGTTAAAGAAGCTGACAAAAGACCGTTCTCAGGCACTGGCCGGAATCCAGGCTTATCTTCATGAGCGGATTCAGGGGATATCCGTGATCCGCAGCTTCACGCTCGAACGCCATGATCATCAGCAATTCAAACAGATCAATCGGAATTTCCTGGATAAGGCGCTTGCCCAAACACGCTGGAATGCTCTGACATTCTCGATAATCAATACATTGACCGATATTGCGCCGCTTCTGGTTATAGGTTACGGCGGATACCGAGTTATTCATCACAGCCTTACGCTAGGTACTTTTGTTGCTTTTTTCGGTTATCTGGACAGGCTGTATGCGCCATTAAAACGGCTGATCAACTCTTCTACCGTGCTTACCCAGGCTTCTGCATCGCTCGAGCGGGTCATGGAGCTGATGAACGAGCCGTATGATATCGTCGACGCACCGGATGCCAAAAAGCTAGATGCCCCGGCTCGCAGCATTACTTTTGACGGAGTATGGTTCAAATACAACGATCAGGGGGACTGGGTGCTAAAGGATGTGAATCTGGAAATTCAGCATGGTCAGACCGTGGCTTTCGTCGGTATGAGTGGAGGAGGAAAATCGAGCCTAATTTCGCTCATTCCGAGGTTTTATGACATTCAGAAGGGCAGTGTATCCATTAACGGCAAGGATGTGCGGGAGCTAACGATGGAGAGTGTTCGAGGATCAGTCGGCATGGTGCTGCAGGATAACTTTCTTTTCAGCGGCTCTGTAAAGGAAAATATTAAGGTCGGCAACCCCGAAGCAACGGATGCGGAGGTAGAGGCGGCCGCAGTTGCAGCAAATAGCCATGAATTTGTCATGAATCTCCCACAAGGTTACGATACGGAAGTGGGGGAAAGAGGCGTTAAACTTTCGGGCGGGCAAAAGCAGCGGATTGCGATCGCTCGCGTATTTTTGAAAAACCCGGACATCCTTGTCCTGGATGAAGCGACTTCGGCGCTGGATCTAGAGTCCGAACATTTGATCCAGCAATCGCTGCAATCTTTGTCTGCGAACCGCACGACTTTGATTATCGCCCACCGATTATCCACCATCACCCATGCGGATCAGATCATTGTCATGGAACATGGCATGATCACCGAGCAGGGGACCCATGCCGAGCTGATGGCCATTGAAGGTAGCTACGCAAGATTATTTAACGTGCAGCATCTTGAAGCATAACACTAGTAGCAATAATGTGAGCTAAATGTACCTAAGCACAAAGAGGTTAGCGGAGAGAACAGCGCATGGCGTTTGTTCATTGCTAACCTCTTTTTATTCTAATTTTGAAATGCTGCATCCTGTTAAAAAAATGTATTGATAGCGATGAGGAGAAGCAGAACCCCACTGATCAGCGTACCGAATTGTCCGAGCGAGAAAGAGCCGATCCGGATATGAGCCACTTTGGCGCCAAGGATGACTCCAAGCCACACCGTAATGAAACTGGCAATCGCTGCGGTAAGGGCGATATAAACCGGCGGCAAACCGAGCAGTCCCGCCCCGAGTCCGCTGGTAAGCGCATTGGCAGAGAGAGCAATCCCAAGAACAATCGTTTCCGCCCAGCCGATGTCCCCCGATTGATCCCAATCCGCTGTTTCAGGGTTTTTAAGTATTCCGCGCCATCCTTTTTTGGTTGTTTCGCCGTTTTCAGGTTGTTGTACATTTTTCGGACGACGCGGGACTGCGAGCAAAATGATGCGAATACCGATAATCGCAAGCAGGAAGGCCCCGAGCAATAGCGGGAAAATCCCCGGAAGCACCTTAGAGACCCATTGCCCGAAATAGATACCGGCTGCGCTGAATAGGAAGCATATGATGGATATGACTACATTAGATAGAAAACGTATTCGAATTCCCCGAATGCCGTAAGTAATCCCAACTCCCAAATTGTCGATGCTGGATGAAATCGCTAAGCCAAGGATCATAAGCCAAGCCATGTGGAAAAGCTCCTCTCCATAACAAATTCAGTTCACATGATAGTATATAGGCGCGTTGAGAAAACGTGCTTTTCCGATTCAACTCGTTGAAAAAAGTGCAACATTTCCTTCAATCTTTTCAGAGTAGGCGTTCGCCCAAAATTTCCATTTCCATGCCTGAAAAGATGGATGGTGCAAAAGCGGAAACCTGTCTTTTTCTTTTTCAGCTGCTGTTGAGATTTTCTCAATACTTTGTGGAGATTTCCGCACCATCTATCGACATCCGAATACAGTGTAGAAAAAAGAAAGCGGAGGTTATGAGATGCGCTATGCAAAATATAGAAATTCCTGTTCGGGCAGAGGATTCTAGGGAAGGCTAGAAATGAATAATAGCGTTTCGCTAAACTATATAGAGTCCCGCTTTCAGGTAATGCATCTGTCCGGCCGTAGGGAGCGGAATAGTATGGGTATTTGATTATTCACAAAAACATTTTTGGTCGATGCAGTTGCTTGAAGAAGCGTCACAATCAGGTTGTTGAAAACCGACAACCAAGGATGTGTCATACAATTGATGGGGAGGTTTTATAGACTGCGGACGTAAAACCCCCTTCTTTAGATATGGGGATGTAAGCCGCCGCTGGATCTTTATTTGTGAATAAAAAACCTTGAGATCGATCAGCTCTCAGCCTCCAGAAGGACTCCAGAAGCGCCGAAGAGGCCCGAGCACGTTCGAGTGTCATTCGATCGTACTCGGGCCTAAGAAGATATTCCTTAATTGGGATCAGGCAGCACTGTTCGTACCTTCCGTAACCGGGGGCCGCATTCTTTGGATCAAGCACATAAAAATGCCTCCCACGAGTAACATCACCGCGACAATCCAAGTATAGTACAGAGCCGCGCTTCCTTTATAATCGGTTAAGAGGAACGAGAAATCAAAGAGAATATTCGTTATTCCATGGGCCACAGCAGCAGGCCATACGGAGCCTGACTTCAGAGTCAACCATGCGAATATGAACGACATGCCGATGCATGCTAGCGGCATCAAGACAAGTGCCCCTAGCAACGGCGCGCCTTTAAAGGTAGCTCCCGTAAGGGTAACCCCGAAATGCCAGTATCCCCATACGACACCCAGAATCACAATCCCCTTCACGGAACCGAATGAAGCGATCATCCGGCTTTGCGCATACCCTCTCCAGCCCAACTCTTCGCCAAGCGCGAACAGGCAAGATTTAGCTACGACCACGAGGATCGTGACGAGGAGATTCAGCGTGAAGCTGTCCGTCATAGCCATAAGCTTGTAATCCCCCCATCTGACGCTGCCCTCGAATAATAGAGCCGAGCCTGCGATGGTAATGACAAACGTTAGGACGGGAATTGCAGCTGCCATAATCAAATCATAGGGGCGGCATAATCGTAAACCAAGCGTTCCGGGCCGCGGCGTCTTGCCGAGCAAGGTGAATACCACGGCAGCTATGCCTGGCACCCACATCATCAAGAGGATATTTGCGGGGGTGTAAGCCGCCCCGATCACCGCTTGCATAATGAAAGTAATCCCAAGTGTTATCCCCAGATAATAGACAATCGTTCGTTTAAGCGGCATCATTATAGCCTCCTAATCCTAAGAGTAATGTACGGAAAGAAAGTTCCAATAGAACAAGTAAGCCGTATAAAGGAGCGTAAGCACGGCGATCCCAACGTTTACGGTCTTCCATCGGTCAAGCTCCTTGGCAGTAAAGATTCGAATCAAGAAATAAACAGCTGCGGCCGACGACATAAGAGGCACAGAAGCGACGACGACCTGATAGAACTGCGAGTATCCGTATAAAATCTCTCCATTCCCATAGATGAACTGGACAATGAAGAATATGCTCTGAAGGAGAGCGATGATTGGAATGACGACAGAGATGCTGTGCGATTGCTTGCGCCATTGCCGTATCGCGTACCTCACGATCCATAGGAGCGGAATAAGCGTGAACAAAATGCCGGGTACCACATACAGCGCCAACAAGACGGATCCCGACTCAAAGGAAGCCGTGCGCGGGATTGAGAAGTACATCGGCCCTGTTAGCGTCCATCTCCCCTGTTCTTTATGAAAGTACAGCTGTTCCTCCCCGCCGACTTCTTGGAAGAACCTTTCATCTACTTGGGTAAACTCTTTCCTGAGCATCTGTTGCCCGTCGTTCTGGAATAAGCCGGTCACCACTAATGTTCGATCGTCTTTTGCTTCAACCGTATAGGGTACGCTGCCTAGCAAGCGAAGCCCCTTGGCCCAGCCATGCTCCGCTGCCAATTGCAGCTCGTATCGTCCTTCCAGTTCCTTGATCGCACTCCCTGAACTTTCAAGGGGAGGAAGCGGCTTGCGGGCTACTTTCGAGTCGATAATTTGGGATATGGCATGAACGACTTTCCCGTGCATTTCCATCCCGCTACCTCCGGTGTTGGCGGTAATGAAGATACCGATCGAATGAGAAGGAATGAGCACCATTTTCGAATTAAATCCGTCAATTCCTCCATTCGCCCACAAGTAGGGAACTCCATTCACCGTCTCCGACCGAAAAAAACCATACCCAATCCCATACATGCGTTCATGAGAAGAGAATTGCTTCGCATGCATCATCCGGACCGTCTCCGGTTTAAGCAAGGACTGACCGTGGAAATAGCCGTTGGACAAATGTGCGATCATGTAGGGGGCGAAGTCATTCGGCGTCATATTGATGGCTCCTGCTCCGGGAAAATGAATTCCGGAATAAGGAACCACTTGATAACCGTTGTCCGTATAAGCATAGCTCTTGGCCAACTTGGTCCGATCCTGCGGGAGATTCAAGTTCGCGCTGCTCATGCCGAGTGGCTTGAACAAGTGTTCCCGCAGGTAATCATTCAAGGGAAGTCCGGATACTTGTTCGATCACACTTCCCACAAGTCCTATCCCGGCATTGCTGTACAGGAATTTACTTCCCGGGGCAAACACCGTCGGCTGCCTCTCCAAATACGTCCGAACCGTATCCGTCGACCATTGCGGAATCAATCCTTGGCGATTATCTCTTTCATACATGATTACATCCAGACCTGCTGTATGCGTGAGCAGGTGATGGAGTGTAATCGGGCCATAATTTCCATTTACCTGATAATCCTTCAGGGCTGCATTGATATCTTCGTGCAACGAGAGCTTTCCCTCCTCGACCAGTTGCATAGCAGCCGTAGCGGTGAAGGATTTGGTTAAGGAACCTAGCCGAAACAGGGTGCTTGCTGGGTTAACGGGCACTTGTTGTTCCAGATCGGCGAAGCCATACCCTTTGCTATACATGATGCGTTCTCCTTGTGTAATGACAATCGCTGCGCCAGGAATATGAAGCTTGCTCATTCCCTCCTTCATGAGAGGATCAATCCATTGTTCCAACACTTCCTCGGAGAACAGCGAAGCCTCATTTGCATTAGCCTGTGGCATGCACAATAGGAATAACAAGCAAGAAGCGAGTAGAGCAGCCAACCATTTCCGTGTATCCGACATATTCATCATCTTCACCTTTCTTTTTTGAGCGATGGATATCGCCAGGTTGTAGCGATAAGGTTGAGTATGAGGTCGAACCTGTCATTTTGGGAAGTTGTACATTGTCATTCGTATTCGTGATATCGATTCGTGGAGGCACATGCTATAATGGTTGACAGTTAAATCCGGAAATGAGGTGTTCATCCTGCTGACATTTGCCAACCGATGGGCATGGTTCGATTGGGTAATTTTCACGATCCGCTTCATGTGGTGGATCACGATTGTCATCGGGCTTGTTCGATATCACGACCGTTTGCCGTACCCTGTAATGGCGGTGCTATTCGTTTCGGTTCTTGCGTTTGTTATTCCTTATTGGTTTTACCGGTATTCCACCAGCGCTTATTTGATTGCTGAGATCGCGCTGAGCGGGAGCCTTTACATTGCTGTAAACTACTATTTTGAAGCGACCCAATGGCAGTTTGTGATTGTCGCCTTTGTCGTGGGATTCCATAGCACGGAACGAACATACCGTTGGACGGGGCCTGCTACGATTCTTCTTGTTCCCTTTCTTGCATGGAATACCGCTCGTTTGGATTTCGATGGCATCGCTTTTCAAGCCATCTTGTACCATTTGGGAATGTACGGGTGCGGCTTCGGTTTTCAATTGTTGGTTCGTACGCAAAAGCAGAGCCTAATCATTAAGGAACAGAACCAAATTTTGGAGCAATATGCGAGTCGAGTGGAGCAAATAACGCTGCTTGAGGAGAGAGACAAGATATCCAGAGAGCTGCACGACACGATCGGACACACGATGACATCGCTAATTATGGGCATGGAGACGCTTCGGTCTCGCTTGCCCGATACCGAAGTGAATCGACTGGACACTCTGCTTCACATGGCGCGCCGCGGTTTGAATGAAACCAGGGGGATCGTTCACAATTGGGCGCAAACCACCGGGGAATCGTTAACGACCTTGGAGTCCTCGTTTCGCGAATTGATCGAGCAATTTCAGCAGTCAACCGGGGTGATCGTCAAGCTGCGCATCTACGGCAAGGAGTATGAATTAAGTCGGTCCCGGAAACTGCCCCTGTATCGTTGCTTGCAGGAAGCGCTGACCAATGCCGTGCGCCACGGCGGTGCTTCACTTATACAGGTGGGATTGTACTTCGAAGAAGCCCAAATCCGAATGCAGGTTGAAGATAACGGGAATGGAAACAAGGATTTTGAATTCGGATTCGGGTTGCAATCGATGAAAGAGCGGCTTGAAGCCCTTGATGGACATTTATCTCTTCATTGTCTGGATGAAGGAGGTGTAGCGGTTTTTTGCTGTCTGCCTCATCAGGCGGCTCTTCCACAAGCAGCAAGCATTCGCATACTTCTCGTTGACGATCAGCCGATCATCAGAGAAAGCTTGCAGTTGATCTTACAACAACAGCAGGATATGCAAGTCGTTGGGCTCGCCGGAAACGGGCAGGAAGCGCTCGACATGATTCCAAACGTGAATCCCGATGTGGTGCTGCTGGACGTCCGAATGCCTGTATTGGACGGTCCGAGTACACTGCGAGCGATACGTGAACGATGGCCCGCCTTACGCGTCATTATGGTGACAAACATTGAAGAGGCTTCGCAGGCCACCGATACGCTCAAGAACGGTGCCAACGGTTACTTGTTGAAATCCGTTTCCCCTATTGAGTTAGTGGAGGCGATAAGGGTCGAAGGGGAAACGCTGATTACCCGTTCCATCGCAGATGTCCTCTTCAAAGAGATGAAAGTGCAGCAGGAAGAACTGGATGGACTGCGTAAATTGCAAGGGCGCGTGTGCCCTTACGGGTTGACGGAGCGTGAGCGGGGAATTCTGGCATCCCTAGTGAAGGGGCTTCGCATAAAAGCGATTGCGGAAAAAATATTTCTTTCCGAAGGTACCGTTCGTAATTGCACTACAATAATTTATGCCAAGCTGGGTGTGAATAACCGGGAAGACGCGGTAAGGAAAGCGCAGGAGGAAGGACTTGTCGTTTAGGCGGGCCATACGAATGAAGTGAATTTGAACGGCATCATGATCTACCCGGCTTCATATAAGGTGGATCGTGATGTCGTTTTTACGCTTTCCAATAAATCTGTCCAAACGGGTGATCCACGATGTACCGCCAGCTTCCGTCGGTTTGTTTCGGATAATTTCGGAAGGTTTTCGCCAATGAACCACAAAAAAATTCACGATAGACCGCACAATTATACTTGCACCTTACGTAACGTAAGGTTTTATAATGAAGCTACCGGTATAAAGCTAGCGCCAAAGAGTGGAGATGATGAATGAAGAGCTATTGGAAGATCGGAGACATCGCCAATCTGACGGGGCTTACCGTATTTGTTTGCATGGTTGCTGGACACTTCCATGATATCAAACAAGAAGGGGGTTTTGTGTACGCAAATAATTTTCCTTAGTGGTTCGTTCTGACTCATGTTCAAGTGTCTCTGCAATATCAGATACTGATGCTCCTGCAGCTTGGGCAGCCTGAGCGAAATAATGACGCAAAAAATGCGGCGTAACCCGATGGATCTTAACCGTTTTTAGATCGGCTTCCTCCATATATCGAGAAAGAGCAGATGATAAACTAGACAAGGAATAGTGCTTACCATAACGATTAGGGTAAAAGGGAGTGAGATCGTTTGGATCAATCTCTACAGAAAGACCTAACCGTAATCGATACTCCTTGATATCGTCAAGAGCGTAATGCTTGATATGTGCAATCCGAATCTTACCCCGCTTCCCCACCGTTTTTAGATAGAATTTATTCCTTTGTTTATCGTAAGAGAGATCCCCCCACTTTGGAGTTATTATTTCGTTCAGTCGAAGACCGGTTGTCGCAAGGATCAGTAGTAGACCTTTGATTTTAGGATTGTTCTTAAAATAAAGAATAGAACTACGAAGGGGCGGTATGAGCCAAACCGGCAAAATCATGATGACAAATGAGAAAAAAAGTGGAAGCTAAACAAGCTGACACCGAAATGGAGACGGGCGTCAGCTTGCTGCGAATGCATGTAAAATTGGCGTTTTTTCTAAGTTTATTGGGGTCCCCACAAAGTGTTTGAAATAAGTATCGAAGCATAGGTTCCACTCCGTACTTTTGCTCCAAAGCGCCCCTCCTTGAGAGGCGTCGGAATTCTTTCCGATACTCTCAGTACTTTTGCTCCGCAAAAGCGCCCCTCCTTGAGAGGCGTCGGATTTCTTTCCGATACTCTTTGTGGGGTTATTTTTGGATAATCCAATACAAGTTACAAGTAGTGCTAACTCCTGCCGATGAGAAGCGATAGAATTCCTGCTGCAATAAGAGGGCCAACCGGGACGCCTTTGAAGAAAGCTACGCCAAGAACGGTTCCGACCAGTAGTCCTGCGACAATCGTAGGGTTGGCAGCCATAAGTGTAGCACCACGTCCCCCCAGATAAGCAACCAGCATTCCGATTGCAATCGCAAGCAGCGACTTCCAATTCAAGAAGGATTCCCCGAGGGTTTGAATGCTTATTTTTCCGCTTGCCACAGGTGTCATAACTCCAATGGTCAGGATAATAATGCCTAGCGTAAGACCATACTTTTCGAGCCAGGGAAAAGCTTGCTGCAGCTTCAAAACCCGCAGGAGCAGCAGAATAATCATGGCAACCGTAATGGGAGTGTTGCTACTGATAATGCCTAGTGCTGCGAGCAACAGCAGGATCAGCGATGTTATATCCATCATGCTTCAACTCCTATCCGTTCGTTATCGTAAAACTCAGGGTGGCCCAGATAAAAGCCGTTATATGTTTATTACTCTCCCGCAATATGTTTAGCGATCGCAAGACCATGCTTGCGCCCGGTTTCGATGAACACTTCATTTGCATTGCGTCCGGAGGCGATAACACCAGCTACGTATAATCCCGGAACGTTGCTTTCCATTGTTTCTGGATTATAAAGCGGCTTCTCCATATCGCCGTCTAGCTCAACCCCGCAGGAAGTAAGGAGCTTTCGGTCAGGGCGGAACCCGGTCAGAGCCAGTACAAAGTCATTCTCGATTTCAGTTTGATTCCCTTCGTGGTCGCAGATAATCACGCTGTCCTGTCGTATTTCTGTAACCTTGGACTGAACATGTACCTTAATTTTGTCTTTCTCTACCATAGCTTCGAATACTGGACGAACCCATGGCTTAATGTTCTCGGATACCGTTTCGCCGCGGTAGATCATATCGATCTGCGCCCCGACACGAATGAGCTCCATGGCAGCGTCCACCGCAGAGTTACTGCCGCCGATAATGGCCACTTTCATGCCAGTGTAAGGATGTGCCTCACGGAAGTAGTGCGTGACTTTATCAAGGTCTTCACCGGGAATGCCGATATAATTCGGATGGTCAAAATATCCGGTGGAAATGACAACATGACGCGCTTCGTATTTCTGCTTTTCGCCGTAGCGGTCTACCGTATGTACAACAAAGGTCTGATCCGGCTTGCGTTCTACAGAAATGGCTTCTTCGTATTGGGAGATGGACAGGTTGTAATGGTCTGCAACTCTCCGATAGTAGGAAAGAGCTTCATAACGGAATGGCTTCTCATTTGGCGAAGCGAATGGAACATCTCCGATTTCAAGCTGCTCAGACGTACTGAAGAACTGCATATGAGTCGGGTACAAAAATATGGAATGTACCAGACAGTGTTTTTCGATGATATGAGTAGAGAGGCCGCGGCGTCCGCATTCAATTGCTGCAGACAATCCACAAGGTCCAGCTCCGATAATAATAACGTCTTGCATGCTTTACTTCCTCCTCTATGCTTTCAGCAATTCATTATCCATCGTATCGCAAATTACCTACAAAAACCAGCATCATACATGGCTTAAACAATGACAATATCGGATCAGACTCCCTCATGACTCTTGAACATGCTTTAAGACTGAAAAGGAAAAAACAGGGTTGACAATATCAGGATAACACAATAGCATTAGATATATATCTAATTAGGTGTGAGTCGAATTAAATGGGTATCAAATAAATTTATTGATAACGAGGCATGGCCAACAATTCCCTAAAAGGAGAGATGAAGATGCAGCTAGAGAAAATTGTTGCTTATCATAAAGCCCTTGCGGATCCAACCCGACTTCGGATTCTTCTGCTTTTATCGGAGGGCGAGATGAACGGGCAGGCATTGGCGGAAAAGCTTAGTTTATCCCAACCAACGGTTACCCATCATGCAGCCAAACTGAGGGAGGCTGCGCTGATTACGGAGCGGCGGGATAAGAACACGGTATATTTTGCCCAAAATCAGTATTTTATTAAGCAGCATGCACAAGCTTCGCTGAATTTGATTTGTAAGGAAGGAGGAGAAAAGATGACAGAACCTGTGAATGAAACGGTAAAAGCATCCGTATTGCGCAACTTTTTTGCCAAGGATGGACGGCTGCGTCAAATTCCGGCGCAATATAAGAAAAAGCTGATCGCCTTGCAGCATATGGTGGAGAACCTGGAGCCCGGACGAAAATATACAGAGAAAGAAATCAATGAATTCATTAAGCAGTATCATGAGGATTTTGCAACGATTCGTAGAGAATTTATTATGCATCAGTTTATGTTCCGGGAAGACGGGATTTATGAGCTTAATCCACGCGAACTATGGACACGTTGGGAGAATGTTAAGTAAAAAGGGACTTGACAATGTAAGATTGAAATGGTTATGATGGCAACATATGACAGGAAGGGAGACGATAAATCATGAAAAACCAAACATTACTTGTAACCGTCGTGCGTTTGAATTGTGAATCGGTCTCCTTTCATCGGCCTAAGAAGGTTCCCATGTTCTAACACAACATGACGGATCCTAATTTGCACATGCCGCGGAGACCTTGAGTCTCCGTGGTTTTTTTATTGCTGTTATGTATGCAATAACCCCGGAGCATTTTGCTCCGGGGTTTTTTCATAAACAACCAAACACTGTAGGGGGATTTTATTTGAACAAATTGATGCAATACGGCTGGAATACGAACTGGGACCATGAATGGAGCAATGAAGACCGAGGTCTTCATAAGCCAGGGCGGATTATCGCGGATTTCGGCCAGAAGTACAAGATTTACACGGATGAAGGAGAGATTTGGGGCGAAATGTCTGGCAAGATGAAGCATGCTCTCCAAAGCGGAAGCACTAACCCTGCAGTTGGCGACTGGGTTGCGCTGCAGTTGCTTGAGGGGGAGGGACGCGGCATTATTCACGGCATTCTGAATCGCAAAACCAGCATTTCCAGACAGAAAGCGGGAACCGGCTCTGCACAGGAGCAATTGATCGCCACCAACGTCGATATTCTATTCCTCGTCACTTCGCTTAATGACGATTATAATCCAAGGAGAATGGAAAGGTATCTCATTATGGCCTGGAACAGCGGCGTCAATCCGGTCATTCTGCTAAGCAAAGCGGATCTGTGCGATGATGCGGACATCAAAGCCGCGGAAATGGAGATGATCGCACCGGGTGTGCCGGTACATGTGGTCAGCGCGTTGGAAAACATGGGGAAAGAGGCGGTAATCGGTTATCTGCAAGAGGGAGTGACGGTTGCGCTCACAGGCTCTTCCGGCTGCGGCAAGTCAACGATTGTCAATTGGCTGTCGGAATCGGCAGGCCAAAGAACACAAGGAATCCGTGAGGATGATAGCCGGGGGCGTCATACGACGACACACCGGGAGTTGTTCCTGCTGCCGCAGGGCGGACTGATGGTTGATACGCCGGGGATGAGGGAACTTCAGCTGTATGATGATGACGGCGGAGGTTGGGAACAGGTATTTGCAGATATCGAAGCAATCGGTGAAGGATGCCGCTTCGCCGATTGCCAGCATAAGAATGAGGCGGGATGTGCGGTTCGTGCGGCAGTGGAATCCGGGGAAGTGGATGGAAAAAGGCTGCAAAACTATCTCAAAACCCAGCGGGAGCTTATGTTTCAAATGAGGAAGGAAGCACGTGCTGAACGTAAAATAAACCGAAAAGACCGCTCCACGAAGGAGCCGGTACGCCGCAAATCCTCGTTTTGGAATAATCGCATTCATGACGAAGGTTGAATAAGACTGAGAAACAGTGAAGTTTGATCCGGTTAAATCATGCGGTCAGCCTGAAAATATATCTTTGTGATCGGAGAGGGGCTTCTGACGGGGGCTCCTTTTTGTTTCGACCAAAATAACCTGACATGTGGCTTTTGAAGCTTATTCCGATTACTTTGCGGAGACCCCGGAAGTTTATAAAAAAAGTCCCTCTTAATAGAGGGACAGTGCCAGCGTGTCGTTTTCACTTTTGCTGTGCAGAATCGCTTCGGAGCCTTCGATTTCGATGCTGATCAATGAATCCAAACATTTTTTTAATGCTCTTTTACCGTATTGGATCTTATTTTCTAAGGTGCCGCAGAGCAGCTTAAGTACTTTTTGAACGGATTGTTTGCTTTCAGTAGTGAAGTAGACTGGAACCAGCTTGTTTTGGAAACTAATTAACATTTTCATAGAAAAATCACCTCATTCGTGTTATTCCATATTTGCATTGTAAACCCCGATTATTAAAAAAACCTTAAAGAAAGCTTATAAATTCTTAAATTGCGCACAATTTTCATAGATTCGTAGAAAAACGGAATGGAATGTCAATTGTGAAAGATTACAGATTTTATTGTAGTTGAAAATAGATATTATTTCATTATGATGAATCATAAATACACACAAATGATTCTTACTACCTATTTTATTTGTAATTCCAATGATTTAAAATAGTTATTTTGTCACAAATTGACATATTTACGCATGAGTGTTAGCATTATTATAGAAGTTATTGTATCTTTTGAATCATAGATTTACAAAGGACTAGAGGTGTAAAATAGTGATTCTAACCGTTATAAAAAGCCGTCAGGAAAGAGACTGGTTTGATATAGACGTTCCGGATGACTATCCTATTCTTCAATTGAAAGAGATGCTAGGCATGAGGGTTTATGGCGAAGTACCCCGTGTGGGACAGCAATATATATTGGAAGGGAAATTTCCAGACGGGCTCTGGTTTACGATTCGGGATCAACTGGATATCGCGAAGGCAGGTATGAGAGAAGGATGCTCGTTACGCCTTCAGCGCGCTTATTCCACAACCGATGAAGAGGCGCCGGTATTTGGGAAAAGAAGCCTGTTTCAACATGATTCAAGTGTGGCAATAGAGGATTGATACCGATTCTAAAATTCACAAAATACATAGAAGTGAGAGTTCAAAAAGATCGGTTTTCAGCACCGAGGTTATGCTTCCGATGTGCGTTTTTTCAAAACGCTTGAATTGGATGAAGTTAGGGACTGAGGAGCGGAGCTGTACGATTGCATCACGGCCCTTCATCCTTGAATTGACCTCGATTGGTTTTCTTATCAAAAGCGGACTTTTTGAACAACCTCTAGAAGTGTTTTTGGAAACAGGGAGGATTTGACGCATCATGAATGTGTTGTATCAACGCTCGCCAAGAATCAAACCGACGCTGAAAGAAGATATTATCGAGATTTTAAGACCTCAGAACGAGCCAAACAAGCCGTCTTTTTCTTTGATTTCGATTTTGCTTCCAGCTATCATGACGATCTTTAGTATCGGATTCTATATATATATGAATTTGACCGGAAAAATGGGCAACAGCAACTATATGATGTTTCAAATGGTTTCCGTGATGATGATGTTAACATCCTACACGATTCCGTTTTTTGTGTATCTGGGGAACAAGAAAAAGTACAAAGAGCAAATGAAGGAACGAGTCCGGCTGTATCAAGCGGAGCTTGAGAAGCACAAAGAGCAACTGATGGCAGGGCATAAGGAGCAGGTGGATGTGCTTTTTGAAGTTCACGGCGATCCGGATGTCTGCTTTCATGTTGTCAAAAATCGGAGCAGCGTATTATGGGAACGTTCCTATGAAGATGATGATTTTTTGCATACACGCATCGGAACCGGAAATCTTCCTTTCTTTATGAAGGTTAAAGTTCCTCGTCCGGAAGGTTACGTGAAGGATCCGCTGATCGAAGAGGCGCAGAGGCTTGCCGCTGACTTTGAAACAGTTCCGGACGCGTCGGTTGCGCTACCATTGTTTCGGGCGAAGGTGATCGGCATTGTCGGGGAGCGGGAGACGGTCATGAACTCGCTGCGGGTGATTATTGCCCAGTTGACGGTGCGCCATTCTCCGGATGAAGTGAAGTTGGCTGCATTTTATGAGGAAAAGGATGCCGGAGACTGGGACTGGATGAGATGGCTGCCGCATACTTGGGATGAGCAACGGAACCAACGTTACATGTCGGACCGGCGCAGCAGCGCCCATCAGCTGGCGGATGAGCTGTTCCAGCAACTTAGTCGGCGCAAATCGTCCCGCCATGAACCCAAGAAAAAGACGGTCGAGATTCCGGTACAGGTGGTCCTGCTATCCAGCGGACAGCTGATTGAAGAGGAGCCGCTGCTTCCTTTGCTGCTGGAGGATGCCGGGGAAATTGATGCTTGTACGATCATTTTGTCTGACCGTAAGGAAACACTGCCAATGCAATGCCATTTGATTGTAGACGTCAGTCAAGAACAGGGACATTATTCCTTGAAGCAAGATGACGGGACTTTTGAACAAGTTGTTTTTGTGCCCGATAATCTTTCACTTGAAAAGGTGGAGGCTTTATCGCGTTATATGGCTCCAGTACGTCTCAAACGCTCTTTGGCTTCGGATATACCGGATGTGTTGTCTTTATTTGAAATGCTGAACATCAAAACTGCGTCTGATTTAGACGTGAAGCTGCACTGGAGAAACAACCGCTATCCTGATAGTCTCCCTGTTCCGTTTGGCGTGCGCGCCGGCGGGAAGAGGATCAATTTGAACATTCATGATAAAATAGAACGGCAGGGGCATGGACCTCACGGCTTGATCGCCGGTACAACCGGATCAGGTAAAAGCGAAGTAATCCAGTCGATCGTGGCTTCCCTTGCCGCGGAGTTTCATCCGCATGATCTGTCGTTCATGCTAATCGATTACAAAGGCGGCGGGATGTCTAATACGTTTGTAGATTTGCCCCATGTGGTAGGAACGATCACCAACTTGAGCAGCAGTTTGATGGAGAGAGCCAAGATTTCGCTTAAAGCTGAGCTGGTCAGACGGCAAAAAATATTAAACGACGCTGGGAATTTACAGCATATTGATGAGTATTACAAGCTGCTAAGACGCGAGGGCGGCCAGCCGCTCCCGCATTTGGTCATCATTATCGATGAGTTTGCCCAACTTAAAAAGGATCAGCCTGAATTTATGGATGAGTTGATCAGCATCGCGGCCATAGGCCGCACGCTTGGCGTTCATTTGATTCTTGCAACTCAGAAGCCTGCAGGGGTTGTTGATGATAAAATATGGAGTAATGCCCGTTTTCGTATCTGTCTGCGCGTGCAGGACGAGGGTGACAGCCGGGATATGCTCAAAATTCCGAACGCTGCCTGGATCAATAAGCCGGGCCGGGGATATTTCCAAGTGGGAAGCGATGAATTGTTCGAGGAAATGCAGTTTGCCTGGAGCGGCGCGCCGTACGTGGAGCAGACTGATTCTCCGGGCCGGATTGTACCGACCGAAATCGCTTTGAACGGAAAGCGCGAAAATTTGTTGACAACGAGTATGTCTGCCGCAAATTTGCAGATGGAGCAGCCGCCGAAGCAGCTTCAAGTGTTTATTGACAAACTTGCTGAAGCAGCCAAAGAAGAAGGTATCGGGCGTCTTCAGGGCCCTTGGCTTCCGCCGCTTCCTGAAAGGCTGGAGCTGGAAGGATTAACGCAGGCCATGCATCTGTGTTCAGAAGCTGATGAGCTGCATGGGTTCGTCGGAATCATCGATGATCTGCCTAATCAAAGCCAGCGTCCGCTGCAAATTCCGATGGAGCAGGGACACTGGGCAGTATACGGGATGCCGGGGCTTGGCAAAACCACTTTTGTTCAAACCTTGCTGATGTCCTTGGCGCAGAGCTATTCACCGTTGGCATGGAATGGATATATTGTGGATATGGGACGAATGATGCGCGATTTCGCTGGACTGCCGCAAATTGGCGGCGTGATGTTGGCTGAAGAGGATGACCGGATTAAGCGGTTATTCCGTTTTCTGGTGAAGACGGTATCCGTTCGCAAGGAGCTTTTCGCCGATGCGGGCGTGAAGACGGCCGCCGCTTATCGCCGTTCGCAAGCCGGAGTCCTTCCACAGGTGCTTGTCGTCGTCGATGGCTATTTGAATTTCCGGAACTCTTATCCCGAAGAAAACGAAATGTTAGAGTTTATCTTGCGTGAAAGTGGCAATCTTGGCATCACTTTTGTGATCACATCTAACCGCATTTCGGATATATTTGAAAAGGTGCGGAGCAATATTGCAAGTGCGGTTACTTTCGAGCTGGCAGACGCATCGGATTATTATTACGCTGTCGGCAGACCCGCGAGGAATCCGGGTTCCATGCCGCCGGGCCGAGGTTTGGTTAAAGGCCATATTCCACCGCTCGAATTCCAGGCTGCGCTGCCCGCGGCGGGAGATGACGAAGCTGGACGATCGGTAATGCTCCGCAATCATATTCTGAATATTGCTAAGCAATATCCGGACTGGAAAGCGCCGGAGATTAAAAAGCTGCCAGAGCAGATCACGCTGCATGAACTAATGCCACATCCGGCAAGCTTTAAGCAGGAGCAAGCTTCGAATATTTCGTTTAAAGTTCCTGTTGGTTTGCTGACGGACGATCTGGAACCATTCGAGCTGAATTTGGCGGAAGGGCCGCATTTTATCGTAGCAAGTCCGATGGAGGGCGGGAAAACATCCTTTTTGCTGTCATGGATGCTTTCCCTTTCTTACCATTATTCTCCGGAGCAGCTGCATATGTACACAATTGATTCCCGGTACGGCAGCCAGGGGCTTTCGCAGGTGAAAGAGCTTCCGCATGTACAGGGGAGCGCATCCAGAGAAGAAGAGCTCTCTCTGCTGATTGGACAAGTTTACGAAAAGGTGCAGCAGCGCAGCAGCGGTGAGGAAAATCCGGCTATTCTTCTCGTGATTGATGATGCTGACATATTGGCTAAACGACTAAATGATTATATGATTAAAGAACAGCTTGGCACGATCGTGCGTCTTGGTCGCGACCGGAATGTACATGTTCTGTTATCGGGCGTTCCAGCTGATTTCCCGACATTCGGGGTGGATTGGTTCAATGATGTAAAAGCTTGTCAAAGCGGATTTTTATTCGGGACTTTAGACCCTAATGATTTGTCATTCTTTCGAATCCCTTTTTCCGAATCGGGAAATGCCCCGGGTAGCTTAAAAATTCTTCCTCCGGGACAGGGGTACTACATTAAGCGAAAATTCACCCGGGTGAAAGCTGCGATTCCGTTCGCTGATCAATGGAGTATCAGTCGCTGGGTCATAGAAATTCGTGACCGATGGCATGTTGTTGTTTGAGGGGAGGTGGCTCATAATGTTGACGATTCATGCTTCCAAACAGGATACAATCACACTCGATAATAAAGAGTTCTTTTTCCTTGCCGGTATTTTGGGATCCGATCGTCTGCTTGGTGTGGAAGATCCGTTTCAGGGGTATCTGGCAGAGGAAATAGCCGATGAATGGGGCGTTGTCAAAGCATCCCTTTTAGAAAAAGGCTACCTTATAGAGGAGGAAAATGGGATCGAACTTGCTATGCCGCCTAAGGTTTTCTCGCGCGTGGCTATTGCAAGTTTGGCGGAACGTTCCTGCTGGATCAGATACAGGAAAAATAATAAAACATTTGAAGGCTATCTACATGCGACGAATGAACGTGTCGTACAGGTTTGTAAGTCCGATAAGGATTCCGAGTATAAGCTGGATGAGCTTGGGACCGTGGATGAGGCCTCTGATAGATTGCTTGAGGAAATGGAATTGAAGGACTATGCTCCAATCGATGCACCAGCACTACTTCTTTCGAAAAGTAAGTTCGGCGAATTATACAGCAGTGCTTCCGCACTTTCTTTAGAAGATCTCAGTGATGAGCTAGCCGCAGCTACCAATGATCCGGAAGGATCTATTGCACTGTCCAAATGTTTGAAATTCCTCACGGTGGAAGGCGAACTCCACTTTTCTACTTGGACGGGCAGCAGATGGGAGACGCAAAGTGCCGCATTTGTGGCTAATGATTCCATGAACTGGCTTATTCGCATGAGTGTAAGCGGGGATCAAGACTGGTTAACCGCTAGTCCCGCCAGTAAACAACAATTTCAAGAGACACTGCTTCTCTGGTTGAAGCAGTCTGCAGAATCAGATGGAAGGTGATGTTCCGTGCGTATTTCTGTTGAACCGGAAGCACTCCGGGCATTAAGTCGTCAGTTGGAGCAAAGTAGTGAACAATTCCGGCAAATTACCACTTCTTTAAATCAGGCTTTGGGATCGTTAATATGGGAAACTTCTATCCGGCAATCTCTCTTGAATCAGTGGCAGGCCGCAAATCAGCAAGGAGAGCAGATCCATTCTATGCTTAATGAAATGGGAAGAAGTGTGCTTAGAAAAGCAGGTCAGTTCCAGACTGCGGACGAGCAGCAGCACTCCATATTGGGCACTTCTGTCTTCTACAGCTCTCCGGTTGCCATGTTCCGAGCCTCAGGCCTTCCGGGTGAAACCTCCATTCTCCCCGGTTACGGTGGACGCGGCCTTACAATTTCCAATCCTTCATCGGCTGTCCTAGCCGTTCAGGGACAAAACGGAAGCGAAGAAGGCTACCAAGTTGGCTGGGGATATAAAGGACCAACGCCCGCAGGCTGGGCTTCGCTTGGATACGGAGCGCTAATGGTCGGCACGATGGTCAAAAGCGGATTTAATGTTAATATGAGAAACAACGGCTCAGTCGCAACGATCAAAGGTGCTCGTTCTGCATTTGCGTTAAATGAAGGCATTCGCGGGACACGCTATACGCTTAACAATGCGGCAAAGAACCCTCAAGTTTGGAAATTTGTCGATCCGAAAATTGCCGCCAAAGAGTCACTGTCCTTTAAAGGTTTGGGCGGGAAGCTGGGGTATGCAGGCCTTCTTTTTGACACTGGCGTTTCCGGTTTTGAGGACTATAAAAAAGGTGGTGCAAGCCGTGCTGCGGCAAGTGTGCTCGTAAATGGCAGTTTGGGGCTGGGGACGATGGCCAGCAGCGCAGCGATCGGGGCGGCGGTCGGTTCCGCGGTACCTGTAGCAGGTACGGCTGTGGGAGCGGTCGTTGGACTAGCTGCAGGCGTTGTCATTTCGGCCGTAACTGATATCGAAATCAACGGAAAATCGCTGAAAACCTATGCGGTGGACGGTGTGAATTGGGCGATTGACGGTACAGTTGAAGGGGCGAAGGTTGTCGCTGATGGAATCGGTCATGCAGCGGAGGAGACATTCAATGTGGTGTCAGACTCGGTAAAGGCCGTCTCACACGGAGCTAGCGAGCTTGCAGATGGAGTGAAAAACAAACTCGGGAAACTGGGCAAATGGTTTGAGTAGATCAAAGGGGAGGGGTCTGAATTGAACGGCAGCAACTCAGGGCAAAAGCAAGATTTCATAGAGGATTTTGCCGGTGTGTATCCAAGGCGGATCATACGATCCCAAACGGTAAGTCTGCTTATTCTTCCCAATCTGCTGCTGCTTGTGCTTGCTTTTGCGGATCCGTTTATCCCGCTATGGGCGTGGCTGCTGCTGGTTCCGCTGATTATTCTCGATATGCTGGGTCTGGTTGTAATTGTTTCCCCCGGCAAGATGCAATCATTTCATCTGTTTTTCCTGGGAGCGCTCGGGATATTGGGCTCGGCGTCCTTTGTGGTAGCTGCGAACAAGCTGGCTTATGCGACGCTAGGCATGTCCTCACCATGGTTTTGGATATTGTCAGGGGCCGGATATGTGATTGTGTTCGCACTGCTTTACAGCATACATATCAAGCTTTTACACGGCGGGTATTATAGTAGGAAGGAGCAAGATAATACAAATGGAGCAGGCGGGAATCTTAGAAAATCGCAAAGCATCATTTTGGTCTGCTCCGGAGCAGGCGTCCTTCTCGGAAGTCTGCTAATCAAAACGTTTGGCGGTTATAGTATCAAAATGCTGCTTATTATCGCGCTTCTGTTTTTATTTTCATTAGCTTACATGATGCTTGCAGGTAATCTTCATAAATATTTTTTGCTCAAAAAGAACTCATAACGAATCGGGAAAAATAATTGTCAATAGAGAGGTAGGTTGAACAAACGATGAAGGTACGCGATCACGAAAAAACACTGCTTCCGCTCGGATCGGTCGTTCTGCTCAAAGGCGCCCAAAAGAAATTGATGATCTATGGCCGCAAGCAGATTCAGATGGAAAGCAACACCTTGTATGATTATTTGGGTGTGGTTTTTCCGGAAGGATATATTGATCCTAACTATACTTTTTTGTTCAATCATGGGGATATCAACAAGATCGAGTTTGTTGGATTTTCCAATGATGAGGAAGAAAAGTTCCACAAGCTTCTGGAAGAAGTTTCGATCGGTTGAAAAAGGGGTAAAAGGACTCAGGACCAGGGACTTTTGTTCAAATTGGGAAATTATAGTATAGTCAAGTACGAAAATAATCGTACTTTTGAGGAGGAGCATTATGTCAGGACGTATTTTGATTACCCCCGAGCAGGTCGATACAGTAGCGAATCAGTTTAAGCAAAGTGGTGAACAAAGCCAACAGCTCGTTAGCAGCTTGACTCAGGCCATCCAGGGCATGGAAGGACAATGGGAAGGGATGACCAAACAACGTTTCTTCCAAGAATTTCAGGAAGCCAACAAGCAGATGCAATCTTTCGTTCAAATTCTGAACAGCATTAGTCAGGAATTGACGGCTATAGCTCAGAAATTCCGCACGGTTGACGAATCCCGTTAAAATATGCATGATAGATAATAGGGATATCG
>JAIRVF010000097.1 GCA_031254035.1 Paenibacillus sp.
CTGCCATAATTATGGCCGACTTCGGGCTAACCCAGGTGTGCGGATCGACAAGATGCTTATCCTGCAGCCCCTCGCCCTCATGCTCATGATCCGTTTCCGCATCCGCTTCGATCAGCTTAACTCCCTGACTGACCGCGTAAGCTTTCACCTTGCTATCCCCGTTCAAACCTTTTAGGAACTTAGGAACCCATCCTTCTAGACCGGCACCATTATAAAAAAACAGCTGCGCCTTGGACGTATTCACGATATCCTGACTCCGCGGCGTCCAGTCATGGGGCTCCACACCGGCAGACAGCAGATTGATGACATTGGCGTCTTCGTCACCGATCGCCTTGGCAAACTCATATATCGGATAAAAGGTGGTCACTACATTGACCTTCCCCTCCACGATCTTCCCTTGGCTCTGCGGACCGCAGCCTGCAGCCAAAACACCAACAAGCACGATTATGGACCATATCGCTCCGGCCCGGAGCCGCCATTTCTTTTTCACTGTTCAAATACCCACCTTAATCGTAATTTTTACTAATAAATTATAAAATGGGCGTAGAAAATTTGTCAACCTATTTAAATAGTTCATGGTGTTGTGCCATTCATCAAGCACCACGCGCAAAAAGACGGAATACCTTCTTTTTTTTAAAGGTATCCCGTCTTATTATTCCAACATTTGGCTCGATTCAGACTATGCTGAGCCGAATTACTTCACAACCGCGCCGTTTGGCATGCTGTCAGGCACGGTGGCTAAGGTTAGCTGATCTCCCTGGGAGGCTGCAAGAATCATCCCTTGGGAAAGCTCTCCACGCAGCTTCACAGGCTTCAAATTGGTTACGCAAATCACTTTGCGTCCCACCAGATCCTCTGGTGCATAGAACTTCGCAATACCCGAAACGACCTGACGCTGTTCGAAACCAAGATCCAGCTGCAGCTTGAGCAGCTTATCCGCTTTTTTCACTGGCTCTGCCGCGATGACCTGGGCGACGCGCAGTTCAACCTTGGCAAAGTCCTCGATGCCGATTTCTTCTTTTAGCTCAGGCGCTTCAGCAGCCGTTTCAGCCGGTTTCGCTTCTTCCTTGGCCGCTTGCGCTCCTCCCGTCATTGCTTCCTTAATGTAGGCAACCTCCGGTTCGACCTCCAAACGTGGGAAAATCGGATTCCCTTTCACTAGTTTGGTTCCTGCGGGGATCAATCCGAATGTTTTACCGCTGT
Organism: Paenibacillus sp.; assembly: GCA_031254035.1. GTDB lineage: Bacteria > Bacillota > Bacilli > Paenibacillales > Paenibacillaceae > Paenibacillus_AQ. The sequence goes on from JAIRVF010000097.1 coordinate 1,204, forward strand.
CCCAAGAGGTCAGCTCGCCTTCTTCGATGCCAAGCTGCTCCCAAATTTTACGCGGAGCTTGGGTCAGGAACGGCTGGAGCAAAATAGAGGCAATGCGCAAGCTTTCCACCAGATGCGTCATGACGGAAGCAAGCTCGCCGCGTTTGGCTTCGTCCTTCGCAAGTGTCCACGGCTGGGTTTCGTCAATATATTTATTGCTGCGGCTAATAAACTGGCTGATTGCCGTCAAAGCAACCGAAAATTCCATGTTTTCCAAGGCTTCTTCTACCTTGGCGTACACGGTCTTCGCCGCTTCTTCCAGATCGGCATCAAATGCGGTTACCCCCGATTGGTATGCAGGCACAAGTCCGTCAAAATATTTATCGACCATCGCTACCGTACGGTTCAGCAGGTTACCAAGATCATTGGCCAGATCCGAATTGACCCGCTCCACAAAGCTTTCAGGCGTAAAGGTTCCGTCCGCACCAAAAGGCACTTCGCGAAGCAGGTAATAACGCAGCGTGTCGAGACCGTAGCGGTCGATCAAAGTAACCGGATCAACAACGTTGCCCTTAGATTTGGACATTTTTCCGTCCTTCATAAGCAACCAGCCATGCGCAAAAACTTTCTTCGGCAGCGGCAGATCCAGTGCCATCAGAATAATCGGCCAATAAATGGTATGGAAACGAACAATCTCCTTACTCATCAAATGAACGTCGGCAGGCCAGTACTTATCGAACAACGAGGTGTCTTCGGAACCGTATCCGAGCGCAGTGATGTAGTTCAGCAGCGCGTCAATCCATACATAGATAACATGTTTCGGATCGCTTTTAACCTTAACGCCCCATTCATAGGTTGTACGGGATACCGCCAAGTCTTCAAGTCCCGGTTTAATGAAGTTATTAATCATTTCATTTTTGCGGGAAATCGGCTGGATGAAGTCTGGATGATCTTCATAATATTGAAGAAGACGGTCCACATATTTGCTCATACGGAAGAAATAGCTTTCTTCTTTTACGCGCTCAACAGCGCGGCCACAGTCCGGGCATTTGCCGTCAACCAACTGTCTCTCAAGGAAAAAAGATTCATCCGGCGTACAATACCAACCTTCGTATTCACCTTTGTAAATATCCCCCTGCGCAAGCAAGCGCTCAAACACTTCTTGAACCACTTTGGCATGGCGCGGCTGCGTTGTACGGATGAAATCGTCATTGGAAATATCAAGCTTTTTCCACAGTTCCTTGATGCCTGCCACAATATCATCCACGAACTGCTGTGGCGTTTTGCCGGCTTCGGCTGCCTTGCGTTCGATTTTTTGGCCATGTTCATCCGTTCCCGTCAAATAACGCACGTCGTAGCCGCGAAGCTTTTTGTAGCGGACGATGGCGTCGCCGGCAACTGTTGTGTAGGCATGACCGATATGCAATTTGTCACTTGGATAATAGATTGGTGTTGTCAGGTAAAACGTCTTTTTCTCGGGCATAAGTCAGTTCATCCTCCTGAAATCGTTTTAATTAGGCGCGATCAAGAAAATAACAATCATTTTGTTGATCGCGCCTTTACATGAACACAAAAAAATCCCGCCCCACTATGGGACGAGAGTTCTCTCACGTGTTACCACCCAGTTTCCCCGCTTCCTTCCGGAAGGCAGGCTCCATCGGTTCCCGGCGCTGCCGGGTCACCGTCCATTAACGCTGGAACACGCCGCTCCCTTACGATAGCCGGACCTTCTTCATCCGGTTTCCGCTCGAAAACAGTTCCTCCAGGACCATGTTCAGTGAATGGCTTAGACCGGTTCGCAGCTCTCCCGGCTCTCTGTGCTAAGCTTCAATTCTCCTACTCATCCGTTCATCGGAAATGTCATATACCTCTTAATATACTGAACCATATAGCCTGAAGTCAAGTCAGGCGTTGCTCCCACCATGCGAATTCTTGCTGTATTTCTCCTTGCGGGGTGGAACCGGATCCAGCCCTCCCGGATGAAACGGCTGGCATTTAGCAATTCTCTTTGCAGCCAACAAAGAACCTTTTAACGCACCATGCACCTCAATCGCTTCCAGAGCATACGCGGAGCATGTAGGGTAAAACCGGCAGGTTGGCGGCTTCAGCGGCGAAATGTATTTGCGGTAAAAGTGAATCGGCCCTTGAACCATTCTGCGGGAAAGTCCCATGTTATCGTCTCCCACTAGCTTTGGAGGCCGCATGCAGTTCCCCATCCGGTACGGACCGTTGACAGTCTTTACAATATCCGAACACTTCAAATTTATGCGTTACAACCTGGAAATGCTCGGGAGCATCCGTAAAATTCACTGGGCAGAAATGGATCGGATAGGTTTTTTGGCACTGCAGGCAAATCATATGGTGGTGATGATGATCTTCGCTGCAGCTCGCTTTGAATTTCATTCCGTCTTCGAAAACTACCTGCTCGAGTACACCAAGCTCATGCATCACCCTTAGATTACGGTATACTGTGTCAAAGCTGAGACCGCTGTATTTTTTGCACATAAATTCATAGACATCCTTGGCCGACAAATAACCCGAATGTTCACCAAATAATCTAGCGAGCGTCTTCCGCTGGTCGGTAATGCGCAGTCCCTGTTCCGACATGGCGTCAATAATCTGTTCTGTCGAAAGCATAACGCTCATCCTCCCATTTTCATCAACAAAAATGCATCGTTCCGGCTTTACTGCGTTCATCGCAAACACTCGAATTTTGCAGTATCCTGATACTTCTTATAATGCCTCAAATCCATATTTCAGTCAATCGAAGCATCGGCTTGGTCACAAAAGATCCATCCATTGTATGCACTTCCGGCCCGCGCCTACATCTCTTCAGTATCGCTAATTTGCCATTCCATATAAAAACTGCCTCAATATCTTACGATATTAAGGCAGCTTCTTTTTAAAACGTTTGAGAGAATTTTATTCCTTGCACTAGGGTTTCAAGCAAGGCTACTTTAACAGAGGCATTGGTGTAAACAGCAAATTGACCGGCAGATTGCTACCCGATGCAGGAGTAAACATGATCTCCACTTTTTCCTCAAAACTGCCGGTACGGTACAACACGCCAACTTCGTAAGGCGCATTGATGACACTACTTTTCGCCATCTGCACGTTTTGACCATTGACGCTAATGACACCGTAGTATATGCCGCCACGCGGGTTAAAGGTAATCAACGTACGCGGAGCTACATGGCTCAGTGTAATTTTATAAACGACACCAAAGTTGCCTGCATTTGAAGCTTCCGTTCCAAGAATTCCGTCAGTACCCCTCAGGTTCGGATCCTGATTATCGTCACCAAGGACCAGACGAGATGAGACGGATCCGACATTATCATCATAGCGGATCAAACGAGTGGCATTCGGATAAGTACCGCGATTATGAACGTCACGATCCAGGGCGGTCAAGTAAGGCAGCGATTGAAGCGGATCCTTGTTTTCGTCGATCATAATGAAGGAATATTGGATCGGATTATCGCTGTACACATCTGATAGGACCGAAATCGTATCGTCTTGCTTCAATTTGATTTTACTTATATCCGACATAAACACTTTGCTTTCACCAGGAGCCAAATCGATGATCTGATGAGCCGATTGATTCTGTAGCGATTGGAAATAACGATCTATGGATACTTTACCAGTCAGAGCCGGATACGGGTTTGGTCCGCCCATACCGAAACCTTGCATGGTAATATGAGATGGCATATCCGCGTTTGTATTCGTCGCAATGACGTAAACCTTCATATTTCTTCCGGTTGCGTTCATATGGTGTACCATGATGCGGGTATTGCCGACAGCCGTTTCACGATACAGAAGTCCTTCAGATTTAACCGTTTCCGGGCTGTTGCTTCGGATCAGTGTGGACGATTCGGATGAACTCGAATATGCAAGACTAGTCCATGACGTCGCATTGCCATCAACGGTAAATTTATCGCCTAACGGAATAAAGAGCTTGTTGAACTCATCTTCGGTATACAGCGATTCATTTGATATATTGATGGTCTTTTGGAATTCGTTCGTTAAACCGTGCTTGTTTGTCACAATCAGGTGGATCGTAATAGGACCCGGTTTAAAAAATGCCTTGCGGTCATTCAACCATTGGCGTGACGCGATCTCATCATCCTCAGATGTACTCAGGTCATTGATGATAACCGGTTCGCCCATTTTGTACTCATCTTTGTCAGTCGTGAATTTAGCTACCGGCGGCGCGATCGGCTTCCGCACATTAATAGTGACGGAATATGGATCGCTCCATTGACCACTGGAATCCTGTACATAATGCGTTATGGTATGAGGACCAACCTCTTGGAACACATCTTGCTTTCCTTCCCAACGATCGTCAGTGATTTGCAAACCATTTGAGGTTTTGGATTGGGTCGTATAAGTGACTCTTGTTTCACCAACAATGATTTCGGAAGGCTGAACAGTAAAGGCAGCTACAGGTTTGGTCGAAAGCGACAAAATAACTCTCTTCTGGGCCTGGTCCACCTTATACGGGATGTTTAGCGCCTGTGTGATTGAAGTTAATGGCACCATAAACACATTATTTTCTTGGTAAGCCGGTCCCTTCATTTTCGTAGAAACGCCATTCACACGGTAAACATCACTATTGGTTTTAAACCGCAGCTCGTTACCGTCCTTTTTGATGATTGTTTCTTGCGTCTTGTTATCGTATGTAAACTCTAATCCCACACGTTCAACCAAAGCCCGGATCGCTACATAGGAAACGCCGTTTTTCACCGCCATGGGTTGGCCTGCAAGATAAAGCTTTCCATTCAGATACATATTTTTGCTGTTCATCATCAGAACCAGCTCATTCGGACCTGCTTGTGCCGCATCAATTAACTTTGTCGAATCGGTTGAATTTTCCGTCTCGCCTGGAGCTGTTCCGGGTTGGCCGTTCTCTCCTTCGACCTTACCGTTGTCATCCGTATTACCTTTTTCATTTGTGGTACCCTTATCGTCGCCATCCGTGGACGTGTTCGATTGGGTATCCTCTGTTTTGACGGAGTCACCTGTACTTGATGTTTCTTTGTCTCCGTTGTTTGTTTCCCCTGTCGTGGTTTGGCCGCTCCCCGTGGAGCTGTTTTGTTTGTCTCCACTGTTGGAATCGCCTGCAACTCCTGCTGTGGCGCTCTGTCCCGCATTTGTTGTACTGTCTGCGCTATTCGCTGCGTTCATGGTGATGCCCTGAATCATCTCAGGATGAACTGCACTCGTACCTTCTGCACCTACGGAAGGTATGGCGAGTGTAGTCTGTGCTACAGCCAACACAGCAATCATTGTCAGTCTTTTGAAATTCATGTACAGACTCCTTTATGCTCCCATTGTTCTATCTCGCTCTAAAATAGACATAGTATTAGACGCAAATTTTGAGAAAAAGTTTCTTGATCATTTCCAACAAAATGAAAAACGGAAGAGTCCCTGATTTGAAGGAACCTTCCGTCCTTGCAATAGGTAAAGCTTTTGATGCTAAAGATTAGCTGAATCCGTGTGTTTATTTCAGTTTGCCGCTGCGGCACTGGATTCATTCAAACTGACCGGAAGCTTGCCTTCGGCTCGGTTTTGACCGGCTAGTATAGAAGCCAGTGCTTCCATAAAGTAAGGTGTGTTTTCGTAACAGCACAGGTACGCCGGGATGCCGGGGATATCGTTCAGGTCATAAGGATTACGGGTGGAGGCTGCCACCAATTTGCTGCGATTTTGCTGCATCAGCCGTTCCGCCAAAATCCGCTGCCCTTCCGGAAGACTGCTTCCAGCAGTATATGTAACCAAAACAACCTGATTGAAAGATGCTGCAGCGCTTAAGGTCTTCTCTATTTCTTCCCGGTTCGGTTCAGCGCTGATGCGGATTTCCTCCACATTGGAAAGATGCTCTGAAAGCGTGTCCCCAAGCGTCACAACCTCAGTCCAAGGCTCATCGACCTGGGTTAAGGAGCGAACTTCAGGCCAAATGACGAGCACGGATTCTTCTGCGTTTAAAGGCAGTTGTCCCTGATCTTTGACTAGTGTTATGCTTTTCAACGATATTTCTTTCAGAAGACGGTCCACTACGGGTTTTTCATGTCTCTCAAGAAATACCTGGGAAGTTTCAGGAGCCTTCAGGCTCTCAACACGTTTTTGCTTTAGCTTCAAAATACGTTCCACGGCGGTGTCGATGGTCTTTTCGCTGATTCTTCCGCTTTGCACTGCATTTTTCACAGCCTCAATGGCTTCGATTTGGTCGCTGAGCGTATGGCTGACTAACACAAGATCCGCTCCAGCCTCTATCGCTTTTACCGCACCCTCTCCAACGCCGAAGAATTTGGCAATCGCATGCATTTCAAGACAGTCGGTCACAATGATTCCATTGTAAGCCAATTCCTCCCGCAGCAATCCACTCAGGACGGATCTGGATAACGTTGCCGGAATGGGTTCAGGTTCGATCGCAGGGAAAATCACGTGAGCCGTCATGATCACATCCACCTCTTGCTGAATGGCCTTGATAAAAGGCTTCAGCTCTACCTGCTGCAAACGTTCAATGTCATGTTCCACCGTAGCCAGCCCCATATGGGTATCTACACTGGTATCGCCGTGTCCCGGAAAATGCTTGGCTGCTGCAGATACTCCTTTTTCTTGAAAAGCTTTGATTACGGCTGCGCCATGCTCAGATACCTTATCCGCATTTTCTCCAAAAGAACGGACTCCGATAACAGGATTCTGCGGATTGTTGTTTACATCCAGGCAAGGGGCAAAGTTCATGTTAATTCCGAGCTGTAAGAGTTCCTCGGCGCTTACCCGAGAAACCTCGTAGCTATAATCCGGATGATCCGTTGCTCCAAGTGACATGTTGCCGGGAATCCGGCTCATTTTCTTATGGTCGATACGCGCCACCATACCGCCTTCCTGATCGATAGCGATCCATAGTGGCAAATCCCCGTTATCAGCAGCCAGCTTCTGCAGTGAAGCGGAAAGGCTTGCCACTTGCTCCGGCTCATCAATATTGCGGCGGAAATAAATGACGCCGCCCAAATGATAGTCCTGAATTAGCTTGCGGATTTGATCATCTAGTCCTAAGGAATGGAAACCACAAATAAACATTTGGCCGATTTTTTGATCCAGTGTCAGTTTAGAAATATTCACTCTTTCAACACTCCCTTAATAGAATATCGATTTGACTTACCGTACTTAAGTACTCAATAAAGTTAACCTGCGGGGATATTTTTTGCCTGGTCGCGGAATTCCGAAGGCGTCATGCCGGTATATCGCTGAAACACCTTCGTGAAATAACGCCGTTCATGATAGCCTATGCCCGAACCAATTTGGGTGATGCTTTTTTCGCTATGCACAAGCAGGTATTTGGCAGCTTCAATGCGTTTGGAAGTAACATACTCCACAAAGGTCATCCCCAGATGGTTCTTGAAGAGCAGACTGAAGTAGCTGCAGCTAATTCCAAGATGCCCTGCAAGCTCCTCGATACCCAAATCCGTGTCAAGTTTGTCGGCGATATACCGGGCTGCCTCGGCCATCAACTGCTGCGGATTTTTCCGGGCCGCTTGATCCCCTTCGTTTTCCTCAATGCGCGACACCGTCTGCTGAAAAGGGTCCTTTAATCGGGCATGTAAAATCTGTTCGCCAATCGATCGAATGGTGTTCTCAAGCTCCTTATAGTGGATGGGTTTGCAGATATAGTCCCGGACCTTGTATTTGATTCCTGCCCTTGCATATTCGAACTCCTGGTATCCCGTCAGCAAAATGATCTCTGCCTTGGAACCTTTCGCCCTGAGTTCACCTACCAAGGTCAAACCATCCATTACAGGCATTCGGATGTCGCATAAAATGATGTCCGGATTATGAATCTCGAACAGTTCCAAAGCCTCCATCCCACTTCGGGCTGCAAGCACCTGCATGTTCATGTCTTTCCAGGGGATAATGCTTTTCAGGTTATTGAGGATCGGAGCCTCGTCATCCACAAGCAATACTTTAAGAATCATCTCGTTCCCTCCATTCGACATCAGGTAAAACACATTGAATAATCGTTCCCGTCAGCTGTGAAGAACAAATAAACAGTCCGTAGTATTCACCATAATGAATCCGAATCCGGTCAGCCACGCTTCGCACGCCCAGCCCTCTCCGTTCTTCATTGACATGTCTGCCCGCAGCGCCATTGCGTTGCTCTTCTTCCTTATCAGTTTTCATATATTCGAATCTCTGAAGATCGGCTGGACTCATGCCGATTCCGTTGTCTTGGACCTGGAGGATAAATCTTCCGTGGTCTGTCCAACATGAGATATGGATATGACCTTTGTACGTGATCCCTTCGAATCCGTGCTGGATGCAATTTTCCACGAGCGGCTGAAGAGTAAGCTTCAGGACACTTCGTCTTCTTAGCTCAGATGGTATCTCCATCTCATAATCAAACAGATCGTCAAAGCGGAACTTCTGGATCTCCAAATAGCTCTGCAAATGCTCAATTTCCTGATCCAGTGGAATCTCTTCCTTATCCTGAATGCTGATCCGCAAAATACTGCCAAGCCGATGTACCATCTCACTAACCTTCTCCCCTTCATTCTGAATGGCCAGCACATTGATGGATTCCAAGGTGTTAAACAAGAAATGCGGTTTGATCTGGGCTTGCAGCACACGGAGCTCGGCCTGCGTTTTTTGCTTCTGTTCGGTTTTGATCTGCTTAAATAGACTGTTGATCTGATCGACGAGATCATTAAAACCCTTGGATAGAATATGAAGCTCATCCTTTCCGCGATCATCTACCCGGACATTGAAATCCCCGCCTTCCACCTTTCTCATGAAACGGACAATCACTCCGATGGAGCCCGTTATCCGTCTCATAAACACCATATTGAATGTAATCGCAGCGACCAGACAAAAGAGGGTTATACCAATGAACCACTGGGCAAATACTAGCGTTTCTTTGGAGAGCGACGCCCAGGAGGTGACAGCCACCATATTCCAAGAATAGTCCTCCATATGGTATATAGAAACAATGCTTTTTTCATCATTAAAATCGGTTTTGAAACTCTGATACCCTGAGCCGAAGTTCACTGATTTTTTCATCACGGAGCTGATCTGCTTTCCTTCCAATGCTCCGTTCGGGTCGTACAAAATTAGACCGTTGTCGTTGACCAGCATAAAATCTGTAGATTTCATGCTTTTGGTTGGCGACAAATTGCGGAAAATCGATTCGATATCCCAATTGTTGATCTGCACCACCAATATGCCGATATTTTTAAAATAACTCAGCTCTTTTATCAAGCGGATCTGCGTAAAAACTGGCTCGGTTCCCGTCAACTCCGGATACTCGTGCGGTGCGATCCACTTCGGCACCCCGTTTAGATCCATCACCTCTTGATATAAAGGCTGTTTTTTGAAATCTTCAAAGGGCATGGTCGTAAAATTTTCCTTCGTGAAGACGGATACCACAGCACCGTTCAAATTATATAGAAAAGCATAGCTGATCGCGGGATGATTATACAGCAGACTGCGGAAATTCCGCTGGCTGTTGTTCAGGCTGAGCTGCTCCTCATTCAAATCCTGCTTCGAAGGATCCTTGGCGGCCAGCGCCATATGGAAAACCGACGTCGCAATTCCGTTATCCGTCACGTTGTCCATCTGCCTCAGTACCGTATCGATACTATAACTGATCGATTTGAGAGAATACTCTGTCTGGCGACTGTATTTCTCTTCAATCGAATGTGAGGAGACCATAAAGGTGACAATGCCCAAAATACATAGAGGAACGATGATCAATATTATAAATGCCGTAAATAACTTGTTGCGCAAATTCATGGGCACTCTTCCAATCTTTATCCTTTATCGCGCCGCCAAATTGGCCTCGTCCTGTACTTTCTGTAGAGCCTCAGCCATCTTCTCTGGCGTGGTTTGACCGCTGATCAGTTTTTGGATTTGGACATTGCTGATTTCTGATATCACATCCGCTTGCACAAGGGCATCAAATGCCGGATACTTCGTGTACGCTTTGTCCCGAACGTCGACGATCTCTTTCATCAAATTATCGTTGATGCTCGAAGCCAGCACTGAAGCATCTAGCTTCATGGCAGGCAGCACGCCGTCTTCCACGAACCCGCGGATTTGCATATCCTCATTAAACATGTTCTTGATGAAGGACTTTACCGCCGTTAGCTTGCGGGGATCTTTGGCTACTGAAGCTGAGAAGCCGTAGCCGTTGTTTACGTTAAGCATCAAAGCTGTTTGATCCCCAACGCCACCAACCACCGGAGGCATATTAAAAAAACCGACCTTTCCAAACAAGTTGGCTCCAGATTCCCCCTTCTTAAAAACAGAGGATTTCCAGGTGCCATCATACATTAAAATGGCTTTTCCGCTCGTAAACTGGGTCGTATATTCAGCATACTCGTATCCGAGCTCGCCTTCCGTGAAGTAACCCTTCTCTTCCCATTCCCTATGCTTGGAGAAAGCCTTGACGACGTACGGGTCCGTCCATTTGGCTTCACCGGTGGCAAACTTGGCCGTAATGTCCGGTCCCGCGTAACGTGACCATAAGTGATTGGTGAGCATTAGCGGCACCCAGCCTGCTTTGGAAGCCGCCGCAATCGGTATTTTGCCGTCTGCCTTGATTTCAGCCAGCATTTTTTCCAGCTCTGCGAATGTGGTCGGCGGCTCCCAGCCTTTTTTCTTGAAATATTCCTTGTTATAAAAAAAACCTTCGCCTGTGCCTCCGATCGGCAGCCCGTACACCTTTCCTTCGTATGTAAAAGCTTCAAGTGATGTGAATTTGTCTTTGATGCCCAGCTCATCAATGATTGGCGTCAGGTCAAGCAGCTTACCTTCCTTAGCGTAAATTTTGAAATCAGGACTGCCGAACAAATCGAAAATATCAGGAGGATTGCCTGCGGCCATTTCTCCGCGCAGCTTTTCCTTGCGATTAACGTCGGAATCAACGCCATCTAACCGGAATGTTAATCCGTCGACTTCTGCTTCCACTTTTTTGACTACGTCGTTTAACATCGCAAAACGTTTTTCTTTATCTTTGCCGACCTGAGTGTGACGAAGCGTTAAATCAAAGGGTTCTACTTTTTTTTCTTCTGTCTTGGCCCCTTTGCTGCTGGATGCGTTTTCATTCATGGGTAAATTTTCGGTTTCGCAGGCTGACAGCAATAGTGAAGAAATAAAGCAAAGTGATATCAAAAGAATCAAGCTTCTCTTTATCTTCATCGTTGATCCCCCTCAATCATCTTACATTCTCATTATAAGAATGAGTATACATCAAGGTTAGTACAATAATCTGCTATTTAGGGGATAAAATTCTCTAATAATGTTGTACACGCACCTTTTGAAATGAAAACCGAGTTTAAAAAGACCCGTTTTCCTCGCCAATGACGAATAACCTATTGATCTAATCAAAAAGAGCCCTTCTCCGACATGCGGAAAAGAGCTCAGATTCAATTATTCAGTTGCAGTTTGCTTTCGTCCCTCTTCGATTAAGCGGTATGCTCGCTGCACCTCTTCTTCGGTAGGGCTTGGAACGCCTTGCAGAGGATATTCTTTACCAAGAGCCTCCCATTTGTAGATACCCATTTGATGGTAAGGAAGGATCTCGAATTTCTCGACACCTTTCAGTGTACCGATAAACCGACCGAGATTGATCAAATCCTCTTCTTGATCATGAATGCCAGGCACATATACATGTCTGATCCACATTTTGCGTTCATGCTCCGACAACCACTGCGCGGTGCGAAGCGTCCGCTCATTGGATTTAGCTGTTAGTTTGATATGCTTCTCATCATCAATATGCTTGATGTCCAGCATGACGAGGTCTGTAACCTCAAGCAGCTCATGGATCCGCTCCGCCTCGTTAAAGCCGTTGCTGTCCAGCGTCGTATGCAGGTTCCAACGTTTTTTCACTTCCCTGAAGAGCTCTGTTACAAAATGAGATTGCAACGTAGGCTCACCACCGGAAACTGTCAGCCCCCCACCCGAAGAGCGGTAATAGTTCAAATAAGGTTCGATTTCGGCCAAGACATCCTCGACCGTCATCTCTTTCCCCTCATCCATTGCCCATGTGTCCGGGTTATGGCAGTACTGGCACTTCAGCAAGCAGCCTTGCATAAAAAGGACAAAGCGGATGCCCGGTCCGTCTACAGTTCCAAAGGTCTCCAGAGAATGGATACGTCCTTTGATCATATGATGTCACCCTTTCTGCATCCGCTTCTTTTATTTTACTCTTTGTCCATTACATCGAACCATGGAAGGTCCGGTTGATTACATCAAGCTGCTGTTCACGTGTCAGTTTAACAAAGTTAACGGCGTAGCCCGATACACGGATGGTCAATTGTGGATAATTTTCCGGATGTTCCATCGCGTCCATCAACTGTTCGCGGTCAAAGACGTTTACGTTAAGATGATGCGCCTTACTTCCGAAGTATCCGTCCATCATGGCAACCAGGTTCGTCTTGCGGATTTCCGCTTCCTTGCCAAGTGCTTTAGGCACGATGGAGAATGTGTTCGAAATGCCGTCAAGGCTATCCTCATATGGCAGTTTGGCTACCGAGCTGAGGGAAGCGAGTGCACCCTTCTTGTCGCGTCCATGCATTGGGTTAGCGCCTGGTGCAAACGGTTCTCCCGCTTTACGACCGTCCGGTGTAGTACCTGTTTTCTTACCATATACGACGTTGGATGTGATCGTCAAGATCGATTGAGTTGGCAGAGCGTTCCGGTATGCTTTATGCTTACGGATCATGCCCATGAATGTTTCGACCAGTTCAACGGCAATGCTGTCTACACGATCATCGTTATTACCGTAGCAAGGATATTCGCCTTCAATTTCGAAGTCAATGGCAATGCCTTGTTCGTTGCGGATCGGTTTAACCTTGGCATGTTTGATCGCACTCAGCGAGTCAGCTGCCACGGACAAACCGGCGATTCCGCAAGCCATCGTACGGAGAATGTCACGGTCATGGAGTGCCATCTCGATTCTTTCGTAAGAATATTTATCATGCATGTAGTGAATCACATTGAGTGAATTCATGTACAGTTTTGCGAGCCATTCCATCATCGGCTTGAAGCGTTTCATAATTTCATTGTAATCAAGCACTTCCGCTTTGATTGCCGGATATTCAGGGCCAACTTGAACGCCGGATTTTTCGTCGATGCCGCCATTGATCGCATAAAGCAAGCATTTTGCCAGGTTGGCGCGAGCGCCGAAGAACTGCATTTGCTTACCGATCCGCATAGCGGATACGCAACATGCGATGCCGTAATCGTCACCGTAAATCGGACGCATCAGGTCGTCATTTTCATATTGAATCGAGCTGGTTTCGATCGAAACCTTCGCACAGAATTTTTTGAACGCCTCTGGAAGTTTTTCCGACCAAAGCACGGTCAAGTTTGGTTCCGGAGCTGGTCCCAGGTTATACAGGGAATGCAGGAATCGGAAGCTGTTTCTCGTTACGCGAGTTTGGCCATTCGACGACATCCCGCCGATCGATTCCGTAACCCAAGTTGGGTCACCGCTAAAGAGATCGTTATAGTCCGGCGTACGCAGGAATTTTACGATTCTGAGTTTCATAATAAAATGGTCAACCAGTTCTTGTGCCTGCTCTTCTGTAAGTGTTCCTTCCGCAAGATCACGTTCAACGTAGATGTCAAGGAACGAAGATACGCGGCCAAGGGACATCGCTGCACCATTTTGTTCCTTAATGGCTGCCAAATAACCGAAATAAAGCCATTGGAAAGCTTCTTTAGCGTTTTGCGCTGGTTTGGAGATGTCGAAGCCGTGCATTTCGGCCATTTTTTTCAGTTCGCCGAGTGCGCGCATTTGCTCAGACAATTCCTCACGCAAACGAATTACGTCTTCATCGATAACGTCAATTTCCAAATCGAGAAGTTCTTGTTTTTTCTGCTGAATAAGGAAGTCCACGCCGTACAAAGATACCCGGCGGTAATCGCCGATAATCCGGCCGCGGCCGTATGCATCAGGGAGACCGGTGATAATGCCTGCTCTGCGCGCTGCGCGCATCTCTGTTGTATATGCATCAAATACGCCTTGGTTATGCGTTTTGCGAATGTCAGTAAATGTCTTGATCAATTCTTCGGGAAGCTCAAATCCGTATGCCTTACAAGCATCAATCATCATCTTGATTCCGCCGAACGGCTGAACAGAACGCTTGAATGGAGCATCGGTTTGAACACCGACGATTTGTTCTTTATCCTTGTCCAAATAACCTGGTTTATGGGAAACGATTGTAGAAGCCGTATTCACGTCAACATCCAGTACGCCGCCGGCATCCCGTTCTTTTTTAGTGAGGTCCGATACGATCTTCCAAAGCTCAGTCGTGTTGTTAGTAGGGCCTGCCAGGAATTCCTCATTGCCTTGGTATGGACTGATATTATTTTCAATAAAGTCATTCACATTGACTTTTCTTGCCCATTTCCCTTCTTTAAAACCTCTCCAACCTGATTGTGTGTTTTGCACATCTTTTTCTAATACCGACATCTGAATCCCTCCACTATATTATTTACTAGAGACCATGAGCTTGAAGGAAACCCCATTTCTCTTAAACCCGCATCAATCCACTGTTATAACAAAGGAATTGTGATCATTTTCACATAAAAAACTTTAAAGATGGATTATGTTATACAGAAATTCGCTTCATGTATGCGGTGTTCTCTGTTACAAGTTTAGTTTATCGTTTTTTTCTGAAAACAACTGTGACAAACATCACTTTCTGGGTGATATTTGTCACAGTCTCCATCATTCTCTTTCTGTCTTAACCTTCGAAACGGCCGTAGAAAGCATCACGGTAAACCTCGGCAAGTTCCGTCACCAAAGGCAGCTTCGGATTGGCCGTCGTGCATTGGTCTTCAAAGGCGCGGTCCGCTAGGTAGTCGACACGCGCTTCAAAATCCTTAGCGTCAAAGCCGAGCTCCTGGAACGACTCCTCGATTCCCAAAGTCTTGTTTAGCTTGCGGATCGCATTGATCAGGCTGTTTACGCCTTCTTCCGTCGTACGTGCAGGCAGTCCCAGAATCCGGGCGATTTCTGCATACCGCTCATCGGCAACAAAATGCGAGTATTTAGGGAACGCTGCGAACTTGGTTGGTCTCTTCGCATTGTAGCGGATGACGTGTGGCATCAGGATCGCATTGGTCCGGCCGTGGGCTGTATGATATTCGCCACCCCATTTATGCGCCAAACTATGGTTGATGCCAAGGAATGCATTGGCAAACGCCATACCTGCAAGGGTCGATGCGTTGTGCATTTTTTCGCGGGCAACCTTGTCGCCTTCGAGTGCCGATTTCTCGAGATATTGGAATACCAGCTGAATCGCTTTGATCGCAAGACCGTCCGTGTAGTCGCTCGCCATAACCGATACATAAGCTTCAATGGCATGTGTGAGCACGTCCATACCTGTATCGGCTACCGCTGTTTTCGGCAGCGTGTATACGAATTCCGGATCCACGATCGCCACGTCCGGCGTCAATTCATAATCCGCAAGCGGATATTTCGTATTACCTTTTGTTTTGTCCGTAATAACCGCAAACGATGTTACTTCCGAACCTGTACCCGAAGTGGTAGGGATTGCAACGAATTTCGCCTTTTGTCCCAGCCGCGGATATTTGTAGATTCGTTTACGGATATCCATGAATTTTTGCTTCAGGTCGTTGAAATCTGTGTCAGGATATTCATAGAATAACCACATCGCTTTCGCGGCATCCATTGGCGAACCGCCACCCAAAGCGATAATGCAGTCCGGTTGGAACCGTCTCATCATGTCCGTTCCTCTGTCTACCGTAGCGGTCGACGGGTCAGGCTCCACATCCGAGAAAACCTCTATGACAACTGGATTCTGGCGCTGGCGAAGATAGTGTTGGACTCTTTCGACGTAGCCCAGTTTAACCATCATGGCATCGGTGACAATTGCTACCCGGCTGATATCCGGCATTTTGGCCAAATACTGCGTGGCCCCTTTTTCAAAATAGATTTTGTCAGGTACTTTGAACCACTGCATATTCACGGTACGGCGCGCCACCCTTTTTACGTTGATGAGATTGACTGCAGTTACGTTCGACGATGTCGAGTTGCGGCCGTACGATCCGCAGCCAAGCGTTAGCGATGGCAGGTTCGTATTATAGATGTCTCCGATCGCGCCGTGGGTCGATGGCGAGTTGACGATAATCCGCCCAGTTTGCAGCCGATCCGCAAACTTCGAAATAACTTCTTCATTATTCGAATGGATGACCGACGAGTGTCCCATGCCGCCGAAAGCCACAACCTCAGCCGCACGCTCAACGCCGTCGGCTGCGTTTTTCACCTTGTAGCAGGCCAATACCGGACTGAGCTTTTCCGCCGATAGTGGATATTTTGTGCCAACGCCTTCGATTTCAGCCACCAGAATTTTGGTTCCGGCCGGAACGCTGAAGCCGCTCATTTCCGCAATCTTCACGGCCGACTGACCGACGATCGCTGGGTTCACCGCACATTTTTCCACATTGATGGCTCCCGAAGTCAGCTTTGCCGCTTCGTCTTTGTTGACGAAATAGCAGCCGTTTGCGATCATTTTCTTTTTGACTTGGTCAAAAATCGACTCCTCAATGATTACAGCCTGCTCCGATGCACAGATCATGCCGTTGTCAAACGACTTGGACAGGATCAAATCCGTCACGGCCTGGTCGATATCCGCCGATTTTTCAATGAAGCACGGAACGTTGCCCGGGCCGACACCGAGAGCCGGTTTGCCACAGCTATATGCCGCACGCACCATACCTGAGCCTCCCGTTGCCAAAATCAGCGCAACATCCGGATGGTTCATCAATGTATTGGTTTTCTCCATGGTCGGCTCTTCGATCCATTGGATACAATCTGCTGGAGCACCATGCTTCACAGCTGCTTCCAGCAATATTTTGGCCGCTTCTCTACTGCACTGCTGTGCTGAAGGGTGGAAGCCGAAAATAATAGGATTACGGGTTTTTATCGAAATTAGCGCTTTAAACATCGTTGTTGATGTCGGGTTGGTCACCGGGGTAATCCCCATGATGATTCCGACGGGTTCTGCAATTTTCTGAAAGCTTTCATAAGGGTTATCTTCGATAACGCCAACTGTTTTTTCATATTTAATGCTGTGATAGATGTATTCAGTTGAGAACATGTTCTTGGTGATCTTGTCCTCATAAACCCCTCTTCCCGTTTCTTCAACGGCAAGCTTAGCAAGGTGCATATGCTTGTCGAGTCCCGCCAGGGCCATTGCCTGGACGATCTCGTCGATTTGCTCTTGCGTCATGTCCATGAATTTATCATGTGCTTTGTTTGCTTTGTCGATCAAGGTCTGGATATAAGCCTCGGCTGATGGTTGTTTTTTTTCTATAACTTGTTCATTTTTTACAGCCACTTCTATCATCCTCTCAGGGAATTTTTAGGTTTATCTCTCTCTCACAACTCGATCATAACACACGCTTGAAAATATTTAAAGTGAAAATTTTCACAAAGTTTGTATATTTTCATTTTCTATTTTCAAAGCGCTTACATTTCCATTTCGATTTTCCCCTCTCCTTATGTAAATACAAGAAAATACCACGTTCGTAAAAAAGTGAAAATAATCACAAATTCGGAATTTCGACACTTTTTAAAGGCCTTTATTCCCCCAAAAACGTTTTTTTTAGGTTATAATTAATTTAAAATTTATAGAAAATTAAAGATACAAAGGGGATAACGAGAATGAGCAACCAACTACTGAATGTTGTCGAAGCCCGAGGGAATACAAGTTGCTTTTCCGAGCAAAACCTGGATCGTTTGATGGTCACCATGAAGGATCGTATCGTACCTGAAAGCTCACACCTGTTCTGGGAAGGCGATATTTCCGATAAACTGTATTATGTGAAACGCGGCCGCATCAAATTGACTAAATCCACAGATGAAGGTAAAGAACTGATTTTGTATATGTACCAAGCGGGAGACATGGTTGGCCAAGCTGATCCCTTCTTTAGCCCCAAGCATAGCTTTACGGCCGAAGTGATTGAGGAAAGCGAAATCGGGGTCATTGATCAAAAGGATCTGGAAGTGCTGATCTGTCAGCATTGCGATTTTGCGATCGATTTCATGAAATGGATGGGTATCCATCACCGGCTGACGCAAACGAAATTCCGCGATCTCATGATGTATGGCAAACCCGGCGCACTCTGCTCAACGCTGATTCGGCTAAGCAATACGTATGGTGAGAAAAACGGAGAAAACATTCTGATCCATAAAAAAATTACCCATACTGACCTTTCCAATATGATCGGAGCAACTCGCGAAAGTGTAAACCGCATGCTTAGCGATCTTCGCAAAAAAGACGCTGTAGAATATGAAAACGGCATGATCGTGATCAAAGATCTTGAGATGCTACAGGATATATGCCACTGTGAAATGTGCCCGAATGAAATCTGCCGAATTTAACTTTGCGGTTTTCGAGGGCAAATATATAATAAAAAGCTTCCTTAACCGTTCAAGGTAAAGGAGGCTTTTTTATGCATTGTTTTCACCTGACTCATATTTGAAATACATTTTGCTGTTGACCGCTGCGGTTTCGGATCGTTCTTCCGATTGGTTATTAAGGATTAAGCTGTACCGCGGCTTGCTTTCCGCTTAGCTGAACCCCTGTCGTTGGGCGGCCCGCTTGTCTTAAATCCTTCATAAGCCGTTCCAGCAGCTCCTTGGCCATCGCCCCCTCTTTGCCTTTGATGCGGACTACAAGAAGAACAGCGTCTCCGGAATTCAGAATTTTTTCCGCCTGGCGCTGCTTCGTTTCATAATCATGTTCTTCGATCTGAGGCGTTAGACGGATTTCTTTTATTTTCATCTCGCGTTCTGAGGCTTTGGCCTGCTGCTTTTCCTTTTTGGCATCGCCGGCGCTAGTCAATTTGCATGGTGGCGGACTGCTCATCAAAGAGGTGCACACCAGATCGACCTTCAGCTTTTTAGCCATGGCAAGCGCCTCGGCAGTCGGCATAATACCAAGATCTTCTCCGTTTAGACCCGTCAGTTCCACTTCGGCGGCTCTAATTTTTTCATTCATCAACATTTTCATTTTTCATTCGCTCCTGTTCATGTTTATTTTACAACGGACGGGCGACAGTTGAACATATCACAATGTTAATCTTCAATCAGCACCTGATGCATATGAACTACCCCGTGATCCGGTGCTTGAGCATGTCCGCTGCGCAACTCGATTTAGCTATGTATCGTGAAATTCTTCACTTTAATTTTCACAATTACCCTTGCCGGTTGATCCATCCGCCCATCCCGTATACTCCAATATTATACAAAATATTGATTCATCCGTTCCTTATTCTCTCACTGCCGTTATGCCCGATCGAGCTTAATCTCCACTTCGTCCTGAGGGGAAAGCATCATATCAAAACCGTTCTCGCCGAGTTCCTTGCCATTCACTTTGATCACCCATTTTTCCGCCGATTTACACACGTAACCATTAACCGATTGAACCATCCGCTTGTCACTGGAAAGCTTGACGACATCATTATTCAGTAGCATATCGCGAACACGTTCAGTTTCAGTATACGGAAGAATATATGTATGTGATAAACTCGGTTGCAGCGTTCCACCGTTCAGCTTAAGCACAGAATACTGCATATTTTTCACCGTATTTTGGGGATCCGTCGGTTCGATTGATATCCCGATTTCGTCATTCTCCTTGAGAACGGTATCCAGCTTGTCCGATTCAAGCCTTTTATCATTGAGTTCCAACCCCCATATAAATGCCGGAGAAAGCGATACCTGGCTGATGGAGCGAATGCTGCCGTCCTCCGTGAAAGTTACGATTCCACTGTTTTTCAGCCCCTCACTGATCGTTACGCCCGGTTCCAAATATTGCTCAAGATCCCTGATAATATCCTGCGTGAAGAAATCATCTTTTTCCGAAATCAATATCATTGAAGAGGCGTCGCCGGAACTAATTTCGCCAGAACTTTTGGATTCTCCGACATTGCAGCCTGACAGCAATACCGCCACTATCGCCATGAAAGCGATTACCTTTATAAAGCTTTTCCTCATCCCGACACCTCCTTTAGTAGGCGCAATCAAAAAAATAATAGATCATTCGATTTGCCAAAAGTAGCCACTATTTCTTTGATCGCGCCTTATTAAATAGCAAAAATAGAGCCCTCTACTAAGAACTCTATTTTACCATATGAGAATGATGATTTTCGACAGTCAAAGCCAGGTTTTGCCGAAAAACTCAGTTTATGAGCGCCTGTATAAACGTTCTGCTGCCGTCTGTATTTTTGAAATAAGGTCCCAGGCCCAAGAAATGGCCACCGTCCACATAAACCCCCGTCATCCAGGTACCTTCATGAACCTCACCATCGAGATGGATCAAAAGCGGTGGAGCAGAAATAAATTCTTGGTATACGGGAAAACGCATGTTGTGTTTCTTGAAGGGTTTGCCGGATTGCTCGAAAGGAAGCGAAGTGACATAGGTAGGTACGAAGTAAGTGGAGATGACCTCCATCTCTTCTTCATCGTAAAAAGGGGGACCGCCTAGAAAAGGATGGAACAACGAGATTTCCTCGTACTGTGACCAAATAAAAACCTGCAAGAGCATGCCTTGAAGCCTGCCGTTATGATATATATATTCACGTTTATTGGACGGTTCCTTCTCCCCCGCTCGGGGCAGACACTCCACATAATGGTGCTCACAGCCAATACATTTCCAGCCAGAGGGACTTTGAATCCATTTCTGAAAAAACGGACTGCTGTTTTCTTCACTTCCGGATAGCGGCTCCTGAGCCGGCTTCGGATAAGCCCAAAACTTCCACAATGATTCCGGTACATGATGCTTCAGCATCATTATGGCTTTATCATAAATCTTTCGCACTTTAATAGAAGCGCTTTCAAGTTCGTTGACATCCTCTTTGCCATACTTTATTTCCTGGGAAAGTACTATTTTTCTCATCGTCATCCGCCTCCTTAAGCGCCGAAAAGGCAGTTTTTTACCAATTATACTACAGAACATGCGGTAAAGTGCAAGTCTTAACCCACAATTAGGAAAAATGTCCATAAAAAACAGCCGCATAGTCGGACTCGATCTACTTTTCGCAGCAAACATCAACAAAAAACCTCCCTCTCGACATGAAAGGAAGGTTTATCGTTTCAGTTGGTTTTCAGTTCACTATTTAAGTTCAACCCAATGCTCCGCCCAGTTTTGAACCTGTTCCATGACGGGCTGCAGCGCTTTGCCTTTCTCCGTCAATTCGTATTCAATCCGGACCGGTGTTTCGGGATAGACATGGCGCTCCAAAATACCTTCGTTCTCCAAATCCTTCATACGTTCGGACAGCATTTTATCACTCATAGAAGGTATGATGTGGGATATATCCTTGAACCGCTTCGGTCCATCCATCAACGAGTTAATAATCAGTCCATTCCAGCGTTTACCCAAAACGGAAAAGGCAGTTTCAAACCGCGGACACATGCTGAAATCCTGACTGCTCATGATTTTCACCTCTTTACAGGATCCATGCAAACGTTACGTCTCATGAAAGCTTACATTAAGTTAGTTTGTTTCATTTTAACACATTTTCAGCTAAAAGAAAACTCGCATGCACTCGTAATGCCGAAAACTGACAGCTTTTCTGAGGTGGTTGTTTTTTCCACCATCCCTTTACGGCAAAAAAAGCGGCGGCGTTAATCGCCACCACTTTCTCGCTACTAGCACTTCATGCATATGTTCTTATCCTACCGTTACTTTTCCCAATGCTCTCACCGGCTGCATATTTCCGAACTGCAGCGCCTTGCCGGCGGCTGGGCAAGCCCATTTAATGCCGTTGGCAATAACTTTAATAATTTCAGGCTGGTAATACGTCGGATACGTCTCATGTCCTGGGCGGAAATAGAATACCTTTCCCCGTCCACGGCGGAATGTGCATCCGCTTCTGAATACTTCTCCACCTTCAAAGTTGCTGATGAACACCAACTCATCCGGAGTTGGAATATCAAAAAATTCACCATACATTTCTTCATGCTGAAGGATGATTTTCGCGTCAATACCTTCGGCAATCGGATGGGATGGGTTGACGTTCCACAAAATTTCCTGTTCTCCCGCTTCCCGCCATTTCAAATCACAGGATGTCCCCATCAAAGCTTTAAACGGCTTGGAAAAATGTCCGGAATGCAGGACGATAAGTCCCATGCCTTCCTGAACACGCCGTACAACCCGGGCCGTAATTTCGTCGCTCACACGGTCGTGCGCCAAATGACCCCACCAGATCAGAACATCTGTCGAATTCAGGACACTCTCCGTCAAGCCATGCTCCGGCTGATCCAGCGTTGCCGTCGTGATCGCGAATCCGTTGCCTTGCAGACCCTTAGCTAGCGCCAAATGAATGCCTTCTGGATACACGTTCTTCACTTCATCGTGGATATTCTCATGAACAAATTCATTCCAGATGGTTACGTTAATCAATAAAATCCCCTCCTAGACCCACCACATGTCGCCAAGCGACTCTTCGATGAGTACTTGCTGCAAGTTGGATACGGCCTTCGAGAAACCTTCTTCGATCGACATTAAACCATCCTCATGTTCGATACTAACCACATAGTCGTAGCCTACCAAACGCAAGGCGCTGATGATATCCGCCCATGTCTTCACATCGTGGCCGTACCCTACGCTGCGGAACTGCCAAGCTCGGTCCAACATGTTGGTATATGGCTGCATATCGGTAACACCGTAGCGGTTGACGTTGATCGGATCGATGACAGTATCCTTCGCATGGAAATGATGAATCGCACCTGCGCGGCCCAAAATGTGGATGGCCTGCACCGGATCAATGCCTTGCCACCACATATGGCTCGGATCAAGATTGGCTCCGATGGTTTCACCTGCAGCCTCGCGTAAGCGGAGCAGCGTTGCCGGTGTGTGCACCGAGAAACCGCCATGCAGCTCCAGGCCGATTTTCACGTGATGGTCAGCGGCAAATTTAGCCTGCTCCGTCCAGTAGGGAATGACTTTGTTTTCCCACTGCCATGCCAAAATTTCCTGAAAATCGGTAGGCCAAGGAGCAACCGGCCAATTCGGATACTTCGCATCCTCATGGTCCCCTGGGCAGCCAGAGAAGGTATTAACTACCTCAACTCCTAGTTTCTCCGCCAGCTTCACAGTGTTCACGAAATCCTCATGATCCGCTTGGGCCAGATGCTTTTGCGGATGAAGCGGATTGCCATGGCAGCTCAGAGCACTGATCATCAAACCACGGGATTCCACCGCATGCTGAAATTCTTTCAGTTTAGCTTTATTTTCAAGAAGTTCCGCAGGATTGCAATGTGCCTTTCCCGGGTTTCCTCCGGTTCCGATCTCTACGGCCTTTAATCCTTTGGACGCCACGTAATCCAGTGCATCTTCCAGCTTGCGTCCACCAAATAACACCATAAATACGCCGAGTTTCAACGAAAACTCCTCCTTCTCCATCTATCTAATCTATCCGAATCCCCATAAACATACTGCATGAGGAACATTCTTAATCCATGTATAATGTAGTGCTGCGGTTACTCAAAATATACAGCCTTGCCTGTTTTGGAGGACTCGTAAATAGCTTCGAGAATTTGTGTGACCACAAATGCCTGTTCAGGTGTTACCATAGGTTCTTTATCTTCCAGAATGGCTTCGATCCACAATCTTTGTTCTCGGTCCGCATCGTTTTCCACTTCGCCAGAATAGAATGCTACGCCGCCAGCGTTCAAATCGATTGTAGTATCGTACAAGCGACTCAGCTTTTCGCCGTTGATGCGGAGACCATCTTTCATGTCCGCGCCGCCTTCGGTTCCCGCAAGGATCGTTTTGGCTTCGCCGATTTCCACAACGTTCAGCGCCCAGCTGGATTCCAAAATAATGGTTGCACCGTTTTCCATGGTAATGAAGCCAAATGCGGAATCTTCCACCTTAAACTCTTCCGGATCCCAAGGTCCGAATGCATTGGCTGAATTTTTGCGATGTCCAAGCTTATGGAACGTAGAGCCCAATACGCTTTTCGGTTTATAGTTGTCCATCAGCCAGAGCGTCAGGTCAAGTGCATGCGTGCCGATATCGATCAGTGGTCCGCCACCTTGTTTCTCTTCATCCAAAAATACGCCCCATGTCGGAACAGCACGGCGACGGATCGCCAAAGCTTTGCCAAGGTAAATATCGCCGAGCTCGCCCGCTTCGCAAAGCTGTTTTAAGTAAAGGCTGTCATTGCGGTACCGGTTCTGGTAGCCGATGGTCAGCTTTTTGCCCGTACGACGTGCGGCTTCCACCATTTCTTTGGCTTGGGCGGTCGTTTTTGCCATCGGCTTTTCGCACATGACATGCTTGTCAGCTTCCAGGGATGCCACGGAAATTTCCGAGTGGGAGTCATTTGGCGTACATACATGAATGACGTCAATACTTTCATCCTTTAACAGCTCACGATAATCTGTATAAACTTTGGCGCCCGCCACACCGAATTCTGCAGCAGCCTTTTCCGCGCGTTCCTTCACGATATCACAGAAAGCCACCATTTGAGCTTGCGGTTGTTTGGCCAGACTTGGCATATGTTTGCCGTTCGCGATGCCTCCGCAGCCGATAATTGCAATTTTCAATGTTTGGGTTGAATTAGACATGAATAGGTCCTCCATTTTGAGTGTAATTTTTAATCCATTCCATGCTTTTTGCAATACTTTGAAGTGGCGGATTTTGGCAGTAATCCTGCTCTACCACAATCCATTCCACACCTGCTTTGTCGGCAGCTTCAGCTACAGCCTTCAAATCCACCTCACCTTGCCCAAGCTCCACCGTCAGCGGGGATCCATCCTCTTGTCTGCGTACATCCTTCCAATGAACGATTGGAAGGCGTCCTGCATAGGACTGGATATACTGGACAGGATCGAATCCCGCGAAGTGAACCCAGCAGCTATCCAGCTCCACTTTGAGCAGATCCGCAGGAACCTCTTCATACATAGAGTGAAACACTGTCTTGTCCCCGATCTTTTCCGTAAACTCGAAATCATGGTTGTGATACAACAGCGTTACCTGCTGATTGGAGCAATGCTCACCGATTTTCTTGAGGTTCGCAAACACCTCGCTCCATTGGCGGTCTTCGTCTACCAAATAAGGCACGATCAGATTCGTATTGCCAATCTCTTTGTTGTAGGCAATCTCCTCGTCAAGGGCATTCAGCATCCGATCATACCCTGTGTGCGTGCCAAGAGCAACCAGACCGTATTTATCCAGCAGCGCTTTAACCTCAGCCGCAGGGCGCCCAAAAAAGGTATGAAATTCCACGCCTTGATACCCGAGCTCTGCTACTTTCTTTAGTGTGCCTTCAAAATCCTTCTCCATTTGATCGCGAACTGTGTACAACTGTAAGCCCAGTTTCAGCATGCTTTCCTCACTCCTGATTTTTTAGGATTTCACGAAGTTTTTTTATTCATGCTCATTTAAGAAGCCCGTTTCCATCTGCAAGCGGATCTGCAGGCAGTGTATTGTATGCGTTTGCATATGCAAGCCCTACCGCTCGTACGCAGCGTGTTCTGGTACCCCGATGCGCTGGCCTTAGTTTTCTTTTCATGCGGACTTCTGTCCACAATGTACAAGGCTGGAATCAACAATCTAGTACTCATGGTATTCCGAATTCATTTATATTAAAATGAAGAATATGATTAAAACATGAACAATCTGGTCATTATTTTTTTCGGATTTGAATTTCACGTGGACTCTACCATCGCAAAAGGAGATATTTCATGACCACCTTAGACACAGTACACATCTATACTGCAGGCTTCTCCTTTCACCGCAAACCCTTTTACATGACAGAAATGAACGGGGTCAAAAATTATTTAATGCGTCTGCAGACCGACGGAAAATGCCGGGCGCGCGTTGACGGCGAGCTGGTACAGATCGAGGCTGGAGATTTGCTTATTTTTTCACCGGACGAGCCTTATGAGCTAAGAATCGAGGAGGAGCTGAATGCCCAAAATGAGCTTGCGGTCGAAAGTGGTGATTACCACATTTTTTTTGGGGGAACCTGGATTGATGAGTGGTGGTTCCGGCAAAAACGCCCGACAAAGATCAAAGTGCCTTTAAACGAGACGATTCTCGGCCTCTTCCGGCAGATTGTCCTGGAGCAGCGAAAGATTGCCAATCCATTTCCCGAAGTATCGGAATACTACATGCGAATATTATGTCTGGAGACGGACCGCCTGCTGCACGAGCATCCCTCAACGACGCCGAAGACCTATCTTGCCTATCAGATCAAGCATTACATTGAGGAACATGCCTCCGGATCGTTTAAACTGGAAGATGTGGCCGCCCATGTCGGAATCAGCGTTTCACGCGCTGTACATCTGTTCAAGGAATCATTCGGCACCAGCATTATGCAGTATACGTTGGATGTCAGGCTGGATATGGCGCGTGAGCGGATCATTTTCAGCCCGATGTCTCTTGAAAATATCGCCGAAACCTCCGGCTTCGCTAACTATACGTATTTTCACCGCGTCTTCCGCTCCCGGTTCGGAAAATCACCTAAGGAGTTCCGGATCGCGAACAGAGAGCAAATTTGAATCGAGAAAAGGCAGACCCTTAAATATTTTATTAAACATTTCATGATGAAAGTAAAAATGGATAGAGGTTTCAGAGAAGTCTGAACTCTATCCATTTTTTTGTTATTTACAACAACATTTTTGTTCAGTAATTCGACGTTCGATTATACTATCGTGTACCGTTAGCTTAATCAAGACCCTTTAAAAGTCAATAAATCTTTTGTGTTAATATGTTTAATATCAGAAATTTGCCCACTTGTAAGCATCTCATAAAGACCGTCAGGAACAAGTTTATACTGAAGGTTTTCTTCAAAGTCATCCAGGCTCCTCCAAACAGCTATAAACTTTTTGTCCCCCTCAATCCCTTCAAATTCATTCTTGTTATAGTCATCCATTCTACTAAAGCTCGCTTCATAAATAAAATCATATTCATGCCCAATTTCTCCATAGCAACAGAAGATGTGCTCGATAATCCCTATTAATTTTGGTTCAGTAATATCACTATTAATTTCCTCTTTTACTTCTCGTATTACAGCTGATTTGCTATCTTCCCCATACTCAATCGTGCCACCAACTGGGCGAAATGTAATGATACCATCTTCTTCCGGGAATTGTTCAAGTAATATTGATTCGCTTCTTTTAATAATGCAAAGAGAACAAGCCCTATACCGCAAATTTTTCACTCCTCATAGTATTTCATGTTTCAAATATATTCCATATAAGTATTGAACTATCCTGCCCGTTAGCTCAATAAATTGAGCAGACTGCTGTAGCCTGCTCAACATAAAGTTTTATTCAACTAATGTTGCCGACGAACATCGAAAGGGCTAGGCTTAAACATGCTGTTCGGTTGTCTCGCCATACACCATCTCCAGCATGATAGAATTTACGAGGAAAACGTTCCCATTCTATAAATATGGATATATAATAAAGTCGTATCATCATTGATTATACTAGGAGGTATTATATGGAATTACAGGGATTTTACCATGTAGGCATTATAGTTTCTAGTTTGGAGAAAGCCGTCTCTTTTTACCGCGATATCTTGGGTCTAGAGATAATCGTTGGACCGACCGATGCCTTTGAAGGCAAGGAAATATCTCAAGGTCTTGGCGTTCCCGATACTCGACTGCGTGTGGTGTACTTAAAATCGGAAGAGAATATCATCCAATTAATGGAGTTTGAATCGCCGAAGTCTCCTATAGAAGCACCGCTTCCGTTACATTCTTTTACAACGACGCACTTCGGCTTCTATGTAAAGGATCTGGAACAAACAAAACAAGAACTGGAGTCAAAAGGAAT
>JAIRVF010000010.1 GCA_031254035.1 Paenibacillus sp.
GGAAAAAGCGGTCAAGTGATCTTCTTGAGGGCTTCTTCCATCTATGAAATTCTACATTCGGGATAAAGGGTTATTAAACTATGATCTGGCGTTTCACCCATCCAATAGAGCGAAGAGCCCTAATTCTTAACTTCGGAATTTTTATAAAAGTGAATTCGGCAGAATAGGGAAAACAAATAAAAAGGAGCAGCTTGTCACACGAGACAATTGCTCCTTTTTCACTTACTTATTGTACATATCCATTTCCAAGGGGACAGTTTGAAATTCATAAAAAGTTGATGGTGACAAACGAGAAAAACAGTAGCAGTTTGGGAAGAAGGGGAAAATTTTAAAATACTCAAATATATCCGTCTGTTAGGTCAATCTATGCTAGCATTCTCTATTTTAGCTGTCGTTTTTAAATTGGCTAGTATTGGTGTATCAGCAATATTGTTTCTATTAGGACTGTTGCTATATTTGATCGGGCAATTTTCTAGTAGAAAAGAGGAAGAAACAACTAAGCATTCTGATAACATTACCCCAGAGCTACTTTTCAGGCAGCAGATCGTATTCAATAGAAAACAGGCCCTAGTCGGCCTGTTTTTCGTCGTTTTATTTAGGCTCAACATCATGATTAGTGCTTGCCAAAAAAGCGAAAGTAGCGAAGGGGACGGAATCGATCTGAAGAAGCGGCAGCGGTCGCCTTTGTCTCCGAATTTCTACCTTTGTGAAAGATAGATCAAGAAATTTGGAGACAACAGCGATCGGAAGATCGATCCGTAACCGCAGCGGGCCACCCCGCATAATATCAAGAACTAATTTCAGTATTGAGCCTATATTTTAACTAGAAAAATCTCTTTCATCCCTTGATCGAACCGGCTACCATCCCCTTCATGACTTGATCCTGCAGAACCAAGTAGATGACGATCGTAGGGATGACCGCAATGGCCATCGCGCCCATCGTCAAGCTGTAGTCCGTACCGTAGCCGTCGGAGAAAAGGGACAAGCTCAGCGGCAGCGTCTTCAGGGACTGTGAATTAATGAAAACCAGCGCAAAAGAAAAATCATTCCAAAATCTTAAGAATGCCAAAATAGAGATGGTGGCAACAATCGGCGTACAAATCGGAAAAATAATTTTGCCGAAAATCCGCCACCACCCGCTTCCGTCCATCATGGCGGCTTCCTCAATTTCGCGCGGAATGGACGCCATAAATCCGATCGCCAAAAAAATCGTAATCGGCAGCTCGAAAGCCGTATACGGAAAGATCAGCGCTCCGTAAGTATCCAGCAAACCGATCTTTTTCATCATTATAAACAATGGGACGAGTGTGCTATGAATCGGAATCAACATCCCGACAAGGAATAGCCCTATGACGAGCTTCTTCAATCGGAACTCAAACCGGGATAACACATACCCGGCCAGAATGCCAAGCAGCAGCGTCAAAATCACGGATATCACCGTCACAAGCGTTGAATTCATCATCGCTCGGCCCATCTTCCCCAGCTCCCAGGCTCGGAGAATGTTCTCCTTCATCCAAACATGGGGCAGAGCATAGGGATGCCTGAAAAAATCCTCATTCGTCTTGAAAGCGCTGATAAACAGCCAGTATAGCGGATACAGGGTAAGCACTGCATACGCGGTCAAAAGCAGCTTGCCGAGCCCAGTCAAACCTTTCCGCACCCCTTTGCGCCCCTCTGTCCTCTGCGCTTTGGCGGCTGCAAGTTCCACCATCTCCCCCACTCCTTTCCCTATGCGGATCTGCGCCTGGTCACGGCATAATTAACTGCGATGAGTATCGCGCTGACAAGCATAATGACCGTGGATACCGCCGAACCGTACCCGTACCTGTACACATGAAACGTATTGTTGTACATATAGGTGGCAAGCAGTTCAGTACTATGGGCAGGCCCGCCGTTTGTCATGACGATGACATGGTCAAAAGCCTTCAGACTGCCGGAAATACACAAGACGATCGTGACCACGATGGTGCTCCATATCATCGGCAGCGTGACGAAAATAAGTTTCCGCCAACCTCTGGCCCCATCCATCTCAGCGGCATCGCCAATCTCGGAAGGAATATTCTGCAGTGCAGCAATATAGATGACCATATACGGCCCGATATTGCTCCAGTTGATTGGCACGGTAATAGCCAGCATATTGGTATGCGGATCGGACAGCCAGGCCCGGGTCCAAGACTCGAGACCAACTGCCTTCAGAACAAAGTTGGCGAGCCCGAACTGCGGATGATAGATATACCCCCAAATCAAGCCGACGACTACCGTAGACAGCACCATGGGCATAAACACCGCAGAGCGGATAAATTTTGAAAACAACGTGTTGCGGAGCAGAACGAGCGCGAGCAGCAGAGCCACCGGAATTTGCCCAATGATCGCGGACGCGACTAGCAGCAGGTTGTTCAAAAGGGCGTGCCAAAAAATCCGGTCATGCAGAATCTCGTTGTAGTTGCCAAAACCGATGAATTTCGCCGTTCCGAGACCCTTCCATTCAAAAAAACCATAGTAGGCCGACCAGAAAACCGGAACGATTACGAATACGAGAAACAGAATCAGGGCGGGCAGCAGGGCAAGGGCGATAAATCCTTTGCTTCTGAGAGCGGTTGACATATATCTCCCTCCTTATGCCTTTTTGAACTTGCATTTTATGGCGTTACCGATCTGGCCTGCGCTTCCTGAAGTTTTGTGGCGATACTTTCTGGTGAGGCTCCGGTCATGATTTCCTGCAGACCGTTATTAATGACCTCCGCGGCATCCGCAGTCAAATACGCGTCATATACCGGCGTGATCGCCGTATTCTTCACCAGTTTAAACGCTTTGTAATACAAGGAACTGACCTTGGACTGGTCGATATCCGTGTCGTACATGACCATGGAATTGCTCTCGGCAATAGCCTTTTGGGCCTCTGGGCCGCTGATTGCGTAGATAAGCTTCAGTGCGGCCTCCTTCGCCGCTCCCTCCGTCCGCTTGCTTAATGCCATGCCGCCGCCTGCGCCACCGGAGATGGACTTTGCTTCCCCTTTGCCTCCGGGAATCGCCGGCATTACCGTGACGTCAATCCCCTTAAGCTGCTCTTCGGTCGCTGAAGCCGCAAGGTTGGTTAGTGTCCAGGCACCGCTGATCATCATGGCCGCATTGCCTTGAATAAAATACTGCTCAGCCTGCGTATTATCGATACTGTTGGCCCCGTCCTGGAAAGCTTTGTTGTCGACAAGCTGCTTGAAGTAGCCAAGGGCTTTGACAAACTCTGGATCCGTAAATTTGGCCCCCTTCTGCGCAGCTGCATTTTTGAACCATTCGGTACCTGCCACATGATCCGCAAGCGTGCCCAAAATCGTTGATTGCGCTACCCATGGGGCCTTGTTGCCTAGTGCGATCGGAGTGATTTTGTTATCGTTGAATACCCTAATAGCGGTCATCAGCTCATCCCATGTTTCCGGTACCTTTACGTTATATTTTTGGAAGAGTGCGGTATTGTAGTACAAAATTGAGGTCGCTGACATGCCGATAGGAGCACTGTAGAGCTGGTTTTGTTCAAATTCGAAAGGCACAAGGGCACCGGGCAGAAACTTTTCTTTCCAGTCCTTATGCTGGTCAGCGATTTCTGTAATCGGTTGCAAAAGTCCGGCCTTGAACAGCTCGGCAGATTGACTACCCGCATAAACGAAGAAAACGTCAGGCAGTTCGTTCCCTGCAGCCACGGTGCTCAGACGCTGGCGGTAGCCATCCGGCGGAATAGCCTGGGAATCCAGCTCAATATCCGGGTTATCCTTGATAAACTGGTCGATGATGCCTCTCACAGTTTTCGCACGCTGATCGTCGCCGGCGAAATTATGCCATATGCTCAGCTTCACTTTTCCGCTGGAGCTTTTTCCTCCGAGCTCTCCGGCTGTCTGGCTGCCGCCATCTCCGCATGCTGCCAAAATAAATGTCATAAGAAGCAGTAAAACGCCTAATTTCCGAATAGGTTTCATCGTCGATCCTCCTTGGATGATGCGGAAGCAAGCTGAAATAAGATTTCAAAAAGTCCCGGGCTGCTGCTTCCGGATACGTTGATTAAGCTCAGTATAAGAGAGGATGCCCAGCCAAACATAGGGGACAGAATTCAGCCGGTATGGGGATTATTTTCAGCTTTTTTTCTATACTCGGATGGGGTCATACCCGTAAATCCTTTGAATAGGCGGTTAAAATACTTAATATCCTCGTAACCGATCCGTTTGGCCACCTCGCTAATTTTAGCCGGAGTTTCGCTCAAAAGAGCCATGGCCTGGCGGAGCTTGGCCTGTGTCACGAACTCGATATAATTCTGGCCGGTTTCCCGTTTAAACACCTCGCTGAAATAATTCGGATGCATATGAACATGCCTCGCCACCTGTCCGAGAGAAAGACTTTGCTCCAGATGCTCATGGATATAGGTAATCGCCCGCTCGACTAGAGTCGTGCTGCCAGCCATCATCCTGTACTGGTCCATCATGGATTTGAAGCGACGGAAAAGATCCTGCTGCAGGTCGGTGGCGAGAAGCAGACGCCCTTCTTCTTTGACTGGCAGGGCATACCCAATCGAAGCGGCGGCCCGTTCCAGATAGCGGTAGCCTGCAATCAGGAGGGAGTGCAAATACGCCGATGCCGTGGCGGGGGTAGCTTGCCTGTCCTTCCGGAGCTGTTCCACAACGCTCAATAGCCAAGCCCGTAAAGCCCCTTCATCGCCGGCCTTCAGCAAAGCCGGTAGGGCCATCTCCTCTGTATGGGTGCAAATGGGTCGGCAGCCTTTGCGCCCCTCGATCTCATCGTACCGAATGATACCGGGATTACCCAGTAGCCACGCATACGATTTCGCCGCAGCAGCTGTATCCACAGCTTCCCGCAACAAGAGTGCGTCATTCACCCCACGCCCACACGCAGCAAACAGACGGCAATCCAGCATATCCTCGGCCTTTCGCAGTGCTTGTTCAACGGAGTTCCGTTCCATGGTAGTGTCTTGGAGATGGACGAGCAGCAGCAATGACTCGTTCCATGGCATCCACTCACATCTTAGCCTCTCTTGAAGCAGAGAAAAGGCGGATGCATACAGCTCATCCCGGCTCCGGCCTTTGCTTCCATTACTGTCCTCGGCGGATACAATCCAAATTTGCAGGAGGCCGTCTTTTTCGGGACAAAGCTGGGGATAGCGTCTCCACAGCTCTCGTACAGCCTCCCCATCAGGTTCGGAGGCAGCGGAAAGCAAGCCACCCAGAAAACTCCGGTTCAGCAACCGGTCTTTATCCCTACTCAGCTGATCCGATTCCCTGCGCTTCTCCAATCTATCCTTGGCTCGCAAGGCGGCATGGATGATTTCGTCGGGGCAGCTCGTTTTCAGCAAATATTCGCTGACGCCTTCCCGAATTGCCTGCTGGGCATACACAAATTCGTCGTAACCGGAAATGACAATCCATTCTGTGTCCGGGTTATCTTGCTTGACCTCGCGGATCAGATCAAGTCCACTTTTGCCCGTCATCCGGATGTCTGTGAAGACAATTTCCGGACGTTCAGTCGGGATGCGCTGCAGGGCCTCCTCAGCCGATGATGCCGGTTCCAAGATCGTAAATCCGCTTTGCTCCCAATCAATCACCGTGCTAAGACCCGTGCGGATAATAACCTCATCATCCACAATCAGCACTTTCATGCGCCTCTCCCCCTTGTCCTTATGTTAAGGCCGGATCCTCTGCTCTAGCAGGCACAAGACCAGCAGGGCCCTCAATGTATGGAATCGTGAATGAAATTGTCGTTCCTCTATGTTCCATACTCTCGATATGAAGCCCCGCATCACACCCATAATGCAGCACAAGCCTGCTGTGCACGTTGTGAAGTCCGTACCCGCCCTTGCCTGCAAGTTTAGGGTTCTCCTCCGGCGCCTCCATCAGCTGCTTGCGCAGCCATTCCAGCCGTTCGGCCGAAATGCCCAGTCCGTTATCAGTAACGGAAATATGCATTCCCACCCCGTCGCAGCGGATCGTAATGGTAATTTCCCCTGGCCCCTCCCGTTTCAAAATGCCATGCAGCATCGCATTTTCAACCAGTGGCTGCAGAAGCAGCTTCAGCATGAGCTTCCCCTGCGCTTCCGCGTCCACCTGGGCATGGAAGCTGAATTTATCAGGATAGCGGATCGATTGAATGCTAACGTAGTTTTGCACATGCATCATTTCCTGCAAGGCGGGACAGTATTCTTGGCCGTTATTCAGGCTGAATCTGAGAAAATCGCTAAGCGAACCGACCATCTCCGCGATTTTGCTATCCCGGTTCATCAAGGCCAGCCAATGGATGGAAGAAAGCGTATTGTACAAAAAGTGGGGATTGATCTGAAGCTGCAGCGCCTGCATGTCCGCCTCTTTTTTCAGCGATTCATTGCGTTTGACCTCGTCGGTCAGCTTCACGATCCGGGAACTGAGTCGGTTATAACTAACGATCAGTTGTCCCACTTCATCGATTGATTTCACAGGAATGGCGGGCAGCGGCTCTTCAGGACTTGCATTCTTCAGAAAGTTGGTCAGAGCGGACAGCGGGTTGGTGATCTTTTGGATCAGGAAAACCACGAAAATAATGACAAACAGCATGGCTACGCTGACGGCGACGGCCGTCAAATTGATAAAATAATGGTTCTGAGAGCGGTATTCCTGGGTCGGAATGATGCCCACCAGCTTCCAGTTCACGCTGGACATGGTTTTGTAGAGAACCGTTTTTTTGTCTGCGCCCGATCCGTAATCTAAAAATCCGCTTTCCCCTTTAAAGGAGCCCATATTCGGATAATAGGCGGAAAGTGGCAAATTTGCGTCCAAGTTATCAGGCCCAGCTATAATCCGGTCCTTCTCGTCAAGGAGCATGACGAAACCGCCCTTTTCCAGAGCTGCCTGCCGGATTTGATGGGCAATAACCGCCTGGTCCAGATTGATTTGCACCTTGCCGACCAGCTTGTACTTATCCGTGCTGCGGATGGGCCTCGCAAGCGTAATGACTTTGCGCGGTCCTTCAAAGGTCCACTGCTGGTGCACATCGGACCACCATTTGGGATGGAGCTCGTAATACTCGGGGATTGTTGCCGTAATGTCCATCAAATCGGAACCGGCAATGGATTTAAACGATATGGGCGGCTTACTGCTCAGTGGTTCGATAATGATGTTCGCGATGTAATCCTTCGAAAACGCCAAATTCGTAAGAAAATTGATAATCGTCGTCTGCTGGATCAGGTCGCTCTCCGGCGACTTCAGATAGTTCTGCACGCCGTTATGGCCGATCAGAAACAAAGACATGTTTTCCACGTCCTTGACCATCGTACTGAGGTAAACTTCCACTTGCCTGAGCGTATTCATCCCGGCGCTTTTGGCTTTTTCCTCCGCTAAGCCTTCCGCCGTTGTATACGAAAATAAGCCCAGAAACAGAAGCGGTACCAGAGTCGTCATGATGATCAGCAGCGAAAGCTTGTGCTTGAGCGACTTTCCCAGCCATTTTTTCACATGGTCACCCCGCTTTAAGCGTTTTAACTTTCTACTCGCGGATAATGGAGTAAAACGGTATTCGTTTGATATATTACTTGACATTTTTCAAACTGTAAACGCTGTAAAAGGTAATTACATACAAAGAAGCCTTGGGTATTATTGACCAAGACCTCAAAAAGTTTTATATAAGATTATTCCGTTGCTTCTTTCATCTTTTCATCCAGAAGGCGCATAGCTTCCCGAATCTTCTCCTTCGGCACGTTTGCGTACCGGTCTCCAATGCTTATTTCCGTGTAGCATGTACCCGCTTCAGCATTACTCAGCCAGCTGGTCAATCCGACACCGGTGGCTTCGCCAACAGAAACAAGAATCGGAACCACTTGCTCCTCCGGCAGCTTGAAATGGACATGGAACATGTTTGACACAGGTACACCCGGTCGGATAGAGACCCCCTCGCACTCGCTAAGAAAAGCAGCAAGCTCTTTGGCTTCTTCATAGTATTGCGCCATTTTGCCGATCCGCTGATCGAAATAATAGTCCGAGCTGATGATATACGGATACAGACTGATCAGATCACCGCCATGCCGTCTTTTCCACACCTTAGATTGCTCCGTGAGGCCGCTGTCTCCCGCCAAAATCGCCCCAGCGATCCCGCCGATCCCCTTGTAAAAGGAAACGTACACGCTGTCGAACAATGCACAAATTTCCGCAGCCGATTTTTGATAATACGGTGTAATCTCGAACAATCTTGCTCCGTCCAGATGCAGCTTGATGCCTTTTCCCCGGCAGTAGGCAGAAATCGCTTCAACCTCTTCGAACGCCGGCAGCTGGCCGCCGATTTCGCGCTGAGGCAGCTCTAGAAGCAAGCAGGAAATGTCTTTGTCCAGCTGCTGCACATCCTCAAGCGTGATCAGCCGGTCCCTGTCCGCAAGCAAAACCGGTTCGATCTGATGCAGCTCCTTCATCGCGTCTTGTTCGTGGATCTCTAGATGGCAGAGCGGATGATAGGCAACACGCTTCAGGCCCTTTTCGTCGCACCAAATCCGGAGCGCAATCTGCTGCGCCATCGTCCCGCTCGGAAAAAAACGAGCTGATTCTTTGCCCAAATAGAGGGCCATTTTGCTCTGAAAATCCTCAATCACCTTACCTCGGCCGTACATGTCGCTTTCCAGGTTCCCCGCTACTACATCAAAGGCTTGCTTCAAAACCTGCACATCCCTTGCTCCATGTCCGCCGACCGGATAAGCCGCCTGCTTAAATGCCGAAGATAATGTTTGGCTACCGCTCATGAAAAATCCCCCTTCGCTGAGCTTTTCTCTAATCATACTAAATCAGAGCGTGGCGGAGAACCTATTTATGGAAGCCACTTCAAAGCAAAAGCCCCCGCTTAGCCGTTAAACGGCAAAGTCAGGGGCATCCACAATCTCCTTGATTATATTACAGCACGTTTTGTCTATTGTAATCTTTGCAAGTCCTTACTTTGCAGCTGCTTTCTGCTCCGTAATCGTAATGGCCTGTTTGAACTGCTTCAGCAGATCGGACAGCGCTGTTCTAATGGCATCTGCGTCTTTGGATTCTTCGGCTTTAGCCAAAGCGTCCCAGGCCTTCGCGAAGGGGCTGTCCGCTTCATTAGCCTTTCCGGCAAAAATCTCCAAAACCACCCCGCCATGTTCTGCCTTGTCTCCCGAAACCTCCCTCGCGTCTTTCGAAGATTCATTCAGCTTGACCGCAGGCTTAGCCACCCCAAAGGAAATCTTCCCATCAGCACCCGCCTCTTTCATTGCTGCAATGAGTTTTTCCGCCGGAAAGCCCTCTTCTTGGAGCGAGCCTGATTTCTTTTCCGCAATTTCCTTTTTCAGTTCTCCAATATTCTTCTCCGCCAGAACTGGCTTCGTCATCGTCATGTATTGCTCGTGCTCTCCCGCCTTTGCTCCAGCTTCGGCCTTACTAACTTTTGCAGCGATGGACATCTTGTTGAATTTCATGTCCTTGACGTTTTGCGGGATAACCACCTTTTTAAATTGCTCCAGCGTCTTTTGCCAGTCTTCTACCGTTTCGGGTGCATATTGTTTGGCAAGCTCCGTCGGATCGATCATTTTGGAGATGATGATCTGCCCGGATTTGTCGTCTCGCTCTGCCTTCACAGCCGCTTCACCCTGAATTTTCACCGTATCGGTTTTCGGTTCGCTGTCCGCATGGGTGATCACCGGTGTGGCAACAGTGGATAACAGGACGGCAGACAAAGCCGTCTTTTTAAGTATGGTTTGCATATTCATGTTTCAACACTCCTTTTGATATAGTCTGCCAAGGTCCTGGTAATCACAAAGATTCGGTGCGATCTAGGCCTTTTGAAGAGGGGACGGTAAACCGAGCCACTTCCACATTACGTCATAGACCAGTATCGCGGCTTTTGAACAGGTAAAAAGTGCGCACCAGCACAGCAGCATCAAACCGGTCATCCGGCATGTATTTGTGACAGCAGCAATTAGTCTTCGATCCGGATTCCATGTATCTTTCACCACCGTGTCTCCTCCTTCGCTTAGGGCCTGTCGCTTCTGCCATCATCTTTGTGTCCCATGAACGCTTACAGTTTCCAGTGTAAAAGGCTTGTGTGGCAGGCTATTGGTGGATTTGTGGAAAAACGATGGCATTCCCCCTGGGCGGTCTTGTCGTTGGTATACTAAAAAGGGAAACAGGAGGATACGAATATGAATAACCAATATACAATCGCCGTCGTAGATGACGATACGAATATACGCCTTTTGGTAGAAGCCTTTCTGCAAAAGGAAAATTACCGCACCGTCGGACTGGGCAGCGCGGAAGAAGCATGGGAACTGTGGCGGAGCAGCCCGCCCGATCTATGGGTGCTTGATATCATGCTTCCTGGGATGGATGGGTATGAATTCTGCAGGCGCATCCGCAGCGAGGCGGAAGTGCCGATCATTATGATTTCCGCAAGGGATAATGAAGTTGATAAAATCCTGGGACTGGAGTTCGGCAGCGACGACTATATGGTCAAGCCGTTTAGCCCGCGCGAGCTGGTCGCCCGCATCAAAAGACAACTGCAGCGCTGGTATAAGATGAACGGTCCGGAAGGTTATGCCGGAGTTTCTGCCTCGACACGGATTGCAATCGGCCAGCTAGAGCTGCTGCCAGAGGAACGGCGCGTGTTTTGGGAGGGCGAAGAAATCGATCTCACCAGCAAGGAGTTTTCGATGCTGCAGGTATTTGCCGAAAATCCGAACTGGGCCTTTACAAGAGATGAGCTGCTGACCTATGTATGGGGGGATGATTATTTCGGCAGCGACCGCGCGGTCGACCATTTAATCAAACGGATGCGCAAAAAAATCGGGCTGCTTCCCATTGAGGCGGTATGGGGGCATGGTTACCGGATGAGAAACGATGGAGGTGGGAAAACCGATGAAGCTCGTTCATCAAATTAATCTGGCTTTTGGCATTGCGCTGGTACTGGTACTTTCGGTTACCGCAATCGTCATTCACTTTGTATTGCTGGATCACCTGATCGGTGCGCAGAGAGAGGACTTGAAAGCCATGGGCGCCGAAATGACGGCCTCCTTGAAGAGGGAATATATCCATATGGGTGGCATCACTGCAAAAGAATTATCCCCTGCGATGCCGGCTCCCCCCTCCAATTCCGGTATCAGCGCCATTCTGACCGATAATACGGGCAGCATCATAACAGTATCTCCATCATCCTATGAAGTTAGGAAAATAGAGCCGCTAGCGATAGCAGTAACAAACCCAGAGGCTGCCAGCGTGCG
>JAIRVF010000073.1 GCA_031254035.1 Paenibacillus sp.
ATTTGTGCAACGATCTTTATAGAAGTATCAGCCGCATGATGCCATTCATCGTTATTAATGGTAGGATGATTAGACATGATGTATTGCATTAAAGTTAATAGTTCAGAATTTAGTGTCCGAATAGATCCGAGAACTTGCTCTTTATGTTCATTATTCACACTATCTTCTTTTTCAAGGATATCAATGCTTATTACATAACCATCTGAATTTAGTTGGAGAATATCCACATTTCCCATTGAAGAAAAATTAAACGACTTGGAATCATATTCGCCTGAACCATACAAAATGATTTTTCCATTTTCACTTATTAACCGAGCGCACTGATCTAAAATAGCACCTATATTATCTTTTACTGCATCAAGATCTATCAATATGACAGAAAAGATGTTATCAGACAAAGAACCTAAAGGCTCGATATAATTAAAATCATGAACTAGGATCGATTTGATGTTGTTAGATTGGCTCGGGGTGTTTCCATGATCATGGCATATTTCATATAGCTTGTTTTCAGTTCCAAAAAAGAAAATTAGTTGGGCATAGAGGCTATTGAAACTGCTCTCCCCAATATTCAAAATAGCTGTTGGTACGTTTCTTGAAGACATTACTTTAAATAGGTTTGCAAAAATGAATATAGCTCGGGCCTTTACTATATTTGGTAAAGTTATAGCATAAAGTTGTTTTACTAACTGGGAAAAGATTTGGATTTGCTTTTCTACACCCCATGATGAAATGTTATGGTATCTGTCTTGAAAGTCATAAATCATGTCGTTTTCATATAAGAGTCTTGTACCGGAGAGGACAAGTGAACTATCATAAAGTTTAACCTCGTTTGTGCCATCCATTTATGAAGAGAGGTGACATGTTATGGATTGGGATAGGCGTAAAAAAGAGGCTGCACGGGATGAAATCGAGCTCATGGATGAAGAGAAGTCTCGGGATACTTCTACACGTGGAGGGCTTATTGAATCGGCTGTAGATGAATTCGCCAAAAATGGAGGTTTCGACGATTTACCCGGTAAAGGAAAACCTTTAAAAATAGAAGAGGGGGATGTCCTTACCAACATCGTAAAAAACTCCAGTTACCAGCCTCCCTGGATTGAGTTAAGGAAGGAAATTGCTACAGATTTGAAGCGGGTTGCAGACCGTCCTGATTCGACCGCTTTGGAGGTAGATACCGAGCTGAAGAGGATTAACCAGAAGATTCGCAAATATAACCGATTGGTTCCGAATCCACTTTTGCAGAAAGGGCTTGTTTCCAGCGCGAATTTGCATTCGGCTTATGGTAAATGGGTTTAGCGGAAAGCTAGACTTTTTGGCGATGGGGAGATTTTGCAGCAGATATTGGCAGCGAAACACCCGAAGCAAGCCCCGTCGACAGGATTTGGGGAGCCAGTCTGGCGGCCGATGACGAACGGATTGAAAATCCGCTGCAGTGGAAAGGAACCAATCTGCTCGGGTTCGCTTTGATGGAGGTTCGGGATCAATTGATAGCTAAAGATCCGGATCGTGCGTAAGTTAACCATGTTCGCGACGAGAAAAGACGTTGCTCAGCTGCGATGGCATGCAAACCGGCAACGTCTTTTGAATTTTGACCCGGCGATTCTATCGCTTTAATTTAGCGAGGCCTCCTGCTTGTGGAAGAATGTCCGCAGCGCCTGATAAACCTCGCCTTTTTCCTTAATGACATAATACATAAACTGATCCAATTTGATATTGCGGTAGGCTGACATGAGGGTGCTGCTGCGGTT
Organism: Paenibacillus sp.; assembly: GCA_031254035.1. Taxonomy (GTDB): domain Bacteria; phylum Bacillota; class Bacilli; order Paenibacillales; family Paenibacillaceae; genus Paenibacillus_AQ. The sequence continues at coordinate 1,749 of JAIRVF010000073.1, forward strand.
GTATTGATTGACTTCCCCATAGCCGAACATATTGCTAACTTTGAGCAGTTCCCCGATCAGGCGTACGCAGCGTTCGTTGTCTGAGGTCAAATTATCGCCGTCCGAGAAATGGAACGGATAAATATTGTACTTGGCGGGTGGGTATCGGCGATCGATGATCTCCAGCGCTTTCTGGTAAGCGGAAGAACAGATGGTGCCGCCGCTTTCGCCGCGGGTAAAAAATTCATCTTCGGACACTTCTTTCGCTTCGGTATGATGCGCGACAAAGACGATATCGACCTTTTCATACTGCCGCCGCAGAAAACGAGTCATCCAGAAAAAGAAGCTGCGTGCGCAATATTTTTCAAAAGTCCCCATCGAACCCGAAGTATCCATCATGGCGATGATAACAGCGCTGGAGTGGGGGACCATGACTTCCTCCCAGGTTTTGTAGCGTAGATCATCAGGGCTGATGTGGTGGATACCAGGTTTTCCGGTAGTGGCATTGCGGCGTAGATTCTCCAGAATCGTCCGCTTCTTGTCGATGTTGGACTGCATTCCTTTTTTGCGGATATCGTTGAAGGTAATGGACTCTGTCTCCACGTCCTGCTGCTCTTTGGGTTTCATAAAAGGAAGCTCCATATCGTCAAACAGCATATTTTCCAGATCTTCCATGCTGATTTCGGCTTCCATAATATCGTATCCCGGCTGATCCCCGGCTTTATCGCCCTGACCGGGCTTTTGAACAGGATCGCGTCCGAGTACATCCCCCACTTGACTGTCTCCATCCCCTTGCCCCACATGCTTCTGCTTCTGGAAGTTATAGATAAAACGGTATTCGTCCAGACTCCGGATAGGCACCTTGATGATCTGTTTACCGTCCGACATGATAATGCTTTCTTCCGTAATGAGATCGGGCAGGTTCTGTTTAATCATTTCTTTCACTTTTTCCTGATGACGGACTTGATCCTGGTATCCTTTGCGGTGCAGCGACCAGTCTTCTTTGGACACGACAAACAGCGAATGATCGTTAGAATGCATATTCAGCACCTCCCATATACGCATGCTCGGCTTCAAAAATAATGAGTCATTATTAATCAAGTATATTCACGCGCAGACATGATATGTGATGGGACAGGAGCAAATTAATAAGTTGAATGATCCCAAAATAATACATATTTAGGTTAATTGATGATGTGTTCGACTATTTATAACAAATATTTCAAAAAACTTATAGTACACTGTAAATGTTCTAGTTACTTAGAATGATGGTTTCATCTGCCAAACGATGATGATGAACTTTTTGGTTGGCGTCTCTAACCATGGTGATGTTTATACCGTTCTATTTAGAGGGTGGATTTTGATCCAAAGGAGGAGGACCATTTGAATCATGAAATCGTGGTAGAATCGAGTCTCGAGCTGAAGGATGTTCAGGAGTTGAATCTTTTTTTTACGAGGACTTCCAGAGTGATGTTGGCTGTAATATTTTTTGTGGTTTTTATTGGAATTATCCTTTTGGTCGAAGGCAAGCTGTCAGGCACCTTGTTTGGGATCGTTGTTCTGCTGGATATTTTGGTGAGTCTTATGTTGTGGTTTGTGAACGGGTGGAGCATACGCCGGAAATCCATAAAAGCATTTCTCAGCGATCAATTGATCAGACAGCTTCATACCTTTGTTTTTTCGGGGGAAGGCATTCAATATGCTTCAAAATCTGAAACCGGAAAAATGTTCTGGACTGACATCTACGAGGTGCGGGAATCTCGCAATTTATTTCTTATTTTGTTGTCAACCAGCCGTTCGCTCATCGTTCCTAAAAAGTTTTTTGCATCGGAGCCGGACCGCGCGGCCTTTCGGAATATGGTTGAAACAAATCTTGAAGCTGAACAAGTTCACTGGCACAGGATGCGTCAGAATCCAGATACATAACAGAAATTAGGAAGCTTTTCATGAATGATGATTTTTGGGGACATTTCCCGGCTAATCCTTTACAATTAAACAGAATGAATAGGTTGAATGACTTGAGTAATCCAGGATTGTAACTGTTTGCGAAAGCAAGTAAGGGATGTATTACGACAAGAAAAACAACAGGGACGGGAGAAGCTATGAGTGGAAATAACCAGTTGAATATTGGATTAATTGGTACGGATTCATCGCATGCAACGGCCTTTACAGCACTACTGAACGAGAAAGGACATGAGTTTCATGTGCAAGGAGGACAAGTAACAACAGCATATGCCGGAGGGTCGCGTGACTTTGAGCTTAGCATATCGCGGGTTGGGAAATTCGCGGCAGAGCTAGCCGGAAGGTATAAGGTGGAATTTTGGGATACGCCTGAGCAGGTGGCGGAGAACAGCGATGCGATATTGCTTTTGGCGGCGGACGGGAGAAAACATAGGGAACTTTTTGAACGGATCGCAGCTTACGGGAAACCGGTTTTTATAGACAAACCGTTGGCACTGAGTCTGAAAGAAGCGGAAAAGATCCGGCAGATCGCCCGGGAAAACAACACGATGATCATGAGCAGCTCGTCTTTGCGTTATGCCGAAGCACTAACGAGGGAATTGGAACGTGGTGAGGCCGGTGCCGTTACCGGGGCGGATTGTTATGGACCCATGGTGATGGAGCCGACGCAAAAGGGCTATTTCTGGTACGGGATTCATTCCGTCGAAATGTTGTATACATTGATGGGGACAGGCTGCCAATATGTGACGGCTATGACCACGGATGCACCTGGAGCGGAAGAAATCATCATTGGAGAGTGGGATGGCGGACGGGTTGGAACGGCCCGCGGGAGCCGCGTCACGGGTACTCCTTTTGCAGCGGTTGTTCATCGGGAAAAACGGCATGCTTTTGTGGATATCGATTCAAGCCCTAAGCCTTTTTATGCAAGTCTGCTGGAGCAGGTCATGCGGGTGTTTAAAGGTGAGGCGCAGCCTTTGGACATGTCCATTACGCTTGAGATCATCCGTTTCATCGAAGCGGCGAACGAAAGCCGGGAAAACGGGCGAAGAATCAAGCTGTTCTGATCTTGTTCCGGATGGGAAACATGATCATAAAAAAGTTGTCTCGGAAGCCGTTTCTACGGTTGGGGCAACTTTTTTGGTTATTACGTATTCAGCGATTCTCGGGAACTGGGTCCCCGTTCATTTAAGCCTGTTTATCCGACGTATGCAATGGTAGTGGTTATTCATGATTTTGACCTGAACACCCGGCATAACGGCGAATGATGCGGCTCCCCACAAGAAAATGGTGATGACAGCACCAGTAGGGCTTTTAACAGTAAACGTGAAAATGGTCAGCAGAACGATAAAAATTTACATTAAAGTTATTGACAGCCTTTGGAAAGGCCTTTAAAGTTCATTAATAACATCACTGGAGAAATTAAGTATTTGAGTAACAAGAATAGAATTCATGAGCTATAAAAACATAAAAATTAAGCAAATATATCATGAAACTTAGTTGTATTTCTCCATAGGTGAAAATAATTAATGGCGGAGGAGCCGGCCACCACATGCAAAAGCATGATCAGGATTTTATTAGAAGAAAAAATAGAATTACGGTCTTTGAAATGATCAAAAACAACTCTCCGCTGTCCCGTGCGGAAATAGCTAGATTGACGGGCATGAGCCCCACCACAGTGAGCCGGATCGTTTCCGAGCTGTACAACCTTGATTTCATGCATGAAATCAAGCAAGAGACAACAAGTGTAGGACGTAAAGCGGTTTTTCTGCAAGTCAACCCGAGATCCGTTTTATCGGTCGGAGTGGAAATTGATATAGAATGCATCCGGCTCGGCGTCATTGATTTGGATGGCAAAGTGATTGGCAGCAGGACGATAGAAAGACAAAAGAACGAGGCAGCAGAAGTGACGATTAGGAATATCGCGGAAGGAATCAATGGACTGATCGAAGTGGAAGGTTTTGACCGGCGCAGAATCGTTGGTATTGGCGTTGGGCTTCCGGGCATTATCGACCATGCGGGAGGTACAGTTGTATTATCGGCGCAGCTGGGTTGGAAGCAGACGGATATCGCTAGCGTGCTGAAGAAGTATGCCGGATTTGAAGTTGTGGTGGACAATGAGCTGAAAGTGAAATCGCTTGCTGAGCATATGTACGGCGCTGGCAAGGGGGCCAACCGTTCGGTGCTGATCGGCTTCGGCAGCGGAGTCGGCTCCTCGCTCATTATTGGCGGGGAGATTTACCGGGGCGAATCCAACAGCGCGGGCGAGATCGGACATACGATCGTTGATCCTAACGGGATTGTATGCGAATGCGGCAAAGTGGGCTGCTTGCAGACCTATATCGCGGAGGCTTCCTTGCTCGAGCAGTCTAACAAAATCAAACCGATTGCAAGCTTGGATGAACTGTTTCAGGCTAAGCGAGAGGGAGAGTTTTGGGCCGCGGGCATCATAGACCGGGCGATGACTTTCGTGGCGGTAACGATCAGCAACATTGCCTGCATGTATAATCCGGATACCGTCATTTTGACAGGCAAGCTCGTGGAGAGGTTTCCCGAGGTTAGGTCGTTTATCGCGGAAAAATGTATGGGACAGTTCGTGTGGGAACCGCTGCGCGACACCTTCCAAATCGTATATTCCACGTTTGAAAACGACGGTATCGTGATTGGATCGGGCCTGTTGGCGCAAAGTCGGTTCTTGGATATTGGCAGTCAAATGGAACAAGTGGAGCAAAACTGAAACCAGCAATAACTATTCGGACAAGACAGAATCGGGGGATCGAAATGTATTTCAAACCATTAGTGGAAGAATTTCGCGGTGGTGTGCTCGAAAACGTTCATTTGGGTGTGCTGTGCGGGGTAAATGACAAAGGTGAAGTGATTCATGAGGTCGGCAGCGTGGAGCATGTGACGTTAAGGTAAAGCCCCAAGAAGACTTTTTCATAACTGTTCGGGCAAACATCTCGGCATTATCGCCACCGCCAAAGAGATGGGGTACGACACAAAAACGTACTGGCAGCTTTCCCATCCGATTCAACAGGAAATCCTACATACTAGTTATGCAAGCCGTTAAATCAGCGGATGACTGTCACTGATATTATTGCGGAAGGCATTGACGCCCACGGATTAATCCGCCAAGCGGCTGCCGTTTCCGCACACGTTGTCCGTTTGCGATGGAAGTATGGGCCTTGCATGCGCCAAAGTGGCAGGAAGCGGAGAAGGGCCATTTTGTAGCCTGCCATTTGTACGAAGGTGGTTAAGGATAGTAAACCTGTCCAAACAGGGAAGCAGCAAGGAGTTGAAGTCCATGAATTGGTATTATGAACAAGCACAAATCCGTAAAGACGGCCTTTTGCGTGATCTAAAAGGATTGCTCGCGATCCCAAGCGTTTATGATCCGGCGACAGCAGGCCCTAGGCAGCCGATGGGCAAAGGAGTCGCAGATGCACTCCGCTATATGCTTGATTTATGTGCAGTGGAAGGTTTCCGCGTCACGAATCACCACGGGTTGGTCGGTTATGCCGAATACGGCCCGGAGGAGGCAGAACATTACATCGCGGTGCTGAGCCACTTGGATGTGGTGCCTGTGTCCGGTGAGTGGGTAACGCCTCCATTTGAACCAGCGATTCGCGATGGCAAGATTTACGCACGTGGAGCGATCGATGATAAAGGCCCGGCTATGGCTTCCTTTTATGCGCTGAAAATCGTCAAGGCACTTGGGCTGCCGCTGAAACATCGGATTCGGTTGATTTTTGGCACGGATGAAGAACGGACTCACCAGTGCATGGAGAGATACAAGGAGCTGGAGCCTATGCCGGCTTGGGGCTTTACTCCTGATGCGGAGTTCCCGATCATTGCCGCGGAGAAGGGGCAGATCAATACCCGGATTATGTTCCCTCCAGCAAGGCATGAGGCAGAGAGCAAAGGGGATTACGAGCTAATATCATTTCATGCCGGAGTGGTCGCCAACATGGTTCCGGAAGCGGCCGAGGCAGTTGTGACCGCAGCCCCAGACCCGTTGGAAGCGTTGGAGCAAGCTTATCAAGCTTACTGCAGCGAAAACAAACTCTGGGGAAGCGTGGAGCATAAGGGCCAAACGTCCGTGCTGCATATGGCCGGGAAAGCCGCGCATGGCATGGAGCCCCATCTGGGAATGAATGCGGGGCTTGCGCTGATCCATTTCCTGAAGGATTTTTCCTGGAACGGCGGAGCGGGTCATTATCTGAATACGGTTGATGCACTTCTGTATAATGACGTGTATGGCCGCGCCATGGGCATTGCCATGGAGGATGACATTAGCGGACCGCTTACAGTAAACAGCGGCATTCTCGCATATGAACCACAAGGGGAGACATTTTTTCATATCAATTTGAGATTTCCGATTTGCGGCAACTACGATGATATTTTAAAGAAAATATCGGAAAAGCTGGTTGGTTATCGTCTGGAAATGGAGCATCCAAGTTTAAAGAAGCCGCATCATGTACCGGGGAATCATCCGATGATCCGGGTGCTGCAAGAGACGTATCTGGCGGAAACTGGGGAAAAAGCAGAGCTGTTGTCCACGGGAGGCGGCACATACGCTGCCCATTTCCCGATGGGAGTTGCTTTCGGACCGCTATTCCCGGGAATGGAATCCACGGCGCATCAGCCAAATGAATATATGGATATCGAGCTGCTGCTGCGTTCCACGGCCATTTATGCCAGAGCGGTAAGTGAACTCGGCAATCTGGAACTGTAATGCATGAACAAATCGGTTTGCAAAGGGATGCATGAATGATGGAATTCACATTGGGAACAGGGCGGAACGCGGAAGTGCTGATTGAACTGGTATCCAGTGATGTCGGATACGCGCCTGGGCTTCCGATTTCGGCAAAAATGAAGGAGTGTGGGGCGCATTCTTGGTTTTACGGCCGGAGCACGAATGAGCAGGATATTTTAATTATCGGGCTTGGGAAGCGTGACCGCTTTAATCTGGAAATATTGCGGGAGGCCGCTGGAAACGCGGGCCGTGCAATTCGGGAACTTGGGAGAACGACGGCTGCGGTAAATCCAGACTGTCTTCAAGATGTATTCGGTTCCGAGATTTGGCCGCAGGATGCGGTAACGGCATGGGTTGAAGGCTGGCAGCTTGGAACGTATGTTTTCGATAAATATAAATCCGCCGAGAAACAGCCGCAGGTGGAATGGGTAGAGATTGGCGCGGAGCAGCGGGATTATGCCGCAGCGATTGAACTTGGACGGCTGCGGGCAGCTTCGACATCACTTGCCCGCGATCTATGCAATGAGGCCGCAAACGATTTGCATCCGGGAGCTTTCGTGGCACGCATCCAGCAGATTTTTGCCGGACAGAACGTAAAGATCCATGTTTATGAAGGCGAGGAGCTAAAGCAGCGGCAGATGAACGGGCTTTTGGCCGTCGGGGCTGGCAGCAAGCATCCTCCAGCGATGGTTGAGATCACCTATTTGGGCGATCCAGAGGCGGAGCATCTGGCATTGATTGGCAAGGGTATCACCTTTGATATGGGTGGAATGAACCTGAAGGCCGCTCGCGATTTGAGCGATGCACGTTTTGACATGGGCGGAGCGGCTGCCGTAATCGGCGCGATGGATCTATTGACACGCCTTGAAGTGAAGGCGCGGATCAGCGCCATCATTCCGATTGCGGAAAACGTGCCAGATGGCGCGGGGCCATCCTGCCTTCCAGCGTCGTTCGTTATCCGAACGGTCTTACGGTACAAGTGGTGAATACGGATGCCGAGGGCAGACTCATTCTGGCTGACGCGATTCTTCACGCCATTCGCAGCGGCGCGCGTCAAGTGATTGATGTGGCCACCCTAACCGGAGCCATGGGGCATGCGTTGGGCTTAAAAGTTGCAGGCATATGGGGAGATGGCGAATATGCCGAGCAATTCATAGAGATTGGCGAGCGCAACGGCGACCGGATTTGGAGACTGCCGCTTGTGGATGAAGACGAGGAGCTTTTGTGCAGCCCTTATGCAGATTTGGCCAACCTTGCGTCGAATCCGTATGGCGGAGCGAATATGGCTGCGCTATTTCTGCGTCGTTTTGTGGATTCGAAGGTGCGGTGGTGCCATATTGACATGGCCAACACAGTTCAGATTCCGTCGACGCGAGGATATAAGGTAACAGGGGCAACGGGTTATGGTGTAAGACTGCTTGCCGATTTTGTATGCGAACAAGCAGCATCAAACGAAAAAATAGGAGGGAGATCATGAAGCTGGAAGTTATTGCGACGAATTTGACGGACGCGATCCTTGCAGAGCAGGGGGGAGCCGACAGGATTGAACTTGTCACCGGTATTTTGGAAGGTGGACTCACTCCGGGTCCAGGTCTGATCCGGGAAGCGGTCCGCCGCCTGTATATTCCGGTTCATGTGATGGTGCGCCCTCACAGCCAGTCCTTTGTTTACGACGAACATGATCTGCAAACGATGCAGGAGGATATCGCTTTTATTAAGGAAAGCGGTGCGGCAGGCATTGTGCTTGGCGCTCTGACTCCTGAAGGCACGGTGGACACGGCGGCACTGGATCTGCTGCTTCAGAATACGGAAGGGCTTAATGTGACCTTCCATCGGGCATTTGATGAAATTGAAGATCAATTGTCCGCCTTGAAGCTGCTCTCTGGGTATCCACAGATCAATCGAATTCTGACCTCCGGTGGTCCAAATCCGGCTCCGAAGTCAGCACCGCAGATTGAGAGACTGGTGGAAGCGGCTCGTGGAACCGGGATCGAGATCCTTGCCGGATACGGCTTGACCGTGCCTGTCCTGCGAGAATTTATTCGGGAAACAGGCGTGAAGGAAGTACATTTTGGATCGGCGCTGCGTACGGGCGGGGATAGTTTACAACCTGTGGACCCGTCCAAAGTCCAATCCGCGAAGCAGATCGTTAACGGCCCTTAAGAGTGGCGAGAAAGTCTCGGCAACCATTCATCGGCTAACGAAACACACAATCGTTATTCGGGCAAAAATGAGCCTCTGAAATTTCTAACGAAACTGGGAAACGCTATTTAGCTCAACAGTGGTTCATTTGGCTGTATTTCGCTCAAATAACGATATGCAGTTTCGTTAAATTTTAAACGGAACTGTTTTTGAAGGTATAGAGATCTCTAGTTTCGTTAGCGTATTTTAAATTTGAAAAAACCTTCGGAGGACTTTCGATGTTTAGATCTAATATGAGAAAACCACTCCTTGAAGTTTTATTTCAATAGTGTACTGAATTTTATATTTCCCATTCGATACCTATTTCTTTAAAAGAAATCCTGCTTTCAGCTAGCCCTTCTTCATCTTCAGAATCAATCATTTGAATTTCCTCCGCTGTTAAAACAATGACTTTAAAGGGGTTTTCTATTTTACGATGGTAGATCGACTTTAGAAGGTTAATTTGCGCGTCGGACATTTCGGCATCCTCTTGCCATTCATCAATAGCAGTTTCAATGTTCATTGCTTGTCTTTCTAAGAGAAAGTCCCCCTTTCTAATATAGGCAATATTTAGCCTGTCTCTCATTATGCTGCTTTCCCTGTGTTTCGGAGCAATTAAGTGCTGTGTTGACCGTTAGAATTCCAAAATGGCTATTTATAGCGAATTAGCGGTTGTAGTGTCCGTTCCTAGATTATTGTTGAGGCTTTGCAATATTAGTATTCCGCTAAGAGCAGTCTTTCCACTATGGACTACATAGAATTATTGTTAAGGATTTTGCGGATATTCTCACACAGCTAAAGGCTGGATTTTTGAAAAAAGGCCTCTCCGCAGGCATATGCAGCATTCGTCTAAAAGCTCTCAATAGGAAAGCTAACATCTAAGCATATGTCTTTTCCAGGACCGAATGCTCCCGATAGGTACATCGATCTCTTTAGAAATTTCAGAGGCTGTTCTCTCTTGTTTCCATCATGTGCTTTACTGATTCACGTTTAAAATCCGCATCAAAATGCTGACGTTTATTTCCCATAACACACCTCGACCTTTGTGGTTATTTTCATTGTAACAGGTCGTCATTATAGCGTGCCTACTTTTTAGTCTAACTCCATTAATGAGCGGATTGCTACCAAACATAGGGTTCAAGTCATAGAAATTTGGGAGCGGGCAGTGACTGCGTGAATTTCAGAGATGTCGGATATTGTCTATGATCTTCGACCTATCCATATAACATTTCTTTATCTGTAATTGTTCACGTTCACCTGAATGAAAAATTCGATCATAAATATGATTGAATTTTTCATTCAGGTGAAATATAATGTCATCATAACGAACTCATCATTACATTTTACGACTGGGGTGGATATGAAGTGTCAGAACAGTATGGTGTATTGACGTATCCAGAAATCGGAGGGCAAAGCGAAGCATTAGCGGCCGCTTGGAAGCATCTGGAGAAGCAGCAGGATTGGGTGGACCAATATTTCAAGAGTGACAAATTTGACGAGGTTATTTTTATTGGATCAGGGACCTCATATTACTTGGCATTGACCGCGGCAAGCACTTTCCGCAAATGGACCGGCAAGAGCGCAAGTGCTCATCCGTCCTCTGAAATCTATCTGTTCAGAGAGCAGGCGGTTGCCGCGAAGAAGGAAGTGCTTCTCGTCGGCATTTCCCGTTCCGGGGAATCCTCCGAGGTAATCTTGGCGCTGGATTCGGTGAAGGATCTGGCAGGCTGGACTACTTGCGGTGTTACCTGTCATGAAGAAAGCACAATGGCGAAAAATGTGCCTTGTCTCGTATCGCCGCTTGGTAATGAGAAGAGCACAGTCATGACGAAATCTTTCAGCAGTATGACTTTTATGGTGCAGGCAGCGATGGCTAAAGCGGCTGGAAGCGAAGCATATTTGTCCGAAATGAAAGAAGTCATGGAACTCAGCAAAGACGTCGTGGCAAAAGGCGATGCGGAAGCCAAAGCGCTGATCGACGGACATCCGGAGCTTAACAAGTTCATCTATCTGGGCATGGGAGCTTATAACGGTCTTGCTCATGAAGCTTGCCTCAAATTGAAGGAAATGTCCTGTGTATGGACGGAAAGCTTTGGTACAATGGAATTCCGGCATGGTCCTAAATCGGTCGTGGAGCCAGGCACCCTAGTATGCCTGTTCCTGTCCGAGCAGGCCAGAGCCTATGAAGTGAAAGTAGCAAAAGAAATGAAAGAATACGGCGCTTATGTGGTGATCGTGACTGCCGAAGCAGGAGAAGACACGGCTTTTGCAGATCTGGTCTTTGCCACTGGCGGCCGCAGCCTAAGTGATGAAGCTAGGGCGGCGCTGAATATGCCGCTGGTTCAATATATCGGTTACTACACCGCCTTGCGGGAGGGAAGAAACCCTGACAGCCCGCGGAATTTGACCCAAGTGGTTAAAATCTGATTTTAAAGAATCAATTTCATGGTGGATTTATACGATTATGAAATTGATTACAAAGGAGCGAAACGGTTTTGCGTGAACGAAATGGATCGAAAGAAGAACGTCAGGAACAAATACTTGAAAATATCCTCCAGTACGGTTCTATATCCCTTCAGGAGGTTGTCCGGGAGTTTCAATGCTCGGAAGCGACGGCCAGACGGGACCTGGAAGCTTTGGAAAAGGCGGGAAAAGTCATCCGGACGATGGGCGGCGGAGCAAAACCCGCAGGATTGGCCTCCGGAAGGGAGATTCCATTTCATGAAAAGCAAAACAAGCTCTATCGGGAAAAAGAAAGCATTGCCCAGTTGGCCGCATCTCTTGTTGAAGAAGGGGATGTTATCGGCCTAACGGGGGGCACGACCACTTATCTGATCGCCCGCGCCCTAAAAAGCCGCCGCAATATTACCGTGGTGACCAATGCCGTAAACATTGCAATGGAGCTAGCTGATAATGAGGACATTCAGGTGGTGTTGACCGGGGGTATGCTCCGCAACAAAAACTTTGAGCTTTGCGGACCGTTAGCTGAACGTACGCTGGAAGCACTGAATATCCACATTATGTTTATGGGTATCGACGGCTTCTCGGCGGAACAAGGAATCAGCACCTACTCGGAACTAGAAGCCAATACGGCCAAAATGATGATGAAGCGCACCGAACGAACCATCGCCGTATTTGATCATACGAAGTCGGGACGGAATTCCCTGTTTCAGGTTGCGCAGGTAGAGGCACTCTACGGCATTATTACGGACGATGAGCCCGGAGATGAGCTTCGGGCACGGTTGGAATCGGAGCGGGTAAATGTTTATGTGACAGCAAGTCATTAAAATATTGATGAACGCAGGGCAGGTGTGAAGATGGAAGTATATGCTGGCGTGGATGTGGGTGGAACCAACATCGTATGCGGTTTGGTTGCCCCTTCCGGCGAAGTGCTGCACCAGATCAAACGTGCAACGGAAGTTTCCAAAGGTCCGGATTCCATTCTGGAAAAAATTGCGTCCATGATTGAAGAGGCTGCGGCCGGTTATGCCGAACAAATCGGCCAAGAAACTTCAGTCATCGCAGTGGGTATCGGCTTACCTGGTTTCGTTGACCCTGACGAAGGTATAGCCAGGTTTGCAGGCAACCTTGGTTGGCGGAATCTGCCGGCGGCAGAGCGTCTGCGAGCCAGGTTGAACATGCCGGTCTACATTGACAATGATGTGCGTACTTATGTGTACGGTGAAGCCATGTACGGTGCGGGCAAGGGATATAAGGACGTGCTCGGTATCACGGTAGGTACCGGCATCGCTTCGGCCATGGTCAATGACGGCAAGTTGTTTTACGGCTTCCGAAATATGTCAGGAGAACTTGGACATATCGCCATGGATGGCCTAACGGATCCTTGCCCATGTGGCTTGCATGGCTGCCTGGAAACCTTTGCATCGGCATCCGGCATGGTGCGCCATGCGAAGAAGGCGCTGCGTAATGGGGAAGCATCCATTCTGCACGAATGGTACCCCGGGGAGCGGCTGGAGGAGCTAACCGCCGCAGATCTTTCCCGTGCATACGATCAAGGCGACGCCTTCGCAAAGTCCATCATGGACAAAGCAGGTACTCTTCTAGGCCGTGCCTTGTCCTATGCCGTGCCGTTGGTCAGCCCGGAGCTGATCATTGTGGGCGGAGGTGGCGCTTTGGCCGGAGACCGTTTGCTTACGCCGCTGAAGCAAGAGCTTTATAGCCGGATTTTGCCAGACTACAGGGAGCGCCTGAATGTGGTGACTGCATTAAACAACGATGATGCGGGCGTGACCGGAAGCGCAATGTATGCCAAACAAAAGCATGAGAACGCAATGTTGTAGAGGTTGTTCAAAAAGTCCAATTTTGATCACGAAGTAAATCGGGAAGCTGATTCGGCATCGAATATTGAATTCAGCCGGGCCTAAGCAAATGCTTACGTAGTAATGTTTCCTTCGGAAACATCTCAGGTGCACACGTACCCACTACAAGCAGATGCTTACGAAGTCGTTTTCTACGAAAACGTGTAGCTCCGCTCCTCAGTCCCTAGCTTTATCCAAGCTTCTCGGTGCTGAAAACTGACCTTTTTGAACACACACTTGTAGTATAGTCCCGTGATGAATCGCAAATTCAAACAACAAAGGGGAAATTCATATGGCACTCGTTTCTTCTACTTCTTTATTGCAAACTGCAAGTCAAAATAAATATGCTATCGGTGCATTTAACGTGCACACGCTTGAAATGCTGCAAGCCGTCGTGGAAGCGGCAGAAGAAGCTCAGTCTCCGCTGATCATTCAATCGACGGTCGGTACGGTGAAGCATTTGGGACCGGATTATATCGCTGCCGCAGCAACCGTGGCCGCCAATCGGGCTAGCGTACCGATTGCACTTCATCTTGACCACTGCTCCGATTTTGCCGTCATTATGAGCTGTATTCGCGCGGGCTATACTTCGGTGATGATCGATGCATCTCACTCCCCGTTTGAAGAGAATGTGGCTATCACGCAAAAAGTCGTGGAAGCGGCCAATGCGGTGGGGATCAACGTGGAAGCCGAACTTGGCAAGGTTGGCGGCGTCGAGGACGATATCGTCGTGGACGAAAGAGACGCTCTGCTTGCCGATCCGGCTGAATGTGCTGAGTTCGTAGAGCGCACGGGTGTGCATACGTTGGCACCGGCTATTGGAACGGCACACGGTATTTACAAAGGCGACCCGAACATCGATTTCGACCGGATCAAACGGATCGCCGATGTCGTAAGTGTGCCACTCGTTCTGCATGGTGGTTCCGGAATTCCTGATGATCAGGTGAAACTCGCCGTTTCGCTCGGCATGGCCAAAATGAACGTAGCGACGGAACTCCGCATCATTTTCTCGGATGCCATTAAAGCGGTCTTCGCCGCAAATCCAGAGGAAAACGACCCTCGTAAATATATGGTGCCTGCGAAACAAGCGCTCAAAAAAGCCGCTATGGCAAAAATGCAGCTTTGCGGCTGCGCCGGACGCGCTAGCGATTTCCGCTAATATTTGGGCATTAAAAAATCTTCACAGAAGACAGAATCGCATAAGCTGAAAAATAGAGAAGCCTGTCTCATCCCTGGAATTATGCTCAGGGAGAGGCAGGCTTTTGTATTTTTCGTTCAATGTGGTTTAGATAAGATCAAATAAAAACAATCAACCAAGATAAAGACACCGGATTGACTGTAATATTAATTCGAATAACGGTAAAATTTTCCCTTAGGGCGTGCTAAGGCTTTAATTCGAGCTAGTAAAATCCATCCGATTACGGCTTTGCAAGCCGAATATTCCTTATGGAGCCGCGAGGTTGAACAAGTTAAAGCCTGAAGATTTGATCAAGATCGACAATATTGCCAGCAAAATTGTAGGAACTTTCGATATGTCAAGCGATACTCTGGAAACTCTTTAGTTACAAAAAACGTTCATCCAAGAAGCAAAGCTCTCCGGGGAAACTAACGGGGAGTTTTTAAATACATCTGCAACCTTCCAAATCATGGATTCGTTAGTAAATACAAGCGAAATATTATCTATATTTAGGGGGGCTTTTATGAAAAGATGGGGGTTATGGCTTGCTGCTATTATGCTTTTGACCATGTTGGTCAGCGGATGCTCATCTGCTTCGCACGACAATGCGGCGAAGAGTGAGAGGTCTGCAGCTATGGATGATAAAGCGTCCGGGGCATCAGAAAACACTGTCTCGCATGTTAAGGATGAATCCGTCAAAAGTAGTGAAAGCAATAGTCAAGCTGAACAGCCTGTTAGCACAGAGCAGAAACTGCCCGAGTCACCAACACAAATCGCAGGCGGCACTGCTGGCTTTAACGCACAGGATCTCTCTAGCGGACTGAACAAAAAGCTGATGTACAAAGCTAATATTGTGATGGAAATACCGGATTACGGTAAGGCGCAATCGGAAGTCCGCAACAAGGTTGCGTTGTCGGGTGGATATATCGTTAATTTCAGCGAAACCCAATCGACCAGTGAAAAAGGAGGCACGTTTGTCGTCAAGATCCCGGCGACGGGTTTCTCTTCTTTCTTAAGCAGTCTGGAGAAAATTAAGAATGAAAATCTTCAGCGCAGCATTGAGGGCCAAGATGTAACCGAAGAATACGTGGATTTGGAATCGAGGCTCAAGGCAAAACAACTCATGGAGGAGCAATATATCAATTTCATGAAAAAAGCGACCAAAACGAACGATCTTGTTGCTTTCTCCAACGAGCTTGAGCGCATTCAAACGGAAATCGAGCAGATTAAAGGCCGTATGCGTTACATCAATCAGAATGTGTCCTATTCCACCGTTGAAATCCGGCTTTACGAAACGGTTAAGGAGCCCAGTGAAGTTCAGGACCCAAAAGTCCAGAAACCGCTCGGGAAACGAGCTTTCCAATCATTTCAAGGGAGCATTGACGTGATCACTCTTGTCTTTCAGTGGATCATTGTTATCCTTTCCGGGTCACTTCCAGTACTAATCTTGGCAGCAATCACTTTGCTAGTCGTTTGGCTGGTACGGAGATCAAGAAGAAGGCAACGGTACGAAGCGGCCAGCAAACGAAAGCAGTTGAACGCAGACACAAAGAGAGAATCAATGGGCGAGGATCGGGATAACGAAAATAATTGAATCAGTATTTGAATCAGCAGACCGTTTTTCTTTGATACACATAACTTTGTCTTTCTTGTGGCATATTACCTCTAGTTTGCAAATTCAGAACTTACATTGATGGAGAGGTGAAAATCCACATGAAGCGTTTTGTGATCGCATTTGCTGCGGTTTTGCTCCTGTA
This sequence comes from Paenibacillus sp., assembly GCA_031254035.1. Taxonomy (GTDB): domain Bacteria; phylum Bacillota; class Bacilli; order Paenibacillales; family Paenibacillaceae; genus Paenibacillus_AQ. The sequence goes on from JAIRVF010000073.1 coordinate 17,877, forward strand.
TTGCGGACTTCAGCAGACCGCGTCTGCGGATGGTCCTTACCATTTTGGCTTCAAAAAAAGCAAAGACGGCCAACCTGCTTCGATTAATGAAGAAGGCTTTAAAGGGATATTGCAGAAAAATAACGCTATTTTTCTGGGAGACAAATCCCGTAAAGAGCTGTACCTGACGTTTGACAACGGCTATGAGAACGGATTTACGCCCAAAATTTTGGATGTGCTCAAAGAGAAGAAAGTTCCGGCCATTTTCTTCCTCACAGGCCATTTCGTCAAGGATAAACCTGAGCTAGTAACGAGAATGTTAGTGGAAGGGCATCTGATTGGCAACCATTCCTGGTCTCATCCGGATATGACGCAAGTCTCCGACCAGCGGTTGAAAGAAGAGTTGGAGAAGGTGAAGACGGCTGCATCGGATACTACCCGTCAGCAGGTTACGATGAATTTTCTCCGGCCGCCACGGGGGATTTTCAATGACCGCACTCTGGCACTAAGCCGTGCTGAGGGGTATACAAGCGTGTTTTGGTCGATTGCTTACAAGGATTGGGATGTGAATGACCAGAAGGGTGCTGATTATGCATATAGAAAGGTCATATCCCAACTTCATCCGGGGGCTGTTATTCTGCTGCATTCCATCTCTAGGGACAACGCGGAAGCGCTTGGACGCATCATCGACGGGGCTAGGCAGCAGGGGTACGAGTTTAAGAGCCTGGATGCTTTAAAGGTAAAGTCCTACTGATCAATAAATATATACAAACGATAAGAAGGTAGTCCATAGCGGGCTGCCTCTTTTTTGCTGATTTCCGGTTTAGTTCCCGTGATAGTTGTGAGAATAGTCTGTTAGAAGAAAACCTGCCCGTCCTTATGGTACGGGCATTTTTTGGATACTATGGAAAACGGAATTTGTACGAAGCGGTAGAAATCTATTATACTGAACAACAGAATCGTTTTATTTTGATAGAAACTAACAAGGTTTGAGCCATTGCGGCAAGAAGGGAGAAGATTATTATTTTTTTTACAACATGGGATTACTCGCTGTTTAGCTGGATTAACAACGCAGCGGACAATTACCCCGTCATTGATGCTTGCATGCGTTTTTTGTCCAAGGACGCTGAATATTTATTTTATTTGGCCGTTATCGTGTATTGGTTTACGCGGAAGAGAGAGAACCGAGAGATGGTCGCTCAGGCTCTAACCTCTGCCTGTCTTGCCTTTGGGATTGGAACTATTCTCAGTCATCTGTTTTATCGGGATCGCCCGTTTGTAACCCATCAGGTGCACCAGATGATTGAGCATGCTGCCAATGCTTCGTTTCCGAGTGATCATTCAATAGGTTCCTTTGTAATCGCCTTTTCGATTTTTCTGTATCGTAAAAAGGATGGGGTAATCTGGATGGCCCTTGCAGCGCTGATTGCCTTTTCAAGAATTTGGAACGGGGTTCACTACCCGTTGGACGTACTAAGCGGCGCACTCATTGGTATTGTTTCATCGATGATCGTTTACCAGCTGTTTGCCAAACTGGCTTGGCCGCGAAAATTGCTCTCCGGCGCAATTAATCTCTATGAGAGCGTGGAGTTTCGGATTTGGAAAAAGTCGTAACTGGAATACCTGCTTGTATTATTGATTTGAATAACAGTGAAACTTTTACTTCCATAAGCGCGTCTTCTAGATAGACTGAACTTTTTATCGCAACCGTCAAAATTCGCGTGATTGTACAAAGATTGAAAATTCCGCTGAATGCGGTATGCCGATTGTAAGAACGCCCAACGAGGTTGGTCTTGCAAAGCTTAGACGTATGGAGGATATCACATGGAGCAAGCTTCACTTCCAAAAAGATCTACGGTAAGGCAGCAAAACAAAAAGACGAATTCTGTCAAAAATAAGAAAGGCAAAAAACGCAAAAAGGGTTTCGGCTGGTACTTTTCCCGGATTATCTTGACATTTTTTATCTTGGGACTGATCGGGTCCGGTTGGTTATTTTTGACTCCATCGGGCAATGAGTTTCGTTTTCTTATCGCGGATACGTTGATTACGACGCAGCATCGCTACCTGGCCAAATATATTATTGGGCAAGATGAGCTGGACCGAAGGGTCGCGGAATATAACAAGCAGTTTGAAGAAATGGGTGAGGAGAAAGATACGCATCAGATCCATCCGCAGCAGACATCGTCCGAAGCCGTCAGGAAGCCACTAGTGGAAGTGGAGGAGATTTCGGGTAAAGGCTATCGTGGATACGTCATGACCGTCAATGATCCAACGAAGATCCGTCTCGGGGTTCCAAGCGCCCGCGGCAAAGGGGAAAAAGTCTCCAGCATGGTGAAACGGACGGGGGCAATCGCTGGCGTCAATGCCGGTGGGTTTGCAGACCCGAACTGGAAAGGCAACGGCTTTAAGCCGATCGGTGTCGTTATTTCTCAAGGGAAACTGTACTATAACGGTTTGGGCAAAAGCGGCTCTACTCAGGTTGTCGGGATTGATATGTCCGGCAAGATGGTGGCAGGCAACTATTCCCTGAAAGAGCTGAACAATATGGGAATCAAGGAGGCCGTTACCTTTCAGCCTCGGATTATCGTGAACGGCAAGGGATTAATCAAGAACGCCAGCCAGGGCTGGGGAATAGCCCCGCGGACGGCGATGGGACAGCGGGCGGACGGCGCCATCCTTTTTGTAGTAATCGATGGACGCCAGCCGACGTACAGCATCGGAGCCAATTTGTATGATGTCCAGCAAATCATGCTGGAGCATGGGGCCGTTATCGCTGCCAATCTCGACGGTGGTTCCTCGACCGTGCTTGTGAAGGACAACGAGATCGTGAACCAGCCTTCCTCTGAGTACGGGGAACGATACCTACCGACCGCATTCCTTGTGTTCGATCATCCGGAACAAGTGAATATCCCCAACATTTGGGCAGGATTGAACCCGAAAGACATTGATCCGGGCAAGAAGAAATAAACCGATAAAACAAATGAGGACAGCCAAGAGGCTGTCCGTTTTCCTTTTCATATTACGTTTGTTTGCAATACATGATACCGATCGTTTTCGCACCGCAATGGCTCGAAATGACGCAGCCTGCGGTCGAAATTGCCACTTCACGGGCACCAGTTTCTTCTTGAAGCACCTGCTGCAAGTATTTAGCCTCGTCTTCTGCAAAGGAATGGACGACAAAGATCAGGTCGTTGTCCATAAAGCTTTGTTTCTCCAGCGCATTCTGAAGCATCTGGTTCACCGCTTTTTCTTTTTTGCCTCTCACCTTATAAGCCGGCGTCATCTTTCCATCAATGACCTTGATAACCGGGCGGATGTTCAGGAGGCTGCCAAGCAAATTTTGCACACCGGAGCAGCGGCCGCCTTTATAGAGATATTCAGGTGTGTCGATGACAAACTCGCTTTCAACCTCGGGACGGACATCAGTCAGCATGGTGACAATCTCGTCCAGGCTTTTGCCTTCCCTTGCCGCATCTACGGCTTTCATGACGAGCAGGCCGATGGCGCTGGAAAGGTTCTGGGAATCAAAGACGCGGATCGATGCTCCCGGGTATTCGTCAGCAGCTATTAAGGCGTTCTGGTAGGTGGCCGATAGCTCGGATGACAAGCCGATGTATAAGATCGAATCCCCCTGTTTGACATGTGGCTCGAATGCAGCCATGAAATCCGCAGGGGAAGGGGCGGCGGTTTTAGGCAGACTTCCGCTCCGAGATACTCTTTCATACAGCTCGGCTGGCGTTATATCGATCCCGTCCCTGAGCTGCTCGTTACCAAAAACGACATACAGCGGAATAATCCCGATATCATACCGGTCGATCCATTCCTTGGGAAGGTCGCTGGTGCTGTCTGTAAAAATTTTAAGATTTGGCATGAACATCTCCCTTACATATAAGTTGCTTTCTTTTAATAGAAAAGCTTGGCTAATTGGACGGACTATGCTTTTTTCACATACAAGATGCCGATCGTCTTCGCTCCGCAGTGGGAGGAAATGACGCAGCCTGCATCCGAGAGGGCGACCTCGCGGGCACCTGTTTTCTCTTCGAGGATCCGCTTGAGCTCACGGGCATCCTCTTCCGCCAATGAATGGGTGACGAAGATCAAGTCATTGTCCATCTGATCACGCTTGTCCACAGCGTTGTTAAGCATCTGCTCAAGGGCTTTTTCTCTTTTGCCTCGAACCTTGTAGGCCGGTGTCATCTTCCCGTCTATGACTTTAATGACCGGGCGGATCTTGAGCAGGCTGCCGACGAGATTTTGCATGCCAGAGCAGCGGCCGCCCTTGTACAAATAATCCAAGGAATCGATAACGAATTCCGTCTCAACAAGTGGCTTGATTCTTTCGATTAATTCCGCGATTTCTTTTGGACTTTTCCCTTGCTCCGCGGCTTTGACCGCCTTCATGACTTGAAGACCGATGCCGGTGGATAAATTGAGCGAGTCGATCACCGTCACTTTGCCTTCGGGAAACTCTCCCGCAGCAATCACCGCATTCTGATAGGTGGAGGACAGCTCGGATGAAAGACTGATATAGATGATATCCTTGCCTTCTTCAATATGTGGGGCAAAAGCCTGAATGAAATCCGCCGGGGATGGGGCGGCTGTCTTCGGTAGACTGCCGATTTCGTCCACCTTCGAATAAAGTTCCGGCGTTGTGATGTCGATGCCGTCCCTGTAGTTCTGATCCCCAAATGTGACGTATAGTGGAATAATTCCGATATCATAGTCCCGCAGCCATTCTCGAGGCAAATCGCAGGTGCTGTCAGCAAAAATTTTTATGTTAGACAATCTAATCACCTTCCTGCTCTAAGCATGAGTATGACAAACATTAGCCCAAAGCACAAAATAATAATTGTATTCAGGGATAATCCCAGGATCGCAAAGATTTTTTTGCGGTTGCGGATCACGAGGCCGATGATGCCAAGGATGATACCCAAGATATTGGCAGCAAACAGGCCGATCAAAATGATCGTAATTACTGTTACGCCCGTGGTTGTGTTTTGCGTCCAGGAATGGTCGCCCTCCAGGCCGTTTGAAAATATAGCTCCCATTGCGCCAACGCTTATAATATAGCCAAGCATGGATACGAGACTGATAATGAAAGAAGCAATCCCGGGACCGGAGTGCCGCCTATAGTTCAGCGGAAGCTGGGGAGGCTGGTGTGATTCCATGTTTTTCTCTCTCCTTACCGAATGAGATACGTATGTTACTTACTCTTCCATATTATAAACCAAAAATCAAGCCGAATTGAATGCTCTATAGCGGGTTTGCGCTGGAAAAGGCATACCGGATAGAGTAATATGAATGAAAGACTACATAGCGAAAATTGAATCAGCTTAAAGGAGTGGGAATGACATGCAGCGTAAATTTATGTTGATCGGCGCTCTGATGGCCATGCTCTCCGTGGCGATCGGGGCTTTTGGCGCCCATATGCTTGGGCCGATCGTCGGCGAATCCGCAATGAAAGTGTATGAAACAGGGGTTCAATACCATATGGCGCATGCACTCGGAATGATTTTGATTGCGCTTACTGCTGGAGTCTGGGGCGATTCGCGAAAGCTGGCCTGGGCGGGATGGCTTTTGTTCGCCGGCATTATTCTGTTTTCGGGCAGCTTATATCTGCTTACGGTTACCGGTGTTAAGGCTTTGGGTATTATTACACCATTTGGCGGCGTAGCCTTTATTGCTGGCTGGATTTGTCTCATGGCAGAAGCCATGACCCGGAAGAAAAAATAAGCGCTTTTGCGTGAATCCATACTTTCGGTCTAATCCGTAGGATAATTAAAATAAAGCCCTTGCACTCCGGTTCCGGAGGATGCAAGGGCTTTGCTCGTATTAGACGACCTCAATGATCTCATTAAGCTTAAACGAATACACTTGCTTCTCATCGACATGGTATACGTTCAGCAGCTGATTGGTTTCGTCAAAATTCAGTATACGGCATGGCATGCTAGTCGGTTGGCCGCTGCGATTGGTCGTCAGGCGGGTCAGCCGGTTGTCACGTATGCAATCTGTAATCCATTCGTTCAATTGCGAGCTGTAATCCGTGGCCGTTATCTTTGTCTCAGCGGGGGAGCTGGGGCTTTTGGCCTGCTGTCCGTTTTTGGCCTGCTGTCCGTTTTTGGCTTTCTGTTTGGGTTGTTTTTCAGGCAAAGGTACATTCGCAGTATCTGGTTTGTTACTACGAGGGTTCCGTTTGTCCTGAAGCATCGACTCAATCAGATGTCCGAGTTCCACTCCTGAGTTGATCCGAAAATCCGCGATGCTTTCACATTCATTCAACATTTGAATCATAGCCTGCAGAGCTAGTGCGTTCGAGTGACTTTTCACCAGGATATCCACATTAAATAAATACCCCGAATCGTCATAACTTTGATTATTATTCATAATTCCCCCAGCCATCCCATGTGAAAAAATAAGTCTTAAACTGTATAAATCATATCATGAACGTGTAATCATGAATAGTCCTAATGTCAGGGTTGTACATAACTTTATTCCTAATAAAAGGTTGTAATTTTAACTTTTTTGTTAACACACTGAGCCTTCTGTAGGAATACACATAATCTGAGTATTTATTCAAAGAGGGAGGTGCGAGCCTATGGTGACGATGGAGCCTGTTTGGCTTGGAGGCTAGTCGCTGGTTAGGACAAGCTCTCATGAGTTCAGAGAATCTAGTTCTTAAGTAACAAATTATTTTAAGGTAATAAAAGGCATCCATTTAGGACACCCCTCAGACCTTTTATTTTTGATCCTAGGACGTTTTAGGAGGTAGGGAATGATAAGACTCTTTCAAGGTTATAAACGCAGTACTTGGACTAGTCCACTCTCTCAAACTGCATCAATACTGAAAAGACAGAGTTACAGACTAATCATTTGTTGATCAATCTATATTGTGATGGCTTCATTTAAAATTTGAAATTCCGCAAACGAATTGATTCGACATAGAATCTATGCGATTTTATGGTTGTAAAAATATCCCAATTAATATATATTCAGGATATATAATAATACAAATAAATCCAAAAAATTACACACAAACCATATATTTAATGATGCTTCCTGACAAATTCCCACAATCTTTACCACTCAAGGGGGTGATGGCATGTAGCGGGTAAATTTTAAAATATCAAAATCTTAAGAAAAGGGATGATACTTTTGGGGAAATTATTCAAGAAGAGAAGTCATTTAATTGCATTTAGTACTGCCTTTCTATTATTTACAAGTACATCTATGAATGCACAAGCGGCACGAATTGCTACAAATAGTGAGACTGACCTAACACAAGTGAACTCAGTTCAACAGGAAGAGGTCGGAAATAATCCCGCAGAAAATAGTGAAGGACCATCTGGCCAGAATGAGGTTCCTACAAAAAACTCTGATGTGGTTAATCCATTGAATGAGAACAAGATGATTACGGAGAATTCAATTTTTAAAATTAAATTAATGGATCAAAAGCTGTTGGAATTAGAAAATGAATTGTTGCAGTTACGTAAGAAGGCATTAGAAGAATCGATTAATCTATCCATTGAAATCTCATTAAAGTACCTTGAGTTGAACAATGAGAATTTGTTGCTTCATGATTTCAAACAAAAATATATCAAAGGTGAAGAATCGAAATATGAGGAACAAGTGAACTCTTATTATAAGAGCAAAGAACAACAATTTGGCGATTTAATGCAGAAATATGAAGAAGAAATTGTAAAGTACTCTAAGACGCTAAATGTTCCAGTGGATGGGAAGTTATTAAGAGCGTCACTTTATCAGTCCGTTCTCTCACCTAAGACTGAAGATATTAAAATAAAAAGGTCTGTTTTAACAGATCAACAAGTTATCAGTGTTAAGGTTACAGTCTATCATGTGCAAGATGATCAACAGAAAAATGAAAACGAGACAGATGAAGTCAACAAAGATCAACCTGAAAGCGCTAACGATCAACAGAAAAATGAAAACGAGACAGATGAAGTCAACAAAGATCAACCTGAAAGCGCTAACGATCAACAGAAAAATGAAAGCGAGACAGATGAAGTCAACAAAGATCAACCTGAAAGCACTAACAATCAACAGAAAAATGAAAGCGAGACAGATGAAGTCAACAACGATCAACTTCCTCTGATAAAAACAATCATTTCCCAAGAGGAATATAAAGATATTCATTCAGGAGGGAATCTAGATATAAGTGTAAAAAGAGATCCTTCGATTACCGAGGGATACTATTTGGTTGAGTTAAAGTATTCTGATCCTCAAATACCAACAGAATATCTCAGATATGCAGCTGCAGCAGAAGCATTAACGAGTAGTAATATGACGATCAATACGAATCAATCTATTGATGTTAATCTTGGTCCAGGTATTTCTCAAGTTTACGAATTTACAGCAACAAAGACAAAAGCACATCGTGTATTTTCTGGACCCTATGGAGGTGTAGGGGCACCTAATGATACCGTTCTTGAAATTTATTCTGATGCGGCACTTACGAAATTAATGACTAGCAATGACGATTACAACGGGACACCTTTCTCTTCGATTACCTTTCTACCGAACATCGGACAGAAATATTACATAAAACTTCGTACTTATAGCAGTACGGCTTCATTGAACTGTCGAATTACGATGCAAATGATGGAACCTATCGTTTTCTCAGAAACATCAGCGCAATATGTATATAATACATCCGGAAGTTTACAGTATATTTCTTATGGATCAGGCAAGCTACTAGCATATGTGTACGATAATAACGGGAATTTAATAAGAAAAGTACTGCTGGGTTCATAAATATTAATGAAAAGGTGATGTTCATGAAAATATTAAAAAAAAGAAATTCCAAGAAACTGATCGCCGCATCTTTATGCGTTGGATTAGTAGCTTCTATGTTTTCCACTGTTACCACTAGTTTTGCTCAGGAAGTAGTAGAACAATTTAATGAGAAGATCCTGGGCTTGCCTTCAAGTAACGACATGATTCAAGTCCCAAATGCAGAACCTAATATTACTGCTACACAAAACAATGACCTTTCTAAATTTAGTGAAGCTACGGGAGTGGAAGAAGTTGTTCACAAATCAATAAAGACAGAATCAAAAGTGAATCCCAGTCTTGCTAGATCTCTACAGATTAATACCAAAAAGAAGGATGTTTTTAACTTAACCAAAGAACAGATTGAACGGCTTATCTCTGAAGGATATTCCATTGAAGATGTCTATAAATTAGATGAATTATCTAATGAGCTACTGATTGATCCAGAGACTCTATCTAAGAAGAAAAAGGAATTACAATTAGATTGGGACTCCCTAAAAACAACGATTCAAAAAGCACAGCTAGACGAACATCTTTTGCAATTTAAAGAGAAGTTCCCAAATGAATATGGAGTTCTTATGATTGAAAAATTTAATAATAACGATAATTTTATGTTGTTGAGTATGTTTGAACAAGGGAAAGGAACGATAGACGAACTAATTGGGCGGTTCAAGGCAAAAGGTTTGCAAGGGGTTATGAGCATGAATCAAAATACAGACAAAAAAATGCTATCTAAAAGTACAAAAGCTTCTTCTTTTTCAATTGACCCTATTGTCTTAGAAAGTTTAAAGGAGATATCTAAGCAATCAGGGCAGCCATTAAATGAACTTGTGGACAATTTTGTTAAGGCCAAAAGTTCTGTAGACGAAATATTGGTGAAGAAGGAGTGAGTGCTGATGCGTAGGCCAATACAGATACTAAAAAATATAGTTCTTGGATTCATGGTTTTTATCATAGGATCCCAATTCGGTAGTGGTACTGCTCATGCAGCCGTTAGCGGAGATTTGATGCAGTCGGTTCTAAATGGTTTATTAACACCCAAACTTGTAAATGGATCAAATAAAGCTCAATATTCTGATCGTCAACTAACTAGTGAGAGTATCGACCCAGCCTCTGGTTCTTTATTACTAAAGGAAACAGATCTTGTGCTTCCGGGGAAAGACGGACTAGATCTAAACATTGGACGATTTTATAATTCCAGCCAAGCGGAGGTTGGCACAAAAAGGGTGTCTGTATCGGAAACAACGGAGCAAAGAGAAGGTTATGGAACGGGTTACTATTTATATCTATACTACATTGTTAAAGGGACTAATAAGATAGGAGTTTATTCCCCAGGTTATTATTCAACCTACGAACAAGCATATAATCTGTACTCCTATTTCTATAACAATCAACCTGATAGTGATAAAGTATATATTCAAAATGGCTACGACATTGAATACAATAGTGTCCTCTATGTTCAAATTACGTATAATACAAACACAAGAATCTATCCAGATGATAATTCATACAGTAGATTACGGTATGATTTAGGTGGAGGTTGGAGTTTTGCCTTCCCTTCACTGCAAATGGATAGTGGATATATCCACTATCATGATGGTAACGGAGGGGCATACACGGTTTCATTTGATGGTAACAGGCGTGGCAAACTAGAGGACTATGGAAGAACGGATGTTGAATTGCTTAATGACACATCGTATTCTAATGGTCAAGTAACTTCAAGTTATGTCTTACAAGAACCCAATCAAAAGAAAACCTATTTTGGAAGTGATGGTCGGTTAATCGGGATCAAAGATCGCTTGGGGAATGAAATTAAGTTTACACATATTGATCGAACAATCAATGGTTCATCATACCCCGTAATTTCTAAAATTGTTGATTCCATTGGTCGAAATATTAATTTCACATATCAGACAAATTTAAATGATCCTAACTTTGAATCAAAGAATATGACCGAGAATATCACCATAGCGGTTACACATTCTTCTGTACCTTCTAAAACCATTACATTAACGTATGCGAAGAAAAGAGAAAGCATAACGATGAGTCAAAATGGGTCGGTACTTGGTAAGCGTTATGAACCACAGTTATATTCAGTTACAGATCAAAATGGGCGTTTAACATACTATAATTATTACCTAACTTCAGAAAATTTTGATGCTGTTAGCAAATCGCTGAGCAGTTCAGCAGGCACAGCTGTTTATTTATTACAATATGCGATGTATCCTCACTCAACAACTTTTTATCAATACGATAAAGTACCACGAAATTGGGGAAGTCAAGGTGCATATCAAGCATTCCGAGTTACCAATCGATGGGATGGTTTAAACATTTATAAATATGATCAACCCAATCCTTCTATAGTATCACGTGGAGTGTATCATGGAAGGGACTATACCTATTTTGGTGATGTTACAGGTTATCCATCGTACAATTCTGAAGAAGTTATTCCCGAAAGTTATCGCTTCGGATCCGAAGTTGTGAACAATGATCAATTAAAAACAAAATATACGTATAACGGAAAGAAACAATTACTAACAACAGAGCAGACGGCATCAAATGGCGAGAAGCAAATTGAAACGATTCAGTCCTACGATACGAACTTTAAATATAAACCTACCAAAATTGAAAGTAATGTCATTAAGGGTAGTCAACAGGATACATTGTATACACAATATCAGTATTATTCATGGGGCGATTTGCAATCGGAAACGAAGCCTTTAACTGCTTCACAGCTTTTGGATGCGACTAAAGTCAAAGAAAATACAATTAGGTATGAATATGATTCAAACTTTAAACTACCAACAAAAACAGAATCTTATCAGAATTCTTCCACATTACTCTCTTCTACAAACTCCTATGATACCCAAGGAAGATTAAAAACCTCAACAAATGAAAACGGGGAAGTCACAACAATTAATTATGCAACGACTACAGACGGTAGAACAGAAGAGATTACGAAGTCCTTAGAAAATGGAAAAACAGCAAAAACGATTACGCTTTATGGAAATGCGGCTTCTCAATTGTTCCCAACTTCGATAAAAACATATTATACAGACGACTCGGGTCAATTGACTACTTCTGAGACAATGGCAGCCTACGATTTGTTATATGGTGTTCAAACCTCATCGACAGATGCCAATAACAAGACAACAACGTATCAATATGATAAGTATGGAAGGCTTACCAAAACAGCCTATCCTGTGGTGAATAATCAAAGTGGTGACACATTCCAAGTCGAGGATATCGTTGACTTCTATGATCAAACCGTAGATAATTCGCCGAACAACATGGATAGTGAGAACAAGTATGTCGTTACAACACGTGTGGATTCCAAAAGGAAAATAACACGTATTAGTGATAATTCAGCCAGTCATGATAATGTCACTCGCTCGTTCTATGATGGATTTGGTAACCTGATCCTACAAGGACAGTACGATGGATACACAAATAAAGATCTGGTTATGCAACAATATCATTATGATGTAATGAAACGTCCGAAGTATGTCGTAGATACTTACGGAAATACATCAACCGTATCTTATGATGGTTGGGGAAGACCATTGGAAGCCATTGATCCATTAGGTAATTTATATAAAACTGATTATGATATCATCAATCGGAAAAACACTTCATATTTGGTTGCTGCTGGTGATATTGCATCATTTAGAAGTAATCCAGTAAATACGTTAAAGAAAAATGTACTTGAATCCGATCTGGATGTTTGGGGAAGAGAGATTAATCGAAAAGCTTATCCTAACTGGCCGTCAACAGCTCCAGCAGTAGAAGAAAACTTTGAATATGATTATCTTGGTAATGTGATTGGATATACGGATCCAAATCGATCTCGTACAAGCTACACCTATGATAAGTTGAATCGTTTAACTTCTGTTACAGATCCATTGAATCAAACGACAAGTTATTTGTATGATCCATTAGGAAACTTGAAATCAACTGTACAAACGGATGGGGCGACTACTTGGACAACCTCAAAAGAATATGATGAAACAGGATTCCTAAAGGTAAGCGCAGATGCTTCCAATAGCAAAGATAATTTTGCTCGAAATGCATTAGGTCAAATTGCAGTACGAAAAGATGCCAATAATAATTCTATTAACTACAGCTATGATGAAATTGGCCGTACTCTCATTAAAAACATCAATAACACGATGCTTAAAAATGAATATCAATTCAGTTCGTTTGGCCCTGTGGTTCAACGTGAGTATAGTAGTGGATCCAATATTAAGAACATCGTGAATGGCTATGATATGTTGGGCAATCAAAAGTATAAACGCGTTGTCTATGATAACGCTGATTTTGAAACTCAGCATCAATATGACTACCAATCCAAGCTTCTGAGCGTAACAGATCCATTCAGTTTCGTTACACAATATAAATATGACAAAACGCGGATGAATCGAGTTCAGATGAATGGAGCAACTGCAGTAAACAATGCAGACAATGCCAACACAAAATATGAATATGAAGCTGATGGAAAATTAAAAAGTATAACGTATCCAACTTTAGCGAACGGAGCTATTATTAAGAGCGAATATACTTACGACAGTATAGGCCGTTTATTAAAAGTTGTGAATAAGAAAAATGCCGAGATATTATCTCAGTATCAATATACCTATGATAATAACGGTAACATCACGACAGTGACAGATGGAACAGGGTCAACAAGCTACGCATATGACAAGTTGAATCGATTG
>JAIRVF010000044.1 GCA_031254035.1 Paenibacillus sp.
AGTTCACCTCGTCTCAAAATGGTTTGGTTTAGACGCTTAACCTATTCGAGATTTGGGGAGGTACTCCCTTTTTTATGCCTGAAAAACCTTGTTACAGCAAGGGATTGGAATTATGAAATTGATTCGATTATAAAAATATTAAAACCTGATTCTATGCGAAATCACGTTGATCACTACTATTACTGGAAGCGAGAAGCTTTGGTTTACCATTCTGGAATACTGAATCAGCTGCCAGCAGGTATAAGAGCACCAATATGCTATGCAGTGGAAGAATATTCTGATGGGAATGTCTGGGTCTGGTTTGAGGATATAGCTATTGAATCTAAACAGAGTGACTGGACCTTCACGCACATGTGTAAAATATCCTACTTATTAGGAAAATATAATGGTGCTTACGTTACAGGTACTCCCCTACCGACTGAGTCTTTCATATGCCATACTTGGATGCGTTCTTGGGTAGAAGTATGTACTGCTTATGCCAAACCCATGGAGGAGCAGAAAGTTATATGGGATTCTTATTTGAATGAGCTTCATGGAAAAAGCTCTATCTGGGAACTTTATATTAAGAACAGAACCCGAGTAGATAGCTTGCTGGAGACTTTAGAATTACTTCCCCGTGTATTTGCTCATCAAGACGTACACTGGGATAACATTTTTCTAGAGCATTTGAATGGCAGCGATTCATTAATAGCGATCGATTGGCAGTTTGCAAGTATATCAGGTGTAGGAGAAGAGCTTGGTCGAATGTTTGGATATGCGTTATTAAAGGAAAGGGTTCCAATTAATAAGGCAGCAGAATATAAGGAACAATTATTTCTAAACTATGTCCAAGGGCTAAGAGATGTTGGTTGGGACGGAAATTCTGAACTTGCTCGTTTCGGTTTTACTACGTCTGCGTCGCTTAGGTTTATCTTGGTTATTGATAAGCTGCTTAGTAAGCTCGAAGAAGATGATAGAATCAATCAGAAAGATAAAACAAATCATATGTTGTTAGTTTTTCATATCCTGCTTGAAATGGCAGAAGAGTCATGGAATCTTAGAAATGAAATAATAAAGTGTAACGATTTTCGCCCTAATGTCTCAACGGGTTCAAGTTGGAAACGAACTAATAGTCATTCAAAAGAAAATTCCAAAAATCTCAGGAGGTAAATGCAATGAAAAAGGTAACTTCGAAAGATGGAACCACCATTGCGTATGATACATTCGGGAATGGACCGGCGGTCATTCTGGTAAGCGCTGCATTCCAAACTCGTTCGGATCAGATGATGTTGAAGCTTGCTTCGCTTCTATCATCCCATTTTACCGTGTTCAACTACGATCGTCGGGGTCGAGGGGATAGTGGCGACACAGCGTCGTACGCGGTTGAGCGTGAAGTCGAGGATATTGAAACTCTCATCAACGAGGCTGGTGGATCGGCATTTATATTCGGCATGTCATCCGGAGGAGTTCTTGCCCTCGAAGCCGCTCGCAAGCTTGCCATCGCGAAGTTAGCATTGTACGAACCACCGTTCATTGTTGACAATACGCGTCCTCCTCTGCCGGAGGATTACTTAAGACAGCTCAAAGAGCTGACAACATCGGATCAGGAATGAGATATGAAAGGTAAGTGATGAGATGAAACGAGGTAAACTGGGACTCGGCTGTAAGCTGATATTCCTTGCAATAGGTTGTATTGTAATTTCGCTTCGACTTTCTACGGAAGCCATGGCACAGGAAGTAGATAGTTTGCTACCTGAGCCGAGTAAGAACGAGATCGTAGAAAAATGGAATCAGTGGATTAAAGCCTCCTCAGATAAGGAAAATGAAAATCCTTTTATAACGGAGCCAAGTGGCCAAGCACCTTATCGGGAGGGAACAGTGAATGCCAACTATTTGAAAAAAGGGCTGGATGCTGCTAATTTTTATCGTTTTATATCGGGGCTACCTGCAGATTTGGAGCTGGATTCAGCGTTAAATGAACAGGCTCAATTCGGGGCGATTCTTTTAGCGGCAAATGGGCGCTTGAGCCATTATCCTTCTCAGCCTGCAGATATGCCAGCCAATATATACAAGAGAGGAAAGGAATCGACCAGCAGTTCGAATATCTTCACATCCTACAGAACGCAAGAAAATATCTTTTTCAAAAGCGTTCGATATTATATGGATGATTCCGATGTTTCCAATATCGATCGTCTCGGTCACCGACGGTGGATTCTGAATCCTGCACTGCAAAAAGTCGGGTTTGGTTTGGCATTTAAAACAGAGAAAGATGGGCTGAAGGTCTATTATTCACCTATGCAAGTCTTCGATAAAAGTAGATTGGGGCTTGGATACAATTACATCTTATACCCTAATAAAGGTGGCTTTCCGCTAGAGGCTTTCCGCAGCCAGCAAGCATGGTCCGTATTATTGAATCCTTCCGTGTTCCAGCAGCCGTCTTCTTCAGAAGTCGAGGTAGAGTTGACCAGACAGTCAGATCAGAAAAAATGGGTTTTTAATCAAAACATGCAAAACGAAGAGTTTCCGCTTTCTTACTCGAATGTAGATCCAAACAATCTAGCATGGCATCAGCAAGCTTATTTTAACGTGGAAACAACGAGCTACGGATACAACCATGCTATCATTTTCAGGCCAGATCTGCTATCGCCTCTACATAACGGGGATCAATTTAAGGTCCATATTACAGGACTTAAAAAGTTGGATGGGACCTCGGCGGAAATTTCCTATCAGACAAGCTTTTTCAGTATCACTGGTGCGCCCGATGAAAAACTGACACAACTCATCGCAGATAAGACGGCGCTTAAGGTTAGGGCAGGTGAAACTGTTCAGTTGCCGAAAATAGAAGCTCATTATGATGGAGGCACGAATTTTGACGCATCATCGAAAGTATCACTGACATCGAATTCTAATAGCATTCGCATTGAAAACCATGCCATCACTGGCATTAAAAAAGGGAAGTCTACCGTGTCCGCAAGCTTTGAAGGGAAAACGATCTTGATTGAAGTTGAGGTATATGAAGCCGCACAGTTGGCAGATGTTCAACTTCATTGGGCTCGTGATGCAATTCAATGGGCTATAAATAAAAGAATAGCAAGTGGATATCCGGATGGTACATTCAAACCAAACCAGCAGGTATCAGAAGCCGAATTTTTATCGATGCTGTTTACGTTATACGCAGACTCCAAAGCTATGCAAGGCATTAATGCCAGTGAAGCTGCTAAAAAAATGCCGGACAACAGCTGGGACGACAAATTTTATTGGTATGCTGAATATTTGAATTTGGATATGCACAAAAGCATGACAGACCGTAATTACAGAAAGCATGTGATCACAAGAAGCGAAGTAGCTCAGATTGTCGCAAGTCTAGGAGGAAAATACTTTACAAATGACGATGACGCCATCCAATATTTGTTGGTGATGGGGTATACGACAGGGAAGACGGGGGCTACCGTTGAGGGCTATGCTGGTAAAGACCCGCTTACCCGAGCAGAAGCTATTGTTTTTCTGAAAAATTTGTCCGAACATGATTACTACATTACAGGAAGACCCAATCAGACAACATCACTTACCGAAAACGAGAGGAAGGGCTACCTTGAAGATCTCACCATCAAAGCGAAATTTAGCGAAAATCATACTCTACAACTCACAGGCAATTTGAGCGAAATGGCTAATAAGACGGTTTCGATCAAAATCCATGGTCCTTCACCTCTGGTCAAATATATCCAGACAGAGACCGCACAGGTAGATTCCGACGGTAACTTTACTCTGAAGACGGATCAAATTGACGCACCGGCGCTTAGTATCTATGTTTATATTCGTGATGACTATTCATACTTTATCGATGTTGGTTTAGGCAAAGAGACGATCAATTCGTATGCATATACGAAATTACTAAATTGAAACATACACATCACAAGTACCGATAAAATGTACGAACACTTCATGCTGGCAATCAGTGCTTCGTAGGGAATATAATAGAATAGCAACTTTTACCGAATGGGGGAATAAAAATGTATCCTACAAAAAAGCAGTTGGAAAATTACGCAGAACTCACCGTCAAGGTAGGTGTAAATGTACAGCCAGGTCAGACCGTTGTCGTAATGGGACCGATCGTGGCAGCAGACCTGATCCGTCTGATTACTCTGCAAGCATACAAGGCGGGCGCCCATAATGTCCATGTGGAATACAATGATGATCAGTTGTCCAAAATTAAATACCTGAACGCACCAGAAGAAGTGTTCTCCGAATATCCGGAGTGGCGCGCCAAATCGATGGAGGAATTTGCTGAGAAAGGCGCTGCTTTTATCCAGATTTATTCTCCTGATCCAGATTTGCTGAATGAAGTGGAACCGTCGCGGATTGCCACTGCTGCCAAAACGGCTGCTACAGCATTAAACAAATATCGCAGTTACCTCATGTCCCACCACAATGCTTGGACGTTGATTTCTTATGCTACACCTGAATGGGCAAGCAAGATGTTCCCAGGCGAAAGCCAGGAAACAGCGGTACAGAAACTGTGGGAACGTATTATCGATGCAACACGGATTGACCAGGAAAATCCGGTTGAAGCATGGGGCAATCATAATGCGAAACTGAGCGAAATGGTCGCTTTCCTGAATGACAAACGCTATAAGCAGCTGCAATATGAAGCTCCGGGCACATCGCTTACACTTGACCTTCCGGAGGGACATATTTGGCTTGGTGGAGCCAAAGAGAATACACGCGGAGTTTGGTTTAATCCTAATATTCCGACAGAAGAAGTCTATACGCTCCCACACAAAGACGGTGTAAATGGGACCGTGCGCAGCACGAAGCCTCTTAACAATAACGGTGTCATAATCGATGGATTTTCGTTGACGTTTAAGGATGGCAAGGTCGTGGATTTTAGCGCTGAAAAGGGAGCCGAAGCACTGCAAAAACTTTTGGATACCGATGAAGGGGCAAGATATCTTGGTGAGGTAGCGTTGGTTCCTCATGATTCCCCAATTTCAAATTCGAATGTTATTTTTTACAATACATTATTTGATGAAAATGCTTCTTGCCACCTTGCAATTGGCCAAGCTTATCCTGTGACCATCGAAGGTGGTACGAACATGAATGAAGAGGAACTGGCAAAGCATGGGGTTAATAAAAGTTTGACTCATGTCGATTTCATGATCGGTTCGGCAGAGCTTTCCATTGATGGCATTACGCAGGATGGCCGAAAAGAAGCGATATTCCGGAACGGAAACTGGGCATTTTAAAAACACCGGACCAAATAAAGGCGAATAGTGATGATGGCTAGATGATTTAGCTATTTTGCTCATATAAAGTCAGAAAAAATCGTTCTTTGCTAGAATTAGCAGCAGTGATGCGGCTATTCAGCATGGGGCGACTTTTTAGTTTGAACGGATTTTCCTTTGACATATAAATAATTATGTAAACTAATGAAATGCATATACTTCTATGGTAGATAGTTTTCGCGGACCAGCCCAACGATTCCAACATCGCGTACGTTGTCTCCCGCTTCGAGATCGACCATAGCCGTTCAAACGGGATTCGCCCTCCTTGAAATGGATATGTTACAATCTATTGACAATAACTTGAAACTTCATATATTATAATTCTAACAATTTAATATAACCTCACGCTAACGGTGAGGTAGAGGCGCGGTGTTTAACAGTTTGTAGTAGAGCTTGAGAGAGGCTATGAAACTATGAAGAAGGAAATGCCGCCGAAGTGGGTAATATACTCAGTATTACTTGCTGGGCCTGTAGTTAATAGCTGCAGGACTGTCTCAATGAATCTCCCAGTTCATTGAGTTGTGCTATCTCCAAGGGGAAGCTGAGGCATATAAAGTGCTATGACATAGTGCGACCTGAGCTATACGAGGGTCGCTTTTTTGGTTCCAGGAATAAAACGCTTACATTATAGGGAGGTAAGAACATGAAGTTAAAGACAAGATTATTTTCGGTGATGCTGCTCTCTGCAATGATTATTGTATCGGGCTGCGGTGCTAAAGATGCCAAAGATGCTAAAGGTGATACATTCAAAGTTGGAATGGAAGCAGGTTATCCGCCGTTCAACTGGACGCAAAAGGATAATTCCAATGGTGCTGTCGCAATCTCCGGAACTTCAGAATATGCGGGCGGTTATGATGTGGAAATAGCAAAGAAGATTGCAGACAGCTTAGGCAAGAAGCTGGAGATAGTAAAGACGGAGTGGGATGGACTCGTTCCTTCTCTAACTTCGGGCACGATCGATGCCATTATTGCCGGTATGTCCCCTACAGCAGAGCGCAAACAGACCATTGACTTCTCCGATATCTATTATAAATCGAACTTAGTCATGGTTGTGAAAAAAGGAGGGCCTTATGAAGGCGCTACTTCGATTCAAGATTTTAAAGGGGCAAAAATTACCGCCCAATTAAATACCTTCCACTATTCAGTTATTGACCAAATTAACGGTATATCTAAACAAACGGCGATGGATAATTTCCCTGCGATGAGAGTTGCGCTTGAATCCGGAATGATTGATGGTTATGTCTCAGAACGCCCAGAGGCTGTGAGTGCTTCGGCAGCTAACGATAAGTTCGCGATGGTTGAATTCAAGGATGGTTTCAAAACTTCCGAAGATGACACAGCAATTGCGGTAGGCGTTAAGAAGAATAGTGAATATACGGCCAAAATCAATGAAATTCTAAAAGGCATTTCTGAAGAGCAGCGCACAAACATTATGGATGAAGCTATCAAAAATCAACCTGCAGCAGATCAATAATAACGTGGAGCCGGCTGTATTCTATACAGTCGGTTTTGTAATTAAAGATTGGGGGTATATTCATGACTATCGATTGGATCGTAAAAATTGTAGAAGATAACTGGCAAATGTTCCTGCGTGGTGCAGGGATGACACTTCTAATTTCAATAGTGGGAACCATCATTGGCGCAATCATCGGCTTATTGGCTGGAGTGATAAGAACAATACCCACGCCAGCACGCAGTTCACAACGAATATTGC
Source organism: Paenibacillus sp. (assembly GCA_031254035.1). Classification (GTDB taxonomy): domain Bacteria; phylum Bacillota; class Bacilli; order Paenibacillales; family Paenibacillaceae; genus Paenibacillus_AQ. The sequence continues at coordinate 6,976 of JAIRVF010000044.1, forward strand.
TTAAGATTGCAAATGTCCTACTTACGATATACATTGAAGTGTTCCGCGGAACGCCAATGATTGTCCAGGCAATGGTCATTTATTATGGTTCGGCCTTGGCTCTGGATATACATATGAATAAGCTCACCGCAGCTTTAATTATCGTTTCAATCAACACGGGAGCTTATATGGCAGAAATCGTTCGTGGAGGAATCTTATCGATCGATAAAGGGCAGTTTGAAGCAGCTCAGGCAATCGGTATGAATCACAGGCAGATGATGGTTAACATTGTGTTACCGCAAGTTATTCGCAATATATTACCGGCAACAGGCAATCAATTTGTTATTAATATTAAAGATACCTCTGTACTTAATGTAATTTCTGTTTCGGAACTGTATTTCTTAACTAAGTCTGTAGCGGGAAATAACTTCAGATACTTTGAATCATTCTTTGTCGCAAGTGTTCTTTACCTTGTCATGACCTTTACCGTCACGAGAATTCTGCGCTATTTTGAAAAGAAATTAGATGGTTCTAAAGACTACACAATGGAACCAGCAAGATAAGCAAGAGGAGGCAGTGATCCTATGGACAAAGTGATCGAAATACAAAATGTAAATAAGAGCTACGGCCAACATGAGGTTCTGAAAGACATCGCATTTTCAGTTAATCATGGCGAAGTGGTCAGCATTATTGGCTCCTCAGGCTCGGGGAAATCGACGTTGCTTCGTTGTATCAACCTCTTGGAAACACCAAGTGGAGGAAAAATCTATTATCGAGGTCAAAATATACTAGACGGCAATCACCATATTCCTTCCTATCGTACCAAGCTCGGGATGGTGTTTCAGCAATTTAATTTATTTGAGAATCATAATGTGCTTAATAATTGCGTGGTCGGTCAAGTCAAAGTGTTGAAACGATCGAAGGAAGAAGCAGAACAAATTGCTAGAAAATACTTAAAGGTAGTAGGCATGGAGAGCTACGTTAACGCTAAACCTAAGCAATTATCAGGTGGTCAGAAGCAACGTGTAGCGATTGCCAGAGCTTTATCCATGGAGCCTGATGTCATGTTATTTGATGAACCTACCTCAGCCCTAGATCCTGAGATGGTAGGCGAGGTACTCAAGGTTATGAAGGAATTAGCCGTTTCAGGCCTAACGATGCTTATCGTCACACATGAAATGGATTTTGCAAGGGAAGTATCGAACCGGGTCGTATTTATGGATAAGGGTGTTATTGCGGAAGAAGGGACTCCAGATCAAATCTTTAACCATCCTAAGCAAGAACGCACAAGGGAATTCCTAAAGCGAACATTAGTCTAACCATGGAATTACACGAAGTGGAGGTATATGAATAAGAACGCCGGTGAAGAGCTTCGCTACTGTAAATAGTGGTGAAGCTCTAATTTATGCATACAAAAACAAAAATATTACCTAGTATAAGTATGCTATTATTAATTGGTAGATATTACAACTTGAATTGATAATATAGATGGTTCGTTCAGAGAAAGGGGTCTGTTTTTCGTGGAATTAATTGAGTACATAAATAAGACCGTATACGAAAATTTAGAACTAATCTTGCAGAAACTTGATGATAGGCTTGATTTAAAGCTATATGCTTTTGTTTTGGATGAGGATTCGGGTTGCACAGGAACCGTTCGAGTAAAAAGTGTTTTAAGTGATTTTCAAGGTCAAGATACCGAGATTATTCAAGAAAATCTAAACGGACCAGAGGAAGTTTTAAAAAAACTTGGTTTAGTCCTTGACGATCTTGATACAGATTTAGAACAGTTCCTTATTCAACTAGACGCGACTAGTTTATTAACCAGATTGCGTCCAATAGGACAATTCTCTGAGGCCACTAGCACCGAGGATCAATCTGCAATTGATATTAATGGAGAGTACCCCTCTAGACAAGAGACAAATGAATTGACTATTTTCTACTCTAACAGTGTTGATCTTGAAGTGGAAAATAAACGTTCTACCATTAAATACATCCTATCAATAGAATATACGGATTCTGTAACACGATCTATTTTTCTTGAAACACCACATTTATCTTTCCTGAGAATGATCCTGGATTATTATTTCAAGGATTATTATGAAGTTTTGAGTGACGAGGAATTATTATTTATTAACGAGGATTTAGAAATTGAAATTAAGTACAAAGAGAATAGTAGTCAGTTTCTTCAGCGGATGGCCCGCTTATTTTTTGGGAAAATACAAGACTTTATTATAAACAAGTTTGATCGTAGACATCTTTCCAGCGCAGATAGTGAGTTAACAGAAACGGTAAGAAATCAGTATTATATTAACAACTTGCTTGAAAAGATTGATGGCATCTCTACAAGGACGTATGAAGGTGAGAGTCCGTTTGGATGTATGCTACTTCTCAATTCTAGTCTGTTGAAGGACAGCAATCTTGTTAATTATTCAATCAGGTTTCAGGATAATCAACCTATTTATTTAGAAGATGCTCGGCGAATAAGGAAATTACTGGAGCTTACGAACAATGAGAAAGATTTGTACCTGATTGCCGATGATACAGCTATTTATGGTGTGGGCGATATAGATTGGAGCAAGCTTGGAGATAATCTGCTGTTTAAAGTGAAATTTAAGGGATTATCCAGATATGATCTGTTACTTGTGACAACAAAGGAGAAGCAAAATACAGACGCCCATATTGTTACGGAAGATGAATCCAAAGTATTTAAAATGACCATGAACTTAGAAATTGTATCTCATAAATTAACCAGTATTTCCTTTAAACATCCGGGAATTGGTTCAGGGGGCTTTACACCTGAGCTATTTGAACGCACTTTGAAGGCTCAGTTTAAAGATGCTGTTCCCTCTATTACTGATAAAGAGATCGAAAAGCTTCGGCATATCATTCAAAAGGCAACTGAGCAACAAAGTGGAACTATGATTGTAATTACGGATCGCATAACTGCGGAAAGTGAATTGCAAAAGCTGAGAAGACAGTCTACTCCAATCCAACCTACTGAGATTAGCCCGATATTCATTAAACACCTGACTTCCATTGACGGTGCGATGTATTTTGATACAACGGGGGCTTGTCACGCTATTGGTGTGATTTTGGATGGTCTTGCGCATGAGCATTTAGGAGACGCAAGTCGAGGAGCTAGGTTTCATTCGGCACACCGCTATCTTGAAAAGTTGAAATCAGATAAAAAAGGGTGCGTCATCGCCATCATCTCGGAGGACGGCATGATCAATCTGATTCCTGAACAGGCAAACGAAGCTATTGTTCGCCAGTTAGTGAGAGCAATGATAAGTGATATAAATGATATTGTTGAACTTAGTGAAGAAACCCTTCAAGATTATGATAGCCGTCTTAAAGAAGTTGAAAGTGAAACCACCATAGACCATCACCATTATTTCAAAATAGCAGAAACATTTTTTAAGAAAAAACACTTCCTCAAAGCAGTAGATTATTATAAGAAAGGCTTGAAGGTGAGTGGTCAATTTATTTTAAAATATAATCGCGCTCTTTCACGTTCATTACTTGATCTTTGCCTCAGTGGTCAGATTTCTGAAGATGATAAATTGCAAACATTTAATGATGCTTTGGAACAAATCGAAATCATATTTAAAATAGCAGATTCTGAGATTATCGACCATGATTATAATCGCCGTGCCATTGCTTTATTCAATATTGGATCTCGATCAAGTGAAGAATCAAAAATAAGTTATTTTAATGAAGCGTTACATGACATAACTAAAGCAATAGAAATGAAAAAGGGGGGGAATAAATATATACTCTATCGAAATCGTGGGTTTCTTTATCAAAATATAGGTAAATTACAGGAAGCTCTTGATGACTATGTAAGCTCTGAAGTAGCAAACACAGATGAGCTAACTCTTAATGCTATAGAGGAAATTATTAAAAAGGACATCCCATTATTTTTGCATGCTCTTTCCAGTTATTCGGAAAAGAAGAATGATTCTCATCATAGTGAAGGTCTTACAAAGTTATTACAGGAATACGGAGTTAAAATGGCTGAAGACCACCCTGAAGTGGCGGCTGCTATAGAGCAGTATGGTGTCAATCAACAGCAGATAGAAGAGGAATAATTGAGGAGAAGACGATGGTTATAGAGAAAGCACAACTTATTAAAGTAGGAGCCGGACCTACAGATAGTCGATTCTCGGTTATCTTTGTACATGGAATCGGGGGCGACCCTTACGATACTTGGCGAAAAGATGCTCATTCTAAAACATTAATTGAATTATTAAAGCAAGAACCCGTATTAAGAGAAGCGGAATTTTACAGTTATGGATATCGTACCAGCTTGAAGCCTTGGCAATATGATTTCAAGACAGTGGCTGAACTATTATACTCGGATATTCAAGTGAATTTGCCAGGAAAGCATATTATATTTGTAGCACACAGTATGGGCGGGTTAGTGGTACAGCAGTATATCGTGAACCGCTACGAGACATTTGATGAAATCAATCTGAAAGCTGTAATAGGCGCTGTTTATTTGTCTGTTCCTTTTCATGGATCTGGATTGGCAGAGTTATTCCCAAAGAGTTTGGCTAATAGGCAAATAAAATCTTTACGTAGGAAAAACCCGCAATTAGACCTGCTTGAGAGGAACTGGAACAAATATGTTTATAGAGGCGGGGTGGAGTCCCTCCCAGAGAATTTAAAACATAATATTTCACAGATTGCGTTACGTGGGGAGCGTGATCGGGTAGTAGCTAGGGTATCCTCCACTCCGTTATATTTTGGCGCAGAAGTAGTTGCTGTCGATGAGGGACATTCAAGCATATGTAAGGTTGATAGGGACAGTACAGTTTATAAAACAATTCGTGAGTTCTTGCAGAAAAATTTGGAGCCTCAAAGTACATGTTCTAAAGCAATGATTTTTTATGTGCACGGATATGATAAGCAACAATATGAAGCCCAACCGGAGATTGAGTTGAATTGGACTGAATACTTCGATGCATATACATCCCCAAGGAAGCTGCCATCAAAACTAGAGTGGAGTGAAATGGGGAAAGAATTAGGAGAGGCCGCTAATTACTGGTCACAGAATCAATTCCCTGTGAAAGGATGCGTACGAATATACGCTACTCTTTGCTTGCCAGGAGGAATTCTCATCGGCAGTAGATTTTCTCAAACAAGAGGGGCAGTAATTGAAGTTGCGCAAGGGGGGCAAATATGGTCCTCATTAAGACGTGATCCTTCGTACAAAGTGAATATGAAACGAACGACAGGCAACAATTCCAACAGTAAACGAGCAATTGTAGTGCTTAGTGTCACTAATGATATTGAAAATACAGTTATTTCTTATTTGACGCAAACTGATGTTCAATACGGGCTTCTAATTAATTTGACTCCTCTATCTGGGACGGGTCAACGGAGTATAGGTGGGGCAGAGCAGGCAGTCTCGTATGCAATTGAAGTTAAAGGTGCTGTGGATGGACTAAAACAACAGGGTATTGAGGAAATTGATTTATTTCTGAATTGTCCGCTTGGTGTAGCTGTCTTTGTTGGACATTATTTGACGGCTGTTAGCCCAATACAAGTATATGATTTTATGAATCCTGGGTACACTCCTGCTTGTGTGATATAGGTAAGGATAGCGCTTCGCTTTTTATAGCGATTCGGTGAATCGTATCATAGGAATGAAGGTGGAAAATTTGGAGTGTGGGGGAAGATTCATAGGGCTGTTGCTTTGGAAATATCCTCCAAAGTAGCCTTTACCAAATGAATATTATTGCCTTCATAGGAACAAGATACTACAATTGGATTAACGCTTTCAAAATAAAATTGCTATTACTTCGTCCTTGTGAGATTTTCCAACAAGTCCATATTAACAGCTAAGAGGATAGCAGAAGGGGAAACTGCAATGGAAAACAAAGAATTAAAGAGGGGTCTCGAAGCGCGTCATATTCAGATGATTGCTTTAGGCGGCACAATCGGTGTCGGGTTATTTATGGGCTCTGCAAGTACGATCAAATGGACAGGTCCATCGGTTATGCTTGCGTATGCAATTGTAGGGATTTTTATATTTTTCATCATGCGCGCAATGGGGGAAATGCTGTACGTAGAACCAAGCACGGGATCATTTGCGACTTTTGGCCATAAGTACATTCATCCATTGGCAGGGTATATGACGGCTTGGAGCAACTGGTTCCAATGGGTTATTGTAGGGATGGCGGAGATCATCGCTGTTGGGACATATATGAAGTTCTGGTTTCCTGATTTGCCTGCTTGGATTCCTGGGATCGTCGCGATGGTGATTCTCGGTGCAGCCAACCTATTCTCTGTGAAATCATTTGGTGAATTTGAGTTTTGGTTTGCAATGATTAAAATCGTAACCATCGTATTGATGATTGTTGCAGGGTTTGGTCTGATTTTCTTCGGGATAGGCAATGGCGGGAATGCGATCGGATTCTCTAACTTATGGCAGCATGGGGGCTTTTTCACTGGTGGATGGTCGGGATTTTTCTTTGCGCTCTCGCTGGTGACTGCCGCCTACCAAGGTGTTGAGCTGATCGGTATTACAGCAGGTGAGGCAAAAAACCCACAAAAAACGATAATGAACGCAACGCAAAGTATTATTTGGCGGATTTTGATCTTTTATATTGGCGCGATTTTTGTCATTGTAACGATCTACCCCTGGAATCAATTGCAAGCCATCGGCAGCCCGTTTGTTGCAACATTTGCTAAAGTCGGCATTACTGCAGCGGCGGGGATTATAAACTTTGTTGTCATCACCTCTGCCATGTCAGGTTGTAATAGCGGGATTTATAGCGCAGGACGCATGCTTTATACATTAGGAGTCAATGGACAGGCACCGAAAATATTTACGAAACTTTCCCGTAACGGCGTTCCCCTGCTGGGGACGTTTGGCGTACTCGTGGGACTTTTCATTGGCGTAATCTTAAGCTATGTTGCACCGGAAAATCTATTTGTGCACGTGTATAGTGCCAGCGTACTTCCCGGTATGGTACCGTGGTTTGTCATTCTAATCAGTCAAATAAATTTCAGAAAAATCGAAGGGGCTAAACTTACCCATCATCCGTTCAAAATGCCTTTCGCCCCAGTGACAAACTATGTGACTATTGCCTTTTTGCTTATGGTACTGGTCGGAATGTGGATTAACGATGACACACGGATCCCACTGATGATCGGCATTGTTTTCTTAGGTATTGTTGTAATTAGTTATTACGCTTTTGGAGTTAGCAAGGCAGTTCCAATAGATACGCAAACATCACATGAAAATAGTAACAAATGAAATGGCAAACTTTGAACACATTATTTCATGAATAAATATGAAAAACGGCCTCTTCGCACACCGTGCGAACAGAGGCCGTTTTTTTGCTAAATGACTTTGAGAATTCGGAAGTTTAAGGTTATCAAGCGCACGTTTTTGGGCAAAGTGAAACATGTTCTCGGTCTCGGATTATCTTATTGTTTCATGTTTATTTTTTTCTTGGGATACTTATCTTCGGTTCCCTGCGTTATTGATGGAAATTCTATGGATGTGATGAATATAGTATAAATAATCGGTTGATTATATAAGTATATGATTATATAATGAACATGAATCCAAGGGGGTACCGACACATGATGATCTCAATAGAGGAAATGGCGGAACAGTTTAAGTTGTTAGGTGATAAAACTCGACTTAGAATTGTCTCACTTTTATCTCAACAACAAATGTGCGTTTGCCATTTATTTGAGCTATTGCAAACGACTCAACCCAATATTACCCAACATCTATCGCGCAGACTATGTCATAACCCTCTGTGGGCATGCCGATGAGCATTGTCCTATGATATCGAATCCACGAGTGGTAAAATGGCACTGGGGTTTTGGATGACCCTTCAAAAGCCGTTGGAACCGAAGAGGAAATCATGGCTCAATTCCTTGAAGTGCGTGATGCAATCAAAGCCAGAATCGAACTTTTCCTAGCAGAAGGAAAATAATCAACGCTTAGAATCGGCTCTTATGGTCGGTTTTTACTCTTAGGGAATGAAGGAGCACGTAACATGAAAGGCACAACAGATTTAACCCAAGGTAAGATTATGCCAACTTTGATGAAACTAACCCTTCCGATCATCGCAACCAACTTTATCTCCACGACTTATGGACTTGTCGATATGATGTGGGTTGGCCGGCTGGGAAGTGGTCCTGTTGCAGCCATTGGGACGGCGAGTTTCTTTATTAATTTGGCAGTCGCTTTATCCACGATGATTACGATCGGGACGGGGATCAAGGTGTCCCATTGTATAGGAGCAGGCGAGGGTGATAAAGCTAAGACCTATATCAAAAACGGATTCATCATGTCTGTATTCCTGGGTCTTCTCTATATGGCATTTGTCTTTTTAACAAAAGATCAACTTATCGGGTTCTTTGATTTAGGTAGTGAAGAAGTTGAACGAATGGCGAAACAGTTCTTATTGATCTCCATCTTGGGGACGGTTTTCTCCGTTATGAATACGTTATTCGCTACGATATTGAATGCGATGGGAAACAGCAAGAAGCCGTTTCATATCTTCACGGTTGGTCTAATTCTAAATATCATTCTCGATCCTTTTTTGATTTTTGGCCTAGGACGTTTTGAAGGCCTCGGCGTCGTAGGGGCAGCTATTGCGACTTTGACGGCAAATCTTCTAGTGACGGTATTATTTGTCATTCAAACGAGACATTCCGAGTTGATTACTAAGCCTCCAGCATGGAATAGCGGCCTCATGAAAGAAGTGATCCGAATGGGATTACCGATCACCATTCAACGGGTGACCTTCACGCTGATTTCCATCATCATAGCGAAGATTATTGTGCGCTTTGGTTCGGATGCAATTGCGGTTCAGAAAGTGGGTATTCAGATTGAATCCATCTCCTACATGACCATAGGTGGGCTGCAAGGTGCTATTGCTTCTTTCTTTGGACAGAATTATGGAGCACGTCGATTAGACCGCATTAAGCAAGGATACCATCAAGCTATGCTACTGACGTCGGGATTCGGTATCTTTATATCGCTTATTTTCATTCTCTTTCCTGAGCAGCTGTTCTCCATATTTTTATCGAATGAGGCGAGTTTAGCGTTAGGGACCGATTACATGCGGATCATTGGTTATTCCCAACTGTTTATGTGCATGGAGCTTATGACAGTAGGCGCCTTTAACGGAATCGGGAAAACCCATATCCCTCCGATTTTCAGTATTACCTTTACAGCATTACGAATACCACTAGCTCTGATTCTATCCGAACCATTCGGCTTGAATGGGGTGTGGATGTCTATTGCATTAAGCAGTGTGTTCAAGGGAATTGTTTTGGTCTTCTGGTTTAGGAGATCGCTACGTAACATGAAAGTTCCACAAGCCGTGGTTTAAGGCGCGATCAAAAAAATAATAGATCATTTGATTTGCCGAAAGTAGCCTAACGGCGGGTATTTTTCGTGCAAATCTAATTCACCATTTTTTTGATCGCGCCTACATAAGTAAGAAGGAAGGTCCAACATGTGAATTTGCTAAATCGTGAAATCATACAACAAATCATCGACAACTCCTTAAATAAGGATCTATTTCGAGGTCAATTTGGCTTAGAGAAAGAGAATGTTAGGGTGGATCATGAGGGTAAATTAGCGCTAACCCCACATCCTAAGGCGTTTGGGAGTAAGACGAAGAATCCGTATATCCAAACCGACTTTTCGGAGAGTCAGATCGAGATGATTACGCCAGCCTTTGATTCGATTGAAGAGACCTATCAGTTCATGGAAGCTTTACAGGACATTGTGTCATTAGAGCTTAATGAGGAATACCTGTGGACGAGTAGTAATCCGCCAATCTTACCCGAAGAGCAAAAGATCCCGATTGCGAAGATGAATGATCCGATAGCCGATGAGTACCGCCATGAATTAGCAGATAAGTATGGTCGTAAAAGACAACTGCTAAGTGGAATCCATTATAATTTCTCGTTTGATGAACGGTTCTTACGAAAGCTACATGAAGCGCTATTCAAGGGTGAAGCCTACAAAGACTTCAAGGATGCCATTTACTTTAGGATTGCACGCAACCTGCTTCGGTACCGTTGGTTGATCATTTATCTAACAGGGGCGAGTCCAGTCTTTGATAAAACCTATATCAAAAAGTGTGTGTCATTAAGCAATTCAGATGATAACAAGAGCCACTATTTCCCGAAAATGAATTCGCTTCGGAATAGTGCATGTGGGTATCGGAATGAAAAACCGCTCTACGTATCCTTTGATTCAACACATGACTACGTACAGGATTTGAAATCATTAATTCAGAAGGACGAATTGCTGAATGCGAAGGAATTCTACAGCCCGGTTCGCTTGAAAACAGCTAAGGGGTTAAATCCATTGCAAGAACTTGTGGAAGATGGTGTGGCTTACTTAGAGCTGCGCTTAATTGATCTGAATCCACTTCATAAGATTGGGATCAGTAAAGATACGATGTATTTTATTCATCTATTCATTCTTTTTATGTTGCTCAAAGTAGATGAGCCTTTTGGTACGGAAGACCAGAAGATGGCGGACCTCAATCATGATCAGGTGATCATTAAGGGCATTGAAGGTGTCTTAAATGATTCTCGGGGCTCTCTTGGCACGATGAAGGAGATGGCAGTTACTTGTTTCCGTGAGATGCAAGAGATGGTTCAGCTCTTGAATCCTCATGGGGAAGAATTGACCCAAATCCTTAATGGAGAGATGCAAAAAATCCTTCATCCCGAGTTGGGCTTTGCCTACAAAATTAAGTCGGATATTCAGAAATCCACTTACATGAAATATCATCTGGCTAAAGCTAAAGCGTATGCTGAAGAAAGCGAGAAGAGTGGGTACCGTTTTGTTGGATATGAAGATTTAGAATTATCAACTCAATTGCTTCTGAAGGCAGCCGTAAAACGTGGGATTAAGTTCAAATTAATTGACCGTGACGAGAATTTCGTCCTGCTTACAAAGGGAGATCATAAGGAATATGTAAAGCAGGCTACCAAAACGTCGCTTGATTCCTACAGCACGGTATTGATCATGGAGAATAAAATTGTGACGAAAGAAGTCCTTAAAGAGCGAGGTATTCGTGTACCAAATGGGGATGCTTTCCGAAGTCAGGAAGAGGCATTGGCTGCCTATGAGATGTACCGTGACAAAGCTATCGTCATTAAACCGAAGTCCACCAACTTTGGGCTCGGTATCACTATCTTTAATCGTGCATTCTCTAAGGAAGACTATCAAAAAGCATTTGAAATGGCCTTTAAGCATGATCAAACCGTTCTGCTCGAAGAATTCATGACAGGTAAAGAGTATCGATTCATGGTCATGGGTGATGAGGTTGTAGGGATACTGCATCGCGTACCAGCCAATGTCGTGGGTGATGGAATTCACACGATTGAGCAGCTCGTCCATGAAAAGAATAAAGATCCGCTTCGGGGTCGAGGTTATAAGACGCCTTTAGAGAAAATCCAGCTAGGTGAAGCAGAAACCATGTTCTTAAAAAATCATAAACATCATTGGAGTGAAATTCCTAGCTTAGGTCAAGTCGTCTATTTACGGGAAAATTCCAATATTAGTACAGGTGGGGATAGTCTTGACTTTACAGATGAAATTCCTGAGAGCTATAAGACATTAGCCATTGAATCAGCAAAGGCTGCAGGAGCTTGGTTTTGTGGAGTAGACATGATGATTGATGATATTACATCTGAAGCATCGGATTCAAATTACAGTATTATTGAGATCAACTTTAACCCAGCCATTCATATCCACTGCTATCCATACAAGGGGAAGAACCGTAAAGCGGATGAGAAAATTCTCGACTTGCTGTTTGGAGAAGTGGAAAATTAACTAAGAATAGCCGATCTGCTTATAGCGATCGGTTATTTCTTTTTAAGAAGAAAGGAAAACGATGCTACTGATTATTTCGTTGCGGACCAGATTTTTATTCGATAAGCCTTCATTTTCACTAAATTTCACATAATCTAGTAAAAGCACAATCAAAGCAACTGAATTTACATACAATACTATTACTTTCTGAATTAGGAGGTGACTAGTATGACAATAGCTGAGATCCGTAGAGTCGCAAGAGGTAATCTTGGTAGACGAGTAATTGTAGAGCTGAAGTCAGGAAGAGATGTAGAAGGTGTTATTGTTTTTGCAGGGATTTTCTCTCTTATTCTTCGCACCAGAGTTAGGGGAAGAATTGTCTTCCGAAGAATATTTTACAGAAATATTATTAGAATCGTTCCGATCGTGTTTTAAACAAGGCTGGATCAAGGTAATGTAAAAATATAGATAGCACGTTTTTCATTGTGTATGGCATTCGAACAAATCCCACAAATACAATTTTGCGGGATTTGTTTTTCAACTACCTCTTACATAAAAAATTGGAATCACCCCTTTGTACGAAATGTTGGGATAAAAATTCATTAGCATAAGTTGGATTGAAGGGTTGAAACTTGACACTTTAACAACATTAAAGATATTATAGATGCAACAAGTCTTTGAATAAGGTGAGATCATGAAATTTACAAAAGCTACGAACTATGCTCTTCATACCATGTTAGCACTCATTGAAACTTCTACGGTTAAGTCGGTAGGCGTACAACAATTGGCAGAATCCCAAGGAGTTTCACCAACCTATCTTTCCAAAATTTTGACGAGACTCGTTAAAGCGGGGCTAATTGAATCAGTATCTGGAGCCAACGGAGGCTATCGATTATCCCGCAATAAAGACGACATTACTTTTTTGGATATTATCCGCGCGATCGAGGGCAGCACATCTTTATTCGAATGTGATTTTGTCCATGGCGAGGAATGTTTGATTCAAGCTGTAATGAAGGAAGCGGAAGAGAAAATGGAGTCGCATCTCAAAACAATGAAATTGGTAGATATAGCTCGGAATCAAACGCAAGGATAAGACGAGTCGACTTTATACAAGACACGGCCATTTGAGGGTTGTGTCTTTTTTTGGGGTGATAGAATTCAATCCTTAATTATAATTTGGCGAAAATAGACGTTTAATACAAAAGCTTGAGTTTTCGGGCTATTTTTTTATTTAATGTAGTAAAAACTTGATCGCAGGGTAGCGTCATAATAACATTAATCCAATTAATTATTAAAACTATTAAAACGCACAATCAAAGCAGTTGAATTTACATACATTAATATCACTTTCTGAATTAGGAGGTGATTAGTATGACAATAGCGGAAATCCGTAGAATTGCAAGACGTAATCTTGGTAGACGAGTGGTCATAGAGCTTCGGTCAGGATTATTTGCTGAAGGTATTATTGTTTTTGCAGGCATTTCCTCTCTTGTTCTTCGCAGCAGAGTTGGTAGAAGAAGATTTGTACGCACGAGAATATTTTACAGAAATATTATCAGTATAGATCCTGTGTTTTAAAACAAGGACTATTTTATTATTTTAATTCTCATCTCTGTTGTCCGCGCTCAGCGCGGCTTTTTTTACTTAAACGGTTTGATTTAGTCATATATAACAAAATATTTGTCACATATATTCGACATTACAACTTACTTATTTGCGCATCCAAAGTCTGATTTTTCAGGATCTTATAATTTACTGTGGTTAGATTTGAGGAATGAAGAATCATCAGTTATTTTCAACGTCATTGTTGGGAATGCTATTGGTATATATACATAATCGCTCTTGTAAACCTTCTAAGACTTCTTCTGGCACTTCTCTCACCTTGATATCCCCACCTAAGAATAGTAGCCAATTTGTAATTTCGGATAATTCTTCTGAATTGTTAACGTTGATAAAAGTCTTCATAATGGCTGTGGTTTGGTAAGGATTCGTATAGGAAATGGAAACCTTTAGAGGATGATACTTTTTGAATTGGGCAATCGCCTTTGGACCAAGTTCAACGATAAGGTTGATGACTTCTTCCTGCTTACTTAGTTTTTCTAAAATCCTCTTCTTACTTATTCTTTTTTTCTCTGGGTACGATTCTACATTAGTGAGATCATCAACAGGGATAATCCTCCTTTTGTCTTCCTGCAAATCAAAGCCTTCGATCAGCCAAATGCTTTTTTCACGATAAAGGTGCAGGAGATAAATAGGATAAGACTTAATTTCATTCTTTTCTTGGATCGTAACTAATAAATAGCTATCCAAAAGAAGGATTTGGATGAGTTTTCTAACATCGGATGGGCCAGATCTGACAGATCAAGTAAATCAGGATTATGGGGGTTGGTCCCTTCAAAAAGCAATATTTGATTTAAAAGAACAAGGTCATCTTGCTGGTTTTCTGAGATGAGGCCTAGTAATTTTTCAGCCAAAGACTGACGACTCTTTAGATAAGGGAGTTGTAGATTTCTTGTGGCCATAAAGGCAATAAAAAGAGCTTTAATTTCATTATCGGTAAAGCGAACCGTGGGTAGTACAGAGTTGTTCATGACAGAATAACCCCCATCCCTCCCAACTTCAGCGATAAGTGGCATGCCCATGGCTTCAATTTCTCGAATATCTCTAATAGCTGTCGAACGAGAGATGTTAAATTCTTGCATGATTTCCGTAATTGTAAAGTGAGCGCGGTTGTTGATATATCGCATGATGATATTAATCCGTTCAACTTTTTTCATAGAAACTCCTAAACAGTATCATATTTTGACATGATTTAAGGTTATTATAAACCCATCAAGCCAGAAGAAACAATTTTCCTGTCCTTATTGGACGGGGATGTTTCTCAAGGTGATACTTAGAATTTATGACACGAAAGTTAAAAATTCTATATCACTGAAAAGACAAATCATTTGATTCAATTAAAAAGGAGGATGGTTTTGAATATGGCACAGTATACGCTGGAGGAAAAAGACAGCTTTATCGTAATGGGGATTGGAACGGAGCTGAAGAGCGATTACACAGACTTTGTCGGCATAAACAAGGAAAAGGCAGACTTTTGGTCGGCCGTCGAACAAGATGGAAGGCTTGATACTTTAAAAGCCATTGCCACAAATGACTACATTTTTGCCGTGAACGAAGCGGTGAACAACAAGATGATGTTTTATGCAGGCGTCATGACAGATGAATCGTTACCAGAAGCAACCAGAGTTATCCAATTTCCAAAGGGGGAATATCTGGTTGTTAAAGGGGAAGGGACTACAGCTAATGAACTGAGTAATAAGCTTGCTGGCATTGCCTTTGGTCAAGTGTTACCAGAAGCAAAAAATTTTGCCTATGTTGGTGGGCCAAATGCAACAGTTGAGATAGGGCAGCGAGACGGCTTAGTGTTTGGTGAAATGTGGATCCCTGTTGTTAGTAAGTAAAAGGATAAGCGAATGCTTCCGATGCGAAGTTTTGCTTGAAGTAAGCTCTAAGAAGTAACGCTCGCAAAACTAAGCGAATGCTTCCGATGCGAAGTTTTGCTTGAAGTAAGCCCTAAGAAGTAACGCTCGCAAAACTTTTAGGAGGAATGGATATGTCCTACATCGTTGATTTTAAAAATGTGTCTACGGTTGGTGTAGAATCTTCACCTGTAGCAGAAGCGCTTGCTGGTTTACGTGCGAATGAAGCACGTTACTTTATGAACAAATATAAGCATGAATTTACGGTTGTGCCCGCCAGCGAAAGCCAAGAGACCCTGGATTATGTGAACCGAATTTTGAAGGAAGAACGTAAGATTGAGTTTGCAGCCAAACCTTTGGAGACGGCGTGTTTTCAAGTGGAGAATATCCAATTTTCCTACGTCTTTTATGAGGATGGTCTGGGGCTCAATGTTATGTATACGGTTGATGACCCGAAGAAGCGGGCTGTTGGTTTTAAGCTTTCTGAGGGGATGGAGGTACCAAAGGAATTAGAAGAGAAGTTTAAGTTTGCCAGGCAGAAATCCAAACTGGCCGGGACCATCCGGGGCTCGTTTTTTGTGATTAAAGGAGAATATTAAAGTATTCACCAGTTAGCAGAAGCAACTTGTTTGAGAACCATGCGGTTACCTTCATCAAATTTTAATTATCGATTCTTAACACGAATAAAACAGCGACAGTTCAGGACTATTTTTGTCCATGACTGTCGCTGTCTTCATTTCTAACATGGTTCAATGCCAAAATAACGGAGACTGATGAATTTATAAATAGTGGAACGGTAATATTATGTATGGGAAGGACTTACTACAACATAAGATAGGAGATTTCACATCATGGCTGAAAAAGGTTCCCCGCCATCCTCCTTGCCGAGGGGCGGTAAAAGTTCAGTAACATTCTGGTCGGCGATTGTATTCACTGGCATCTTCTCTGTGTGGGCGGTCGTGAATCCCGAAAATTTAACGAACACATTATGGGGATGGGTGTATAAGTATCATGGCAACTTTAGCTGGTTCACGATGATGATTCCACTTATTATTATCGGAATTTGCTTATTGCTTGCCTTCAGTAAGTTTGGCAATGTCAAGCTAGGTAAGAAAGATGAGAAGCCGGAGTTTAGCACTTTCTCATGGTTAGGAATGTTGTTTACCGCAGGGATTGGTGTCGGTCTTGTAAACTTTGGTGTTGCTGAGCCGCTTGTTCATTATTTGCAATCAGCTGGTGGCATTAGCTCTGGGGCAGATGCGGTGGCCGCTGCTGAAAACGCGATGAAATATACGATGTTTGTCTGGGGTCTACCAGCGTGGACGATCTATACGATATCGGGACTCGTGATTGGTTATTTTGCTTATTCACGTGGGGCTAAGTTTTTGCCAGGAACACCGATAGCGGAAGGTTTTTCGGACAAAAAATGGGGCAAGCCAGTAGCTAACATCACCAATATTTTGGCAGCCGGTGCAGCCGCGTTGACGATGGCAGCCTCGATTGGTCTTGGTGTATTCCAAGTTAAAAATGCGGTTTCCTCTGTTTTCGGCTATAACCATGAAGGCTTAGGCTATTCAGTAATTATTTTGCTAGCGATTTTCGCAATCTACACGTTGGCTGCCGTATTGCCACTCGGCAAAGGTATGAAAATTTTGGGGGATATCAACGTTGTTGTTGCGGTCGCCATATTGCTTTACGTATTTGCGTTAGGAAATGCACCGTTTCTAATGAACGTTATTGCACAAACCTTCAAAAATACGTTTCTTGGTATCGTGCCAACTAGCCTTGATAGCTTACCGTTCCTAAATAAAGGGTGGTTCTACGATTGGCCGAATACGACTTTGATTTGGTGGATTTCGTGGACGCCGTTCCTAGGTATATTTATTGCCCGTATCTCTAAAGGACGTACGATTCGGCAAGTTATTGTTGGGGGCGTATTAGCGCCAGTGATGTTCCTCATTTTGTGGTTCAGCGTATTTGGTGGCACAGGCTTCCTTAATACGATTGTTGGCGATGGCTCAATTATTCAATATGTTCAGGATCATCCTGACGATGTATATTTATCGTTCATTATGGTTCTGCAGAAGCTGCCGTTGTTCACACTTACTGGGATTGTGTTTATCGTGTTGATTCTTGTGTTCCTGTCAACGACTGCGACAAGTTCGATGATCGCGCTAAGTATTATGACAAGTAATGGTCCAGAAAACGCACCAGTAGCACGCACGTTGATCTGGTCGGTCATAACAACGATGATTGCCTTCGCCAACGTAGCTACAGGGACACTGAATGGGGTACGGGCGATAGCTGTTTTCTTAGGCATCCCGTATATGTTTTTGTTCTTCTTGGCGATTTCCGGGTTAATTCGGCAATTGCGCCATGATCGAAAAGTTCTCCATGACACGATTCATGAAGAACGCCATGACACGATTCATGAAGGATATGTAAATCCTCAGCATAAGCTGCAACAGGAGCCTTAACAGAAGTTTAAGAAAGGAGTTAACGTAAGATGGAGACTACGGAGATTACGAAAGTTCCATTACCACTACCTGAATATGGAATAGACGAAACATTAGCAAACACCACACTTATGGGCAATTTAGGATTGTTTGTGATAACTGCTGTCTTTTTAGTTGTGCTCGGTTGGATGGTTAAGCTGGCACTCGAACCTAAACATGAGTAAGAGAGGATAGTCATGGACAACACGAACAAGTACACAACACAATTACGACCTCTTTTAAAGAAACTGCCCGTTCCGCCGTTGCAAGACTCATTAACAACTTTGGTGGAGTGGGTGGAACCGCTACTGACCGTTGAACAGCAGAATGAGTTTAAACAAAGTGTGCTGCGCTTTCAGCAGGATGAGGGACCGCAATTGCAGCAGCAGTTAGAACAGCATGCAGCAGCTGGAGCGGACAGCTGGCTGGCTCCGTGGTGGCTGGAAAGTTACTTAACGACAAGGGGCAACTTACAAAGCGAGACGAATATTGCGCTAACGATTCATCCGAATGATCACGCACATATGGGAGACAGAGCTCATAAGGCAGCGGTGTTAATTGAACGGGCGGTAAGCATCTATTTACAGCTTATTTCAGGCCGTTATCCGCTGGAGCAGACGCCTAAAGGCGCTGCTGTGGATATGAGCTACTATCGAAATATTTTCAAGAGCTGTCGCTTGCCAGCTCATGGCGAAGATGAATTTTATGTAGGTACAGATACGGCGGAAAACAACTTCGTCGTTATTATCCGCAACTCACATTTTTACAAATTAATGGTAACGGATGAGCGCGGTGACGTTATTCCAGCGGCTCAATTAGAGGGCAACTTGCGGTATATCTTAACGCACAATGTGCCTGCAGCGACTGTTGCTGTGGAAAGTGCGGCGGATTCCAAGCGTGAACTGTCGGCGGATGTGTATGAGCAGTTGCAGCAGAACCCAGTGAATGCCGAGCATTTGCGTACGATTCATGATGCGATCTTTGCGATTGGTTTTTCAGACGATGCAGTTGTAAGCACAGCGGAGCAATTGCATCATGCGTTATTAGGTTGGAGAAATCAATGGTTTGCGAAGACGACGCAGATGCTTATCGACGCTAATGGTACGATCAGTTTCAATTTTGAGCATTCATCGATTGACGGTGTGCCCGTACTGAATGTGTTAAATCAACTGTTTACGAAACAAGATGGCCAGCAAGAAGAGCAGGCTTCGCAGCAAGAGTCTTCCAGCGAGCTAGTAACTGAGATGCGCTGGCAGCTAGATGAACATGTGCAATCTCTATTGGCGCAATGTAGTGAACAGGCTCAAGCGGAGTATGATAACCATTATGTTGCTCACGTTAGTTTTGAACGTTTCGGTAAGTCTCTGATGAAGCGTGGTAAAGTAAGTCCGGATGCTTTCTTCCATATTGCATTAGCATTAGCCCAATATGAGTCGACAGGGCAACTGCGGAGTGTATATGAACCGGTCGCTATGCGCCATTACTATCAAGGGAGAACCGAATGTGCTCGTTCCATTAGCTCAGAGAAGAAGGCGTTCGTAGAAAGTTTTATGCATGAGTATAAACAAGGTGATGAGCATTGGCAATCACGCCGGCAGCAACTGGTTGACAGCTTTCAGCACGCTGCAGCGGCGCATTCTGATCGGATCAAAGCCTGTCAGCTTGGAGCTGGGATTGAGCGTCATTTGTTCGGATTAAAAAGAATAAACCAGTTGACGCAGGCTTCCCCAAGTCAGTCCGACTACTTCTTCCAGTCGCAAGGGCTGAAGGCTTTGACTGAAGACTTTATTTCAACGACGAGCATACCTTATGAGGTTATGGAATCATTTACTTTCGCGCCAGTAAATAGCGAAGGTTTCGGTCTGTACTACGGCATTCTGAATGAGCGGATTGTTCTTGATATATCTGTCAAGCAAACCAATAAGGAAGCAGCCGATCAGTTGCTGGATCGTCTATGTACGAATTTAGAGAGGTTGGCTGCTTTATTAGAATTAAGTTAGAAAGTATTACTTCAAAGCGTAGCCTGCTTCGTTTGTTGAAGTAATGAGCACCAAAAAATAATCTTATAGTCGACCAAGATGCATCTCGAGAGAGATGCTTTTTTTCGTGAAGCAGTAATCAACCGTTATGAAAATACTGGTTTTTGGTAATAGCATGTATTAACATGGAAATAAGATATTCGGCAATCGGGGCATATTCAAGAATAAAGTGATTAATGTTAATAGAGAGTAGGAAAAAAATATGAAAAAGGAATTTCCGATAATTGAAACTGAAAGATTAATTTTAAGAGAAGTAACAACAAAGGATGCTAATGATATGTTTACATATTTATCTGACAAAGATGTTGTGAAGCATATGGGTTTAGCACCTTTCCAAACGGTTAAAGATATCTGGGATGAAATTAATTGGTATAACTCTATTATCGAAGAAGGTACTGGCATTAGATGGGGAATAACCTTAAAAGATGTTGGGACTATGATTGGCAGTTGTGGCTTTCTTAATATGGTTACCAAACATCATCGAGCTGAAGTTGGATTTGAATTAAGCAAAGATTACTGGGGAAAGGGAATAGCGAGCGAAGCATTAGGAGCAGTTATTAAATTTGGGTATCATCACTATCCGTTGGAAAGAATTGAGGCTTTAATAGAACCTGCAAATTCCCCTTCACAAAAATTAGTAGAAAAGCAAGGGTTTACTAGAGAGGGATTGCTAAGACATTATGAATATACTTGTGGTAAATTTGATGATTTATATATGTACTCAATCTTAAAAGGAGACCTCAACATTATTTAAGGAATTTATTCAAACCCCTTCCATCATTGCTTTCACCTCCGACATTCCTTTAGATTAACAAAAGCCGCATAGTTGTGGCTTTTTTGTTTTTTAAAGATATAAACTCCGATATAAGCATGACAGCGCTATCCTTAACGGAGCCAAGCTCTGTTGAAGCAGTGCGCGGAAAAGTTTCCATGCAAACAATGGGGACGTCTAAATTCTTGCCGGAGGTAGGGGGAAGAAAGACAGATAAAAAAACCTTATCAGCTCATGCCTATACATGACATTAAGCTCCTTCATACGTTATATGGAACCTACCTAATTAATTGCTGAAAAGTAAATCCATCCATAAATAAGGAGTTGAATAATTCTGTGACATCAGAAGTTAAGCTTACTGGGCGAGTGATCTTTAAGGGAAACCCTGGTTATGAAGCCGCTCGCAAGAATTGGGATCCTCATACGGACAGATTCCCTAGAGTTTTTGTGTTCGCTCAAAAAACGCAGGATGTAGCAAACGCCATAAGATGGGCCCGCAAAAATAATGTCCCAATTCGCCCGAGAAGCGGAAGACACTCCTTGGAGCCCAACCTTTCTCAGGTTAATGGGGGCATTGTCATCGACGTTAGCGACATGAAGAAAATTAAGTTGAACAAAAAAAGCGGCACAGCTGTAGTCGAGACGGGTAATCGGGTAGGAAGAATCGTAGATACGCTGGCGCGTCAAGGCTTCATCGCCCCATTTGGTGATAGTCCAACGGTTGGTATCGGCGGAATTACGCTTGGCGGGGGAATTGGGCCGCTGGCAAGGACGACTGGCCTCATCAGCGATAACTTAATCGAACTCGAAATGGTCGACGCCAAGGGGAGAGTCCTTCGGGCGAACAAAAAACAAAACTCCGATCTCCTGTGGGCTTCTCGCGGCGGTGGCGGCGGCAACTTTGGCATATATACGAAATATAAATTCAAAGTACTGCATGCTCCAGCTAAAGCTACCGTTTTTCGTATCACGTGGCCATGGGACCAGTTCGAAAAAGTCGTGAAAAAATGGCAAGTGTGGGCTCCTAACGCCAGCACCAAGTTAGGCAGTGAATTGAACATTGGTCCCAAAAAAGGCGGGAATGTTAGTATGGTGGGGTTGTTCCTCGGACCAAAAATAGAGGCTCTCCGTCAATTAAAGCCTATTCTTAGCGTGGGGACGCCAACTCAAAAAATCATCCGGGACCTGCCATACTTGGAAGCCACGAAGTTTTTGTTACCCCCCGATCCCGTGCTTACCCAAAAATTCAGCAACCAATTCTCAAGCGGCTTCGGCAGGCGCCCGTTCCCGGACAAAGCTATTAAAATCATGCGCGAGTTTCTAGAAAAAGCTGAAGGAGGGACTCCTGCCGGATTTTTCTTCCTTAACTGGGGCGGCGCCATAAGTCGCATCGCACCTAAAGCCACAGCATTCTTCTGGCGTAAAGCTAAATTTTATGTTGAATGGAACAGCTCATGGGTGAAGCCATCCCATGCGGCTAGAAATATTGCCTTAGCTCGGAACACGAGGAAGAAGCTGCAACCATTTATTGTCGGTTCCTATATTAACGTTCCGGACCAAGGCATTAAAAATTCAGGGCCGGTCTATTATGGAAAGAACTTCGCTAGATTGAGGAAAGTAAAAGCGAAATACGATCCGAAAAATGTATTTAACAATCCGCAAAGTATTCCACCAGCGAAATAAAAACAAAGCTGCAAAATCGGAGCTATCTATGAATTCCCTTTAATCTTAACTTAAAAGTCGCGTAGTCGCGGCTTTTTTGCTTTACGTAGAAGAAGGCGGTTTGGACAAAATATGAGCTATCACTTCCTTCGTGTAACAGACTAAGAGGTATCCTTGACTTCATGAGTATCGAGTACCAGTTGAAATGCTGCTAGAGAAGCATCATGAATAAGTTTCAGTTTTGTTACATATTGTAGGACAAATCGATCTTCGGACCATTCGGCCCCAGGTCGTCCGAAGCCGAAGAAGAAAATTCGAGGAAGTGTCTCAGTCATGGAAGCATACTCAGCCGGACACACTCTGTTCATGGAGAGGTGTTCAATCTAACCAATATTGTGACGAGGAACTTCATCACTTTACTAGGAAGAGGTGTGTTCATGCGTAAAATATTCAAGCAACGATTGTTCCTATATGTAATTTGTATAAGTGTGCTACTTACCATGGGTATGGATTTTTTGCCGAGTCGAGTCGCTGATGGGCAGAAGCACAATAGGTTGGCGATGACTGTTCTAGAATCGAGTCCGCTCGTTATTTTCCCAAACGTGTTGTCCCCTGTATATTCTCTTACCAGCCCTCAAGCCCGATCATTCTTTCCATCCCTGCAGGCCGAGGCCTTGCGTTCTGAAAAAATGGATATGCGAAAATCCGTACGTCCTTTGAACTTAGCTGGGACGGAACAACCGCGCACGTATCAAGTGACCGCGACCTATCTGAATGTTCGAAGCGAGCCGACTGCGAAATCCCGGATTCTCGCGGTACAAGAGCAAGGCAACATGCTGCAAATCGTCAATGTGACGGAAAATGGATGGCTTAAGCTTAAAGATGGTGGATACGTACATAGCGGTTATGCAAAAAAAATTGAAGGGCAGACGTCGGCATTGTCCCCGGACACCGTAACCAAGGAGAAACATCCTGAGCAACAGATCCCGAAAACTTCGGCCAAGCCGGCTGCGAAGCGATCCTCTGACAAACCTTCGGCACCGTCGTCATCGATTCGTTCGGTTTCGGGATTGGAGGCATCGCACATTAAGGAGCTGTTCCGTGGAACAGGGCTAGCGGGACACGAACTCGAAGAAGCTGTACTCGAAATCGAAGATAAGTACGGCATTAATGCCTATTTCACAATAGCGGTCATGAAGCTCGAGAGCGGCAATGGAAGAAGTAAGCTTGCGAGGGGGAAGAACAATTTGTTCGGGCTGAACGCATCAGGAGGTTCGAACGAAAAAGCGCTCTATTTTAAATCGAAAGAAGATTGCGTGGAGAAAGTCGGCCAACTACTATCGAAGAATTATGTGAAGAAAGGCTATACCACCATTGAGAAAGTCGCGAAAAAGTATTGTCCAGCGAATCCGAAATGGCCGAGTCTCGTGAAAGGGATCATGAAGAGCGACTATAAGAAAATATAAGGAAAAAAGCGCTCAAGAGGATCGGAGGAAATGGGAAAATGACGAATCTTTTATGGATCAAATTTAAGTGCGAAGATACTGCGCAAACGATCTGACTGTTGGGTGACAAGAATATATGCATATGCTTAAAAGTCGCGTAGTTGCGGCTTTTTTGTTTACGTGAATGAGGATGGCTTTCAAATAGATTCAATTACTATTACTTACGTACATTTGCGCGCTTGTACACTAGGCCGATCGTAAACGATGTAACAGATTGAATAATATGGAATATTCGCATAACATACTTTATAAGGGGGGATTCAAGACGTTAAAGGGGAAGTTGTAATGTTGAAGCATAAATTATTAATTTGTTATTGAAAGAACAAGCCATTCCTAGCAGGTGTGACTAAAATTTCTCACATTAATGGTTAGGAGGTATATTGAATGAGTTCTTTGGTTCTAGGCTTTAAGGAAATCGAAAAAACCCAGCTTTTGCTCGTTGGCGGAAAAGGTTTAAATCTAGGGGCATTATCAAAAATCCAAGGAATACAAGTACCAGAAGGATGTTGTGTTACAACAGTGGGATTTCAAAAAGCCATCGAACAAAACGAAGCGTATCATGCTTTGTTCAATCGGCTAAACATGCTAAAAGTAGAAGATCGAGAACAAGTTGGTGAAATCAGCAGGAAGATCCGTCAAAGCATTTTGAAAGTAGAAATTCCTCCAGATGTTGTGAAAGAAGTGACTCACTATCTCTCTCAATTTGGCGAGGAACATGCTTATGCCGTACGTTCTAGCGCGACTGCTGAAGATTTGCCACATGCTTCTTTTGCTGGTCAACAAGACACCTTTTTAAATATTATCGGCGTCGATGCCATCTTGCAGCATATCCGCAAATGTTGGGCTTCTCTATTTACGGATCGCGCGGTAATCTACCGTATGCAAAATGGATTTGGCCACCGTCAAGTGTATTTATCCGTTATCATTCAAAAGATGGTTTTCCCACAGGCTTCAGGGATTTTATTTACCGCAGATCCGATGACTTCGAGTCGAAAGCTATTATCCATTGATGCCAGTTTTGGACTTGGAGAAGCGCTGGTCTCTGGTTTGGTCTCTGCCGATTGTTATAAAGTGCGCGACGGGGAAATCGTCGATAAGAGGATAGCAGCCAAAAAGTTGGCTATCTATGGACGGAAAGAAGGCGGAACAGAGACACTGCAGATCGATCCTGATCAACAAAAAACTCAAACACTTACCGATCAACAAATTGTGCAACTAGCACGCATTGGCAGACAGATCGAAGCTTATTTTGGTTACCCACAAGATATCGAATGGTGTTTGGCACATGATACATTTTATATTGTCCAGAGCCGGCCCATCACGACTTTATACCCGATCCCTGAAGCGAATGATCAAGAAAATCATGTTTATGTATCTACCGGTCACCAACAAATGATGACAGATCCCATAAAACCATTAGGATTGTCTTTTTACCTGTTGATCACACCTGCACCCATGCGTAAAGCTGGTGGAAGATTGTTTGTTGATGTTACACGTATGTTGGCTTCACCTGTCAGCAGAGAAACTTTTTTAAATACTATGGGGCAATCCGATCCGCTCATCAAAGACGCATTTATGACTATAATAGAACGAAATTTTATAAAATCGCTGCCCAATGATAATAAAGAACTTGGCTCCAGTAATAGCGGTAAAGGCAGACCGTCTGCAGGTCTTCAACCACAAATCGAAAATGACCCGACAATCGTTTCTAATTTGATTAAGCGTAGTCAAGCATCGATCGAAGAGCTAAAACATAACATCCGAACGAAATCGGGAGCGGATTTGTTTGATTTTATCCTGGAGGATATCCAGGAATTAAAGAAGATCTTATTCGACCCTCAAAGCACGGCTGTGTTTATGACTGCGATGAATGCTTCGTCATGGATCAATGAAAAAATGATGGAGTGGTTGGGTGAAAAAAATGCAGCAGACACGATTTCCCAATCTGTGCCGGGCAATATTACTTCGGAAATGGGGCTAGCGCTAATGGATGTCGCAGATGTAATTCGTCCATATCCGCAAGTCATTGATTATTTACAGGATGTAAAAGAGGATAACTTTTGGGATGAGCTGGTTACGTTTGATGGTGGACAGGAAACCCAAGCCGCGATCCAGGCTTTTCTTGATAAATATGGAATGCGATGTGCTGGAGAAATTGATATAACCAGAACGCGTTGGAGCGAAAAACCAATTTCATTGGTCCCGATTATTCTGGGTAACATCAAAAATTTTGAGCCTAACGAAAGCAACCGGAAATTTGAGCAAGGTCGACAGGAGGCTTTGGCAAAAGAACAAGAGTTATTGAAACGATTGAAGTCATTACCGGATGGTGAACAAAAAGCCACAGAGACAAAACGAATGATCGATCTAGTCCGGAATTTCATCGGTTATCGCGAATATCCCAAATACGGCTACATTAATCGCTACTTCTTTTATAGACTGGCCATGCTGCAAGAAGCCGAGCAACTCGTACAAGCGGGCGTTATTCAAGAGAAAGAGGATATTTATTATCTCACTTTTGAAGAGCTTCACGAAGCCGTACGCAGCAATAAGATGGATTACCCGGGTTGCATGGTCGAACAGCAAGCGGAGCTTGCGACCAGACAAATCATCAGCAAACGAAAAGACGAGTACAAATTATATGAAAAACTGACTCCGCCACGTGTGATCACCTCTGACGGTGAAATCATAACGGGCAAATACAAACGGGAAAATCTCCCCGCTGAAGCGATTGTAGGCCTACCTGTTTCTGCTGGGGTAATAGAGGGAAGGGCGCGTGTCATTTTAAACATGGAAGATGCTGATCTGGAAGATGGGGATATATTAGTCACCCCTTTTACGGATCCAAGTTGGACACCATTGTTTGTATCCATAAAAGGGCTAGTCACCGAAGTTGGCGGACTCATGACTCATGGAGCCGTTATCGCACGTGAATATGGCTTAGCAGCAGTTGTCGGAGTGGATAATGCTACCAAGCTGATCAAAGACGGGCAACGAATTCGCGTGCATGGAACAGATGGGTACATTGAAATATTGTAATAAGATTAAAAAAAGCTTGTCCCAAAGGCAGAATCATCTGCTCTTGGAACAAGCTTTATTCATTAACGAACCTTAATTATAAGCAATGTTGCTGCTATTTACAGCAGACTCATCAGCCTCTAATCGATTCGGTTCAAATTCATTCTCCATCTTGGCGATAACAACTGTTGCTACACCGTTACCGATCAAATTCGTAATTGCGCGAGCTTCGGACATGAAACGGTCAACACCCAATAGTAGGGCCATGCCTGCGATCGGAATGGATGGGAAAGCAGCTAATGTTGCCGCTAGTGTAATAAATCCGGATCCTGTAACCCCAGCAGCACCTTTGGAAGTTAGCATCAATACGAACAGAAGGGTAATTTGCTGCCAAATGCTTAGATCAACACCAGATACCTGAGCTACAAACAACGCTGCCATGGACAGATAAATCGATGTACCGTCCAAGTTGAATGAGTATCCTGTTGGAATAACGAGTCCCACGACGGATTTGGAAGCACCGTATTTCTCGAGTTTTGACATCATTCGTGGGAGAGCAGATTCGGATGAAGAGGTACCAAGCACCAGTAAGATTTCTTCTTTAATGTAAGAGATAAACTTGAAGATGTTGAATCCGAATGCTTTGGCGATTAACCCGAGTACGACGATAATAAATAGGAACATGGTCAAATAAACAGAACCCATCAGCTTGCCAAGTGTGAACAACGAGCCAAGACCAAATTTGCCAATCGTAAAGGACATAGCACCAAAAGCGGCAATTGGTGAAACCTTCATAATGATATTAACTATACCAAAAAATACGTGTGAGAGCTTATCGAATAAAGTAATGACGGCTTGTCCTTTTTCACCAATAGCTGTTAGAGCAAAACCAAACAGGACGGCAAATAACAATACCGGAAGAAGCTCACCGCTAGCAAAAGCCCCAATAACATTATCAGGCACGATGTTCATGATGAAGCCCATAACACTATTATCATGCGCTTTCTCCGCATATTGTGCAACGTCACCTGTAGCCTTTGAAATATCGATTCCAGAGCCTGGCTTAACCATATTTACTATAAATAGGCCAATTGCAAGTGCTATGGTTGTTACAATTTCAAAGTACAGTAATGCCTTACCACCGATGCGTCCGACCTTCTTCATATCGCCCATACTTGCGATTCCATGTACTACGGTGAAGAAGATAATTGGTGCAATGACCATCTTAATAAGCTTGATAAAGATGTCTCCAAGCACCTTAAGCTCAACGGCATATTTAGGGAAAAACTGTCCGAAGAGAATCCCAAGAAGAATCGCGAATAATACTTGAACTGTCATGTTTTTCATGATTTTTTTTAATTTCATGTTCTTGCCCCTCGCTTTCATCAATGTAAGCGCCCTTATTTGATTTGCTTAAGTGTAAGAGAGAGGGGAGGAAGTGACAAGCATACGGTCATATTGTTCTTTTTGGTCTTTAAGGTCCAGAGATTTCGCTCATTATATCTGCCCCGATTTTCAAAGCGAAATCTTTATAAAGCTCCTTTGAGGCTTTCCTCCATTCCGCTGTTTGTTCTTCCGTTAATATGGAAATCTGCAAATTCTGGTTCGTATTGATCTCGTTCATATGAGGCTCATTTCTAGCTGCTTTCTTATTTGTCTGCTCTGTTGTTTCATCCAGTGCTTCCATGAGCAGCTGTTGCACATCGGAAGGCAGGTCATCCCAGAAAGATTTGTTGAAAATAACGGCATAGCCCAGATAACCATGATTGCTAATCGTCATATATTTCTGTACTTGGTAGAGGCGTTTGCTTACGATATTCGATATCGTGTTTTCCTGACCATCTACTGAGCCGTCGGCTAGATTGCGATAAGCGTCATTAAAAGGAATAACACTTGTCGTCGCTCCCCAGTTCTTAAAGTGCCGTTCAATTAATGGACTTGGCTGTATGCGAAACTTTAGTCCTTTGAAATCTTGTGGCATCAGAATTGGTCGTACATTGTTCGTCACTTGTTTAAAGCCATTGGACCAGAAGGAGACTCCCTTCATGCCATAGGGTTTAAGCGTTTGGAATAGCTTGTCTCCAAGCGAACCACTCAGCTTGCTTTCAACCTCATTCTGATCTTTGAAAGCAAATGGCAGATCCATGACTAGCCATGCTGGATCGATCTCGCTCATGGTTGAGAAAGATGGGGCTATCATTTGAATATCACCACGCCGAAGTGCAGCAACTTCATTATTCTCACCATATAGCATGCCATTTGGGAACACTTGTATCTCGACGCGATCCTTTGATTTCTTCTTTACTAGATCAGCGAATTCAGCTGCAGCGAGGCCCTTTGGTGTGTTCTCAGCAACAACATGACTAAATTTGATGACGATCCGTTGCTTAAGTCCAGTTTGTTCATCATCCTGATAGAGCTGTTCATTCAAGTTTGGTTGAAATCCGACTAAATATGCAGCTAACAATCCAATAATAATGAACATTCCAATGCCTGCAATCGCTTTCAAAAATGTCTCCTCCTAGTTGCTAAGTTAGAATTATTATTGCACAATAGCAGTTAAAGGTAAATATTTCGACATGGAGGGGAATAGACTTGAACCGAATAGGAATCTATTGGAAAATTATTTTACTTTCATTCGGTTTAGTTCTGTTCTCCCTCCTTATTGGTGGGGAAGTCTTGCTAGGAAGCTTGACTAACGTCAAAGAAGAGAGCTTACGTCAACGGCTTATTACGACAGCCCAAACCGTTGCTGATCTACCGGGAGTGGCAGAATATATCAATGAGCAGAATGGAGCTGAGCATATTGCTCCCGTGGCTGACAAAATTCGCATGCTGAATGAGGTTGAGTATATTGTCGTGCTGGATATGAATCGCAAGCGTTTATCACATCCTCTATCGGACCGAATAGGAACTTATTTTAATGGCGATGATGCGGATGCAGCTTTTGCTGAGCATATGTACGTTTCCAAAGTAAAAGGTGAAGCAGGTGTTGGCTTACGGGCATTCGTGCCGATCATGAACGTGAAGCATGAGCAGGTTGGCGTTGTCATGGCAGGAGGACTTCTGCCTACAATGAAGGATATTTTTCCCGAGCAACACAGATCGGTTATGGTCATGATTATATTAGCGCTTTCGTTTGGAATGATAGGCTCAGCGATGCTTGCTAAACATATCAAGAAAGAGATGTATAATTTAGAGCCGCATGAAATTGCCTCGATGTTTCGTGAGCATAC
>JAIRVF010000148.1 GCA_031254035.1 Paenibacillus sp.
AACAACCTCTAAAAAATTTATAAAAGTAGGTTATAGATATGGATCATGATAAACAGCGATTGAGTATTGAAGCCGCAAGACTATATTATGTTTCGGAGTATAGTCAAATGGAAATAGCATCAAGATTAGGCGTCTCCCGTCCAACCGTCTCCCGGCTTCTGCAATATGCGAAGGAGCAGGGCTATGTATCTATTCAAATTTCAGATCCTCTTGATAATTTGAATGAGTTGGGTTTACTTCTTAAACAGAAATATGAGCTTGACACAGCGGTTGTTTGTTATTCGCCAGTTAACGAATATCGAGAAATCCAGAAGCATATTAGCAAGGCAGCAGCCGATTTTTTGAATGAAACCGTTCAGGATACCGATATTATCGGGGTTACCTGGGGAAGAACGATGCATGCGGTCGCGCTACAGCTTCAGCAGAAGCAGGTTCGGGGCGTAGAGGTTGTGCAGTTAAAAGGAGGAATTAGCCACTCCCATATCAATACTTATGCTGCTGAAACGGTGAATTTGTTCGCCGCCGCCTACCATACGATTGCCCGCTATTTGCCTCTGCCCGTTATCTTCGACAGTATTGCTGCGAAAGAAATGGTAGAGGAGGATCGTCATATCCACCGTATTATTGAGCTCGGCAAGCAGGCGAATATCGCGATATTTACGGTAGGAACCGTAAATGATGATGCGCTGCTGTTCCAGCTCGGCTACTTTAATGAAGAGGAGAAGCTATTGCTGCAGAGCAAGGGCATCGGCGATATATGCTCTCGCCTCTTCGATGCGCAAGGGAATCTATGCAGTGAAGAAATTAATAATCGGACGGTAGGAATCGATTTGCATGATTTGTGCGAAAAGGAGCAATCGATTCTCGTAGCCGGGGGAGAACGTAAGATTGAAGCAATCCGGGGAGCTCTTGTCGGTAAATTTGCCAACACACTCGTGACTGATCAATTTACAGCGCAAGCTTTATTGTAATGAACTTACTACTAGGAATACACAGGAAAGACACCCGATGGGTGTTTTTTTATGTTCACCTACCATTTTAGGTGGGATTGTGATGCAGTCATATCATTTTACCTTAAATAGTTCAGCGACTAGTTGTTGAATGATATAATAGAAGAAGTTTATTTTTGGTATCGAGCTTAAGTTGTCTATACTGATTATGAGCATCGTCCAAAGCATTAAACTGTTAGAAAGAGGGATGCAACAAGTGAAAGGTACCATTCTAATGTTTGTAGCTATAATGTTTATGTTAATGACTGCTTGTTCATCAGCTACAAGTACAAATTCGGTAGTAGATGAAGCTAATTCGAACTTGCAGACTAACGAAGTGACAATAGATCAAACAACGCCAACAGACCCAACAGACCCAACAGACTCAAATCTCCCCAATAAGCACACTTCTGAGCAGCTAATTACAGGAGAACCGGAGAAAAAAGGACATCTGCCGCAAGGGTTTGTTTATTTGGATGAATATATTCCGTCTGCGAAGCAAGTTATGGGTTATAGTGGTGAGAAAAATTTTGTGGGCATGCCGATTGACGGCTATCTGTCCCCACAGGCGATCACTACAGAAAAGGCGGCTCTTGCCTTGCAGGCGATTAGTGATGAACTAGAGCAACAGGGACTTATATTCGTTTTCTATGACGCATATCGGCCTCAAAAAGCTGTTAATCATTTCATCCGCTGGTCGCTTGATGAAGAAGACTTATTGATGAAAGAAAGTTTTTACCCCCGTGAAGAGAAAAGCACCTTGTTTCAAAAAGGATACTTGTCCAAACGGTCCGGACATTCCCGGGGAAGCACCGTGGACGTGACACTTGCCTTTGCGGATACAGGGGAAGAGCTAGATATGGGAAGCCAGGTCGATATGCTGGATGTTATTTCTAACTTTAATTCCGGACATATTACACAAGAACAAGCTGCAAACAGACAGCTTCTTAAGCAGATTATGAACAAGCACAATTTTAAGGCGTATAGTAAGGAATGGTGGCATTATACGTTAAAGGACGAGCCATTTCCTAATAAGTATTTTGATTTTGATGTCGAGTAGCTAGGGAATTTTCTAGCTGCCTTCAAACAATCTTTAGTTTTCTAAATTTAAAATAAATGTCATTGACTACAAATTAATTATTTTTATACTCTTGCTTAAGATAAAGTTAACGATATAGGAGTCTGCAGAATGAAGCTTACAAGAGGCCAACGAATGAACCTAATTAAGGTATTTCAGAAGTATCCATCCTTTTATCGGAAGATGATTGTCTTTACGTTATTAACTTCGATCGTACCTATTATAATTGTTGGAATTACTAGTTACTCTCTAACTACGAAAGCTGTTAAAGATGGAGCTAGCCAAGATGTACTTTCGATCTTGGACTATGCATCTGAGACGATAGATAAAAGTTTAGAAAGAGTCCAGAATAACATCATTCAACTGCAGCTGGGCTCCTTTTTCTCTTCTGATATCCGGAATCTAAAGAAGCAGAATTATTCGGGTCTCTTTACAGGGATCTATCAGAATCTACAGGCCTTCGTTAATGGAAATCCGCAGGTGAGGGATATTTCGTTCTACATGTTAGATGAGAATTACCTACTATCTTCGACAGCTGGAGGAAGAAAGGTTGAGTCCCCAGCAGAACTAGAAGCCTATGATGAGATCGTACATAGTAAGCAGAATTTATTTTGGAAAGTAGGCTACTCTTTTGAGGGTAAGGAACATGAAACAGGATTGACGCTGGTGAGCACTGTTCCTTTACATACGAATGAACCAATCGGTTTTATGGAGGTTGCTATTGATAACGATATGTTTCAAGGATTGACCTCAAAATTTATTAAGTATGACCATGAACGTATATACGTATTAGATAATGTGGGTAAGGTTGTGTTCTATACAAAAGATACAAATGCTCCTGCCGACTTGCATAAATTGATAACGATTACAAACGGTGGAGGAGAATTCTTATACAATTGGGAAGGCAGAGAATACTTAGTCACTTCCAAGAACTCTCCCATTAACGATCTGCTTTACGTGGATATGATTCCAACGAATGAATTATATGAGAGCTCAAGGCGAATTGCAGTTATTACATTGGGGATTGTGCTGGCTCTGATCGTTGCAGGTACTGCTCTAGCGATGATCATCACAAAGAAGGCGTATACTCCGATACGTAAACTCGTACATTACTTTAGTGATGATGAGGAAGCAAACATGGGGTCGGATGAATTTGGATATGTGCAGCAGCGCTGGAAGGAAATTAATAGCAAGGCGAGTCAGCTAGAGGGTCAATTAAATGAGCAGCTTCCACTTATACGTGAAATATTCGCCTTAAGGTTGATGGAAGGGCAGTTTTCGCATGATCGTCTAGAATATCTGCACGAACTCTTGCGAAGACAAAGGATCCCGAAAGAGCAGTCTGCAATTGTCTTTATTGTGGCTTATGATCTTGTAACAGAAGGGGCTAAGTTTCAAGAAACAGACAAGGATCTCATTACGTTTACCATAAAGAATATTACAGCAGAATTGCTGGAGAAGCAGGAGTTGGAGGGTCTCGTCATTAATGCGCTAAACGATCAGGTTGTCGTTTGGTTATGGACGGAAGAGGAAGAGAAGGATGCATGGACAGTATGTCTGAAGCCGAGCATTGAACGGATTCGTCAGCAGATTACTCACTACTTGCGGTTCCCAGTAACGATTGGCTTGAGTCGAGTTACTTCACAGGTTGAGGATCTGCCTGATCTTTATCGCGAGGCACAGTTGGCGATATACTCGCGTATGATTGATGGAGGCAACCATATCATTGAGAGTACAGGGATTACGAATTCCATGAATTATCGTTATCCGACTGAAATCGAGAACCATCTGATTGATTCGCTTCAAGTAGGTGATCTTACAGAAAC
This sequence comes from Paenibacillus sp., assembly GCA_031254035.1. GTDB lineage: Bacteria > Bacillota > Bacilli > Paenibacillales > Paenibacillaceae > Paenibacillus_AQ. The sequence continues at coordinate 3,894 of JAIRVF010000148.1, forward strand.
GAAACGAATGCTCGATGCATTCTCTAATAAAGTACAATCTGCTGTTCATAATCCAGAGCTTGTTATGATGTCGTATGAACAATTACTGTTCTCTACTTTACGTACAGCTTATGTAATGGGCATTCAAACGGAACAAGTACTTGGAAGCACGAATAATGAGCTTGGTGTGAGTATGAGGAACTGTCCAACGATTCATGAGATCAATGATTGGTTCGTGGTTCGTATCGTCGAACCGATCGTTACTCAATTGAACAGTAAGAAAAATCAAGAATATGAACATTTTATTACGAAGGTAACGGATTATATAGAGGCTCATTATCATTTGGATATATCGCTTGATCAATGTGCTCAAATATGCAATTTGAGTCCGCAGTATTTAAGTAAACTATTTAAACGGACACTCGATATTTCTTTTATTGAGTATGTTACACAGGTTCGGGTGATGAAAGCTAAGGAATTGTTGGAGACAACAGATCTGATGGTTAATGAAATTGCAGAACGGGTTGGTTATAATCCTAAAAACTTTATTCGTGTATTTAAGAAGCAGGTAGGATTACCACCAGGACAATATCGAGAAATGCATAAAAAATAGAATCTTCACATCGTATGGGGATATTCGTTTTTTAATCTAGACTTTGCTAAGAGCACGGAGAATGCAACCTCGTGCTTTTGCAAGTCTTTTTTGTTTATTTCGAGGTGCAAATTTATAGTTTCAGGGGGATGAAAGATGATAATTAATGTGACCTCCAATAGGCAAAAACCTTGATATAGCAGGGTATTCTCAATATTTGCCTAAGGCAGAAAGCGTGTAAGAATTGGTCATTGTCGATTGGGCCTAGAGCTTGTAAGATGCAGACATGAAACGCTTGACTAGCCAAGACGCAAATAGAATCGTTGGAGGTGGTGAATACCTTGTCGCAATCTAATGATGAATTAGCGAACACATGCTTATCACTGACACATGATGGTGAGAGGGGAAAAAGAGAAGAAGAAAAGGAGTCGAAGTGGCATCGGGCCAAAACGATATTTGCTAGAGAAAAGTATTTGTACATACTCGCTCTACCTGGACTGCTCTTCTTCTTAATCTTTAAGTATTTCCCGATTTGGGGGTTAGCACTTGCATTCAAAAACTACTCTCCATATCTTGGATTTTGGAAGAGTGAGTGGGTTGGATTCAAGTATTTTGTAGAGTTTTTCACGAATCCAGACTTCTTATTATTGTTTAGAAATACGATGGCGATCAGCTTACTAAACATCATGTTCTTCTTCCCGATCCCAATCGTGCTTGCACTGCTTATTAACGAAGTTCGTAACATGAAATTCAAGAAGACGATTCAAACGATTATTTATTTACCTCACTTTTTATCATGGGTTATTATCGCTGGTATTTGTTTCATTATTCTCGGCCAGAGCGATGGGGTGATCAATAAGATCATTGTTGAACTTGGCGGACAACCCATTGGCTTCTTAACAGAGCCAAACTATTTCTGGGGCTTGCTTACTGCACAAAGTATATGGAAGGAAGCCGGCTGGGGCACGATCATTTTTTTAGCAGCGCTCTCTGGTATTAATCAAGATTTGTATGAGGCTGCACAGATTGACGGGGCAAATCGTTGGCAGCAGACATTGAACATTACATTGCCAGGTATTAAAAGTACGATTGTCGTATTGCTGATCTTGAGACTTGGACAAGTAATGGAGGTAGGCTTCGAGCAAGTTTACCTGATGATGAGTTCTCCGGTATCACATGTAGGAGATGTCTTTGATACCTATGTATACCGGACAGGTATTCAGAACGGTCGTTTCAGTTATGCGACGGTCGTCGGTATATTCAAATCGGTTGTCGGTCTCGTGCTTGTTGTATCAGCGAACCGCTTAGCTAAAAAGTTCGGTGAGGAGGGTCTTTACTAATGAAGAGGTCCCTCGGTTACAAGATAACAGATGGAGCAATTTATACAGTTCTAGGTTTGATTGGTCTTATTACACTACTGCCATTCCTGTACGTTGTTATCATTTCATTTACAGATCCAACGGAGTATTTGAGTAAATCGTTGATCCTTTGGCCAGAGAAGTGGAGTATCTCCTCGTATAAATACATCTTATCGACGAAGATGTTTGTACGGTCATTAGGAGTGAGTGCTTTCCTAGCCGTTGTGGGAACCATCTTAAGTGTTATGATTACGAGTGCTTTGGCGTATTCCTTGTCTCGTAAACAATTCTTCGGGAAGAAGTTTTTCCTGGTTGCGATTCTAATGACGATGCTGTTTAACCCAGGTATGATTCCAAACTTTATGCTTGTTGATAGCTTGGGTCTTATGAATACGGTATGGTCATTGATTCTACCGGCAATCACAAGCGCATGGTATGTATTCCTGATGAAGAACTTCTATCAGGAACTACCAGAAGAATTAGAAGAAGCAGCGAAGATTGATGGCTGCAACGATATCGGCGTATTTTTTAAGATTATGCTTCCGATTTCGCTGCCTGCGATTGCTGCATTTGGATTATTTTTCGCTGTAGGTTTCTGGAACACGTATTTCAGCGGCGTATTGTACATCAACTCCGATGAACTTCGCCCAATGCAGGTTGTGCTGCAAATGATGCTGATTCAAGCTTCAACCAATGTAGCAGATCCGTCTGTTGCATCTATGCTGCAAAGTGAACAAATGCTTCCGCCAGAAACAATTAAGATGGCAGCAGTAGTTGTAGCATCCTTGCCGATCATTTGTGTATATCCATTCCTGCAGAAGTATTTTGTTAAAGGCATGTTGGTTGGCTCAGTTAAAGGTTGATACGTAACTTATCATTGTATATTAATCTTTTCATAACTAAGGGAGGGCTTTTGAATGAAGAAAAGAAGTTGGATTACTATGCTGATGGCACTAGTTCTCACTACATCTATAGTTGGCTGCTCTAAGGGTGACCAAGCGGACTCCGCAGATGGCGGGAAGCCGATTGACATCACGATTGGTACGATGACGTTCGGCGAATCGCCAAGCAGCGATCTCGAAAGCATTCAACAACTTAATGAGAAGCTCGGCGTCAAGCTGAAAATCGATTTCTATCCGATCAACAATTATAAAGAGAAACTGAACGCATTGCTAGCTTCTAAAAGTCTACCCGACGTAGTGCTCATCGAGGATATTAACGATCCAACATTCTCGACAGCGATCGAACAAGGCGCTTTCTGGGATCTAACTCCTTATTTTAAGGATTATCCGAATCTAACGAACTATCCACAGAATGCTATCGATAACGTTAAAGTTGATGGGAAATCGTACGGTATTCCGCGTGTTCGTCCGTTAGATGGACATGAATCCTTCTTGATTCGTCAAGATTGGCTCGATAACTTAGGTTTGAAGGCTCCGACAACAATGGACGAGCTCTATACGGTATTAGAAGCATTCACGAAGAACGATCCAGATAAGAATGGCAAACAAGATACTTTCGGTATGGTACAGGCTAGTGTTAGTGGTTACATGATGTCCATGTTTGGCGCAGGGAACCAATGGAAAGAAACTGCAGATGGTGGAATTGAGCCATACTGGATGACTGGTGAAGCAAAGACATCACTCGAGTTCTGGAGCAAGGCATTTAAAGATGGCCTCATTATGCCAGACTTGCCTGTTATGAAGTCCAGCCAAGTGAAGGAAATGCTGACCCAAGGCAAAGCAGGTCTAGCATTCGGTAACGTAAACGATGGATTTGTGTACGAGCAAGAATTGCAAAAGATTAAGCCGGAAGCGAAATTGACCGCATATGAGCTTCCAGTAGCACCAGATGGCAAGAAGTATTATGACCAAGCGAATGGCTCCTATGGTGTGTTCTTGGTTAGTAAATCGGTTAGCGAAGATAAGCTAAAGAAGATTCTTGAATTGTACAACGAGACTGCAACTGAAGAGAGCTACAATCTCGTGACTTACGGCATTAAGGACAAGGACTACACTGTAAATGCAGAGGGTATAATCGAGCAAACAGAAGAAGGAAAGTCGAAAGCATATGGTACTGCAACATCAGCACAATGGATCTCTGGTTACTATAACAAATACCAACGTGCAGAAGCTCCAGGTATGTCGGCAGAGGTGAAGGAATATAACCGCCAGTTGATCGATTCGATCTCCGAATCTTCTGTAAATAACCCAGCAGCGGGTCTTCCTAACACAAAAGCATGGATGGAAAAAGGCGGCGATTGGCAGAAGAAGTTTGTAGATATGTTTACGAACGTTGTTATTAACAAAGCTTCTATGGCCGATTGGGACAAATTTACCAATGATCTGAGAGCAGATTCCAGCTTCCAACAGCATCTGACCGATATGAGCGAAGCATACAAAGCTGCAAAGTAATACGAAGTAACTTATGAAATGAATAAGCCCGGTAAGTTCGAATAAAGAAATTGAGTTTGCCGGGCTTACATCGGTTGCCTCCATACTAAGAACCCGCTCCTGGAGCGGGTTCTTGCCTTATAAAGAGCAAAAAAAGCTGCATTCACCTATTTTGTTGGGGACTCAAGCGTAGAGCAGGCTTGGGCCCTTTTAATTTGATTGAGGCACGGTTAGAATCTATACTCTCGTTACATTCTAGGAACCATAGCGAAGGATATACCGACACCTCTGAATAGCAATGTGACAGGTGGTACACAATGTTGTATAATGATACACCTCAGATTGTGAAAAATGGCACCTAAGAATTAGCTGAAAGTGATGTGAAAGATTGATGTTCTGGATTCAACTCCTCATTGTATTACTCGCCATATTCGTCGGCGCAAGGCTAGGCGGGCTTGGACTTGGGGTCATGGGAGGGCTTGGACTAACCGTTCTGACATTCGGATTCGGTCTGCAGCCAACTGCACCTCCGATTGATGTCATGCTGATGATCGCCGCGGTCATTACTGCTGCCGGCTCTCTTCAAACTGCAGGCGGGATGGATTATTTGGTCTCCCTAGCGGAAAGAGCTCTTCGCAAAAACCCCAGCCACATTACGTTCATGGGACCAATCGTGACGTATATATTTACATTTTGCGCAGGGACAGGCCATGTATCCTATTCCATACTCCCTGTGATCGCCGAAGTGTCACGCCAATCCGGTGTTCGCCCAGAGCGGCCCTTATCCATATCAGTTATCGCTTCCCAACAGGCGATTACTGCAAGTCCTATTTCCGCAGCAACCGTAGCGCTCGTCTCCCTGCTCGCAGGTTATCAAATCAGTCTGATTAACATTCTGATGATCAGCGTCCCTGCTACGTTTATTAGCTGTATGATTACCGCTTGGGTCATGACCAAGGTCGGCAAAGACTTGAATGACGACCTTGAATATCAGCAACGCGTAAAGGATGGACTCGTCCAAGAAACGCTGGATTCTAATGGCGAGCAGCGAGATGCAGCGGCAAAGCCTTATGCCAAACGATCTGTGGTCTTATTCCTCTTCGGTGTCGTGCTGGTCGTATTGCTTGGCTCGCTGCCGCAGCTTCGTCCAGCTTGGGAAACAGACGGCAAGCTTGTTCCGCTAAGCATGGCCTATGCAATTGAGCTTGTGATGCTGTCGATTGCGGCGCTGATCCTGCTCTTCTGTAAGGTCAATGCGTCTCTCTTGATCAAAAGCAACGTCTTCCTCGCCGGGATGCAGGCTGTCATTAGCATCTTCGGGATTGCTTGGCTTGGTGACACGTTCTTCGCGGGTCACATGGATCAGATCAGTGCATGGATTAAAAACAGTGTCACTGCTGCTCCGTGGCTATTCGCCATTGCGCTCTTCGTCCTGTCGATTCTACTGTACAGCCAAGCCGCAACGATACGTGCGCTCATGCCTCTTGGCATCGCCCTAGGTTTGCCGCCTGCTGCACTCATTGCCATGTTCCCGGCAGTAAACGGCTACTTCTTTATTCCGAATTACCCGACCGTCATTGCAGCGATCAACTTTGACCGTACAGGAACGACGCGGATCGGCAAATACGTGCTGAATCACTCGTTCATGCTGCCGGGTCTGATCGCGACGATTCTTGCAGTAGCAATTGGGTTTGGACTTGCGTCGATTATTTTGTAAGGCGCTTCTGTAGATAAATATACGCTTTGAAAAACCCCTCCTAATCACTCGGCTTTTGAGCGATTAGGAGGGGTTTTGACTTTTCCAATTTTTAAAATAATTTAAAAGCCGCATATGTGAAACGTTTAGCGGCTATTACCCTTTGAAATCAACTTTGCTGCTGATCGATCGCCTGCTCCTGTGCCGGTTGCTCCGGTTGCGTAGGCTGCTCTGACTGCTTTTCCTTCAATCCGAGTCTTTTGCGAATAAATGCCCAAATAGCGCCGCCAGCCACCACAATCACGACCCCAAACTTCTTCAATAGAAGGAGGATCAAAGCAATCAAGCCTGCTTTTTTGGCAACCGCCAGACCCACGCCTCCAAGAATTAATCCAGTCAAACCGAATTCAGCTACCTTATCGGTTTTGCTGTCAAAATCCTCATACCGCTGGCCCTGCTTTAGGTGAAACTGTGAAAGGATCTTGTCGTTAAGCACTTTTCGGTCTGCCTGCAAATGCTCCGGATTTGAAACGAGTATCGCCGAGATATAGCCTTTGCGCGATAGAAGCCGCACATTGTAGTTAATGACACTGTTGTTCTGATAATCATGTGCTAATAAAGACCAAGATAAACTGTGCAAGGCGTTGTCATAGAACGGAGCAACATCCCATCTGTCTATGAATAATTGGTTTTCAGGACCTACATCTTTATTCTGTTCTTCCGTGCCTTTTTTGTAGCTTTCCAGCAAGGCTTCTGCATCTATTTTCGTTTTCTCATCGTCTTTTATATGTCCCGATTCGTCATATTCGAAAAAGACAGCCCAATCCTGTTCTCCGTCCTTTGGAATAACCAAGCCGATTTCTTCACCGCTCGGTTTCATCCCGCCCTGTGTTATGTACTTTTTTGTATCTTCTGCATTCAGAAAAACAAAATCGCTGCCCAGCTTCAGTTCTGCTAAATTGGTCCCCACGTGGATTCTCTGTCCGATGCCTTCTACCCAGTTCAGATCATCTTCGGCGAATACGGGAGCCGCACACACCATCATCATTAAAGCCATAACACTTACTGATTTTAATAGCTTTGCAATCCATGATTTCAAGAATAACTTCCTCCCAAACCGTGTGTTCTTACGCTGCGGCCGACTTGTCCTTCTTGCCTTTAATTAAACTAATGCCTACTAGGACGGCGCCAAGAACTGCCACACCAATCTCGACAATGGTTTGACTTCCGCCAAAAATTTCTTCCAAAACGTTAAATAATTTGAATTGCAGACCGAACTGCGGCAGTATGAATGCCCCTAGCCCCAAAATTAAAAACAAGATGCCAGTACGTAACATAATTTAACCTCCTCAATAATGGAAATACTTTTGTAGGGTATCATATAATACAAAAAGTGACAATATTTTTACCTTTAAGATTCTCCTTATTAAATTCAGAAGATGGAACAATAAGGGTATATAAAAAATGATAGAATGAACAGATATCATACTAAACGGGGTTAATCCGTTTAATAACATCATTGATAAAGGAGTAGAGAAAATGAAAGGCAGAATGATCGTTTTTCTATTGATTAGCTTCGTTTTGCTGTGTGGAGGAACGGCAAGCGCAAGTGAGAGGTTTGATCATAGGGAGGGGGATTATCTCGGTTATATTCTTGAAGATGGAAATGGGGTAAAGCAAACGTTCCCATTCAAGACAGCTAATCAGATTACAGCGTCCAATACGGAGATCCACCTATTCATCAATCAACAAGAGATAGATTCTACGAAATATACGGTTGATTATGACAACCATACGATAACGATGCACAAGGCACCCGATAGTGGAGCCGAGATATCAATGAAATATGCAATCGCCCCTACCTTTGAATGGGAAGAAGGGGTGTCAGGTAAAGCTTGCATCGGTAATGCCCTGGCTGGCGCGGACGGCTACACGCGAACGTTCCAATTGACGTCCCGTTATATACTCAACTCAAGTAAAAATGTCAGTCTATATATAAACGGCTATAAGCTCAGCTCTTCTGAGTTTAAGTTTAACCATGAGAGTCTTTCCATCACGATATCAGAGAAATGGCAGGCAGCAGCCAAACAGGCAAAAATTTATTTTTACTTCCCTAAAACATCTATAGCTTCAACTAAA
>JAIRVF010000074.1 GCA_031254035.1 Paenibacillus sp.
TTTGTCATCATCAGCAATACCCATGAGGTGCTCGGTGAAGGATTTAAATGGGAGGCATAAACGGGATTATTTATGATGATAAGGCGGCGGGAGAAAACCCGCTGTCTTTTTTTAGATTATAGTGCGTGTTCAAAAAGGGCGATTTTCAGCACCAAGAAGGTTGGATGAAGCTAGGGGCTGAGGAGCGGAACGTACGTAGTGGGTACGTGAGCACCTGAAATGTTTCCGAAGGAAACATACTTCGTAAGCATTCGCTTAGGCCCGGCTGAATTCAAGATTCGACGCCGAATCTGCTTCCTGATTCACTTCGTGATCAAAAGCGAACTTTTTGAACAACCTCTAATAACATTCTTTTGTGCTTTATCCTTCCGGACTATATAATAAGTTTATGTAATTAGTAAATTTTTCTGAATCCTTTGACTATAAAGCAAGGAAAAATGAGGAGCGTTTGTATTGGAAACGAAGGTACTAAGCACAATCGAGGAAATACGGATATACTCTGATCCTTACCGGATGAAAATATTAAGCCATTTCCAGCGAATGGACCATCCGGTGACAATTAAGGAAATTGCCGACGAAATGGGCGAAGTTCCGGCAAAAGTTTACTATCATGCCAAGAAGCTAGAAAGCATCGGAATGATTTATTTGGTGAGTACTAAGGAGATTAACGGCATCAACGCAAAATATTACGACGCGTTTAAAGGTTCAGTCCGGATCAAACGCGATGACGGTGCGGACGAAACTGCAAAAAAGATATTCATTTCAGAAACACAAAGGCTATTCTCGGATTTGTATGATGAAAACAAAAAAAAGTTTCTGAATGCACAAAACATGGAAAAACCTCACGGCAATCTGAACAATGCCGAGGTGTATCTAACCGAAGAAGAAGCCAAGGAATTCTTTGAAATAATTACTCGTTTCACTGAAGAACATCACAAGCGCAAAAAACCTGACCAAATTAAATACGATATTTTTACGACGATCACCAAAACGTTAGAAAACTAATCCAGAATCTAAAAGAATCCCTCGGCTTTTGCTTTTGCCGGGGGATTCTTTATTTTTCACATAATTATCGGAAGCTTTCCTTTACGGCTGAGTCTTCGTCTTCTTTAGCCACATATATGGAATATTGCATTCTCCTCGTCGGAAAAGTACCCATGTTTCCATCATAGTTAGCAACCCGGGACCGGTGCGAAATTCCACGCTGGACCAGCCTGTTTTTTACTCTCAAATAATCCTCCAGCTTAAAAGAAGTAAAAATGAGCGTGCGCTCTCGAGGGATAAAAAATCTCCAGATCGATTTAAAAATTCCCATCACTTTCCCTCCTTTTGCCGTCGGGTATCACTTAAAAGTTTTCTTCGCGAGATCATACCTCTTCCAAACGGTAAATCCGAGTTTGGCGTAGAAATCAACCAAGCCGGTCCAGTCGATGACTAGATTATCTATGCCGCGACTTGTCAGTTCGGCTACGCCATCTTTTACAATCGCAAGGCCGTAGCCTTTACCGCGGAAACGGTTATCGACGCCAAGCGGCCCAATGCCTCCGAGTGGGCTGTCAAACAGCGGAGCCCAATAGGTGTTCTGGGCGATCATCGGAGACTGTTCGTCATTGACCCTGCAAAATCCGATCATCTCGTCTTCCATAAACAAGCCCACAAACTCCCGGCCTTTGCCTCCACGATCCCAGTAGCATTGCGCTTCATAAAACCATCGGCCTGGGAAGCAGCGCTCGAAGAAACGCAGCATTTCATTTTTGTCCTTTTCCTCAAGCAGGCGGGCGTATGCACCATCCGAATACTTCTGGCGCGTACTGTCCGGGGTTTGATTGACAAGATCGAATGCCTCGTACAATACTTCGTAGCCCCTACGCTCAAACCATACCTTTGCATCAGGCAATTCCTTTGGTATGCCCGGAATATAATGCCAAGGATCCCTGCCGATGTATGTCAACTCTGCCCCCGCATCCCGGAGGGCCTCTTCTGCCTGTTCAAGCAGGCGGCTGCCGATTCCTTGTCCTCTCGCTTCGCTCCGAACTAGGATGGCCTGAATCCAGCCTCCCCCGTCACCGAGCCGCATTCCTCGCCGACCCTCCTGCCATGTTTTCGCGATCACGAACCCAAGCAGTCTGCCGTTTTCATCAATGGCTAGTTTAGAGCCTTCCAAGTAAACATTCTCATCTTGAAATGAATTTTGGCGCATCAACTGCTCGCGCATCGGGAAGTGACCGCCGAGCTCCTGGTTCCAAAGCTCACACATCTGTGGCAGCCATTCCTCTTTTAACGGAATAATATTCACCATAAGTCCTCCTGTTGAAAACCGGATTAATATTTCAAAAATAGTAACTTATATAAAATTTTATTTCGCTTATAGAAATTATATTTTATATATCCGCTTCCTTCAACCATTTATGGCAACAAACAATCCCAATCATCACAAAAAAATGCCGACCACAAAGCGATCTACTTTGCAAGCCGGCAGTTTCTCATTTTGAATTTTATACTCTTTTCAGGAAATCCACGATTGTAAGCAGCCCTTTATCGAAGTTCTCCAGGTTGAAGTGCTCGTTTGGCGCATGCAGGTTTTCATCCGGCAGGCCAAAGCCCATACAAACGACAGGCGCTTCAAGGACACGTGAAAATGTCTCTACAATCGGAATGGAGCCACCATCGCGGGTAAATACAGGACGAGTGCCATATACATGCTCATAAGCATCCGCAGCCTTCTGCAGCACAGGCTTGGATGGATCGATTGTAAACGGATTGCCTTTTTCCATTTGAACGACGGTTACCTTGGCGCCTGTAGGCACATGGCTGTTAATATGCTTTTCGATTTTATCGAGAATGTCCTGCGGATCCTGATGGCCAACCAGGCGGCATGTAATTTTCGCGTGTGCTTCCTTCGGGATAACGGTTTTGCTGCCTTCTCCCTGGAATCCGCCATAAACGCCGTTCAGCTCCAAGGTTGGACGTGCCCCTGTTCTTTCTGCGAATGTAAATCCTTCTTCACCGAACAGTTCATCCAGACCCAGATCCTGCTTCATTTTGTTTTCATCCACAGACTGCTTTTTGAATTCTTCATGGTCCTCCGGCGTCAGCTCAAGCACGCCTTTATAGAAACCTTCAACGTTAACCCGTCCGTTTTTGTCATGCAAAGAGTCAAGCAGGCTGACCATGGCATGCAAAGCGTTTGGTACTCCACCGCCATAGGACCCGGAGTGCAGATCTGTATTGGCTGTATTCAGAGCCACTTCCAGCGAACAAAGACCGCGTAGTCCCACGCAAATTGCTGGTCGGCCTTTTTCAAGCAGCGAAGTATCGGAGATAAGCACAGCATCAGCTTTCAGCATATTTTGATACTCATTAAGGAAATTGGGCAGATTCTGGCTACCTACTTCCTCTTCGCCTTCCACACAGAACTTGATGTTAACTGGGAGTTCTTTTTCCTGAGAAAGAAGGGCTTCCACTGCTTTAATATGTAGGAACAACTGGCCTTTATCATCGGTCGCGCCTCTAGCAAACAATTTGCCGTCACGGATATCCGGTTCAAAAGGAGGCGTTTGCCATAAATGGAGCGGATCGACCGGCTGCACGTCATAATGGCCATATACAAGGACTGTCGGCTTGCCTTCGGCATGCAAATAATCTGCATAAACGATCGGATGGCCTTTCGTTTCGTGAATTTTGACGTTTTCCAGCCCGGCCCGCGTCATCGTATCGGCAAGCCACTGTGCAGCCTTTTTCACGTCGGATTTATGTTCGGATAATGCCGAGACGCTGGGAATGGACAACCATTCCTTCAGCTCATTCAAATGTTTATCTCTATTGCCCTGGAAATAATCTTGATAATTCATGGGAATCCTCCTTAAAAATGAAAATAAAGCAGGAAAATCGCTTTAATCACCGTTTTCCTGCTGTTCCTGCCGCAGACGTTTGATTACCTTACGGTCTTGTTCGGTAAGTTCCACCTGATCCAGCATATCGGGCCTGCGCTGTAGCGTGCGCTTCAAGGCCTGCTCCCGGCGCCAGAGCTCAATATTGGCATGATGACCGCTCAGCAAAACATCGGGTACCTTCCATCCTCTAAACTCGGCAGGACGGGTATAGTGTGGATACTCGAGCAACCCTGTGCTGAACGAATCCGTTACAGCTGAAGTTTCATTCCCCAGCACGCCAGGCAACAGTCGTACGATCGAATCGATAGCCACCATTGCCGGCAGCTCGCCCCCAGTGAGAACATAATCGCCGATCGACAGCTCATCCGTAACCAAATGTTCGCGAATCCTTTCATCATATCCCTCATAATGCCCGCAGATGAAAATTAGATGCTCCTCCGCCGAAAGCTCCTCCGCTTTTTGTTGTGTGAAGGTCTCTCCTTGTGGACACATCAGAATAACTCTTGGTGATGAAGAGGTCCGCGAAAGCAGATCCTCCACGGCCGAAAAAATGGGCTCAGGCTTCAGAACCATCCCTCCCCCGCCGCCGTAAGGGGTATCATCTACCGTACCGTGTTTGCTGCCCGAATACTCTCGGAAATTAATCGCATTCAAGCTTACGATACCCTTTTCCTGCGCTTTGCCGAGGATGCTTGAATTGAACACGCCGTCCATCATCTCTGGAAACAACGTCAGCACATCAACTTTCATCATGCTACAGCAGTCCTTCCATCAAATGCACAAGCACCTTCTGGTCCTTTACATTTACGTCCAGCACGACATCATCGATGACAGGGATAAGGATGCTTTTACCGCCTTTAGGTTGCACCACCCATACGTCGTTAGCTCCCGGAGTAAGAATTTCGGTAATGACTCCAAGCTCTTGTCCCTCATCCGTTACGACCTGGCAGCCTATAATCTGATGGAAATAAAATTCGTTCTCCGGCAGCTCCACTAAATCCTCCTGAGGGACCTTGAGCATACTTCCTTTGAACTTTTCCACGTCATTAATATTATCGTACTCCTCTAGCTTCACAATGTACATGTTCTTATGAAATCTAGAGGATTGAACGGTAACAAGCTGTGGAGCTTTGCCGTCCGCAGGAACGATCAGCAATTCACTGCCTTTGGCGAAGCGGACCTCAGGAAAATCTGTATGCAGCAGTACCTTGATCTCTCCCTTAATTCCATGTGTATTTACGATTTTGCCTACATTCATAAGTTGTTGCGGCATAGTTTCCTCCTGCGTTCAATGCTAAATCCGACCTGCGAGTCCTTAAATAACTCCACAATCCCAATAAACTTATAAAGTCTAAAGAGAACATGCCGTCTCGCTCGCTTTCATGTCGGTCCGTTTCCAACAATTGTTAATACATAAAATAACCCCACAAAGAGTATCGGAAAGAAGTCCGACACCTCTCAAAGAGGGGCGCTTTTGCGGAGCAAAAGTACTGAGTGGAGCCTATGCTTCGATGCGTATTCCAAATACTTTGCGGGGACCCCCAAAAAAACTTATTAATTCTATAATCTTAACAAAAACGTCGATCGATGAACTTCTAAGAAGCCAGACCGCGTTTCGTGGTTGTTTTTCGGCTCAAAACAAAAACCAGTGGTTGACATCGTGCGAGGTGACCGCTGCGGTTACGGATCGTTTTTCCGATCGCTCAGCGTATACTTACGATGATGTTGAGCCAGTTTTTCTTGAATTTATAATTATCAAAAAAGGGCTAGGAAATACATCCTAACCCCCTCTTCGCATACCTTTTAAGATATAATATCTACAGTTACGCGTTTATCCATTTTGACTGCTGCAGAAGTGACAACCGTGCGAAGAGCTTTGGCGATCCGTCCCTGCTTGCCAATCACCTTTCCCACATCATCCGGATGTACGTTCAGCTCATAAACAATCAGGTGATCTTTCTCCACCCTCTTCACGGTCACATCTTCGGGATGATCCACTAAAGCCTTAGCAATAACTCCAACTAATTCTTCCATAGATAACCCTCACAATCAGTCATTATTTCTGTTGCTTCAGCTCATGAAACTTCTTCATTACGCCCGCTTTGCTCAGCAAGTTGCGAACTGTGTCGGAAGCTTGTGCACCATTTTGGAGCCATGCAATAGCTTTATCTTCATCGATTTTAACTTCAGCCGGTTGTTGAACCGGGTTGTAGAAACCGATTTCTTCGATAAAACGGCCGTCACGTGGGGAACGGGAATCCGATACCACGATACGGTAGAAAGGAGCTTTATGAGCACCCATGCGTTTCAGACGAATACGTACTGCCACGAAAATTCACCTCCTTCAATAAAATCAAAATCTATATTCAGGCATCAACGGAACGGAAATTTCATTCCGCCTTTGCCAGCCAATCCTTTAAGCTGTTTCAAGGCTTTGCCTTTAGGCCCCTTCGGTCCCATCATATCCGAGAACTGCTTCATCATCCGGCGCATCTCATCAAACTGCTTGATCAGCCGATTCACTTCAGCCAGCGAGGTACCGCTGCCTGTTGCGATCCGTTTGCGACGGTTATGGTTGATCATGTCGGGATTTTGCTTCTCAGCCTTGGTCATGGAGAACACGATCGCTTCGATCCGACCCATCTGCTTCTCGTCGACCTTCAAATCCTTCGCTTGTTTCAGCTTACCCATGCCCGGGATCATATCCATTATCTGATCGATCGGACCAAGCTTCTTAACCTGCTCCATCTGCTCAAGGAAATCGTCGAAGGTAAATTCGGCGTTACGCATTTTACGTTCCATTTCCTTGGCTTTATCGGCGTCAATGTTGAACTGCGCCTTTTCGATCAAAGAGAGCATGTCACCCATACCGAGAATTCGCGATGCCATACGTTCCGGATGGAACGGCTCCAGCGCATCGATTTTCTCTCCAAGCGCAGCGAATTTGATCGGGCAACCCGTTACAGCCTTGACGGACAACGCGGCGCCGCCACGTGTATCGCCATCCAGCTTGGTCAGCACAACGCCTGTAAGTTCCAGCTGCTTGTTAAAGGTATCCGCAACATTAACAGCGTCTTGACCTGTCATTGCGTCGACCACGAGCAGTACTTCATCCGGTTTGATCTCGCTATGGATTTGGCGAAGCTCCTCCATCAGCTCTTCATCGACATGAAGACGTCCAGCGGTATCGACAATCAAATAGTCATGGCCGTTGTCTTTCGCATGCTGCAAGCCTTGTTTGGCAATTTCAACCGGGCTTGTCTTGTCACCAAGTGAAAATACGGGCACATTGATTTGTTCACCTAACACCTGAAGCTGCTTGATCGCCGCTGGGCGATAAATGTCGCCTGCAACGAGCAGTGGACGATGGTTTTGCTTTTGCAGCATCTTTGCCAGCTTGCCGGAAGTCGTGGTCTTACCTGCACCCTGCAGGCCGACCATCATAATCACGGTTGGCGGCTTATTCGCCTTCGCCAGCTTTGCTTGGCTTCCACCCATCAGTTCGGTAAGCTCTTTGTTGACAATATCAATGATGACCATGCCAGGCGTGAAGCTCTCCATCACTTCCGTACCGATGGCCTTTTCCTTCACTTTGGCAACGAAATCCTTGACGACTTTAAAGTTAACGTCGGCTTCGAGCAGCGCAAGACGTACCTCACGCATCGCCTCTTGTACATCGTCTTCGGATACCTTCCCCTTGCCGCGCAGTTTGCTAAACACATTCTGCAGCCTACTGGTCAATCCTTCAAATGCCATGGACCGCCACCTCCTTCATTCTTCTTTATTCCCATGCTTCTAGTTGATCTACAATTTCGTATATATTCAATTTCTGATCCTGCGTCATCGTACTGGCATTCACCAGTTCGCGCAGCTTTTCCAGTTCCTGTACGCGCTGATCATATTTCTTCAAAAGTCCGAGCTTTTCCTCATACTGTTCCAGCACTTGCTCGGCCCGCTTGATATGTTCATATACCGCCTGCCGGCTGATCCCAGACTCCGCGGCGATCTCCCCGAGGGAGAAATCATCATGAAAGTAATATTTAAGGAACGTCTGCTGTTTCTCTGTCAGCAAAAGTTCATAGAAATCAAACAACAAATTGATTCGGTTCGTTTTCTCGAGCCTATTCTCCTGACTCATTCAAGGGCACTCCCTTCGTCAAGGAAAAACACTTTACACATCTTTAACGTTCATTATCATACATAAAACAAAGAAAGATGTCAAGCATTTTCCCTTGTCATCTTCCCATTAACTTTTCAACCCTCTTAACGAACGTCTCCACACTTCGGGATCAGGCGTTTTTACGACCATGGCAGTAAATATAACAATACGGCGAAAAAGTGGGCGACACTGCCTCCTAGAACGAATAAATGCCAAATAGCATGATGGTAGGGGAATCCGCGCCACACATAAAAAATAGTGCCCAACGTATACAATAGTCCTCCTACAGTGAGCAACACAATCCCGCCCGTAGCGACTGCCGCTGTAAGCGGCCCCCAGGCAAGAACAATCATCCAGCCCATGATGAGGTAGAAAACTGTTGACATAAATAGGAATCGCTTCGTGAAGAAAGCTTTAAAAACACATCCCAGAATGGCGATCCCCCAAACCGTTCCAAACAGCGACCAGCCTAGCGGACCACGTATGGCTACCAGCATAATTGGTGTGTAAGTTCCGGCAATAAATAGATAGATCGAAGAATGGTCGAAAATTTCGAACAGATCTTTGACCTTTCCTTCTTTAAAACTATGAACCAGCGTGGAGTTCAGATAAAGGATCAGCATCGTCGTTCCATAAACCGAAAAGCTGACGATATGCCACGCCGTTCCCTTCATCGTCGAAAAGACGATCAGCAGCACGAGCGCGGCAATGCTGATCAAAACGCCGATGCCATGGGTAATGGCATTAGCCACTTCCTCTTTCCGGCTGTAGGTATGTGTGTTTGCCATGAGTAACCCTCGCAATGTTTCTTTTTTTAACATTATAACCGTTCATCCCCTTCCATTTCCACTCTAGCGAATCCGGCTGCACCTGGGCTGTTTCTTGGAAATTTAAAGCGGATCGTTCCAATGATTTATGTAGTCCATTCTCTCTTTTTTGGGCCCACCGGATTGGGCTTGCAATAAGTCACAATAAATCCTGCTAAAGCTTATGAAAACACGTCGGAAGGTGTGCGTGTACGATTGCCGGTATTTCGGATGATAACGGATAGAGGGGATGCCAGGCCAGCGGACAAAACAACATGCACCCATTTCTAAAAGGCAGTTGAACGACCTCTTCACTGGAAATATTCCCAATAAAAAAAGACTCTGCTCTGGAAGTGGTTTTCCACTGGAAAACCGGACCTCCATAACAAAGTCTGCTCATATCTTTACAGGTTTAACGAAGTCAGATTCTAGAAGTACGTGTTCAAAAAGGCCGATTTTCAGCACCGAGAAGGTTGGATGAAGCTAGGGACTGAGGAGCGGAGCGTACGTATTGGGTACGTGAGCACCTGAGATGTTTCCGAAGGAAACATTACTTCGTAAGCATACGCTTAGGCCCGGCTGAATTCAAGATTCGATGTCGAGCCTGCTTCCTGATTCACTTCGTGATCAAAGGCGGACTTTTTGAACAACCTCTAGAAATATTACAAATCCGATTCGTTACTTTCCTCATTTTCATTACCCTGCTCTTCCTCCTGAATCAATCCGGCGAAAAGAGCATGCACAAACTGCTGGGAATCAAACGGCTGCAAGTCTTCCATTTTCTCGCCCAAACCTACGAATTTCACCGGCAGGTTAAGCTCCTGGCGGATCGCCACTACAATGCCGCCTTTGGCCGTGCCGTCCAGCTTTGTAAGTACAAGACCTGTAACGCCACTTTTTTCTCCAAAAAGCTTCGCTTGGTTCAGCGCATTTTGGCCTGTCGTTGCATCCAATACCATGAGTACTTCATGCGGTGCACCCGGGATTTCGCGCTGGATGACCCGGAAAATCTTGTTGAGTTCTTCCATCAGATTCGATTTGTTCTGAAGTCGTCCTGCGGTATCGCAGATTAGAACATCCGCCTGGCGCTGCTTCGCGGCTTGCACGGCATCAAACATGACAGCCGCCGGGTCTGACCCTGCATGCTGCTTGATGACCTCAACCCCGGCGCGCTGCCCCCATACTTCAAGCTGCTCGATTGCTCCGGCACGGAACGTGTCGCCTGCGGCGAGAAGGACCTTTTTGCCTTCCTGCTTGAAACGGTGAGCCATCTTGCCGATGGTTGTTGTTTTACCGACGCCGTTGACGCCGACGAACAGAATGACGGTGATGCCGTCCGGATTCATACGAATTGCATTATCGTCATCACCGCGTAACAACTCCATCAGCTTTTGTGACAAAATCGGCTGCAGTTCAGATGCGTCCTCGATCCGCTGCTTTTTTACCTCGGCGCGCAGATCTTCAATCAGATCCATGACCGTATTCACACCCACATCGGCACCGATCAAAATTTCTTCAAGTTCCTCGTATAATTCCTCGTCGATTTTTTTGCGGCGGACCATCAGATCCGTTACCTTCTCGACAAATCCCTTACGGGTTTTCTCCAGTCCTTCGCGGAACTGTTTGGTGACCGATTCCGTCTTGCTCGAAATGCTCTCTTTCAGCTTTTTAAAAAAGCTCATATGTCTCCTCCGTCTCTAATCTTCTTAGGCTATTTCGGCTTCATCATTTTCGAGGCGCACGGATACCAGTTTGGACACTCCGCCTTCCTCCATCGTGACGCCATACAAAACATCCGCTTCCTCCATCGTTCCTTTGCGGTGGGTTACGACGATAAACTGCGTTTGTTCGGAAAACTCTCTTAAATATTGGGCAAACCGTACGACGTTAGCTTCATCAAGCGCCGCTTCAACTTCATCCAGTACGCAGAATGGTACCGGCTTGACCTGAAGGATAGCGAACAAAAGTGCCATTGCCGTCAACGCCCGCTCGCCACCGGAAAGCAGCTGCAGGTTCTGCAGCTTTTTGCCCGGAGGCTGGGCGACGATATCGATGCCCGTCTCCAGCAGATGATCAGGATCGAGCAGTACCAGATCTGCGCGTCCGCCGCCGAAGAGCTTCACGAATACAGTGCCGAATTCATGGCGGATCGCATCAAAGGTCTGTTTGAACCGTTTGGACATTTCTTCGTCCATTTCTCGAATGACCTCATACAGCGTTGTTTTGGCTTCAACCAAATCCTCTTTTTGCTCACTGAGGAATTGGTAGCGCTCGTTGACGCGCTGGTACTCTTCGATCGCTCCCAGGTTCACGTCGCCCAGTGCCGTTATGCTGCGTTTCAACTCACGAACTTCAGTCTGTACGGCTGGAACATCCTCCGGAATTGGATATCTCATCTTGGCCAGCTCATAACTCAGCTCGTAATCCTCGCTCAGCTTCTTGAGTATATTCTCCAGCTCCACATCGAGTCGGTTCACACCGATTTCCGTTTGCCGAAGCTGGTCCTCCACCGCTTTGAGCTGCGTCCGCTGCTCTTTGGTTTCACTTTCGTCCTGCTCCAGCTTTTTGGAAAGCTGCATGCGTGCCGCCCGTTTGAAATCCAGCTGCTCCGAAGCTTGTTCCTTCTTCAGCTTGTAACGGTTAAGATCCTCGATCTGCTGGATAGACTCCTGAGTATTGTTCTCCAGATCGGCTTCGATGGAAGCAAGCAGTGTTTTCGTCTGCCGTAGCTCCTTATCCTGGGAATTAAAATCGCTTTGCATGCGGCGCAACTGCTCTTCCAAAGAGAAACACTCTTGATCGAGCTTGCCTTCCCGTACTTTAAGCTGTGTCAGCTGGGTTTGGAGCTCCTCCTTGGCCGATTCGCTTGCCTTGCGTGCAAATTCTGCTGCCTGGATCGCTTGATGCGTCGATTTTTCTTCCTCTTCCAACTGAGCGAGTCTTTCCACGGCTTCATCCCGCGTCTTTTGAAGCTCGCGGTTTTCCTCGTTAAAACCGTCTTTCTCCTGCCCTGCCATTTGGGCCTGCTCAAGCACATGTCTAAGCTCATGCTCCAACTGTTTCAAATCCCCGGATAAAGTCTGCTCCTCAATACGCTTTTCGTCACCGGTACGGCGAAGCTCATCCAACTTCTCCTGAGTCTCTGCCAGCTGGTTTTTCACATCTTGAATGCTGTGTGTCAGCTTCCGCAGTTGGGCTTCCGTATCGTTAATCTCTTGGTCCAACTGGTCAAGCTGACGTTTGCGGCCGAGCAGGTTGTTGTTTTTCTTGTGCTGGCTTCCGCCTGTCATTGATCCGCCTGCATTGACCACATCGCCATCGAGCGTAACAACCCGGTAGCGATACTGACAGCGGGCAGCGATCTTATTCGCTACCTCCAGGCTCTCCGCCAAAATTACGTTGCCTAGCAAGCTGCCGATGACTGGAGCATACTTACCGTCATATTGGACCAGGTCGGCCGCAATGCCGACAAAGCCCTCCACGCCCTCCACCATGGAACGATCACCAGAAGAAATATTCCGCGCGCGGATGACATCCAGCGGCAGGAAAGTCGCCCTGCCGAGCTGGCGCTGTTTCAGGAAAGTGATTGCCTGACGCGACACCGCCTCGTTATCCATGACCACATGCTGAAGTGACGCTCCAAGGGCCGTTTCCACGGCAAGCTCCAGCCGTTCCGGAACGCGGACCAGGTCCGCGACCGCTCCATGCACGCCATGCAGAACCGATTTACGCGCAGCTTTCAGCACTTCCTTAACACCGAGCATGAATCCGTCAAAATCGTCGGCCATTTCCTTCATGGTGTCACGGCGGGAAGTTTGCGCTTCCCGCTTCTGCTCCCACTTGCGCAGCATACTCTGGCTTTCGTCCAACAGCCGCTGCAGTGTCTGGTAGCGTTCACTCTCAGTAATGTAGCCACCTCGAAGATCACGGATTTCCTGGCCCAACTTCTCAATATTCGCATCCAGCTGCTGCTTCCGGCCCGTGAGTTCTTCCTTCTTGCCTTCCCATTTGCCTGTTTCTTCATCGGCCCGACTCATCCGGCGAGCCAGCGCTTCCTGCTGTTGATCGGCGTAACGAATTTCGTTTCGGGCTTGGGCCATTTGATTCATCAGCTCGAGTAGGTTTCCTTTAAGGCTCTCCTCCTGCTGTTGGCTGATACCTCCGGTTAAACCCGCAAGCTTGGATTCTTCGACAGATAGCTGGTCCCGTAGCTGCTTCAGTTCTTCCTGGGACACCTCCAGTTTGATTTTGAGCAGTTCAATTTCCGCTTTTCTGTCTTCGAAGCGTTCATCGCCAGTGCTTAGCGCACCCAGAAGCTGTTCGCGGTTGGCCTCGAGGTTCCGTTTGCGCTCACGAAGCACCTCCGCATAACCTTCGCTTTTCTCGTAGGCCTCGCTGTACTGCAGCAGCTCGCCCTGCAGTGTCTCGACTTCCGTCTCCAGCTTGCGCAGCGCTGCACGGTCGCTCTCCAGCTTGGCATCATGTGCTGATACAACCGTTGAAAGCTGAACCTGCTCCTCCTGCAATACTTTGAGTTTCGCATTCGCCTCGCTCCAGGCCGCATGGATTTGCTCAATTTGATAGACATAAAGCGAAATCTCTTTGGTTTTCAATTGCTCGCGCAACTGTTTATAGTGGATCGCCTTTTCCGACTGTTCCTTTAGGGGGCCGATCTGGTCCTCCAGTTCAGTCACCAGGTCATGGATACGGAGCAAATTCTGCTCGGTTTCATCAAGCTTGCGAACCGCATCCTTCTTCCGAGATTTATATTTAACGATTCCTGACGCTTCTTCAAAAATGCCTCTCCGGTCCTCCGAACGCGTGCTCAGAATCTCTTCTATCCGGCCTTGTCCAATAATAGAATAAGCCTCTTTTCCGATGCCGGTGTCCATAAAGAGCTCAGTAATATCTTTGAGCCTACATGACTGTCTGTTGATAAAATATTCGCTGTCTCCGCTTCGATGTACCCGGCGCGTCACCGTAACCTCATTAAAATCCAAAGACAGGGCATGGTCTTCATTATCGAGCGTCAGCGACACTTCGCCGAAATTAACGGCTTTGCGCGCATCGCTTCCCGCAAAAATAATGTCTTCCATCTTTCCCCCGCGCAGCGATTTGGCGCTTTGTTCTCCAAGAACCCAGCGGATGCCGTCAGAAATGTTGCTTTTACCGCTGCCATTCGGACCTACGACCGCTGTAATGCCGCGGACAAACTCCATTTCGGTTTTGTCGGCAAATGATTTAAAACCCGCTAATTCAATCCGCTTCAAAAACATATTTCCCAAATCACCTCTAAACCTTATAATACCATAACCCCGGGCCTTATAGGATAGGAGCCGCCTTTCAACGAAGAAAGAGCAAAAAGCAGTCTGAAGGCTACTGCCGTTCATCGTTCGCGACTGCTCTTTGCTCTTTGTTTGTCCTTGACCCTTTACAGGGAGCCGTCAAATTTCCGCCAATTTCAGCTGCTTAAGCGCGACTGCGGCAGCCTGCTGCTCGGCTTCTTTTTTGGAGCGACCCGATCCTCTTCCCACACGCTCATTCCCCATATAAACCTCGGAGACAAACTCGCGCTCATGTGCCGGACCCCGTTCTTCCACAATCCGGTATTCCAGAGCACCCATATTATGATGCTGCGTCAATTCCTGCAGCTCCGTCTTGAAATCGCTCATCTGAAGATTGCCACCCGACTCGACCTGTGGAAAAACATAGGTTTGCAAAAACGAACGGGCTGCTTCCAGCCCCTGGTCGAGATAGAGGGCACCGACAAACGATTCAAACACATCAGCAAGCAGAGCCGGGCGGGTACGCCCGCCTGTCAGCTCTTCCCCTTTGCCAAGCAGTACATACTGCCCGAATTCCAAGCTCTCCGCAAACTTCACAAGCGACGGCTCGCATACAATGGCCGCGCGCAGCTTTGTCAGTTCACCTTCGGGACGGTTCGGAAAAAGCTGGTATAGATATTCGGATACCGTCAGTTCCAAGACGGCATCGCCCAGAAATTCCAGCCGTTCATTATCCTGCTGCTGGCTAAAGCGGTGTTCGTTGACATAAGAAGCGTGGGTAAAGGCCTGTTTTAGCAGCAGTCGATTGTGAAATTGGATATGAAGTTTCTGCTGTAACTGCTTCAGATCTCCACTCAACAAATCGTCCCCTTACTCATCGAATTTTTTGAGAATAATCGTGGCGTTATGGCCGCCAAAGCCAAAAGAGTTGGACATGACTACGTCAAGCTTGGCATCGCGTGCCTGATTCGGCACATAGTCCAAATCGCATTCCGGGTCTTGGTTGTCCAAATTAATCGTAGGTGCAATTTTCTGATGCTTAAGCGACAAGCCGCAAATAACTGCTTCAACGCCGCCGGCAGCACCCAGAAGATGGCCCGTCATGGATTTGGTCGAGCTGACTGCAACCTTGTAAGCATGCTCTCCCATTGCCTTTTTAATAGCGATGGTCTCGGAACGGTCGCCTACAGGCGTCGATGTCCCGTGTGCATTAATGTAGTCCACATCCTCTGGCGCAAGACCTGCGTCGCGTAGAGCCATCGCCATGCAGCGTGCTGGTCCATCCGGATCCGGCTCCGTCATATGGTAAGCATCGCCGCTTAAGCCGTAGCCGATAACTTCGGCAATAATATGAGCCCCGCGTTTTTGCGCATGCTCCAAAGATTCAAGTACGAGAACACCCGCTCCTTCACCCATAACAAATCCGTCGCGACCCGTATCGAAAGGACGGCTTGCCTTTCCAGGTTCGTCATTGCGGGTTGACATGGCGCGCAAGGCACAGAAACCTGCCATACCGGTTGGCCGGATGGTCGCTTCGGCCCCGCCGCAAATCATCACATCGGCGTCGCCGCGCTGGATCAGCTTGTAGGAATCACCGATGGCATGAGAGCCTGTCGCACAAGCGGTTACCGGAGTCGTATTCGGCCCTTTTGCTCCAAGCATAATGGACAATTGTCCCGAAGCCATGTTAGCGATCATCATTGGAATAAAGAACGGGCTGACGCGTTTCGGTCCCTTTTCCAGCAAAATGTTATGCTGATCTTCCCAAGTTCCGAGTCCGCCGATACCCGAACCGATCGATACCCCTACACGGTTCGCATCCGAATCCTTTTCAATATCAAGGCCGCTGTGCTCCATGGCAGCTTTCCCGGCGGCAACGGCAAATTGGACAAAGCGGTCCATTTTGCGTGCATCCTTGCGGTCCATAAAGTCTTCTGGGTTAAATTTTTTATCCTCAGCTGCGATTTGAGTCGTATATTCACTGACATCAAAGGATTCGATCCGGGAAATACCGGATTTGCCAGCTATCAAGTTATTCCAAAACGTATCTAGGTCATGGCCGAGTGACGTCACAACGCCCATTCCGGTTATAACCACTCTATGATTCAAATACATTCACCTCTATATTGACTGCATGTACCGTCCGGGACGGTTCCTGTGCAAAGTATATTCATCTCGTAACGGTTTCACTTTCAAAATGAGGAGAAGTCCCGCCTGTTAGAGCAGTACGGGACTTATCAAATGACTTAGGTATGAGATTGTATGTAATTTACAACTTCACCTACGGTCGTAATTTTCTCTGCGTCTTCATCAGAGATTTCCAGATCAAATTCGTCTTCCAATTCCATGACAAGTTCAACAACGTCGAGAGAATCAGCACCTAGATCATCTTTAAAAGATGCTTCCAGTGTTACCTCAGCTTCGTCAGCACCCAAGCGATCCACGACGATGCGTTTTACACGCTCCAATACATCGGACATCCGGTTCACCTCCTCTTTGGTATTATACGAGAAAAGTTTTCAAAATGCCAGAGGCTGAGAAAACGGTTCTCTTGCGGGCTTTGAACCCATTTTGGGCATTACATATACATGCCGCCGTCTACATGAAGAGTCTGTCCTGTCATATAGGATGCCCCTTCGGAAGCCAGGAAAACCACAACCTTGGCAATTTCCTCCGGCTGCCCAAGACGGGCGAGCGGAATATCCTGAATCATTTTATCTCTCAGGTCTTCGGAAAGCTCACGGGTCATGTCGGTATCAATGAAGCCCGGAGCGACGCAGTTCACCGTAATGCCACGCGAAGCAAGCTCATGCGCAGATGATTTGGTCAAGCCGATGACGCCCGCTTTAGCCGCAACATAGTTGGCTTGGCCAGCATTGCCTAATACGCCAACAACCGACGATATATTGATAATGCGGCCGTAACGCTGCTTCATCATTGGGCGGCTGACGGATTTGAGACAATTAAATACGCCTTTGAGGTTCGTTTCGATGACTTGGTCAAACTCTTCCTCTTTCATGCGCATAATCAAATTATCTCTCGTAATCCCGGCGTTATTGACTAGAATGTCGATCCGCCCAAATACGCCGGTCACCTCTTTAATGAGGTTTTCAGCCTGATCCGATTGACCTACATTCGCCTGAATCGCAAACGCTTCGACACCAAGCTGCTTAATTTCCTCGACCACGGCCTGCGCGGCAGCCTCGCTGCCTGAGTAATTGACGGCCACATTGGCTCCGGCTTCAGCTAGCGCCAGTGCGATGCTGCGGCCAATCCCCCGGGATGCGCCAGTCACAAGCGCAGCTTGTCCCTGCAATGGTTTGGACATAGATGCTTCTCCTTTCTTCTTGGTATACACGGTGCTGAAAACCGACCTTTTTGAACACGAACTTAGAAGTTTTCGGAAAAGCTCTCAAACGAATTCACATTGATAAGCTTTACGGTCTTGTCCATTTTCTTGATCAAACCGGTTAATACATTTCCCGGGCCAATCTCAACAAAAGTATCGACACCTTCTCCGATCAGATAGGTTATCGTGTCCTCCCATAGGACGGGAGAATACACCTGCTCCACCAGAAGCGTGCGAATTTGCTCAGCGTTTTCTGCCGGACGAGCCGTAACGTTGGCCACAAAAGGGACTCCGGGTTCGCAGAAGGAAACAGCTTCAAGCTTATCTCCAAGTCGCAGAGCCGCTTCCTTCATCAGGGATGAATGGAACGGCCCGCTAACTTCGAGCGGAATCGCCCGCTTGCCACCCGCTTCCTTGACACGCTCGCCTACGGCGGCCACACCTTCCTTGGAACCAGATATCACAATCTGGCCCGGGCAGTTGATGTTGGCCATCTCAACCAGCTGACCGCCTTCGGTAATGTTACGGCACAACTCCCCGAGCGCAGCACGATCCGCACCGAGTACCGCCGCCATAGCACCTTGCCCGCCTGGCACTGCCGCTTCCATGTATTCGCCGCGTGACCGCACAATGGTCACCGCGTCCTCAAAACTGAGAACCCCGGCTGCAACCAGCGCGCTGTATTCCCCTAGGCTGTGACCCGCAACATAATCTGGGGTTATACCTTTTTCACGTAGGGCTGCATGAACAGCAACGCTGGCTGTCAGCAGTGCAGGTTGTGTATTGTAAGTTTTTCTCAGCTCGCTGTCCGGGCCCTCAAACATAAGCAAGGACAGTGAGAATCCCAGCGCGCGGTCCGCGTTGTTGATAATGTCGCGCGAAGCGGGAACCGCCTCGTAAAAATCTTTGCCCATTCCAACGGACTGAGCTCCCTGCCCGGGGAATACAAATGCCGTTTTACCCATTTCCGGCTCCTCTCATTGCGGTGATTTCAATCGAAAACAATAAAATGATTACCAGATCAGAACGGATGCTCCCCAAGTCAGACCGCCGCCAAAACCAACCATCAGTACGCAATCGCCTTCCTTCATACGTCCCTGCTCGGCAGCTTCAACCAGCGCCAGCGGGATCGAAGCTGCCGAGGTATTTGCATATTTATCAACATTTATCACACATTTATCGGCAGATAGATCAAGCCGTTCCATGGCGGATTGAATAATCCGAATATTGGCTTGATGGGGTACGAACAGATCGATATCTTCTTTGGTTATGCCCGCCTTCTTCAGAACATCTACCGTGGCGGTATTCATGACGCGCACCGCGAATTTGAAAACCTCGCGGCCATTCATATGAATGTAATGTTTTTTGCCTTCTATGGTTTCAGTGGAAGAAGGCATTCTCGAACCGCCTGCCTCCAGCTTCAGCAAGCTGCCCCCTGCTCCCTCTGCACCCAGGTCAAAGGATTGGAATCCGCGCCCTTCAGGTACCTCGCCGAGAATAACTGCACCTGCCCCATCGCCAAATAGCACGCAAGTGTTGCGATCCGTGTAGTCCGTAATCCGGGAAAGGCAGTCCGCGCCGATGACCAGCGCATTATTGTACATGCCGGTGGTGATAAAGTTGCGCGCAGCCGCAAGCCCGTACACGAATCCGGAGCAAGCTGCAGACAAGTCAAATGCAGCTGCCTGCTTCGCCCCGAGCTTATCTTGTAGAATGCATGCAGTCGACGGAAAAAAGGTATCCGGCGTCACGGTTGCGATAATAATCAAATCGAGCTGGTCCGCCGTCATGCCCGCAGATGCCAGCGCCTTCACCGCCGCTTCATAGCACAGATCGGATGTAGCTTGGTCTGGAGCCGCGATATGACGCTCACGAATCCCTGTACGAGACACGATCCATTCATCGTTGGTCTCTACTATTTTCTCCAGGTCGGCGTTAGTCAAAATCTTCTCCGGCACATACTTCCCTGTGCCAATGATCCCTACTGGCCGCAATTTACTCATATCGTCACTCTCTTCCCGCTAATTTCATTTGAAATGCTTTCAACCAATTGATTTTGGAGGGCAATTCTGGCTTGGCGGACTGCATTCTTGATCGCGTTTCCGTCAGCCGAGCCATGGCTCTTGACAACAAGACCGCTTAGGCCCAGGAGAGGCGCGCCGCCATGCTCCTTGTAATCCAGCTTATCCTTAAGTCCGCGGAGCTGAGGCATCAGCAATGCGGCTCCCATCTTGCTTTTGAGGTTTTGGCTGAACTGTTCCTTAAGTAGCTTAAACATAGCTCCAGCGGTTCCTTCAATCGCTTTTAACAGGATATTGCCGGCAAAACCGTCGCAAACCAGCACATCGCAGTTTCCGTACATAATATCACGCGCTTCAACGTTGCCCACAAAATGGATCGGCATTTGCTCCAGCAATGGGAATGCATGCTTCGTGAGTTCATTCCCTTTACCAGGCTCGGTACCGACATTAAGCAGACCTACGCGTGGACGTTCGATGCCCATCACCTTTTCCCGATACAAACTACCCATCAACGCGTATTGCGCGAGATGTTCGGGTTTGGCGTCCATATTGGCCCCAAGATCAAGTGCCAACACACCAGCACCGTCAAGCGTCGGAATCATAGGAGCAAGGGCTGGCCGTTCGATACCTTCCATCCGCCCGACAATTAGAAGACCCGTGGTCATGAGCGCGCCGGTATTGCCGGCTGAAATCATGGCATCGGCTTCTTTCTCTTTCAGCATGCGTCCGGCCACCACCATGGAAGCGTCCTTTTTGCGCCGTACCGCCTTAACAGGCTCGTCTTCCGGCCCGATGACATCTCCCGCATGGTGGACTCTTACGTTGGAAGGAACCTGTCCGCCGTTTTTTTCCAGCAGTGTCCGAATCTTGGATTCATCCCCCACCAGTATAAGTTCTGTGTCTTTCCATTCAGCAGCTGCGGCTAATGCCCCCTCAACGTTGCACTCAGGAGCGTGATCACCGCCCATGGCGTCAATGGCGATCCGCATACTACATTCCTCCTTCAATGTTATCTTCCCCTGTTGATCGGTAAATGACGAAATTGCCTTGGAACACCATTTCCTCGCCTACATAGGTGAATACTTCCACTTTTGCTTTTCCTTTATGCCCGTTCATCGATCTAACATAGGCTTTGGCGATACACTTTTCTCCCAAATGAACCTGCCGCAAAAAGCGAATATCCGCCGAAGCCGTAAGTGCGATTACATCATTAATCAAAGCGACCGCAAGCGAATTGGCTTGGGCGAAGACGTAATGCCCACGCGCGATATGCGTTCGCGAGAAAACATGTTCTTCCCGAATTTCAAATATGGAGATGCCGCTCTTGTCCAGCTGCAGATCCACAATCTCGCCGACAACCTCATCAAGCGGGAGCGAACGTACCTGATCGTACGAATGTTCAGCCATTTGCTTCATGCGTTCCCTAAGCTCCGGAATCCCGAGCTCCATACGGTCGAGGCGGATTGTCTGAATGCTGACCTTCAGCTCGCGGGTCAATTCCCGATCCGTTACAAACGGATTTTCTTCAATGATTTTTAATAGATGCTGATGTCGCTGTTTCTTAGGCAACCGTTCGATCAGAGGCACCTCCTTAGCTTTTTATTCTGCCGGCATTCTTTTATAGGCCATTATAGAAATGGAAGTAATAAACTCTATTTGTTCCGAATCATTTTAGAACCTGGTACTAAAATAGTATAAAGCATGACAAGCCAAAAAGAAAGAGCAGACAAAAAAAATAGCACCTCACCATAGATGAAGTACTACTTGATTTTTCGCATTATTGCGAAATAATTTCTCTTGATTTATACGTTCCGCACACTTTGCATACGTGGTGAGCAAGCTTCAATTCTCCGCATTGTTCACATTTCACCATGCCCGGCACTGCCAGCTTAAAGTGAGTACGACGCTTGTCGCGACGTGTTTTGGACGTTCTCCGTTGAGGTACTGCCATGTTCCCACCTCCTTATTTCAATCAACCGATAGCTCTAGATGCTCCGGCAAAATGTTTGCATGCTCATTTGAAAAAATCTTTTAGCGCCGCAAGTCGTGGATCAACCACTTCCGTGTCACAGCCGCAAGCTCCTTCATTTAAGTCCGTTCCGCAGTTCGGGCACAGGCCCTTGCAAGTATCCTTGCATACGGCGGTTATCGGAATATGAAGCACGAATGATTCCTCCACATACGGAACAAGATCCACATTTTCATCGTTCACATAAATGGTATCGTCATCCTCGTCCTGAATTTCTTCAGAAGACTTCACAAGCTTGAACTGCTCGTGGAATGGAATACTCAGATGCTGATGCACAGGTTTCAAGCAGCGGGAGCATGCCATGTCCAGCCCTATAGAGAGCTCTCCATGTACATCTACCGTATCCTGGCCTACATAAGTCGCCTTCAGTTCCGCTAGAAGCGGCTGAGGAACCTTGATATCGCCAAGTCCTTGAACTAAATGGTTTACATCTACTTGCAGACGGACCTGCAGCGGCTCGCTGCCGGCTGCCATTTTTCTAAATTGAAAGTGCATAGATATCACTCCAAACAAACAAAAATTATTATACCGATTTCCGGGAAGCTTTGTCAATAGTTAGACCTTTACTTTGCTTTCCGAAAGTGACAATAAGCTCCAGGTCTCTGCCCGTGTTAATGCCGAAAAAATGTCATTTCAGTAGGTCTCTCCGGCCTTTGTACGCTTACAGTAGTTATTGTTGCAGGTATGGGAAGCTTTTATGAAGAATATTAAATATTCGTACAGAAACATAGCATGTGAGCGCGGCCTCGCTTCTTAAAAAATTGCGCAGATCGATGTCTTTCTTATATATTTTATAGGAATCAGCAAACGGATGGAGTTGAACATTTCGTGTCTGTCGTCGGAATTATCGTCGAATATAATCCTTTACATAATGGCCATGTCCATCACTATGCCAAGGCCAAAGAAATTTCAGGAGCTAAACATGCTGTAGCCATACTTAGCGGTCCCTTTCTACAGCGCGGCGAGCCGGGCATCGTCAGCAAATTCGCACGAGCTGAAATGGCCCTTGCCATGGGGGCTGATCTGGTCATCGAGCTCCCTGTATCCTATGCTGTTCAGCCAGCAGAATGGTTTGCATTCGGCTCCGTCGCCCTTCTTCATGCCACCGGCGTCGTGGACAGCCTTTGCTTCGGTACGGAAAGCGGTACGCTTGACCTGCTGCTGCCCCTCTCCCGCATACTCGCGGAGGAAAGCACGGAACTGCAGGAACGCATCAGTGTTTACCTGAATGAAGGCATGAATTACCCTGCTGCATATAGCCGGGCAGCCGCTGATGCGGCTGGATTTTCGGGTATGGAGAATGAAATCCTGGACGTGCTTCAGCAGCCCAATCACACCCTTGGTCTTCATTACTTGATAGCCCTGAAACGGCTTGCAAGTCCACTCCGTCCGTTTACCATCCCCAGAATCCATGCCGGGTATCATGACAAGATGCCAGCCCACTCGGCAATCGCCAGCGCAACGGCGGTGCGCAGGATGCTGCTGGAGCAAGATTTAGGTGCGGCCGCACCCTACTTACCGGAATCTACCCTAGACATTCTCGCCCGTGAATTTCGCGAGGGCCGGGGCCCTGTAACCTGGGATTCCTTCCGTGGTCCACTGCTTCATTCACTGCTTATCAGCTCCCCGCAGGATTTGGCAAGCTTCCATGAGGTTACAGAAGGGCTGGAGCACCGCCTGCGCCGCCTACTGCCTACACTGAAGGAGCCTGTAGTGGACGAGCTGCTGAAAGCTCTCAAAACCAAACGCTACACGCATACAAAACTGCAGCGGATGCTTTCCCATATTTTGCTGCAGCATACGAAGGAAGAGATGGCTCCATCAGCTCTGGCCGCGGGACCGGGATATCTGCGTGTACTTGGATTCAGCAGCGGCGGTCAGGAACTCCTGAAAAAGATGAAAAAAACGGCCTCGTTGCCGGTAATCGTCAAGACGTCATCATTCGAGCATCCTCAACTGGAGCTGGATATCAGGGCATCCGCCGCTTACGCCAATGCGTTTCCGAATCCGGAAGTACGCCATATATTCAGGGATTATCTGGAGTTCCCAATCCGCTATACCCTTTAGGACTTGGCTTGCAGAGAATCCATATAGTGGATTGCATCTTCGAGCGTATTTACGGGTACCAGCTTCATGTTTGTTTTAATTTTATCCGCTTTTGCTTTGGCATCCGCATAGTTTTCCTTTGGAACAAAAAAGATTTCGGCATGCTTCCGGTCGGCGGCAACGATTTTATGTTGGACTCCGCCGATTGGACCTACATTTCCGTCTTTATCGATCGTCCCTGTTCCAGCGACCTGATAACCCTTGGTTAAATCACCCTCTGTGAGTTGGTTATAGATTTCCATCGTAAACATAAGCCCTGCCGAAGGGCCGCCGATACGGGTATTTGCAAAATTCACCTGCAGTCCCGGGTCCTTCGGCTCCACTTTTTGCATCGTCGCAATTGTTACACCAAGCCCTGGGCGCATCTGGTTCGTATTCTTGTCCTTAATCTCAATCAGATTTACTTTTTCTTCTAATTCTTTACCGTCCCTAATCAACTTTACGGTAACCTGATCTCCCACCTTCTTCGATTTAAGAAGGCTGCTCAGGCTTTCGTTACCCCTAATGGGATGTCCATCCACCTCGGAAAGATGGTCGCCAGGCTTGAAGTTTTTCCGGGCCTCATCGCCTTCTGGCGTAGAGAAAATAAATAAATACTGGGGCACAATGCTGTAAGAAACATTCGCTTCATGATATGCCGCTTCCACGGCCGAGGATTGAGAATCATTCATCATGTATACCTGCTCAGCCGCATATTCGTCTTCACTTTTGTTGCCAAGTCTGGACTGCTTCTGATCAATCTCCGCGTTCGGATTAAAGGCCGAAACTACAAGCATAACAAGGTTGGCATAGCTGGCTGATACTGTCGTCATCATAAAGGTGCCTTTTTCGTCACGCTCCCCTTTTTGCACCGAAAGCATCGGTTTGACCTCATCCGCACTTCCGGGCTGGTAGATGATATACGGTGTCGGCATATAAACCGTTACGTACACCAGTAGGGCCACCATGAAAATATAGAGGATCAGGCGCAGTCCTTCTCGTTTTTTTGTTGTTTGCATTTTATTCCCTTCTCTCATTCCTATCCTGCTCCCCTGGTCTTATGGTTGTCTTTCCCGCATAGATTGTGTACTAGTTATGTTTACTCTGATGAGGTGAGAATCATGAAAAAAAAAGCCCCTTCCCGCTTCACGCCTGTTGCCGCCACGGTTTTGCTCGGTGCAGGTGCAATTGTGTTGGTGACAGCTATCGTTAGTTCACCCGCTCCCGCTTTTCAGGCTTCCTTGCAGGGGCTGCGGCTGTGGTGGCAAATTGTATTCCCGGCGCTGCTTCCTTTCCTTGTTCTGTCTGAAATGCTGATTGCTTACGGCTGGATTCATGCTCTCGGGACATGGCTTGAACCGTTGATGAATCGGCTCTTCAAACTGCCTGGAATCGGCGGATGGGTGCTGGCGATGGGGATGACGACCGGCTTTCCTGGTGGTGCCCAGGCTGCCCGCCAGCTGTACGAGCAGGGCGATCTGAACGCCAGGGAGGCGGATAAGCTAGCCGCTCTCGCCCATTTTTGCAATCCGATGCTGATTTTGATTGTCATTGCAACCGGACTGATGCATGATCCGGCTGCTGGATATATTTTGCTAGTTGTGCATTGGATTACCGGATTATCGGCCTTTCTGCTACTCGGACGAAGCAGGAAGCATTCTGACGTCGAAACTGCTCGAAATACTTCCGTCAAAAAAAGCAGAGATACAAAATCTCCCTCCCTGGTCTATCATTCCCTGGAGTCGGCCAAACGTGCACATGCTAAAGACGGTCGCAGCTTCGGCAGGCTGCTGGGAGATTCGGTGACAAATGCCGTTCAGAGCTTGATGATGGTTGGCGGATATATTATTATTTTTGCGGTCGTCATTCAAATCGCAAGCCGGGTTATGCCCGGCCGGATCCCGGCATATTGGTTGTCGGGGTTGTTGGAGGTACATCTCGGAGCCAAGGATGCAGCTGCCGCAACATTTGCCTCGGACAGAATGCAGTGGTCCGTCATCTCCGCCCTACTTGGTTTCAGCGGGATCAGCGCCATCCTGCAGTCGATGTCGGCCTTGGGAAAGGCGGGAATCCGCCGGCTCCACTTCACTCTGGTCCGCCTTCTCCACGGCGTCCTTGCTTTCGCGGCGACCTGGGTCATATGGCCGCTGATCCGTTATCTTCCCCGGGACGTAAGCCTGGTGTTCAGTAGCCGTGAAGAACTACAAACCGATTTGAGCAGTCTGTTCAGCTTATGGAAGACTATCCCACAGCTTCTGCAATGGCAGGTTATTCTGGTGGCCACTATGCTCGCCTGCTCCCTGATGCTTATGCTGCTGCAGATTCGGCGCAAGCATTCACGTTAACCTTTATATTTTGAACGAATTGCTTTTTCCACTTCAGGTGGGACGAGATCTTTGATCTCGCCCTCATAAGCGGCAATTTCCTTAACAATACTCGAACTTAAATAAGAATACTTCGGATTTGTCATCATAAAGACCGTTTCGGCATCCGGATTCAGCTTGTGATTGGTGGATGCGATTTGCAGTTCATATTCAAAATCCGTCACAGAACGCACCCCGCGTACGATCGCCTGCGCATTCCGAATCCGCACATAATTCGCAGTTAGATCCTGGAAGCTATCCACTTCCACATTCGGAAGATGCGCAGTCACCTGCCGAATCAATTCCATCCGTTCTTCAACAGTAAAAAGTGGTTGCTTACTACGGTTGATCAGTACAGCGACAATAAGAACATCGAACTGCTTTGCCGCACGCTGGATAATGTCCAGATGCCCCATCGTGACCGGATCAAAGCTTCCCGGATACACAGCCACGCGCTTAATCGTTGACATCATGTTCTCCTTCCCCTGCGGCTTCGTCATCGGACAAGACCACTTCTTGTTCATTATATTTGTAAATGGAAACCGCTGTTTCCCCGTATACCGCATGGCGAATGCAAGTAAACAGACCGAATTCATCCGGATAATCATAACCTGATTCATGCTCAAGGAGGATGGTCGCTCCCTTTTTCAGCATGTTTTTCTCATGCATCATTTCCATGAGTTTGTCCCCGTTTTTCATACGATATGGCGGATCCAGGAATACCATATCGAGAGATATTCCGCGTTTCCCCAAAACCTTCAGGGCACGTTCCGCCTCATTACGATACACCTCTGCCTGCCCTTCCAGCTTCGTTGCCTTTAGATTGGCGCGAACGGTTTCAATGCTTTTCGGATCCATATCGATAAAAATAGCCTTGTCCATGCCTCTGCTTAATGCTTCAATCGCAAGTCCACCCGTGCCGGCAAACAAATCAAGTGCGGTTCCCCCGTCAAAAAAGGGGCCAATCATGCTGAAAATCGCTTCCTTCACTTTATCTGTCGTCGGCCTAGTCCCCATGCCCGGAACCGCTTTTAGCGGTCTGCCCTTGGCGCTACCCGATACTACTCTCATGTTACACTCACCCATTCCATAATAAAAAATCGAAAAATCCTCATTTCTGACGATATCGTACCACAATCACCCCGAATTTGAAAAACAGGACCACGCTTATCTTATCTTTTTTGGCAGAGGATGTATAAAACGGATTTAACGGGGAATGCTTTAAACTATCGACATCAAA
This sequence comes from Paenibacillus sp., assembly GCA_031254035.1. Taxonomy (GTDB): domain Bacteria; phylum Bacillota; class Bacilli; order Paenibacillales; family Paenibacillaceae; genus Paenibacillus_AQ. Next base: position 27,231 of record JAIRVF010000074.1, read on the forward strand.
TGAATGTCGTAGACAACCGCGGAAAGCTTACGTTTCCCCATAAGCTCTTCGTCCGGTTTCTCCTCTCCCATGAAAGGGCGCTCCGAAAGGAGCGCCCGATTTTTATGTGTTTTTATAACACTTATAGTGCGTGTTCAAAAAGGCCGGTTTTCAGCACCGAGAAGGTTGAATGAAGCTAGGGACTGAGGAGCGGAACGTACGTTGTGGGTACGTGAGCACCGGAAGGCCCGGCTGAATTCAAGATTCGATGTCGAGTATGCTTCTTGATTCACTCCGTGATCAAAAGCGGGCTTTTTGAACAACCTCTTATATATTTCATTTTATCGTTTCTCTGTTCTCTTCTGTACTGCCGCTGCTTCTTGGAATGATCGTATCCCCAACCGGAACCTCTTTCCCTTCCTTCAGCCGCATTCCTCCCGATGGCATGGCTGGACCGTCAATATCCCGAAAGTAAAGGGGTAGGCCTTCGGCCAGGAACATATTGGTCTTAGACGGATCCTGCCTTTGATGATGGATATGAACATGAGGCTCGCTTGAGTGCCCGGAATTGCCCGCTTTGGCTATAAAAGTCCCTTCATCAACATGTTGGCCTGCCATGACCCGCACAGATCCTTGCTTGAGATGCGCGATCACGAGATAGGTTCCGGTCTCATCCAGCTTGATATAAACATGATTTCCGGTCATGGAACCCCCAGTCTCCGCTCCCGGTTTATGATCCGCTTCGTTACTCTGGGCCTCCACTACTATTCCCGCCGCCGGCGCAACAACATCAAGACCATATATCCCGTAGTCCTCTAACTTTTCACTACCGATTCCGGCCGGAGGAACTAATAAATCATATACCCAACGTTGATTGGGAGCGATGGCATGGTAGTTGGTTGCCAAGCTGTCGCCTCCCCAACCGACAAGTACAGGCTGGTTCATAGGAAGACGGATCGATACTGACGGTTTTGTTTGATGAAGCCTTGCCGGATAAGCAAGCTGCATAGCCCCAGCAAACCAACAGATCGGCCATGCCGCAGCCAATGATAAAAGAAACAGCACAAATAACGAGAAGCTAAACCGGCGGCGTTTAATGATGTTCCAACACATGATGCAAACTACACTCAAAGCCAAGAAACTCCCGACGATACTAAAGAATTGAATAAACCACCAACTGGCCGCACCTAAGGCACCGTGAATGAAATACACCATGGCCCATGCTGTACTTAATACGACAACGAGCAATATGGACAACCCATGTTTTTTTAAATGACTTCCTCTCATTTTTTCTCCCCATTCTCTGATTCCTGGGTTCAATCATATCGAAGAATGCTTACAGAAGATTGGAGAAAGACTTAAGACTTTCATACAATTTACAATTCACATAACCGAGTCGCTCCTTCATAAAGCGGCAAAATACATGTAAATGACGTTTCTCTTGCATCGCTCGCTACGATAATACTTCCATGATGTAGCTCGACGATGCTTTTCGCGATGGCAAGCCCCATACCTTTGCCGCCACCATTAGTGCTCCTCGACTTATCCCCTCTATATAGACGTTCGAAGATAAAAGGAAGGTCCTCTTTAGCAATCGGATCGCCATAATTGATGATATGGATCATCGCATCCGTATCTGTTTTATCCATCCTTATCGTGAGTTTCCCACCTTTTCTACCGTAAAAAATACCATTGTTAATGACGTTTTGGAGCAAACGGATCAGGAGTCTGACATCGGCTTCGGTATATATTCCACCTCCAGTTTGATCCTTCAGATCCAAGCTCATGCCCGCTTCTTCCAATTGAGGCACAAAATCAATCAGTACCTGCTGGATTAGCGGTTTTACCGCTATGGTCTCCAAATTCAACTTAATTCCGCTAAAAGTAAGATGGCAATATTCCAGCAACTCGTCGATTTGCTGCTTTAGTTCAAGACCCTTCCGCTGTGAAATCGATACATAACGCTCGCAAGCATCGATGTTTTGCCGTAAATGGGCCTGCGCCAACTCCATGTACCCCATCATTGAAGTCAGCGGTGTGCGCAGATCATGCGAAATATTCGTGATGATGCTGTTCTTCATGGATTCCGCTTGTTGTTCCCGTACGATAGATTCCTGCAAGTGCGCAACCATTTGATTCAGATCGCGGGCCAACATTCCCAGCTCATCCTTTGTATATCCGGGAACGCGGACACCCAAATCGCCTTCTTTTATTGCTTGCATAGCTGCAGACATACGCTCAATCCTCACAATCATGCGGCGAGAAAGAGCATAAGCATATAACGTCGCAACATGAAAAACAAGACAAAATAAAGCAGGGCATAATCCTTCTCAAGGCGCGCTGCTGATTCCGTTGATAGTCCACCCAGCTTCATCAAAGTCGATTGCAATACAATGATCGTCAAACCGGCCAAGATGCTGCCAAACATAAATATAAGTAGAAACTTCATTCTGATTCCGGGCCGCCATTTATTTTTCAATTTTATATCCGACCCCCCATACATTTTGAATGATATCGCCTGCTCCTACTTGTTCTCCCATCTTCGTTCGCAAACGGGCGATATGCACCATCGCCGTGCTGCTTCCCCCTTCAAGCGCTCTCTCCCGCCATACGCTTTCGTATATTTCGTCCAGCGTAAATACCCGGTTAGGATGAGCCGCGAGCAAAAGCAGAATATCGAATTCCGTCTTGGTCAGCTTTACCGGTGTTCCGAATATTACAACACTTCTGGATTTTTCATTGATATGTAATCCCTTAATGGTAATACCTACATCCGAGTTTGTTTTCACGGGATTGTTCAAATACATGTACCTCCTGAATTGTGCCTCAACCCGCGCCGTCAGTTCAATCATACTGAATGGTTTTACGATGTAATCATCCGCTCCCATGCGAAGCCCCACCACTTTATCGATGTCGGAAGATTTGGCACTAAGCAGCACAACGGGAATATTAGAATGCTCTCGTATTTTTCGGCATACCTCGATTCCATCCACATACGGAAGCATAATGTCGAGAATAACCAATTGAATACCATTATCGCGTAATCTTTCCATTGCGCTTGTCCCATCAGCGGCCGTTATGACTTCATATCCATCACTCGACAAATACTCATGAATCAGGCTTAAAATATCTTGATCATCATCTACCACAAGCACTGTTCCCTTGCCCATAAAACTCACCTCTTTGTCATTATAATGTAATCAAAAAAAATAGTTTACCTGGAATAAAGCCCATTTCTCCGAAAAGAACCCAAAAACTTTTGCACACAAATGTACAAAAGCACGTCAGCATTAAAGTGATCTGTCGACAAAAATTGCCGAGCGCGTCCAATGCCCGGTACTGATCATTCACGGCAGCGTAGATGAGCAGGTACGTTTCAGCCGCGTCTGCGGATGTATGACCGATTACTAGTGCTAGGGAAAAATGCCGCGACCACAAAAAAATGGCAGTCCCCGCGGTTTCGCTAGGGTCTGCCATTTTGCATCATGCCAAGGAAAGCAGCATTCAATTGGAATACTCGCTCAGCCTTAACGTTTCACGAAGCTCTGACGCCATGATCCGGTAACCCTCCGTATGCGGATAAAGATCATCGTCAAGCTAAAGTTTGTTGATTTTTAGAGTAGTGTACAAACCATTTTATAATTCCCAGGAACGGCGTTAAAACCCAACAGATCGCGGTTAATGCGTAGCATGGGAACGTTCAGCGTATCGTTATGCGTTCTTAGATAATGAGCTTCGGAGGCGCGCGCAGTTCGAATGGCCAGCATTTTCAACGCCAGACCAAGCCGTTTCCCCCGGTATTCTTGCAGGACGCCGGTATATTGGTGGTACATCGACTGGGTCTGCTCGTTCTGCTGCAGGGTGACAACACCAACATAACGTTCGCCATCCTTGGCGATATGTATATACTCCGGCTGCACGGCCGGAAGTTCAATATTCCATTTACGCCACTCTTCGAACCAAGGAAAATCCTCGTTAAACCCCGGGATATCCAAATGGGTTACCCGATACAGTTCATAGAGTTTCCGTTCGTTTTCCTCGCCAGGTTCATCTGCAAGTGTAGTGAACCGTATACCTGACTGCTCAGCTGTATAGATGCTCTGAAACAAATCTTCGTTTGTAAAAGTAGATAGATCCAGCACGGATTCAAACATGTGACGCTCCTGCTGATAACCCCGCCGCTGTGCAAACCCCAGCGAAGTTTCATCGTGATCCTTCATGAAGCAGACCAGGCGAGAAGCCTCGACCTTCTGAGCCCATAACCGGACTTCATGAGACAAGGCCCTGCCGACTCCATGCCCACATTCATCCGGATGAACGACAAGGGTGAGATTCAAATTGCCCGGTTCATTCCAGGGTGCACGCCAAGCGATCGTATATCCAATAACCTCTCCTTGTTCATTCTCCGCTACCCACTTCGGACGGTCCCAACCCATAAGCTGACCATCGTCATTATAATGCAGTTGGCCCGGCGGGATGTTATCTTCTTCATCCTGCAGCTGTTTAGCTGTTATTGGTTCCGACAAGATTTGATTGAGCAGCAGAGCGACTGCCGGAAAATCGTCATTGCGCAATGAGCGAATCGTATAGTTAGACAAAATAAGCTTTCCTCCAAAAAATAGAATTGGTGCTTTTGTCCTTATTATCTCATCCCTTGATGTACATTTCGAGGTAAGGATTGGGTATACTTTTTTATTCTCAGCCAAAAATTTCAAAAACTTTTGCACACAAATGCATAAAAGCATGTTAGTATAAAAGCAGGTCAGCATTAAAGACGATCTGCCAACAAAATATATTACGGAGGTGTAAAGAATGGCGACAATCATTCTGTACATAACTTATTTGCTTGTTCCAGTATTTAGCTTTTTGTTTATGTTCAAACTGCTCGACAACAATAATAAGAGAACACGGTATTCTGTCTATTATGCGTCCCTAATGTCGGCATTCTGCCTCATTGTGTTTTTGACGGGACCACAAGTTTTATAATTTCATATTTGTACACACCGGGGGCTGGATATCCAGCTCCTTTATTTATGTCTATTCGATATAATAGGAATGTTCCTTACAAAAGTTATTCGATCCGAGAAAGATCATTATGAACTGCTGTTTCAGTTGGATATGGTAGGCAACAACAAGGAATATTAAGTTTCATGAGGAGATTTCGGAGTAGCAGATTGCTTCATGCACAAGATCTGCTTAGCCCCTCGATTTTTCAAAAGTGATCCCTCATAGGATTGTTTTCGAAAAGGAAGTTGATGCAAAATGATGATTCATATGACTTACCGCTCAGGTGATTATAAGGTGAAGGGCTATCTTTCCCTTCCATACGGTTATAAGCTTGATCTGAATATGCTGCAGGCACAGGTACGGCAGCTTTACTTCGATGCTGAAATGCCGATGACGGTCATTGCCAACAATATCACCAGGGAGCTAGAGGACATCAACGGCCGGAAATGGCCTGTGTTGATCTATTGCCGGGGCGGTATCGGCAAAGTCGGGCAGGTAAAAACCGAATGGTTGGAGCGTTTTTCAAAGAGCGGGTTTATCGTCTTCGCCCCCGTTTACCGCGGAACGCAAGGCGGCGAAGGCCGGGATCAGTTCGGAGGCGCGGACATGGAGGATGTCCCGGCAGCATGCCGCCTGCTTGCGGACCTCCCCTTTGTCGATCCCTCGCGTATCGCGTTGATGGGGTTCTCCCGCGGCTCCATTAACGCTGCCTTCGCAGCTGCTGAAACCGAGTGTATCTCGCAGCTAGTTCTGTGGGGCGGCGTTTCGGATCTCGCCAAAACGTATGAGGAACGGGTGGATCTACGGCGAATGCTGAAACGGGTCGTCGGGAATCCGAACAAAAATCCGGAAGTATATGAAGCGCGTTCTCCCGTCAACATAGCCGATCGCATCCATTGCCCGGTACTGATCATTCACGGCAGTGTAGATGAACAGGTACATTTCAGCCACGGTATGCGGATGTATCGCCGCTTGCTAGCGCTTGGGAAAAATTCCGAGTTCCATTGTTATGAAGGGTATGGACATCACATGCCGCCCGATGTGCATATGCAGGCCATTGAAAGGATGTTTGAGTGGATTCACGAACATTAAGGTTTAGAGGTAGCGTAAGATTTTCCGACCACAAAAAATGGCAGCTCCCGCGGTTAAACTAGGGTCTGCCATTTTGCATTATTGCCAAGGGAAGTAGTATTCAGATGGAATATCCGCTCCGCCTTAATGTTTCACGAAGTTCCGACGCCATGATCCGGTAACCCTTCGCATGTGGATGAAGATCATCGCCCGATAACCCCGCCCGCTCCACGGTTGATAATGGCTCCTTTGGCCGAGGAGAAATAGGCCCCGAGCTCCCACAGATTGATGATCGAATCTCCAATAAACAGATAATCGACGGGCGTTTTCTCAGCGATTAGGGATTCGTTTTTGAGATCGTATTCCATCCGTCTCTGATCCGCATCCGCCTGCAGAGGTGAAAACAGTCCCGGCTTGATCATCCACTCTTGACATGCCATCACGCCTTTCTAGGTGATATCCTTTATTCGTATGAATTTACCGAAGCTCATAAAATTCGTCCGGCCATTCCAGCTCAATGCCGGATTCGCGCAGCATCTGCTGGAAATCGTGCAATGATTGAGAATCCTCTCTTACCTCAGCAGGCTTCAGGCCATGCCGGATACAGTAAGCTGCGAGCTCTCCACATGATTCGCCGATATTCCATTCGGTTGGATGCAGGCGGTAGCAGCCGTTAGTCACATGCGTCGTCCCGATATTTTTGTTCCCCGCGAGCACGTTATCCATATCCTTCGGAATTAGGGCTCCAAGAGGAATATGATACGGAAGTGCCGGAATATCCACATACGGGATGCCCGAAAAGCTAGGGTGCAAATCGATGCTGTAAGAGCCGATGCCAACCCGGTCGTCGTATTTTATGGCCGATTTTTCTGGCCGACACGCAGGGGACACGTCCTGTTCCGTAATGGTAAACAATGCCTTGATCCGTCTTGACTCGCGGATATAAGGTGCCTTGGCAAGGCCCGTCTCTGTCCCCATTACATCACCACGCAGCCGCAGTCCAGGATACCCTTTTCCGCCATCAGGCCTTGGCGCTTCCGACTGCAGCCAATAGACCAGCGAAAGACTGAGCTGCTGCGAACCGTAAAGATGTTTTTTCTTTTCTTCCTCAGATACTTCGTAAATATTGCCGATGAAATAGTCGTTTTGCGGCCAATTAAGCAGAGTGATATCATTTGCATCCTTCACGTCGTATTGTGCTTTGGCATATACCCTGCGATAGGTCCACAGCGGGAACTTATCCCCATCCTCGAACATGGCGTATTCCCTCGGTTGCATATTTATAGGATTCGGGCCGATGAGACTCAGCAGTTTCCCAGGCCAATGTGGAGGCTGATATTCTTTCCAGAAGTCATACATTTCAGGTTTCGGAATTACATGGTTTCCGGTTTCGTCATATTCAAGAGCAAGCACATAAGTAAAACCTTGAATATTATTCGGATCCGCTTCATCTGTAGCATGCGCCTCGCCAGTCTCGGAGCGGCTTTCTGAACCGGTGACATAATCCATCGAAGCAAGTGGCAAAATATCTCCCGTTTCGGTCGCATCGATGAAATAACACCCCTCTACCATCACCCGCCTACCCGTTTTTAAAGACAGCAATTCAGCGCTTTGAAGTGATCTCCCAGTCCGTTCCACAGACACCGCCACGGTTTCAAGCAGTAGCGTCAGTCTTCCCGTCAGTAAATGGGGAGCCAGCATCTCATTTAATACATGCAGCGATACCCTGGGGTCATGAGCAATTCTGCTGACACTAGCTGCTCCCGGGTTAAAAAATTCGCTCCGCGCAGAGCTTGTAACAGGCATGTTCGCCAAATAAAAAGAGCGGATGGCCTTGCGGTATTGGCGGTATCTGGCCGTACAGCCGAACTCTTCAATCCAGGCATGCTCGTCCGGAGGAACGGCCTGTGAAGTACTTTGCCCACCGATCCACTCGGTTTCTTCCGTCATCAGTACCTTCAGCCCCTTGGAACAAGCGGCCATGGCAGCTGCACAGCCGCCCAGTCCCCCACCGAAAATAATCAAGTCAAACATGCTTTCCAGATCTCCCTTCCTTTTTTAATCCGCTATGAAGTACTCAAAAATATACTTGACAACAAAAAAAATCATAGCGATTGCCAATCCTATTTGTTACCGTTTTCAAACAAGGTATGCAAGAAGTAATGCTTTTAGGCTGATGCGCTTTGGCTATTTCTAAGGAGAATAATAAATCCGCATAAATCCATGATGTTATGGGTATTATATGGTCTTCTGGAGAATATGTACACTTCAACATCGATAAAAAGAATAAATTTCCCATAATTCATAACATCGTCCGGGCTGCGAACAGATCTGACATGAGCATATGGCTGAACGCTTTTATGGAATGCCTCACTGGACTGGACTTCACTTTCATTTCCTTTCATCATAAAATAGAATTAAAGAATTGGAATGATGTTTTGTCATAATTGTCATAAATAGCGTATCTATTCCATTCTTGATCATGTTCTGATAGACTTCATTTGTATCACGCTTTTGAGGAAGGGGGGATGAAGTTGTTGCCCAGAGCACCTTTTAAGGTCATTTGCACGATGATTGTTGCGTGCTTCCTATTGGCTTCCTGTTCGCGGAATTCCGAGCCGACCGAGGTGAACATTGCACAGAAAAGAGATATCTGGGCCAATGTTGAGGTCACCCGCGAGAGTGTCCAGCTCGTTCTTGAAGGGGTATCCGGCGAAGGCGTCGTCGGAATCGCACAAGTTAAGGATATTCAGCTCCAAGGTGCAAATAACAAAACGGTTACGGTGGACCTGAAGCATGAAACCACAGATCCGGACCTTTTAATGAAAGATACTGCTGAGACGCTTATTACTTACAGCAAAATTCTGTTTGGAAACAACAGTATAGGTACGGTAGAGGTTTGCATGTTCGGCAATCCGGATGCTAACGGCAGGTCCGTCAGCAAAGAAATGGTAAGAATCGCGATCAATCGTGAGGATTTGCAAAAGGGGCAGGATGTAATAAAATTGCCAGTGGAAAGTTATTCAAATATCTTCAGGCACGCAAGCTGGTACAAAATCCATCCACATCTGTACAAGCAGCTTCACCACAAAGACAAATTAAAAACAGGATCTTACCTAAAATAACGGATGCGCCAAAAGACGGCGTATCCGTTTTTCAATTTATTTCACCGTAACGGACCCAATTGCATATTATTGTAATGATCCCAATATTCTCGCATATGCTCTTTACGTACCCTCGTGTTGGTATCGATTTTAAACGGAGGTGTGTGTTGGATGAAGCTAAGAAGCGTCGATAATACCATTGTCGCCCTGATCGGTATCTGGTTTATCATTGCCCCCTGGATCATGGGTTACTCCGACGACAATGGAGCGTTATGGACGAGTGTTATTGTCGGAGCCGTTCAGTTAATCGCATCGCTATGGGCCTTTTCCTCATCCGGATGGGGTTCATGGCAAAACTGGATTTCGCTGCTTGCTGGCGTCTGGTTTATAGTCTTTCCGTTTGTATACACCGTTGAATCGAGTGTGATGTGGAGCAGCATCATTCTGGGCGGGGTAACCGTACTCCTCAATTTGATCACCCTGTCTGCCAAGGATTAACGTTCAGGACCTTTCCCAAGGGCCTGAGGCAGGTTGTTTAGCCAACAGGGGCGTCCATTCACCTTTGCTTTCGCGCAAGTTTCGCAGCAAAAAGCGCAGATCCCCGCTCATTACGCCGGGACCTGCGCTTTTTGTTGCAAACTTAAGAAGGAGAAATACAAAATTAACCTCGCAATGAGTATCGGAAAGAAGTCCGGGCGCCCCTCAAAGAGGGCGCTTTTGCGGAGCAAAAGTACTGAGAGTATCGGAAAGAAGTCCGGGCGCCTCTCAAAGAGAGGCGCTTTTGCGGGGACCCAAAAACCCATCTAAAAAAAACGCCTACCACGGGAATGATGAATCCGCGGTCAGGCGACTTTCGTGAAAGCTGCGAACTTGTTCAGCAAGCCGAGCGATTACAAACAAAAGGCACTCAAAATAATAACCAGCAAAATAAAGAGAACCAATATGGCACCTGTATTACTGAAAGGATTACAATAACCTGCACCTACTCCGCCAACAGCTCCGCCCATTCCATTCACTCCTTCCTTGTAACATACTCTAAGTTATGTGGATTCCTGGACATTTGGCATAGACACATCCCCAATTTGGAGCTTGCAAAGCGCCTATTTTCAGGTCGATTGTCTATGTTTTACTCCTTCTTCATGCCAATAACAGCAGCCGCATATTTAGATAAAATCGCCCCAAGCGTACCCATATCGAGCTGATCATCCGCTTTCCAGTCCGTACTGATTCCTACATGGTCAACCAGCCATTGTCTTCCTTCCTCTTTCCATGCAGGCACATTCGGCCCGGAGCTGGGTCCTTGGCCATTGTATGCAGCCATCAACTCCACCTCATTCTCCTTATATTCGTCTAGATCTACGTTCCCATTGATCCCGGGCACCCGGCCCTTGTTCGTGCACTGAATAAACTCCCATGATTTCCAGCCGCCTCTATCGGCCGGAGCCCCGATGCCGTAATAGGCATACCATAATGGAGTATTTCCGAATACACTATCGAGAGATGTGTCCATAAAGTTAGGGAAGGTGTATATCATTAACGTCCGGCCTGTCCGCAGCTTGAATTGGGTAATCCACTCGCGCACAATTGCCGAAATATTCGCCCGCGATCCACCTTCCTTGGTCTCAATATCCAGGACGAGCGGCAGCCGAAAAGAGTTCATTCCTCCTGCGCTCTCCACGATTTGCACGAAATGCTCCAGTTCCGTTTTAACATCCTCAACCTTATGGGCTCGCGTCAAATGATACGCCCCTATCAGCAAGCCAGCCGCTTTGGCGCCTTGGGCATTGATCCGGAATCTGTCATCAACCAACTTCATTCCTTCCGTCGCTTTGGTGAAAGCAAAGGAATAACCTGCATTTTTGACCTGCTTCCAGTCGATGATCCCCTGCCAGTGCGAAACATCTATACCTTTAGCATGATTGCTGTTCCGGCTTTGCACAGCTACACCTCCGTTTCGGTCTAAATCCAGATCTTTGATCTGTACATTTATACTATGCAAGTAACATATTTTTCTGCATGGACGATTTTTCAGCGAATGACGAAAATATGCTCCCACATAGAAAAAGAAGCCTTTAAATGAAGACTTCTCTTCTAGCAATGGTAAAAAGATCATTTTTAAATATTCATTTTAATCATGAAACGTCTTACTTTGAGCGTCCCCGTTGGTCAATTAATCCGGAATCTCCCTGCTCACGATATTTTCTCATCCACACTTTCAAGCGGCCGATGTCCGCAATTCCCAACTCTTCAGCTACTTCCTTTTTGGTCATTCCTTGAAGACGCATGTCCACAGCCTTCTTCTTGATATCCAAACTGTACGAGCAGAAAGTCTGTCCCTTTTTGGCCATCCGTATCACCTCAAATACTTTATCGGCGGATAGCCAGCATCTTTTCATCCTTTTTCCATTTTTAGTACTAAAGACCCTTGTATATAATGTTATATAAATACATTTTCCTTATGACAAAATAAAATATAGTCTCGTAGATATAAGATTACATTCCTATGGTTAAAGATTTTAAAATTTTAAGTAATAGGACGCATAGATGCAGGAAATTCCATCCCGCCCTAATTCTACGTGTTATAATAAAAGCATCTTCCGATTGTATGTCTACCTGATACATCAGGGCACATCAATGGAAATCGTGATTTTGCGGAGGTTTAGTATGGGGAAAATTTTTGGATTTTTTTTATTGTGGAGGCTGCTCGGCAACCCGTTTTTTGCTATACTCGTTATAATGATTATCGTGTATTTGTTGGATCGCCGCTTTGTTGGCGTGTTCCCAAGCTTGACCAAGCCATTTAAGCGAATGGGGCAAATTTCCAAGCTCCGTTCCCGGATCAGCATGAATCCAAGCGACGTATCTTCCAAACATGAACTGGCAAGGCTGCTCATCGAACGTAAACATAATGCTGAAGCCTTGAAGCTGCTGGAGTCAATTGAAGACCAGTCCTGGGATTCTGCCGAATTTTGGGATGACCTGGGAACCGTATATTTGAGACAGGGAAATATCCAAAAAGGAGAAGCCTGCATACTCAAGGCTCTTGAAATGAATCCACGGGTCAAATACGGACAACCTTACTTGCGCCTGGCTGAAGTGTACAAAAACAACGACCGATCCAAAGCTGTGGACTACGTGCACCGTTTCCAGGAAATCCATTCCTCCTCATGCGAAGGTTATTATCTGCTTGGCATGATGTACAAGGCTCTTGACCGTAAAGATGACGCGAAGACCGCTTTTCAGGAATCGATTGATATTTACCGCTCACTTCCAAAATATAAAAAGCGCCAGGAACGGAAATGGGCTGTGCTGAGCATGATGAAAAAATAACAGACCCGAGTTGGGTCTGTTATTTTCAAACTTCCTAAATGTCGAGCAGGAATCAAGCGAGCGGATAATAGCCGAGCTGGTTTAAATGCTCCGCAATAACCTTGTATCCTTTCCCATTGGGATGCAGATGATCAATGGACAGAAGCTCTTTTTCCCGGCCGTAAAAAGATGAGAAAATTGGGGCTGCCGCGTAATTCCCTCCCCAATATCCGCTGATGTACCGATTATACTGCTGAACCCACTGGGTCGCGGCATCCACCTGCGGATAAGGGTTATAAAGTCCTACAGCCCGAACGATGTATGGGGATCTGCTGCCGGATTTGATTTGGTTTAGCTGCTGCATAATGCCTGAAAAATTGGATTGGCATAAAGACAGAGCTTTATTGAAATGCTGGCCTATGTTTTTGGAAGGTGCACTTTTGGCAGCCCGGATCAAATCATTGCCCCCGATAGAAATGGTAATGATTTGCGCAGCTTTTAGGGAATTGCGCAGCTGGGAATTTCGTTTTATATTTTCGTACAGCGCTGAAGAGGTCTGCCCGTTGACTCCCCAGTTATCATAAGATACGAAATCTCCGATTCTTCGTTCTGCCATCCCCCGGTAGACCGGCGCAAAGCCGTTGCCTGGCATGGCGCCAAAGCCGACGGTCAGCGAATCGCCGACAGCCGTGTATGGAATCGCCACATCTTTCGCCTCCTCTCTGATTCCTTACTTATCCATAGCAGTGTATGAATGAACTCGGAAAAATGAAAGGGACAAAGCTCAGGGGTGATCCTACGGTCATCGTGAAAATAAATTTCTACCCAACATTCAAAGTTAACGCACTTGCCCGAGAGCATCCATAAATTTTTTCATGGCGGTTAAACCCGATCCTGCAGCTGGCTGCCACTGCTTTAATTCCTTCTCTTTTCCCTGGACGTAAAGCTCAATCTTGCTTTGCAGGGCGGCGTTATAGCCACGGTTTCCCGTCGATTCCCGCTTCATCTCATGAATCAGCTCCTCCCAATTCAAAGACGTGTTATACATCATCCGGTCGGGGTACTTACCAGCCAATGAAATCGCCTGGTCCATAGATCCGCCCAGGTATAAGGTTACCGCAAGGTAAGAACCAATAAACCGATGGCTTTTATCGTGATCCAAGGATTGCTGAAAATAAGCCGTTGCTTCATCCATTTTCCCCTGCCTCATCAGGGCGACGGCATGTGTCGCATCTGAGTAACTGTTGTCCTTCGTTTGGCGCATGGACTCTGCAAGGGCATAGTAACGGTTGTATTCTTTCCAATCGGTTTCCTTGAGATAATAATCGGCGAGCCAATCATAATAATCGGCCGTAGGATGTAGTTCCACCAGTTTCTTTAGGAGTTCGGCCTGCTTTGCCATCAATGATGCTTTCTCGCCACTAACCTTAGCCCCCTCCCCCCGCAGCAGCATGATTTTGCCTTCCAGCAACATGTGCATCATATGCAAACTATGCGCATCCGCAGGGTTATGTTGTACATCGGCTTTGTACATCGCTTCCGCTTTTTCCAAATCCCCCGTTAGCAACGTTTTGTCAGCATCTGTCATTGACCGTTCTTTTAAATAAAAGAAAGGAAGCTGGCCGGTCAAATCGTTGCCGAGACGGTATCCGTCACTCCGTGTCAGCAGCTCGCCATCGGCATTGTACGCTTCGACACTCCACGAAAATTGGTTATCCGTATTTGCATAGCCTAGCAAGGATAAAGGGTCCACCTTCATCTCTTCCTGTCCACTCGCGAAGGAGGAAATGCCCGAAATTTCATCATACAAATCCTCTGCCGGAATCTGAACCCGGGACGTGACAATGCCCTGCTTGATCTGTCTGCTGGCCGATCCAGAAGTAAACTTTAGGCCTATATTCAGATTGTAATAAGCGGCACCCTCCACGGGCTTCCACTCAAAAGTCAGCTTTTTATCCCTCACGACCTCTTCGTTAACAGGGGTTTTCAACTCCATCAGCGGCTGAAAAACCACATTCTCCTCTAGCTTATTCTGCCCCCTCAGGTCGATCCAGCCATCATCACTTATTGTGGGCCATGTCCAACCACTGATCTGGTTTACATCCAGACCAAGAAACAGCTTATAACTGCCGGGGAGGACCCCTCTGAAGGAGTATTCACCTTTCTCGTTCGTCATGGTCTGGTAGGGTTCAAAATCTGTAATACTGTGGTTGATGTCATCTTGTCTCCGCAGGAAAACCCCGGCATACGCGATCGGCTCCCCGTTCGACTTGGTGAGCTTGCCCGACACATCGGTTAATGCCTTCACATCGCCGGACATGAGCTTTTGCAATCGCGCCTGGATTTTTCCACCGAAAAGGCCCTGACCTTCCACACATCGGAAGACCAGGGCCTCATTTATAATCTAGGGGAAATTACCTAGAATTTTAGCTGTACCGTTTGAAGCATTTTTTCGAAAAAATGAACCTTCAAAGGCCTGCTTTCCTATTGCCTTTTTATTCGAGAAGGGAAGTTTGGCCACCTTAAGCCGGGCGCAGCTTCGTGGTTTATAGCAACAAAGGAGGCAGGAATAACACGTAAAAAAACTGTCCATCGTACAGGCGGGAGCCTTACCCCAAGCGTACGGTTATTTCCGGGTTGCCACGTTCAGCCGTGGCCACTGGTGCCCTAACCAGGCGCTAAGTGAAGCCGGCTTACCCTCCGTCTACCTTCTGTCGGGAGATAACTGCACGGGCGGGGGGATGTTGGACGTGTCACCAAGCACATAACCCAGCCGAAAGGCAGTCCAACGTAAGGCAAAACGAAGTGCGGCCCGATCTGGTGTGACTCCACCATGAGGCCGCGACCGTTCCGAAAAGTACGTAGTGAAGCATCGATAGAACCTTGCTGGAAACTGTTCAAGGGAGATGAGACTACGGTTAGAGAAGCTATTGTATGCTGTGGTAGCAGCCTGGTCATAGGAACCGTAACCAGGCCGAGAAATCGAATCAATAGGCGCGTAAAGCGCGTGTCAGAAACAAATCCCGGGAGCCGTTCCCCGATGCGTGACGGCAGGATCATAACTCCGCACCTTATCCCGTTTCAATCGATGATCGGGATAAGGTGAACTGTGTCCACCTCGCAAGGCTCATGCCATTCCCGGGCGTTTCAGTCAACACAAAATTTCAGTTCACCTTAACGTAGGGGTGGGTGTGGGGAGTATGTTTTAGATCAAAAGGCTCGCAAAGCGAGGCGACCTTTTAGAAAAGGGTTGTGGATAGTTTTTTTGGTGATGCTGAGTTATCCCCATACATGAACAGGATGAGAGTAAAAAGAGGACGTATGATGAATGAGGTGGTTCACACCCCCGCGCCAGGAACCGAGGCTTGTGGTAAACGTGGTTTTCGTTTTTTCCACATGGCGAGGTGAGTGGCGTGGTACCGGCCGGAAAGGCCGGCTAAACTTATTCATTGTTTCTTAGTTTCCTCCAACTCGACTAACAATTCAATTCGCTCCATCTCATAGTCCTCCAGTTGCCGTACATAAACGCCTTTCTCACTCTCATCAGAACGATCAATGGTTTCTCGGCGGCCTTAAGCCCTAATTCTTGGAGTTGGATCAAATTATAATTCATTGGGTCACGCCCTCCCCATAAATCTTTACGGGTAAAGAAAGTCCGTCGATAATGCAATATGAAGGTGGAGTATGTCAAGATCGAAAGTAAAGGGAAGGTGATAAGATGGATCTAGCTGAAGAATTACAAAAGCAAAATCAATTTATTGAAGCTTACGTACTTGATGATTTGGAGGATGAAGAGATCCGATCGGAAGCACTCAAGGCTTATTATAAAGGACTAGGATATGACTTTGGTGATGAGGAATGTGATGAGGAGGAATCGTTTGTATTTCCCGAATTTCCTGAGGACTAGCGAGTGAATTGAGTAAGGCAGGATAAGGGACGGTGTATTTGCATACACCGTCGTTGTCACATATACGCGTCAAAGCCGCGTACCGTAAGGATTCTTAAGAGGAGTAAATTTATACTCCTCTTATCGTAAGTGTACTCATTTTTGTGTGTATGATGAGTGAAATTTTAGTCGCTAAGTATTGATATTCTTAAGTTTTTCGCAGGAGTAAAAACTTACTCCTTAACTTTATTTAGCGAATTTTCTAAGGCTTCTGGACTGGGAAGTAAAATGTTAGTCGAGTTAGAGGATCTTAGAGGAAAAAGGGTGCAAAGTAAATCTAAGGAGCCGATCAAAAGGCTTCTTTTTTTCCCGACAGATTTCATTGTCTGTTAAACCTAAAGCGGTCGACGCAAGACCGGTTCGAACAACGTACCCTATCACAAATTTTTTTACAACTTCGATCAGCAGCGTGTAAATAAACCGGCGTGAATACCTGCCCCGAAAACACCGCCCCGGAAAAAGCATCAGTCGCAAGCGACTGGGGCGGAAATACCGGGCTGACAAACGCCCGGAAATATCTGCACGTTGCCCGAACGGTAAGACATCTCTACCCACGCCTTTTCAACCTTTAATATTTAATTTTAAAGTCCCTTTGGAAGAAGGTTTCTCTAAAATAGTTGGTAATTTGATCAAAGTTTACGGTGTTCCTGTATTGGACTTGCCTTTAACGGTTGCGAGTGGTGACATTGGAATTATTGCTCATAATATTCAGCTGCCTAATGACCCAGAGTCTCCGTTGGGTATGAACTTGGGGAAAAAAGATTTGCGAGAACAGTTATTCCTGGCTAAGGAAAAAATTAAAGAGATTAGTGAAATGTATAGTCTAAAAAAGGCTAACTATAAGGCTACGATAAGGGACCTATCAGCTAAGTTGGCAAGATATTCTTATCGTGTTGATGGGCAAATAGATCAGTATTTTATGATCTCTGTAGATGAGCTCGAGCCCCTTGAAATTTTTACGGAGCCGAGTCCTATTAAGGTGGAATTAGCGATGGAGTATTATCATTCACATGGGGAACTAGAGGAAATAAATGTGAAAATTTTGGATGATAAATGGTTTATCGTTGATGGCTACGCTAAATTTATAGCTGCTAAAAAACTTGGACTTAAAAAGGTGAAAGTTAGGAACACAATCTTATTAGGAACTGCAGAAGAGATACAAACACCGATGTAGTAGGAATCCGGAGAAATCCGGAGAAAACAAGAGATTTTGTTTTTAGAAAACAATTGATTGTTCCACGGCAGGCTAATTGGCTGCTAGGGCCGAAAATGGCCAGATTTGGGGATCGGGCGGCTAGACATGTTCACCAAATTAGGGTTTTTGGACATATGTCTCGGGACATATAGGGGGCCCGCCAACCAAATGACATAAAACCCACGCCTCTTCGCTGTCCCTTCTTGTAATGAAGAAATATAGCCAGGTAGGATTAAGATTTCATTTGATTATTATTTGAATCAATTTCATAAAGCACCGATCTAAAAAAGTGTAGACTGTCCTAGTTCAAACTCGAGCGATTTTTTTGAATTATGCGACTTGAATTTTAAGCTGTTTGTTTAGGCGATCAGCGGCCAGTTTCATACTGTTGTACACCAAAGTTACGAAGTTAAAATGTAGCTTCGCTTTCGTTCCAGAACGATGTC